>NZ_JAXMIH010000006.1:0-629977 GCF_034366625.1 Prosthecobacter sp.
TGGGCGCGCCCGCCACTTTGCGCGCCCCCCACAACACCACGCCATGTCCAAGAAAACCGCCGCCAAGCCCAGCCTGCACCGCAAACACAGCGCCATCGTCGTTGATGGCGTGGAACGCGCGCCAAGCCGCGCCATGCTGCAAGCCGTGGGCTTCAAGCGCTAGGACTTCAAGAAGTCGCAGATCGGCATCGCCAGCCTGTGGAGCATGGTGACGCCGTGCAACATGCACATCGACCGTCTCGCCAAAGAGGCCGCCAAGGGTGCGGACGCCGCAGGCGGCAAGAGCATCATTTTCAACACCATCACCATTTCCGACGGCATCTCGATGGGCACGGAGGGCATGAAGTACTCGCTCGTGTCGCGCGAGGTCATCGCGGACTCGATTGAGACGGTGGTTGGCTGCGAGGGCATGGACGGGTTTGTCGCCATCGGCGGTTGTGACAAGAACATGCCCGGCTGCCTGATGGCGATGGCGCGTTTGAACCGTCCGAGCGTCTTTGTCTATGGCGGCACCATTTTGCCAGGATGCGTTGGTTTGGAGAAGAAAGACGCGGACATCGTCACGGTGTTTGAAGCGGTCGGCAAACACGCCAACTGTCAGATCACCAACAAACAGCTCGTGGACATCGAAGAGCACTCCATTCCCGGCGAGGGAAGCTGCGGCGGCATGTACACCGCCAACACGATGGCCAGCGCCATCGAAGCGCTCGGCATGTCTCTGCCGAACAGCGGTGCGCAAGCCGCCGTGTCGAACGAAAAACTCATGGACTGCTTCGATGCCGGCGCCGCCGTGGTGAACATGATCAAAAAAGGCATCACACCACGCCACATCATGACGAAGGAGGCCTTCGAAAATGCCATCACACTCATCATCACCCTCGGCGGTTCGACGAACGCCGTGCTGCACCTCATGGCGATGGCGCACAGCGCGGGAGTGAAGCTGGGCATCGAGGACTTTACCCGCATCGGCAAGAAAACGCCCGTGCTCGCGGACCTCAAACCAAGCGGCAAATATCTGATGAACGACCTCGTCAAAATCGGCGGCACCGTGCCGCTGATGCGCATGCTGGTCGCGGAAGGTCTCATGCACGGCGACTGCCTCACCGTCACCGGCAAAACGATGAAGGAGAACGTCAATAACTCCAAAATCGTGTGGCCGAAAGATCAGCAGATCGTGCGTCCGCTGAGCAATCCGCTCAAGAAGGACAGCCACCTTGTCATCTTCAGGGGCAATCTCTGCCCCGAAGGTGCCGTGGGCAAGATCAGCGGCAAGGAAGGCCTCAAGTTCACCGGCAAGGCCATCGTGTTCGAGTCCGAGGAGACCGCGCTGCAGGCCATCCTGCACGGCAAGGTCAAAAAAGGTCACGTCATCGTCATCCGCATGGAAGGACCAAAAGGCGGCCCCGGCATGCGTGAGATGCTCTCGCCGACCAGCGCCATCATGGGCAAGGGATTGGGCAAAGACGTGGCGCTGATCACCGACGGACGCTTCAGCGGCGGCAGCCACGGTTTCGTCGTCGGCCATGTCACGCCAGAGGCCTTCGTCGGCGGCCCGATTGCGGTCATCAAGAATGGCGACGCCATCACCATCGACGCCGAGAAGCGCCAGATCACGCTCGGCATTCCTGCTGCGGAACTCAAAGAGCGCCTTGCCAAATGGAAGCAGCCAAAACCACGCTACACGCGTGGTGTGCTGGCGAAGTATGCCAAGCTCACGAGCAATGCGAGTCACGGGGCGGTGACGGACTTGGGACTGTAAGGCAGCTCCAAGGCGTCAAATGATCTTCAAGAAGTGGTCAAAAGGTGTGTCATGGACCTCCTTGATCACGCGCTGATGAATTGGCCTTCATCTCCTTGAACTTTCCGACGCGTCCTGCGTCTGAAGTATGCCATGCGTGTCCTGTTTTGTCTGCTGCTCCTGCTCCGCCCGATTCAGGCGGAGCAGTGCCTCGTGCTCGGGGACAGCCTGACAAAGGAGTATGAGGCGGAATTTCCGGGCTTGTATCCGCAGAATCCGGCTGCCTGGCAGGCGCGGAATTGGATTGAAATCCTGCATCAGCACCGCACGGACTGGTTCGACACCGGAACGTGGGATGTCTATGCCGATGCGCGCGCCACCGGCCATGCTCATAACTGGGCCTTGCCCGGAGCGACGACTGGCGAGATCAAATCCATCCTCACCAATTTCTTCAACCAGTGGTGGGTCAACTCGCTGAAAAACCACATCCGCTATGATGTGGAACGCGTGGTCATCTTTGCCGGTGGCAATGATGCCGACAGCTATTACGCGAACCTTTACAACGGACTCGTCGGTCCCGAGGTAACGAACCCGACGCTGAGCAATCTGCAATGGCTCGTGGGCTGGGTACGTGACCTGAATGCCACAGTTCCCATTATGCTCGTGAGCATACCGCATGTCGGTTGCACGCCGAAGATCCAGCAAGGCTACCCGACTGATGTTGTGAAGACCGCACGCGTCTCTACTGCCATGGATGCGCTGAATGCCAGCCTCGCCAGCTACGCACAGTCACAGGGCATCGGTTTCGCGCCAGGTGTGTATGAATTCACGAAGGCGCTGATCACACAGCCCTTCCGCATCAAGGGCATCGAGTTTTATCGTGTGGCGGATGCGGATGCCGGCACGCGTTATGCCTTTAGCGGCGACGGCTTTCATCCCAACACCTGTGCGCACACGAAGATCGCGCAGTTGATCGTGGAAGCCTTCAATTCCAAGTATCCTAGCACACCGATTTCGCCGCTGGATGACGACTACATCATCACGAACGTACTGGGGCTCGATCCCAACATCCCTTTCAACGAGTGGATGATCTCGCAAGGATCTACCGGTGCCTTCCATGACGATTCTGATGGCGATGGTGTGCCTAATTTATTGGAATTCGCGCTCGAAGGGTTCGCCGCTGACCACGCTGACACCGCAAACCTGCCTCAGCCGGTCATGCAAAGCGGCGCATTGACCCTAACCTACCGTCCGCGGGTGGTGTTCACCGAATGGGGCAGCCTGAAAGCTCAATCATCCCCCGATCTGGCCACATGGACCGACGTACCCGCCGCTCAAACCATGACGAATCCCGATGGAACTATCACGGTGAACGCCGCCTTCATCAACCGGGGCTTTGTCCGCCTGAAGGCAGTGAAGTGATGCTGCCATGGCCTCACTCCGGCACGATGATCTGATCTTCGGGCTGGAGCTTGATGTCGCGCGCTGGATTGGCGCTGATGTCCTTGAGGTTGACCTCGGTGGTGACACCGTCGCGAATCAGTTTGGTGCGGCTGGGGTGGGCAAAGTCAGAGAAACCTTTCGCTACACTCACGGCTTTCATAATGGTCATACCAGAGTTGTAAGGCACCGGGCCGTTCTGTTTACAGCCGCTGACGACATAGACCATTCGGGACGGAGCCTCGCCACCATCAATCGAAATGGTGACGGTAGGACGCGTGTAAACTTCGCGCTCGATGTAGGCTTGCTCAATGGCACGTTGAAGCACGGAAGGCTTGAGACCAGCGGCTCGAACCTCGCCGATATGCACCAGATTGATGGTGCCACCATCACTGACGCTGTACACCTTGCTGATCTGGGTGACGTCAGCGTCGGGAATCCTGCCGATGGAGAGGGCGATCCGATCACCAGATTTGAGCGCGAGTTCGCTGTTCTGTCCCTGAACAGAATTCAGCACAAGCGTAGAGGCAGCAAGAATGCAAAGGAGAAGTCGCGTGTTCATTGCCGTATCATTGGTTGTAATCAAAATCACTCCGGCACGATAATCTGATCTTCGGGCTGGAGCTTGATGTCACGCGCTGGATTGGCGCTGATGTCCTTGAGATTGACCTCGGTAGTGACGCCGTCGCGGATGAGTTTGGTCTTGCTGGGCTTGGCGAAGGGGGTGAAACCGCCTGCGGCGCCGACGGCCTTGAGGATGGTCATGCCGGAATTCCACGGAATGGGACCGTTCTTGCCACAGCCGCTGATGACATAGACCATGCGGGCGGTGGCCGCGCTGTCATCGGTGGAGACAGTGACAGTGGGACGTGTGTATATTTCGCGGGCAACGTAGGTCTGCTCGATGGTGCGCTGAAGCGTGGAGGGCTTGAGACCGGCGGCACGAACTTCGCCGATATGGAGGAGATTGACGGTGCCGCTGTCGCTGATGGTGTACACCTTGCTGATCTGCGGCACTTCGTTGTCGGGAATACCGCCGATGGAGATGGTCACGCGGTCGTTGGCCTTGAGGGCGAGTTCGCCGTTCTGGGCGTGTGCCGGAGCCAACACGAATGCGCATGCGGCGAGGATGCAGGAGAAAAGGTGTGTTTTCATAACGGTGGTGGTGATTGAGGAGGGTCTAAAAAACATCGTCGCCATCCAAACGCGCGAGCGGCTGTGGAGTGCCCAGAGCGGGAGCGGTGGTTTCGGTGCGGATCTTGCGGCGACGTGACTTGCCGCTCTGGCCGCTGCCAGGGGTGTTGGTAGGCGAGTAGTAAGTGTAGTAGCTGGTGTAGTACTGGTATTGGGCGTCGCTGCGGAGATCGACGTTGTTGAGGACGACACCGATGACCTTGCCGCCGACGTTTTCGACACTCTGTTTGACGCGCATGAGCATATGGCGAGGCAGCTTGCGGTGCTGTACAACGATCATGGTCATGTCGGCCATGTTGGCGAGCACGGAGGCGTCGCTAACACCGAGGATGGGCGGCGAGTCGATCAAAACGAGGTCGAAGCGGCTTTTCACATCGGCGATGAGATCGACCATGCGCTGGGAGTTGAGCAGACCAGCGCTGTCGGCGGGCAACAGGCCACTGGGAAGAAAGAACAAGTTTTCGACTTGGGTGCGAATAACGACATCTTCGAGGCGGATGTCGGTGGTGAGGTAATTCGTAAGGCCGGTGGCATGGCTGACATCGAAATACGTGTGCATGCTGGGGCGGCGCAGATCGGCATCAATGAGCAGGACATTGTAGCCGCCTTGGGCGCAGACGTAGGCGAGATTCACCATGGTGGTGGATTTCCCCTCCCCTGCCCCGCCACTGACGACGCTGAGGCAGTTGGCGTCGGCTGACTTGCGGTTGAATTCGATGTTCGTGCGCAGAATCCGGTAGGCCTCGGCATCGGGATTGAAGCCACTGGAACGATGCAGCACACCGACCCCCTTTGGCACCACGGCAAGCACGGGAACGCCGAGGAAGCGCTCGACATCATCAAGATTCTTCACCGTGGTGTCCATGTACTCGAGGAAGAAGGCGAGACCGAGGCCGAACATGAGACCAAGCACTCCACCCAGCGCGAGGTGCAGCGGCACATTCGGCTTGGCGGGTTTTCCCTCGGGTTCCGCCTCTGAGTAGATGGTGGCAGGGGATTTCACGAGTTCGATGCCCGCCTTTTCCTCGAAGAAGCGCGAGCGCATCTTGACGAGCAGGTCTTCGAGATAAGTGACCTCGTCCTTGGCAGTCTTGTACTCGTTGTAGAGCGACTGCATGTTCATGATCTCCTCTTTGGCGTCGTCGTTGTAGGTCTGGAGCGACTGGCGCTTCTTTTTGGCACCATCGAGCCGGTTTTGGAGCCCCGCGACGTGCGCCTTGGCCGCTCCTAGAATGAGAGCCTTGTATTGGGTGACCTGGCTGTCCACGCTGAGCACTTGGGGATGCATGCGACCACGGCCCTCGTTGATCAGCCCCTCACGGGCCACTTGCAGTTCCTGGAGCTTCGAGGTCATCGTCGCGATGTTTTGATTCTCCAGTTTGAGGCCGGAAGCCTGGGCAATCAGATCATCGGAGCTGAGATTGGCAATCTGGTCGATCTCGGTCTGCAAGGTGAGGATGTCCTGATCAGACTGCATGAGCAATTGCTCGCGTGACATCTGCATGTTTTCTTCCGAGGTGCGAATGTCGCTGCCTGGATTGAGCGAACTGCCGCCGCCGACGATCCAATCGCCGACGATGCCGGCTTTGCGCTTGGCTTCTTGTGAGCGCAACTGGGCCTGACGTCGCAGATCTTCCTGATCAGAGATTTGCTGCTGAAGAACCGTGAGAGCTTTCTGCTTTTTTTCGCCCTCGATGTTGTTGCGCTGCGCCATGTAACTTTTAGCAATTTCATTGGCAATGGTGGCCGCGAGTTGAGAATCCTGGTCGTAATAATCAATAATAACAAAGTCCGAACGCAGCATGGACTGCGTCTCAAGGTTGGCGCGCAGACGGGCCAGCGCGGCCTGGCGGTTGGGCAGCTCCCAGCGCTTGGCGAGTTCGAGTTTTTCGATAACCGGATAGAGCGTGGTGGGCTTGGTGATCGTCTCAAACTGCGTTTTGATATATTCTTGGGTGAAGGCAAGACTGTCTCCACGGTTTTTGTCGAACACATTGATATCCTGCGTGATGCGCTCGATGGTCATCTCGACATGTCCGCGATACTTGCGCGGCATGATGTAAGTGAGCACTGCGGCAGCAGCAAAAATGAGGAGGAAGGAAAGCGAGATGAGTCCAAACCGATTTTTGACCACCTGCCAGGTGTCCATCGCATGCTTTTGCAGTTCTGTGCCTGACTCGTTCATGCCTGCTTGGGTGAAAGTAGTTTGGAGAGGTTAAGAAAGTGGTCTGGAAATGCCGCCAGCGGGAGATTCGTGGTGTCCGAAACTGCCCGCCGGCGGATTGGGTGTCTGGCTGTTGGGGGGACTTAGAAAGTGGCCGTGGCGCCGAGTGAGACGCGATGGCGGTCAAATTCACGCAACGCGTCGTCCGACTGTAGCGTGGAGAAGGAGTAGTTGGCGTTCAGATTGAGGTTTTCGAGGAGTTGATAGCCAATCCCAGTGGAGAGCAGCGCAGAGTGTTCGTTCACGTCTGTTCCGGTGGTGCCGTTGTCGAACTGGCTGAACGCGTAGGATGCGCTTGCGTTGGCACTAAGCCGCTTGGTGAAGTAGTGGCTTATCTGAAGACCCGTGTTCAAGCCATAGCGGCTGTTGAAGGCGGCGAGTTCGGCCCCATTGAAGCCAAGCGCCGCAAACCAGCGCACCATGGTCTGTCGTGCAACCGCGTAATTGAGGGCGGCTTCTGCATAAGGAGCCGTCTTGCTCACGCGGTCTGAATCGTAGAACTCAGCACCACCACGCACTGACCCAGACATGCGCTCACTCCAGGCGTGATCGACTCCGAGCAAGGCAAACTGGGAGGTGTAGTTCTTGTCCGCTCGCGTGGCATAAGTGGCCATGCGATAGCGATATTCCGCCGTCAGACTCGTGCGTTTGGAAATAGCATAAGCGAACTGCTGGGCGAACAGATGCGTGTAGCGATCCTCAGGATCGGCCACCAAATCGTCCTGGTAGCCGATGCCATCAAGCGTATACGAGGTTGTGGTGGAGAGGCGTGGAGACCAAGCATAGCTGACGTTGAAATTGTTGTAGCCATACAGGTACTGTCCGTTCCAAAGCGTCGTGGACGCACCATACCCAAAAGCCGTGCCAGGATCCACGCCGTAGGTGGCATAGAAGTTATTGCTGATCTTGAGACGCTCAGAGAACCGGTGCTCAAAATTGAAGGTTCCACGGGCATTGTAAAATGTGCCGCCAAAGCGTGGCACGCCGTCAATGTAATGGATGACACTGGTGTCGAGATTAAAACTCCAAGGTGTCGTGCGGTCAGGATTCGTATAAGCCGCTCCCACGCCACCCTGCACATACCAAGACTCAATGTCTTGCACGAGCGGAGAATTCACTCTGTATTTGAGGAAGTCATATCCACCCTGCCCTGTGAATGAAAATGTGAGCGGCTGTTCAGTCTTGAAATCCGCCGAGTAGTTCTGAATCGCCACCAACCCCTGGCCCCTAAGTGCGGCAGGGCTGAGCACAGCGGCTGCCAGAATCAGCATTGCAAATCGGAAGTTCATGGTGGTGAAGATCGGCGGTGGGTATGAGGAACAGTGGAGGAATTACCCCGCAGTTTCGTCATGGAGTGGCTGCAGCCGGCGACACCGGATCACAGCAGCAGCGGTAGGTGGGATCACACGGAAGCGGACCAGAGGAAGGTGGCTGGATGAGGTACACACCTCGGATGCTGGCCGGGATGAAGAAATCCTCTTCCTGAACCGGAATAACAGGATTTTTGCTTGGGTTTTTGTCCGCGACAGTCACTGGACGCACAACCTCATCGACAGGAGCCACGGCTGCCAGTCCTGGAACCACCGAGATTGCAGCCTCGTTGATAACCGCAGCCATTTTGGGTGCCACTGAAACAGCGGTTTGAACGATCTGACCCGCAAGCGTCGCATCTGCCTTGGAGGCAGTGATTGCCGCTTTCACGATGTCAGCCGCGCAGCCTTCGTTAATAACAAGAGCGTCTTCGACGACCATTAGGACCTTGGAGGGGTCTTTTTCGACAGCGACCCGGACGTCGTTGGAGATTTCCGTGCAGTTGCCCGTTGATTGCGCCGTGCCAACGGGGGCAAAGGCAAGCATAAACATGCAGGTAAAAGCACTCGCAATGCGAGAAATGAATACAGCTTTCATAAGCGGCTTTGAATTTTAGATTTACAGGAATGAACGTGTTCTCAGAGCGGGTAGTGGGAATCGAACCCACATGGCCAGCGTGGAAGGCTGGAACTTTACCATTAAGCTATACCCGCAATTAATGTTATAGTAACACGTAACATCCTGCTGCCGCAAGATATTTTTAGAATTAACAGGAAGTTTTTGAAATTTCAGAATGACTGATGGATTCAGAACTCGGAATTTTCAGATCCTTCGCTTTTTAACTCTATCTGGTTAATTAGCACGCCTGAGCGAGCTGGCAAGTGTCGTCATGAGGGGATTTTCCGAACCCATTCACGCGCCCCCTCTTCGTATGCCATTCATTTGTAATTACTTAAGCTGCTTCACTGTAGCTTTGACAGGCTCATAATCCTCGCCATTCAGGCTCCGAACCACGTTTTCGAGCCAATCTTCGAGGCTTTTCTGCATTTCAGGCACCCGCTCCGGCTGCTCAGCCAAAAGAACGGTGCTTTCGTCGGGGTCATTCGCAAGGTTGTAGAGTTCCCAACTCAGTTCATGAGTCTGCTTGTTCTCGATACGGTGCAGTTTCCAAGGCCAATCAAGCCAGGCGGCATGGCCGGGAAAAGTGTTCAGCGGGACAGGATCGCCGATTTTCCCAGCATCTGGGCGGACACGTGCTGGATCGTTGGGCTCCTCACCCCGGGATTGAGCGGCAAGAAGCTCGTCCATCCAAGCCTTGGAAGGCGTGCCAATGCCTTTGGTGCCCGATTCCCAAAAACCGATCGGACGACTGCGCTGCTGCTCCTGACCTGTCAGTAGCGGCATGAGGTCGATGCCATCCAACAGCGGCTGCCTTTCTATGGCCACTCCAGTGATTCCAAGTACGGTGGGATAGATGTCGGAAGTGACACAAGGGGCTTTGATGACTTTGGGTTCACGAAAGGCAGCCGGCCATTCAAGCAAAGCGGGAACTGCAAGGCCCCCCTCGTAGATCTGTCCTTTGAAACCGCGACGCCCACCAGCAGATCCCACCTTCGGCAATGCACCATTGTCGCTGCAATACCACAACAGTGTGTCTTCACGCAGATCGAGTTCACGCAGCTCGGTCCTCAATCTGCCAAAGGCGCGATCCATGGCCGTGATCTCGCCATAGAAGTTCTGCTGTTTCTCGGGAAGTCCCGCATAGTGCGCCTTGTCTGCTTCCAAAGCCTGATGCGGATCATGCGGCGACCCAAACCAGACCACGGCGAGAAAACGCTGCTTCTGACCCGCACAGCGACGGATGAATTTCAATGCTTCCTCCACGGTGACGTCGGAGCTGTCGCCTTTGAACGGCACCGCCCTGCCCTCCACGCTGAGCACCGGATCAAGGTCGAAAAAATTGGGAGAGGAAACCCATTCATCGAATCCGCTGGCTCCAGGGCTGACCGGACTGGCTTTTTGCACGGAACCCAGGTGCCATTTGCCGAAATGCCCCGTCGCATAACCCGCTGTCTTCAGCGCCTCCGCGATCGTGGTCTCCTGTGGCCGCAATGAATGCCCCCAGGAGAAGCAGCCGAAGCGATTTGGCGTGCGTCCTGTCATCACGCTTCCACGCGTCGGTGAGCAAACCGGTGCCGCGGCGTGAAACTGGTCAAATCGGATGCCCTCTTTTGCCATCGCATCAAAATTCGGCGTCTTGAGATGCGGATGACCGTTGTAAGCCATGTCACCCCAACCTTGATCATCCGCCATCACGAGCACGATGTTCGGCGCACCGGCCGCGGCGGCATGACAAGTGACTAAGAGCCAAAAACAGCCGCCCCAGATCAAAAAACATTTCATGACCAGATGATAACCAGGGTCCCGGTCGCTCTGAAATCAAAAAATCAAAGCCACTTCACTTCATGGGAAAGCATCGTGTCATCATCAAACACGAAGCGCCCCATGAAACGGCGGCGTTCCACCAGCGTCTGCGCGAGCCAGTGAATGTCATCGGCCCACATTTGATCAAAAGGCAGGACATCAAGCGAAGTCCAGAGCGGCACGGCCTCGGGAGTTTCAATTGCCTCGCCTTCATGCTCGGTGGCGACGAAGACATCGACGTGCATGCACAGGCCATCGACAAACTGAAACCAAAGCTCGCCATGGTGAACCGGGTTCAGGGCGGTGACGCCGAGTTCCTCCTGTGTTTCGCGAACGGCGCATTCGGTGGAAGTTTCGCCGGGATCGATCTTGCCTCCGGGCCCGTTGATCTTGCCGGCACCGAGCCCGCGTTTTTTGCGGATGAGCAGCACTTCACGCTTTGCCTCGTCGATGACGAACATCAGCGTCGCACGAACCCCGGGCTGCCAGTTGTGCCAGTCGATGATCACCGTGGTTCAGCGTTTTTTCCACGGCAGGGCGCGCAGCCAGCGTTTGCCGCTCTTGATGTCCATCGACTGCGCGAGGATCTCGGTGTCTCCAGCGTCGAAGTCCTCCGCACGCGGCAGGCCTGCGGGCAGATCCATCGCCGGTTCGGGCACTGGCAGAGACTCCGGCAAAGGCGCGACAACAGGCTTTTGATTGAGCGGCACCACGGAATTAAGCGGCACCACCAGACCGCCGGAGATGATCATCTTCATCGCCTCTTCGATGGTGATCGGCGCATCGCTGACCTTGTCAGAGTCAACGACGAGCAAAAAGCCCGTCATCGGGCTGGGCGCGGTGGGCAGCAGCACGCAGGTCATCGCCTTGCCGTTCTGCGGATCGCAGTACTGGCCGGTGGCAAAGCCGATCATGCGCATCCCGGGCACGGGATAGTCGATGTAAACGACGCGCTTGAAGCTCTGCTTGGCGCCACCGAGACCGCGAAAGGCGTCGATCACCTGCTTGAGCGGCCTGTAGATGACCGCCACCAGCGGGATGCGCAGCAGCAATTTATCAACGACGGTGACGAAGTGGACGCCGATGACGTTGGTGGCCATGAAGCCGAGGCCCAGAATGGCCAGCAGCGAAAACAGGAAGCCGATGAAGTTGGTGACGTTTTCGAGCTTCGGATCCTCGATGTTCAAGACTGTTTCCTCGGAGAGTTCGTTGACGAGGCTCACCACCTGGGCCAGCAGCGGTTTGCTCCAGCCGTGCAGCAGGTCGTAGATCGAGAACAGAATCCAGAAGGTGATGATCAACGGCAGCGCCAGCGCGAGCCCGGCCAGGAACTTGTTGCGCAGCCAGACGCCCCAGCCTTTTGGCGCAGGTGCCTCGGGCATTGGAATTGGGCTGGGTGTTTCGAGTGCCATGTCAATAAGCTTCAGTGCGTGGATGAGAACGCACGGTGACCGCTTTGTTCAGCATTATTCTGCGGTCATGCCTAATTACGCGCCCACCAGCATTCTGGCCGGGTTCTCGATGCAGTCCTTCACGCGGATGAGGAAAGTGACGGCCTCCTTGCCATCGACGACACGGTGGTCGTAGCTGAGAGCGAGATACATCATCGGGCGGATAACGACCTGGCCATCCACCGCCACAGGGCGCTGCTGAATGCTGTGCATGCCAAGAATCGCGCTTTGCGGCGGATTGAGGATCGGTGTGCTGAGCAGGGAGCCATAAACGCCGCCATTGGAGATCGTGAAAACGCCGCCGGTGAGGTCACTGACCTGAATTTTGCCTTCCTTGGCCTTCGCGGCGTAGCCGAGAATGTCTTTTTCGAGATCAGCGAAGCTCTTCTGATCCGCATCACGCAGCACGGGCACGATCAAACCACGCTCGGTGCCGACGGCGACTCCAATGTCGTAATAGTGCTGCTGCACGATCTCATCACCTTCCAAGCGCACATTGATCTGCGGCACGGCTTTGAGGGCTTCAACAACGGCTTTGATGAAGAAACTCATGAAGCCGAGTTTGATGCCATTTTTTGCGACAAAGCTGTCCTGCAGCTTGGAACGCAGCGCCATGACGTTGCTCATGTCGCATTCGTTGAAGGTCGTCAAAATGGCAGCCGTGCGTTGCGCGCTGACGAGCTGATCGGCGATCTTTTTGCGCAACGGAGTCATCTTCTTGCGCGTCACGCGGCCATCGGATGAAGCGGGCGCTTTCGCAGCCGGCGCGGGAGCTGGTTCCGGCTTTGGCACGACCTTGAATTCGGTGACGTTGCTCGGTTTCGGCTCAGGCTTCGGTTCTGGTGCCGGCTTGGGTGCTTCCACCGCCTTGGCAGCAGGAGCGGCGACGCTTTCATCGATCTGGCCCACAACCGCGCCGACTTCCACATCGTCACCCGGTTGCTTGCCAATGTGCAGCGCTCCGCTGGCCTCGGCGGTCACTTCAGCGGCGACCTTGTCTGTTTCGAGCGTGAGCAGGATGTCGCCGACTTTCACGAAGTCGCCTTCTTTGAAGTGCCATTTGGCGATTTGACCACCGGCGACGGATTCGCCGAGTGCGGGTATTTTGATGTCGGAGGGCATGACGGGGTGTTTTGGAAAATGATCAAGCGTTGAAGGCGGCCTCGACCAGGTTTTCCTGTTCGAGCGTGTGGATGGCCTTTGATCCGGCGGCGGGGCTGGAACTGCGCTCGCGGCCAGCGTAGCGGAGCTTGTGGTTGGAGAGCTCTTCGAGGCGCGGGCGGATGTAGTAGTGGGCGCCCATGTTGCGCGGCTCCTCCTGGCACCAGATCCATTTTTTCTGCGCACGCGGATACTTGGCGACGATCTCCTTCAGCATCTCGTAGTTCAGCGGGTAAAGCTGCTCGATGCGGATGATGGCGGCGTTCTTGATCTTGTTCTCGGCGCGGAATTCAAGCAGATCATAATAGACCTTGCCGCTGCACAGGATCAGGCGCGTGATGCGTTCCGGCGGGGCGAGGAGCTGGTCGTCATCGAGCACTTCCTTGAAGGTGGTGCCTTCGGCCATGTCGCTGAGCTTGGAGACGCACTTCGGATGGCGCAGCAGGCTTTTGGGCGTCATGACGACGAGCGGCTTGCGCGTGCTGCGCTTGAGCTGGCGGCGCAGCGCATGGAAATACTGCGCGGGCGTGGTGAAATTGCAGACCTGCATGTTACCGCCGGCGCAGAGCTGCAGGAAGCGTTCCAGCCGCGCGCTGGAGTGCTCGGGGCCCTGGCCTTCGTAACCGTGCGGCAGCAGAAGCGTCAGGTGACAGGGGCGCTGCCATTTGCTTTCGGCGCTGGCGATGAACTGGTCGATGATGACCTGCGCTCCGTTCACGAAGTCGCCGAACTGCGCTTCCCAGCAGACGAGCAGATTGCTGGTGAGCAGCGAGTAGCCGTAATCAAAACCGAGCACGGCGGCCTCGGACAGAAGACTGTTGTACACGCAGTAGCGGCCTTGCTCGGCGGCCAGGTTGTTCAGCGGGATATGGCGCTCACGTGTCTGCGAATCATAAAACACGCTGTGGCGCTGGCTGAAGGTGCCGCGTCGCACGTCCTGGCCGCTGAGGCGGACGCCATGGCCTTCGGTGAGAAGCGTGCCAAAGGCCAGGGACTCGGCATAGGCCCAGTCGATTCCTTCTCCAGCCTCCAATGCTTTCTTGCGGGCAGCGAGGAAGCGTTTGGCGATGGTGGGATGCAGATTGAAGCCCTCCGGCACTTCCAGAAGACGCTCGCCCACTTTTTTCAGGTCCTTGAGTTCGACGCCGGTCTTCACCGGATGGTAGTCATATGCCGCCTGCGGCATCGCCATGCTGCCTTCAAATGGATTGCCGCCATCGGCGTGCTTGTCACGATCAGCGAGCGTGGTGATGCCCTGTTCGAGTTCGTCTTCCAGCTCGCGCTGCAGCGCGGCGGAACCGGCTTCGTCAAGCACACCCGCCGAAGCGAGGTCGAGACGGAACAAGGTCGCGGTGGAAGGATGCTCGGCGATGGAGCGGGCCATGTTCGGCTGGGTGAAGCCGGGCTCGTCCGTCTCGTTGTGGCCATGTCGGCGGTAGCACACGATGTCGAGGATCACATCCAGGCCAAAGGTCTGGCGGAATTCGAGCGCGAGCTTCGTCGCATGCACGACTTCCATCGGGCAGTCGCCATTCACATGGAGCACAGGCGCCTCGATCATCTTCGCCACGTCGGTGCAGTAATGCGAGCTGCGGGCGTCCTCCGGCATCGTGGTGAAGCCGATCTGGTTGTTCACGATGACGTGGATCGTGCCGCCGGTCTGGTAGCCGGGGAGCTGCGAGAGATTGAGCACTTCCGCCACGAGACCCTGGCCGGCGAAGGCCGCGTCACCGTGGATGAGCACGGGGATGACTTTTTTGCGGTCCTTCGTGTCGCCCAGCGCGCGCTGGCGGGCACGGGCCATGCCTTCGACGACGGGATCCACCGCTTCCAGATGGCTCGGGTTCGGCGCGAGCATCACGCCGATGGAATCTCCGCCGCTGGTCTGGCGCACGGTTTCAAAGCCCAGGTGATACTTCACGTCACCATCGCCACTGACCATGTTCGGCACATAGTTTTCGCTGAACTCGTAAAAGAGATACTCCAGCGGTTTGCGCAGGAAATTCGCCAGCACGCTGAGACGGCCGCGGTGCGCCATGCCGAGGATGATTTCCTTGCCGCCGTAGGCCGGCATGCCTTCGAGAATGGTCTCCAGCGCCACGAGCATCGACTCCCCACCTTCCACCGAGAAACGCTTCTGCCCGACGAAGCGGCGGTGCAGGAAGCGCTCAAAGGTCTCCGCCTCCAGCAGCCAGCGCAGCGCGTCGATCTGCGCCTTTGCCTCCGGTTTGGCGTCCAGATCGCGGCCTTCGATGCGCTCCAGCAGCCAGGTGCGCACCTCCGGGTTGTGGATGTGCATGAACTCGAAGCCCGTGCGTCCGCAATAAATGCGCTGCAGGTCCGCCAGCATCGTCTTGAGCTTCATCGGCTGCCCGCCGCGGAACAGATGCGTCTGCACATCCTCTTCGAGCTCGTCCGCCGTGAAGCCGAGGCCCGCCAGCGTGAGCGAGGGAATCTCCGGCCCTTCCTTGTCCAGCGGGTCGAGATGCGCGGCCGTGTGGCCGAGTTCGCGGAAGGCATACAGCGCGTTCGACACACGCATGCGGAAGTTCAGCGTCTTCTCGGAGAGCGGTGTGCCTGCCCCGGCGGCCGACTCCGCGCCTTTCGTGGCCAGACGGGCCATGCCCAGTTCAAAACCTTCAAAAAACGATGACCACAGCGGTTCGACGGAACCAGGGTCTTTTTTCCAGTCCACATACTTGGACTCAAGGAAATCCGCATTGGCGCGGTACGGCAAAGTGGCACTCATGATAGGGGGCGTGGAGAATGCGCCCTTTCGTTCCGAGTGCAAATGCGGAAAGGCAGGATTTGCCGCTCTTTTCGTGGGTAAACCGCCATCCCCAACAACGGCGCGTTTGCGGGCAACGCACCCCGCCTGCCTCACGCTCCCGCCAGCTCGGAAACGCTCCATCCCAACTCGGAGAAGCTCGATACGAACTCAAAAAAACCTTTTCCGAGCCGGAAAACGCTCAATCCGAGTTCGGAAATGCCCGGCCCGGGCGCGGAACAGGTCGGCCACCGTTCGGAAACATGCAGACCGAGTCCGGTGACGTTCGACCCCGATTCGGAAAAGGTCGGCTACCGTTGGGAAAGACTCGATCCGCGATCGGAAATGCCCAACCCGAGTCCGGGGAAACTCGACCCCGATTCGGTCCTGCATGATCCGAGTCAGGAAAAGTTCAGCCGCCGTTGGGAAAGCCTCGATCCGAGTCCGGGGAAGCTCAACCCGAGTTCGGAAACGCTCAATCCGCGCTCGGAAAAGCCTTTCCCGAGTCGGGAAAAGCTCAACCCGAGGAGGGGTGTGGGGTTCAACGCTTTGATTTCCAATGGGTCATCGGATTTCTTTCCTGATTCCCTCCCCTTGGTTTACCACTCCTGGGGTTACTGCCACCAACTCCATGTTTGGCCGGACGAAATCGTGATTTGCCGCCACCCATTCGCGATTTGGCGGCACGCAAAGCCGGGATGACGGCTGTTGGGCCGGGATCGACTGATGGAAATCGGCTCCTGGACGAACCCATCCGCGCAGGACGAGCGAACCGGTGTCAGGGTGCGAAAGCGGGACGGGCATCCATTCTCTTTGGCATGGATGGCGGGCGTGGCGGGTCTTCAAGTCCCCATCCAACGTGCTTGCGACCCCATCTTGGTTTGGGCAGAATGGCCGGAAACATGAGTGCTTTGCAGCCCCCAGCCATGCCGTCTTCCGAATCATGAGCACCGTGACCACTGTCAAGAATTTGCACCCGCCTTGACGGATGCGCTGCGGAGCGGGATGATGGGTTGAAATGAGTTCCAGATGGAAAACTGCGGCGCGAATCCTGGTGGCGTTTTTGTTACTCATGGGCACGTGGTGGCTGTGGGTGATGCGGGGGCATGAGGGCCGCACTTTGGGCCGCCTGATCGATGCCCGGGTGATTTCGCAGGCTCATCACTGCCGGCTGCTGTTTTCGACGGGGCATTTCCGGGAGAACAGGCATGTTTTTGAGTGCGCGGCCGGAGACATCCTGGATGCTGACAAGGGAGGTGTGGCTTTTCATCCGGTTGACTTTGAGAATGAAAATCATGCCAGATTCTTTGCAGAGCGCATCCGCCCGCTGATGGACGGCTGCATTCAGCCGCCGGTGGACTGGAAGAATGCCGTGGTCTGCAATGGCGAAGGCAAGGGCCTGCTGACTGAAGTGTTCACGGTGAAGGCCGGAAGCCGATGCTTTGTGGTGCTGGATGTGTTTTAGAAAAGGAAATGGGAAAACGGGGTCGGTGTGCAACTGGCTGACAAACCAAATCGAGAAGAACGCAAGCGGCCGGGTTCCCCATGGGAGGCGGGGCCGAATGATCTGAGATCATCCGCAGCGGCGTGCGCCCTCTTTTTTCTTGTATCAACAGCGGTTTTTTGCCACAAACACACTTCACCCAGGCCCGTTTCACCCCGTTTCCTTGAGTGGAGGCTTGCGATGTTCTTGAAACACACATATTCTCTTTTATTGCTGCTCATTTTTTCGGGCACCGCTAATGAATGCATTGCGGAGAATGAAAAACGCATTGTGGTAATGTCTCCACACCGGCGAGTACTACCACATACCTCGCTCGCTGATTTGTCCGCAAAGCTGGATGCCGATTCCGTCTATTCACTACAAGTCGTTGCACTCACATTGCCCATTGGAAGCGATTGGGTAGTGCTTCAAGGGTTGCCGTTCAGGAAACTCAACGAACTATTCCTCTGGATTTCATGTGAAGAGGTCAAAGCTGGTGCTTTGAGCTCCCTAGCCCACCTGCCTCTTGCCACGCTCTCAATTTTTGCCAACACATCTGGAGCGACAATCGACGTTTTGCCAATCATGGGATTAGCCGAGCGATTGGAGATAGGTGATCCAGATGCTTTTTTCGGGAGGAAGCGCGAAATTGATATGGCGAAAATACATCTAAAGTTTCCCACGCTAAATACGCTTGGGTTGCCGAAGGAGTGGATCGACGCACATCCTCAGCAAGTCATCGTGCTCAAGGCTAGCTTCATTATTGTGAATGTTGACATTGGTGCAAAAATGAAATCAGCAATCGAGTTGCTCGAAAAAAACGGAGCAGATCTATTCATTCAAACTGAAAAATGAACCCGTACGCCAACCAATAGCGGGAAGCGGCAGATGTCACCGGATGCCAACCAATGGCAGATGAACCCACGAGCCAACCAATAGCGCGGGACGTGCCAGCCAATTTGGGAAAATGAAGTTATGACCGCCGCTTCGTCTGAGCTATGAACATCAACCCACCGTCAAGAATTTGCACCCGGACCCCGTTTCCCCTCTGAAATAGCTATGAAGACGTCACTTGTATTGGCCGGCATTGCAATGTGTTCTCTATTTGTCGACTGTGGGCGTCGGGGAAGTGGAAGCACGGTTCGGAAGGCCTCGGCCTTGGATAATGTGAGAATCGCCCTCTTACGAGAGGTGAACGAACATATTTTGAGCAAAGGTATCGAAGAAAAAGTGCCAGTAGATAAAGCAGTTTATGAGCTGGTAGCGCACCACCAAGAAAGGGTCGGATTTTGGGTTTCTATTCAAGGGCCAAAAAATCGAGTATGGATCGTAGAAGACGAGAAGGCAGCGTTGTTGTCTGATCCACAAGATATATATTATAAAAGAATACTTGGTGTTAAAAAAGATGGTGCTGTAGTTGCGACTGACGCTGGGCTCTTAAAAAGAGAGTTTCCATTTGATGGTGCCAAACACTTTTTCATCGAACCAAAAAATGAAAAATGAACCCGCGCGCCACCAATAGGGGAAACGGGGTCGGGCTGCAACTGGCTGACAACCCAAATCGCGAAGAACACAAGCAGCCGGGTTGAGCATTGGAGGCGTGGCCGAATGACCTGAGATCATCCGCAGCGGCATGCAGGCTCGGTTGATCCCGAAGCCGTCAGGCACTTGCCTTCACTCCGGCCAGGTAGCGCAGCACCTTCGCCAGCGTGGGGCGCATGTCCTTGCGGTCCACGATCATATCGACGAGGCCGTGCTGCATCATGAACTCGGCGGTCTGGAAGCCGGGAGGGAGGTCGGCATGGGTGGTTTCCTTCACCACACGCGGTCCGGCGAAGCCGATCATGCACTTCGGCTCGGCGATGATGATGTCGCCGAGGGTGGCGAAGCTGGCGGTGACGCCGCCGGTGGTCGGGTGCGTGAGCACGGAGATGTAGGGCAGGCGGGCTTCCGAGTGGCGGGCGAGGGCACCGCTGGTCTTGGCCATCTGCATGAGGCTGAGGATGCCCTCGTGCATGCGGGCGCCGCCGGAGGCGGAGAAGACGATGACCGGCTTGCGCTCGGCGGTGGCGGCCTCGATGGCGCGGGTGATTTTTTCCCCCACGACGCTGCCCATGCTGGCACCGAGGAAGCGGAAGTCCATGATGGCGACCAGGACGGCGATGCCCTCGATGGTGGCGTGGCCGGTGACGACGGCCTCGGTGAGCCCGGTCTTGGCCTGGTAGGCCTTCACCTTGTCGAGGTAGCCTTTGAAGCCGAGGGCGTTCACAGAATCGAGATGCTTGTCCATCTCGACGAAGCTGCCCTCGTCCACCAGGCTGGCGATGCGCTCGTCGGAGCCGATGGTGAAATGATAGCCGCAGTTCGTGCAGACGCGGAGGTTTTTGGAGAGCGCCTGCTCAAACAGGCTTTCGTTGCACGAGGGGCACTTCGTCCAGAGGCCTTCCGGCATGTCGCGTTTCTTCTCGCCTAAATCGTCAACAGAGCGTTTTTTGAAAAATCCCATGGTAGGTCAATCGGTGTGGACGTCCTGCGATGACGGACCTGATAGAGCGTCTCCCCGAGTGGCATGTCGCAGGAGTTGCCGGAAGGAAAACCACCCGGCGTTCGCACTGTCAGGCCCGGCGAGAGCCGGACGCGGGGCCGATCCTAGCCGCGTGCCGCGGTGATGACCACCACTTTTTCTACCCCGCCCTCACGTCGCAAAATTCGGGCGCACTCGCTGGTCGTCGCTCCCGTGGTGAAAACATCGTCCACCAGGAGAATGCGGCGGCCCTGAAGGTCGGTTGGGCGCTGCCAAGGCCGTGGTTTGGGCAAAGCAAATGCCCCGCGCAGGTTCCGCAGCCGCTCGTCGCGATCCAGATTCGCCTGCGTCTCGGTCGCACGGACGCGCACCAGCGCTTTCGCAGCAGGAATACCGGTCAACTGCGAGAGCCGCTGGCACAGCTCCCAGCTTTGGTTGAACTCCCGGTCCAGCTCGCGGCTGCGATGCAGCGGCACCGGCACCAGCAGCCAATCCGCGAGATTTTCCCGCGCCAGCCGGGGCTCCTCCAGCACCCGCAGCATCAGCGTGGCCAGCGCCCCACGCAGATGCAGGCGGCGGTCATACTTGAACTGATGAATCAGCTCCCGCATCGCCTCCTCGGCACGACAGGCCGCCACGGCGAACTCAAACTCCAATTTCCGCCCGCTACAGTTCATGCAGCGGAACTCGTTCGTAAAAGCTCCGTCATACACCTCGCCGCATACCTTGCAGTAAGGCGGCTCCACCAGCGGCAGCGATTCCTCACAACTGCGGCAAAACCAGGCCTGTGCACCAGAACGCGGTGTCTCCTGCGGCAGTGGTATGCGGCAAACGCTGCACAAACGCGGATAAACCAGATCCACCACGGCCGCCCACGCCGTCTGCAACATTCGTTGCAGACGTGATTCGGCGGGTGGGCCAGGAAAGGGCATGGCTGAAGTTAATGGCGATTTGCAGCAAGCCAACTGCGAGCCTAATTGCCCGCATGGCACGCATCGGCACCCCCCTCTCCTCCACCGCAACGAAAGTCATGCTCCTCGGCTCCGGCGAGCTGGGCAAGGAAGTCGTCATCGAACTGCAACGCCTCGGCTGCGAGGTGATCGCCGTGGACCGTTATGCCAACGCCCCGGCCATGCAGGTGGCCCACCGCAGCCACATCGTTTCGATGCTCGATGGCGAGGCGCTGCGCCGCCTCGTGGAAGTCGAAAAGCCCAACTGCATCGTCCCCGAGATCGAGGCCATCGCCACCGACACGCTGCTGGAACTGGAACAGGAAGGCTATCGCGTCGTCCCCACCGCCCGTGCGGCCAAACTCACGATGAACCGTGAAGGCATTCGCCGTCTTGCCGCTGAAGAACTCGGCCTCAAGACCTCGCCGTATGTGTTTGCGGCCACTGAAGAGGAGTTCCGGGCGGCGATTGAAAAAATCGGCATGCCCTGCGTCGTGAAGCCGATCATGAGCAGTTCCGGCAAGGGCCAGAGCGTGGTGAAAAAGAAGAGCGACATCGCCAAGGCCTGGAAATACGCCCAGGAAGGCGGACGCGCGGGCAAGGGCAAAGTCATCGTCGAAGGCTTCGTCGAGTTCGACTACGAGATCACCATGCTGACCGTGCGCCACGTCGGCGGCACGTCGTTCTGCGCCCCCGTGGGCCACACGCAGATCAAAGGCGACTACCGCGAGTCCTGGCAGCCGCATCCGATGTCCAAAAAAGCGCTCAAAGCCGCCGAACAGATGGCCGGGGCGATCACGGAGGCGCTCGGCGGCCGCGGGCTCTTCGGCGTCGAGATGTTCATCAAAGGCGACCATGTCATCTTCAGCGAAGTCTCCCCGCGTCCGCATGACACCGGCCTCGTCACGCTCATCTCGCAGGACTTGAGCGAGTTCGCGCTCCATGTGCGCGCCATCCTCGGTCTTCCCATTCCCAACATCCACCAGCACGGCCCCAGCGCGAGCTGCGCTGTGCTCGTCGCGGGTGAATCATCCCAGGTTCAGTTCGGCAAGCTCGACAAAGTCCTCGCCGAGCCCGACACCCAGATCCGCCTCTTCGGCAAACCGAACGTCAGCGGCCAGCGCCGCATGGCCGTGACCCTCGCCCGTGCCAAGACCATCAACGAAGCCCGCGCCAAGGCCCACCGAGCGGCGAAAGCGATGCAAATCCGGCTGTGATGCAATTCATGATTGCGCCCGATGGGCGGGTCATGTTAACACCGTGCCATGCCTGCCACCGCTCATCTGAGCCACCTGATCAAACTGCTCGACGACGAGTCGGAGGTGGTGCGTCAGGCAGTGAAGCAGGAGCTGACCGGCATGCGGCGGGAACTGCCGCAACACATTGAGACGCTGGAGACGCCGCTCACCGCCGATGAAGAGCGACTTGTGGCGCAAATGCTCGAACCGGCACGCCGCACCGAGTTGGAAGAAACCTGGATGCGCTGGCGCTGGATGGAAGGCCCGGACGCGCAGCTTGAGGAGGGCCTGAGCCAGCTTTCCGCCTTCCTGAACGGTTGGAAGACGCAATCCTCCAACCTGGCGAAACGTCTCGACGCGATGGCCGAGGAGGGGTTTGCCGAGCAGGGTCGCATGGATGCGCACGAACTCTCGCAATGGCTGTTCGCGCCGCATGGCGGCATCACGCGTTTCCGAGGCAACAGCAAAGACTACTACTCGCCCGCGAACAGCAACCTGTTCTGGGTGCTGGACACCGGCCTGGGCAATCCGATCAGCCTGTGCTGTCTCTACCGCCTGCTGGGGCAGCGTTTTGGCCTCGAAGTCGAAGGCTGCAACTTCCCCGGCCATTTCCTCTCCCGTGTCACCTACCGCGAACAAACGTGGCTGGTGGATTGTTTCAACCGCGGCCGCTTCATGCTGGCCGCCGACGTGGCCAAACACCATCCCGCCGCCAATCCCGGCATGGAAGACCTGATCCGGGAATCCGCCACCGCCGACGGCACCCTGCTGCGCATCCTGCGCAACCTTGATGAAGCTTACGAACGCCTCGGCCTCCTCCATGAGCGCCAGTTCATGCGCCGTCTTGCCGTGAAGCTGATGGAAGATTAAGGCGCGGCGAGTTCCTTTTCCCAAGCGGCGAATTCGGGCGAGGCAAGGAACTCGGCGTATTGGGCGTCATCGGCCAGCGCTTTGCGGTCAAGCACCTGGCCGAAGTTACGCTTGAACGCGCGCAGCTCATCCGCCAGCGCCTTGTAGTCCTTGCGGGCGAGATGCACGGTGATGCGTAAATCGACGATCTCCGCCATCTTGGGATCCTCCTTGGCGGCCTGATCCGCCAGTTCCAATGCCCCCGGATAATCCTTCATCTGCAACCGTGTGCCACCACGCAGGTATTTGAGATAAGGATCGCCACCGACGACCGCCTCCACCCGTTTCAGACATTCTTCCGCACCCTTGAGATCGTTTTCCATGTACAACAGATCCACCATGAGGAGATCCGTGGTGCTGTCTTTGCCGAGAATGTCCGGAGCCGCGCGCAGGGCCTCCTTGTACTGCGTCTCGACCTTGTCGGAGGAACTCAGCGACATGAGCGCCTGCAGGCGCAGGATGAAGAAGATGCGCTGGGTTTTGAGTTCCTGGGGCAGTCCGTCGCAGATGCGCAACACCTCGGCCATGTTTCCAGAACGCATGGCCTCGTTGATGCTGACAAGGTAACCCGACACCGCCTCGTCCATCTTCGGCATGCCCAGCAAGGCCGCCAGACCGCCCCCCGCCGATTTGGAAACCATCGCCGCGAGCGCGTTACGCGACTCCTCGGACGCCGTGGTGGCAAAGATGTAATTGAACATGTCCACGGCACGGAAGCTGTCGCCCTCAGGCCTGGCCATGATGTCGATGTAGTTCACCGCGCCCTCGGCCGATTTCACCCGCAGCAGCACGGCGGGGAAGCCCTGACGCTCACGTGCCCGCAGAAAACGCACCTCTCCACCCAGCACGCTCCACATCCAGCCGCCTTCGCGCTTTTTGATTCCCTGCATGAATCCGGCGCGCATCTCGGTGCTGTTCGGAATCCCTGTGGGGAGCTTTCCAAAGACCCGTGCGGTCAGTCCCTCGGCGTCCTGCAAGGACATCACCCTGGCCGAGTCTTTCTTGCTGAGTGCCTCAGCCAGCTCGACCCCGAACCGTTCCAGCGCCTGCTTTTGCGCGGCAGTCAGCGGCGGCGGCGGATTGAGCGCCGGCGTTTGCTTGTTCTTAATCTCCTGAGCCATTGCCTGCACGCGGCGGAAGGTCGGAATCGCCAGCGCGGCCAGTACGCCGACCACCAACACCACCACCCCGACAACGATGACCACGATCACGCCGGTGCTCATGCCTTTCCGTGGAGGAACGGGCAATAGCGGCAGATTCGGAACAGGCGGCAGGAGGTCAGGCGGATTCATTTTCGCAGTCTGCGACAACCAACGCCGATTTGGCAAGCCTCGCGGTTTTCCGCCTCGAAAAAATCACAGAAACCGCAGCAAAATCGGCAGCAAGTCTTCCACCGTCTGCTCCGGCCACAGTTTGCGGTCGGTCATCAGAGCGGTGTCGAGCGAGCGATGCTCAGGCCAGTTCGGTTCAGTGGGAATCTGCGGAATGACCTGAGCGAGGATGGCTTTCGCGGCAGCGACATTCGCGTGGAGGTGGCCGATGACGGATTCGGCGGTCACAGCTTCCTCCTCGACTTTCCAGCAGTCGTAATCCGTGATCATCGCCAGCGTGGCGAGAGCGATCTCGGCCTCGCGGGCGAGCTTGGCCTCGGGCAGGTTCGTCATGCCGATGACATCAAAGCCGAGCTGGCGGTGCGCGTTGGATTCCGCCCGCGTGGAGAAGGCGGGACCGTCCATGCAGACGTAGGTGCCGCCATTATGGACGCGGCGTCCCTGCGCCACGGCGGCGTCATGCAACAACACCCGCAGCTTGTCGGAAATGGGATCACCAAAAGCAACGTGCGCTACGATGCCACGGCCAAAGAACGTGTGCTGGTCACGGCGGCTGGTGCGGTCGAAGAACTGGTCCGGCAGCACGATGTCACGCGGATGATACTGCTCCTGCAGGCTGCCGACTGCGGTGACGGCGATGATCCAGCGCACGTTCAGGCTGCGCAGCGCCCAGAGGTTGGCGCGATGATTCAGCTCCGTAGGCAGGAGGCGATGACCTTTGGCATGCCGTGGCAGGAAATAAACGCGACGCCCGTTCAGCGCGCCCGTCACCAGCGCGTCCGAAGGGTGTCCAAACGGCGTTTCCACGGTGATTTCCTCGCGATTTTCGAGACCTTCAAGGTCGTACAAACCGGAACCGCCGATGATGCCGATGGCTGGAGGGAGATTTTGACTCATGCGGGCAGGGTAAAAGGCACGGAGCTTGCTTCAACTGGCATCAATCCATGACATTGAAAATGTCACCTGTTGAAGGATGAACAGAATCGTCGAAAGTCGCGTCTGAATAGTGCCGTTTAAATCCAAGTCTGCTGTCATGAACGTTCCACGTCTCCCACTGCTGCTCCTGCCCGTCATCGTGCTCACCTCCTGCTCGATGCCTGACATGTTTGCGTCCACCACACCGCACAAGATCAAGCTCAAGGACGGGCGCGAGGTGCCTTGCAAGGGGGCGCCGCAGTATCAGGAAAAGACCGGCTACTACCGCTATCGCACACCCGACAAACGTGATGCCGTCATCCGGGCGGATGAGGTCGCGACCATCGTGGAGCAGCGTGCGTGAGCATGCGCCCGCTCGTGCTCGCCTCAGCCTCCCCGCGTCGTGTCGAACTGCTGAGCCAGGCGGGTTTTGATTTTGAAATCGTCGTGCCGCAGGTCGAGGAAGCCCACGATGCTTCGCTGACGCCGGAACAGCTCACGATTGAAAACGCCCGACGCAAAGCGCTTGCCGGCAGTCTCCAGAAACCCGGAGCTCTCGTGCTCGGCGCTGACACACTGGTTTACGTGGATGGCGACCCGCTGGCCAAGCCTGCCGACATGGACGAAGCGCTGCGCATGGTGCGCCGTCTCTCAGGCCGCACTCACGAAGTCTGCACCGGTGTGGTGTTTGCCTGCGATGGTCAGGTGGAGCGTGAACTGCATGTGATCACGCATGTCACCTTCAAGTCGCTCTCCGAAGCGATCATCCGCGACTATCATTCCCAAGTGAACCCGCTCGACAAAGCAGGTGCCTATGGCATCCAGGCATGCACAGACATGCTCCTCGACCGCATGGAGGGATCGTTCACCAACGTCGTCGGTCTGCCAGTGGATGAAGTCATGACGGCGCTGTGTGCACTTCAAAGCTGACCCAAGGGCCTCAGCGCAACAGGTCCTTCCCTTGCACGATCTTTCCGTCCGCCATGACGACAGTGAATTTACCACCGTTGCGCCTGGCCATTTCATCAAGATCCCTGGCCGCGTCCGGCGTTCCCAGCGCCGTGGTGTGGATGATGGTGCGCTTGCCGCGGCTGTTTTCGGTGGTGACGGCATTGATCCAGCCTTGTTCGTCGCTGCGGTTCCCGTCCGTCATGAAAAAGATCACATCCGGCTTGGGGCTGCCCTTCAAGGCCATCAGCAGGCCGCTGCCCCAGTTGGTGCCGCCGGGATTGTTCGATTCGGCGATGATTTTCTTGCTCTTGCCGATGTTTGCCGGGTTCGTGGCGAGGTAGCTGAAGCGCGGGATGCTCACATTCCGGCTCGTCGCCGTGATCTTCCACTCGTAGTTGCTCAGCGCCCGCATGTCGTTGCTGTCCACCATGTCATGTGGCCAGGCAAAGTCGGAGAAGAAAAGGATCTGGTAGGCCGTGCCGGCCGCCATCGCGCTGATGCTTTTCGCCAGTTCCTTCTTGAGCAGGTCAAAGCGCGTCATCATCCCGCTCCCCTCCACGTTCATCGAGGCGGACATCGAGCCGGACACGTCCACCACGAACACCACATGCTTCGCCGTCGCGGTGTTGCCCAGGAAGGAGATCTTTCCTCCCGCTCCACCCGTGGTGACGCCAGAGCCGAACGATCCAAACGAGGTGCCGAGATTCAGATCGCTCGCCGTCGCCGAGAAATCGACCGCCGGCATGGCGATGTCGCTGACACCGGTGGACAGCAGCGGTGAAACCGAAGCCGCCATCGGACTCGTCTGCGGTGCTGCCGAGGTGACCTTCTTCCACGATTCATTCTCCAGTTCCTCCACCGCGCTCGTCGCCACGATCTCCGGCGGCGTGAAGTCCATCATCGGCACATGCATCAGCAGCAGGATGAAGGCGACGACCACATGCACGCCGACAGTCATCAAAATGGCCCGCTTCTTGGCGTTCTTGATTTCGTTGGTGTTGTCCGCAGGCGCGGCCTCTGGATCTGCGGCCACCCCCGTGTGAACCGCCGGTGCCTCTTGTTTCGGCGCGGGCGCTGGCCCCTGCGGCAACGGTGGCGGCCCTTCCGTGCGCGATTGCTTCATCGTCAGCGGTGCTGGTGCCGCCGGGGTGAATTTTTTCTCCTCCTTGGCAAAGGAAACCTTGGGCGTCGCGCGCGGCTCCGCACGCCGTGGCACCACCGGCTCAATCGTCTCTTCCGCAGCTGCAGCAGCCCGTGCTTTCGGCGTGAGGATGGTCGGCGCGTCATCAAAACCCTGCTCCGAGGCAAACGCCCTCCACATGGCGCCTCCATCCTGCGCTGCTTCGGCGAGAGCCGGTGGATGATCCGCGTCTGGTTCAAACACGCGCACCTTATTGACTGCCGTCGGTGCTTTCACCGGAACTGGCGGCGCCGAAACCACCGGCGGAGGCGTGTAAGCCTCCTCATGCACCGGTTCAGGTGTCTCCACCGGCTCTTCCTCATGGGCTTCTGGCTCCGCAGCGGCAGGCTGCGGTGGTTTTGCACCCCACAGCTCTTCCTTGACCACATGCTTCTCGTCCGCCGAATCGACGGTGGGCAGGAAACTGAAATCATCGTGAACGTGCCGGGCCATGGGTGGGTGATTCTCGCGGTAAACTTACGCCATTCAAGGAAGTTCCGCCCAAGTTCCGCGCGTCACGCCGAGCTGGCTTTGGGCCTTCAGATCGCGCCAGATCTCCTCGCCATCGCGCTGGCCGGCCAAAAGCTCCTGATAGGTGCGCAGGACGATCATCGCCTCATCCGCGTCCTCTTCGAGCAGCTCCACGCGGAAGCAGCGCAGGCCGTGCTCGCGGAGTTCGGCAAAGAATTCCGCGCCGGTTTGAGCGACGGCGTTGAACAGCGTGTTCCGACAGCCCACGTCGGCTTTCAGCGGGTGATTCATGCCCACGCGGTCACGCAGATGGACGCGGTGTTTGTCACAGGGGCGACCGCAGTTGGTGAAATCGGTGCCGTTGCTCAGGAACGCCGCAAAGACGCAGTGCTCCATGTGAAACATCGGCATGTGCTGATGCAGCGTGAGCTCAAACCACGAGGGCGGCGCGGCGGCGAGCAAATCGACAACCTGCTCGATATTGAGGTCGTAGCTGATCGTGAGGCGCTCCAGGCCGGTCTTTTTCAAGATCTCGGCGGTGAGCGGATTGGCGACATTGAGCGAAAAATCGCCCGTCATCGGGATGCCGTTGTCTTTGAAGTAAGCGATGGCTCCGAGATTGCGAATGAGCACGCCATGCGGTTCCGCACGCTCGATAAGCTTGAAGAAGCCTGCCTCGCCGGATTTTTGGATGCGTGGTGTTGCCAGCCAGACCTGCGCAGTATCGCTGGCGGCCTTGATGTGCTTCACCGCGTCCGCGTAACGACGGATGTCCTCGAAGTCGAGGTAGAGACGCGGGATGCCGAGCACCAGCGCGGCGTCGATGTGCGCCGGCGTGCGACACAACGCGAATAATTGCGGAATGTGGATCGCGGATTGCGGATTGGAGGCGCGAACAGACTCCAGCATGCTTTCGAGCGTGGTCGCAGGCTGCGATTTGGGCGATTCCGAATTCCGAATTCCACATTCCGCAATCAACTCACGTCGCATGCGGTTCAGCTCGCTGATCGGCAGCATCACCTCGCCTTCGACATCGAATTGCACACTGCCGAGTTCGAACTCGGTGCCGCCGAGGCGGCTGAATTGCTCGATGAAGGCGGACGGCGTCAGCGGTCGCTTCATCGCGGCCTGCAACGCCATGGTGGACGCCATGCTGTGAGCACCGCTGCGCACGACGAGCGGCTCCCCGACTTTGCCCGTGACATGAAGATCGAGCTGGCGCTGCTTCCGAATCGGGATGTCTCCCTCAAACGACTGCCGCAGCGCACGATTGAGCGCGGGATCACTCGTTTTGAAGACTCGCATGCCGATCTGGACGTCTTCCATGCGCAGATGACCGTGGCGGAAGCTCAGGGCGCTGCCGCGCATCTCATAGACGCTGCCGCCTTGCTCGTAGTTGGTGTCGGCAAGGTTTTCAAAGACGACGCCATCGCCAGGCTTCATGGCGATGTGCAATTCATCGAGTTCGAGCGTGTCCGCACCGAGGATGCGTGTGACCTGGCCGACATACGGACCGCGCTTCTTGCCGTAGTAAGCGCCAACGAGTTCCTGATGGTTCACGCCATGCATCCAGCCGGGATAGAGTCCGCGCGAGAAGGTCATTTCGAGCGCATATCGGTCTGCGTCGCTCGCAGGAGCCGGTTGATTGGCCAAGGCACGATCAATCGCCGCACGATACACTTGCGTGACACCGGCGACGTATTCCGGCGTCTTGAGACGGCCTTCGATTTTGAAACTGCGGATACCGAGTTCGATCAGGCGCGGGATTTCATCCACGGCGGCGAGATCCTGCGGCGAGAGCAGGTAGCGCTTGTCGCCAAGATCGCGCTGTTCGCCATCGACAATCATTTCATACGGCATGCGACAGGCCTGCGCGCATTCGCCACGATTCGCGCTACGGCGGCCCAGCGATTCGCTGGTGAGGCACTGCCCGGAGTAAGCAACGCATAACGCTCCATGCACAAAGACTTCGAGTGGCACATGCGCGTCCTTGAAACGTTCCAGCTCGCGCATGGAAAGCTCACGCGCCAGCACCGCCTGGTCGATGTCGAGCTGCTTGGCGAATTCGAGGCCCTCGGGTGAGGTGATCGTCATCTGCGTGCTCGCATGCAGCCGCAGCTTCGGCGTGAGCGCCTTCACCATGCGTGCGAGGCCAAGATCCTGCACGATCACCGCATCCACACCGCTGTTTTCGAGCAAACGAAGCTGCGTTTCGGCATCCGGCAGTTCCTTGGTGAAGATGAGCGTGTTGAAAGCCACGTAGCCCTTCACGCCATGCTCATGGAGGAACTTCATCAGCTCCGGCAGGTCTTCCGCAGTGAAGTTGTCCGCCCGCAACCGCGCATTGAAGCGCGGCATGCCGAAGTAAATCGCATCCGCGCCGTTTGCGACGGCTGCACGCGCACAGTCCCAATTACCGGCGGGAGAGAGAAGTTCGGGACGTGGCAAAGTGGAGGACGGCATGCGGCCTATGGATACAGGCGCGCGGCCATACACTCAACCGACGATGATGCCCTTCGCTTTGCGTTCTTTCTCGCGCTCAAGGAGCGGGATTTTCTCAGCGGTTTCGAGGACTTGAACACCCTGGTCACCGATCTTGGCGAAGGTGAGGCCATTGAGGGCGGGGACTTCGGTGGTGAGGCGTTTGAAGACGTCTTCGACGGTGTGGATGCCGTTGGAGCCGCCGAGGGCGACGATGAGGTCGCGGAGGATTTCCCAGGTGTCGTGGGCGTTGCCGGGGGCTTTGACGGCCTTGTTGAGGCGTTGGAGGCGGCCGGTGACGTTGATCATGCTGCCGCGTTTCTCGGCGTAGGCGGTGCCGGGGAGGACGACATCGCTGAGTTCGGCGCTGGCATTGGCCAAGATGTGAAGCGATGCGATGAACGGCACTTTTTCGAGATCGCGCTGCGTAAAACCAACTTTGAGGAGGTTTTCACCGAGGGCGAGCACGGCGCGGAGGCGGCCACGGCTCATTTGTTCGGTGATTTCAGCGAGTTTGGCTCCGGGTTCGATGCCGAGGATGAGTTTCGCGCCGTTGGTGTTCGGATTGAGGTCGTCGGCGCGGAGGTAGTTGTCAGAACCACCAGTGCGCGGGATGACATCGACGTTGGTGGTGCCGAGTTGGGCGGCGAGGTGCTTCACGAAGAACAATTCTTCATTTGTCATGCGGGCGCTGGCGATGATGGCGATTTCCTCGCCCTTCTTGCCGGCCAAAGCGGTGGCGATGTTGCTCAGCGCGGCCTTCCAGGTGGCGATGTTGTGTTTGCCGCCGGTCTTGATCATCGGATCGGTGAGGCGGAACTCGCTGTTCACGAAGTGGAAGTCGAGACGGCCTTGGTCACACATCCACGAGGAGTTCACGTCGTTGTTGTCGCGCGGAGTCTGGCGATAGACGGTATCGCCGCGTGCGCCGATCTCCATGTTGCAACCGCGGCCGCAGCCGGTGCAGATGCTATTTGTCTCGCTGAGGAACCACACGCGCTGCTGGAAGCGGAAGTCGTTGCTCGTGAGAGCGCCGACGGGGCAAATATCGACGGTGTTGAGCGAGTAGTTGTTTTCGAGGCGCTTGCCAGGATGCACGGCGAGTGTCGTGTGGCTGCCGCGTTCGGTGAAGCCGAGCACGGGATCGTCGGCGATCTCGGCGGTGAAGCGGATGCAGCGGCTGCACATGATGCAGCGCTCGTCATCGAGGCGGACGCGGGGGCCGATGTCCACGTTCTTCGGCTTCTTGACCTTGTCTTCGCGGAAGCGGCTCTCGCCTTTGCCGTGCTCGACGCTGAATTCTTGGAGACGGCACTCACCAGCCTGGTCGCAAATCGGGCAGTCGAGCGGGTGATTGATGAGGAGGAACTCCATCACGCCTTTGCGGCATTCCTGCGTGAGCAGCGAGTCGGTGCGGATGCCCATGCCTTCGGCGACGGTGTTGGCGCAGGCGATGACCGCGCGGGGCATCCAGCCGATCTTTGGCATGCCGTGCTCGTCTTTTTCAGGCTCGGTGCCGGGCGCGGGACGCGGCGGCATGCCCATCTCGACAAGGCACATGCGACAGTTGCCGGGGGAGGACAGTTTCGGGTGGTAGCAGTAGTGGGGGACTTCCGCTTTGGCCTGCTTGCAGGCCTCGATCATGCGCGTGCCTTTGGGGAATTTGAGCCAGACGCCGTCGATCTGCACGTTCACCAGATCGGCAGGCGGTGGTGGGGCGGGAGTAGCGGCAGGGGCTTCAGCAGGGGCAGGCATGAGCAAAAATGGGGACTGGCGTCGATTATCGGAGCCGCATGGAGTGCGGCAACCCGATTTTGTGAAAAGTTTCACAAGCGCCCAGGCATGAGTCTTTGCCAAGCGGCTGGCGCGTGCCATTCATGCGCCCCGCCATGCCCATCCCGGTCATTTTGAATCCCGCCGCACGCAGCACGAAGGCCGCCGCGCTCGAACATGCCCTGCGCAAGCTCACTCCTGAGCCGGAGCTGCATCTGACCAAGGGTCCGGGCGATGCCGCCGTCATCGCCGAATGGCTGGCGACCGAGGGCCACGAACTCGTCGTTTCCGCCGGTGGCGACGGGACGATGAACGAGGTGCTGCAAGGCATCTGCCGGGCGAATGCCCGCCGCAAGCCGGGCGAAAAGCACACGGCACTCGGGGTTTTACCGCTCGGCACGATGAATGTGTTCTCCGTGGAGCTGAAGCTGCCAGGCCGAGACATCGAAGGCTGCTGGCGGAAGATCACGAGCGGAACGCGGCAGGAAATCGATCTCTGGATGGCGAACGAGCATTACTTCGTGCAACTCGGCGGCGTGGGTCTCGACGCGCAAATCGTGCAGGACACGTCGTGGGAACAGAAGAAGAAATATGGCCCGCTCAGCTATGTGCTGAGCGCCGTGAACGTGCTGATGCAAACGCCGCCGACGCTCAGTGTACAAATCGACGGCAAAGCACCACTTCTAGGCACCGTGGTGCTGATTGGCAACGGCAGGCACTACGGCGGACCGTTTCCACTGTTCCGCGATGCCTCAAACACGGACGGCCTGCTCGATTTGATCATCTTTCGCGGTCTGGGCGGCATGGAATTCATCCAACTGCTGCGCGGCATGCTGCTCGATGGTTACCAAGAGTGCGAGTACCTGGACTACATCCAGGCGAGCGAGTTCACCGTGACGTCGGACCGCGGCGAGGCCCCCGTGGAGCTGGACGGCGAGCTGGCGGACCTGAGCGCCCCCGTGGTTTTTCGTCCCGCGCCGTTCCGCTTGAGCGTGATCGCGGGCTGAACGAGTCGCGCTTCGGTTTGAAGCGGGAAGGCTTGTCTTCGGCATCACCACGACGCGGCGGACCGCTCTTTTTGCCGCCACGCGTCGGTTTGAAGCTGCGTGGTTCGCGCGCTTCGGGTTCGCGTTCGCTAAGGTCACGCCCCCTTGGTGGGCCGCCCGCTCTGCCGCGAGTAGGTTTGGAACGCCGCTCGCCATCCTTGGAGCCTTTTCCACGAGCCGGTGGCCGGCCTTCGGATTCGCCTTCTGCCTCCGCGGCGGGATTGCGCTCGAGACGCGGCTTGGCGGGCTCTTCTTTGAAGAAGCGCTCGACCTCCGTCGGTGTGAGTTCTTTGTAGGCGCCTTTGGCCAGACCGTGAAGCTTCATCCAGCCGATGCGGATGCGCGTGAGACGTGTGACCTCGTAGCCGAGGTAGTAGAGCATCATGCGAATCTGACGCTTGAGGCCCATCTTCAAAACGATGTGAGCCCGGTAGCCGGTGTCCACCCAGGCGCGTTCAGCACGGGCGAAACCTTCCTCGGTCATCATGCCTTTGACGAGTTTCGCCATCACTTCCGCGTTCAGCGGCTGATCGACGACGACTTCGTATTCCTTTTCTGCTCCCTGGCTCGGATGAATGATCCGGTGGGAAAGATCACCTCGATTGGTGAGGAGAATGAGGCCTTCACTTTCTTTGTCGAGACGGCCGACGTGATGCAGGTTCTGATACTTGAGCGGCAGCAGATCGTAGATCGTCATGCGCTCATGCGTGTCGCCACGGGAGCAGAGATAGCCCTTCGGTTTGTTCAGTGCGAGGACGACCGGCGTCTCGGTGCGCACTGGAGAGCCATCGACAACGACCTTGTCGTCAGGCTGCACCTGGGTGGCGAGTTCCTTGATGATGTGGCCGTTGATCGACACACGCCCGCCGAGGATGATTTCCTCCGCGCCACGCCGTGAGGCCACGCCGCACTGGCTGAGATAACGATTGAGGCGCACGGGAAAGCCTTATTCCGGCTTGGTCTTCGGCAGGTTCGTCGGGAGACGGCCTTCCTTCCAAAGTCCACGGGATTTGAGCAGCTTGACGCGCTCGCCGCGCTTCAAAACACTGCGCTTGGTGCCGACGGAGCCGGAAGTCTTGAGGCTGCTATGCTGGGACATGGTGAATAAAGGGGCTGGGGGTAGTCTGAAAAAGGGCGCGGAGAATAGCCGCCCGCTCCCAAGGTGCAAGGGGTTTGTGCAGGGGAGAACCGCCTCAGTAAAAGCTGCCAAAAACCGGCGGAATCTCGCGCACGACCACCCGCAGGCTCAGCCCATGGCGGCTCAGTTCTTCATCAAGGGCATCATCCGTCTCCGGTCCGGCCTCCAGCACCTTCTCCACCCAAGGACGGTAGGTTTTGGAAAAACGGGAAGCATAGGGATGTCGTTCGTCGTTCCAATGCTTGAGCAGCCGCTTTTTGGCGGAGGGCCGCTTCCACAACAAGCGACCATACTCCAACCGCGCCTGATCATGCAGGAGCAGGGGCCAGCGGTCATGGATGGAAGGGTTCATGGAACTCACGAAGCATGCCACATACCGGCAGCACTGCAATGATGCTCAAATCAGACCCAGGCTGGCGGCGAAAGCCTCATGCGCCCGGTCCCGAGCTTCATTTCGCGCGATTTTGGGCGCCAGCAGATCGGCAACCGCAGGGACGATCACTGTCAGTGTGTCGCGATACGTTTGAGAAAAGGCACGATCTCGCCATCCCACCGGCAGATGATCCAAAACCATGCGCGGCATCAGATTCACATGCCAACCGTGTGTCTGCTCAAATTCGCTGCCGATCAGGGCATCGTAGGCCAGTTCGGCGACTGCATCACTTTCTGTCACCGGATCGGCATCCATGCTGTTTTCAGGCAGCGGGTCGTCGCGGCCAATCCTCGCCACATGCCAGAGAATGGCCGCCGAACCGATCAAAATCATCTCCGCAGGTTCTGTCAGCCGTTCCCCCCATTCGTTGAGCCAATCGGTGACCTGATGCGGATGGCTCAATTCTCGCTTCGGCATGGTTGTGTCAGTTTGAAGTTACCCCAGAACCTTCTTGCGCACGATCTCCGTGACCATCTTCGGGTTCGCTTTCCCTTGGCTGGCTTTCATGGCCTGGCCGGTGAACCAGTTCATGGCCTTTTCGTTGCCAGCCTGGACTTCGGCGACTTTGTCGGGGTTGGCAGCGAGGATCTGCTCCACGATGGCCTCCAGGGCGCCGGTGTCGCTGACTTGCTCGAAGCCTTTGGCCTTGATGATCTCAGCGGCGGGTATGCCGGTCTCAAACATCTCTGTGAAGACCTCCTTGGCCTGATTGTTGGAGATTTTGCCAGCTTCGACAGTAGCGACGAGCGCACTGAGCGCCTCTGGCTTCACCGGGCATTCAGAAAGGCTGAGCGAGCGGTCGTTGAGAGCACCTAGGAGGTCGTTGATGACCCAGTTGGCTATCTTTTTGGCCGGAACGACCTTGTCGGCGGCCACAGCGGCCTCGTACCAAGCGGCCAGTTCTTTCTCGCTCGCGAGCACCCCGGCGTCGTAAGCACTGCAACCGTAGTCCTGCTCAAAACGGGCGCGTTTTTCGTGCGGCAGCTCGGGAACCTGAGGTTTCATCTTGGCGACGAGTTCGGCCGTGCGCACCGGGAGCAAATCGGGATCAGGGAAGTAGCGGTAGTCGTGCGCGTCCTCCTTGGTGCGCATGAGCGTGGTCTCGCCACGGTCATCGTCCCAACGGCGGGTGCTTTGGAGGAGTTTTTCGCCGCGATCGAGAGCCTCGGCCTGCCTCTCGGTTTCAAACTTGATCGCGCGACGCACAGCGGACATCGAGTTGAGGTTTTTGAGCTCGATCTTCGCTCCGAGTTCCTTCTGGCCTTCGGGGCGCAGGGAAATGTTCACGTCGCAGCGCAGGTTGCCCTTCTCCATGTCGGCATCGCTCACGCCGCCGTAGATCAAGATCTGCCGCAGGCTGGTCAGGTAGGCGAAGGCCTCCTCGGCGCTGTCGATGTCCGGTTCGCTGACGATTTCCATCAGCGGGGTGCCGGCGCGATTAAAGTCGAGCGTGGTGAACTTGTCGTAGTGCGTGGACTTGCCCACGTCCTCCTCCAGATGAATGCGCGTGAGCTTCACCACCTTGCCCGGATTGGTGATGCTCTTCTGCGCGTCCTTCGGATATGCGAGATCATACAGCGGCACGCCACCGCCAAGGCACAGCGGCATGTCGAACTGAGTGATCTGGTAGTTCTTCGGCATGTCGGGGTAGAAGTAGTTTTTGCGATCCCACTTCACCACGGGCGGCGTTTCGCAGCCCAGCATCATCCCGGTGAGGATCGTCTTTTCGATGGCGGCCTGATTCAACACCGGCAGCGCTCCGGGCAGACCGAGGCAGGTGGGACAGGTATGCGTGTTCGGCTCCGCTCCATACTCGGCAGGGCAGGCGCAGAACATCTTGCTGCGCGTCGTGAGCTGCGCGTGAACTTCGAGACCGATAGTGAGGATGTACTTGGGCATGACAGGCAATGAGCCAAGCCAAAGCCGAAATCTCAGGCGGATGCAAGGGCGAAGCGGGCAAGCGGGCGAGGAAACCTCTTGGACACAACGATGCTAAAGGCTATTTTCAGACCATGCCTGCCGTCGCCACCCGTGATCTCGCCAGCCTCATCGCCGAGGAAGCCGCCACGCTTCCGGCGGAGAAGCTGTCCTCCGTGCTCGATTATGTGCTGTTCATCAAACAGCAACATACCAAAAACGAAAACGGTGATGCGGCGTGGGAGCGCATCATCAATGATCCACGGCCCCGCCCCAAGTTGCAGGCATTCATGCAGGCCGCGCTGGCGGAAGGCAGCGAACCCTTGGATTTGTCCCGGTTGTGATTTCACGCGCCACACCTGCATTCTGGCGTTGTCTGAATGCGCTCTCGCCGCAGGATCAACAGGCAGCCAGGAAAGCTTATGACCTGTTCATGGAGGATTGCGGCCACCGTTCCCTGCGCTTCAAGAAGCTGGAGGGAGAAGCAGATGTGTGGTCCGTACGTGTGAATCTCAATCTGCGAGCCGTCGCGCAGCGCTCAGGTGACACTGTGACGTGGTTCTGGATCGGCACGCACAAGGAGTTCGACCATCTCTTTGCCTGATCCACGTCTCAATTCAAACGCACCGGCTGCGGGCGCTGATAAACGACGGAATCCATCGCTTGTTCAAGCGCCAATCCGCCCAGCACCGGCTGCAAATCGGGATGATTGGCAGTCTCCTCGACTTTTCTCATCTGCATCAGCCCGGCAAAGTCCCGGTTGTCGATCGCCTTGCGCACGGCCGGGTCGTAGCCGAGTTCGACGATGCGGGGATGATTGAGAGCCTGGGCGGCAGCGGGATTTTGCGCGGCAAGCTGCTGCCACATGCTGCCCTCGGGCCAGAGGATCAGCAGACGGGCGAGATTCGCGGTGGGCTTGATGTCGTAGGGATCGAGCCTTTTCGCCACACCGCCGAGGAAGCTGTTGTCGATGCGCTGGCTGAGGCTGTACCAGAAGGATTTGGCCTGGCTTCCCACCTCGCCGCCCTTCTTTACGATCTCGGCGGCGTTTTCCATGCCATACAGGCTGCCGACGAGCCGCAGCACCATGCTGCCGATCCACAACAGCGCTCCCGAAGGAAGGAAGCTGATGATCAGCCCTTTCCACCCATCCAGGCCACCGAGCATTTTCAGCAGGCCGAAAGCGGCAAGAAAGTACGTTCCCATTTTGCAGAGGAAGTAGGTCAGCAAGCCGGCCGCGACGGACAGCATCAGCAGGCGATCCGTGGTGATGTTGATACCTGCCGCGCCAAAAATCTGCACCCGATGACGGAACACATACCACGCCGCGCCCACAGAAACCGCCAGTGTCACCGCGCCGAGCAACTGCTTCACCACGCCACGTGAAAAGGCCAGTCCGGCGGCGAAAGCAATGAAGCCCACGATGCCGATGGTGGCCCACATGCTGGAGGGCACCTTCTGGACGGTCTGGAGCACTTCACTGGGATTCGGCATGGATGCGGTGGGATGGGACGCGCGCCATCGTAACATCTCCCGCCGCGCTGTCTCGCACGAAAATGGCTCAGCACAGATCCTGCATTTCCCGCATCTTCACATGCGCGGCTCCGCGATTGAGGAGTTCCTCCGCCAAAGCCTTGCCCGCAGCCAGATCCGCCGCCATGCCGGTGATCACGAAACCCGCCGCCGCGTTCAGCACGGCGATGTCGCGCTTCGCCCCCTTGATCGTGCCTGCCAGCACGCCTTCAAGAATCATCGCATTCTCCGCCGCATCGCCGCCCACCAGTTCATCCAGCGCTGCCTTGCCAAAGCCGAGCGTTTTCGGGTCGATCTTCATCTCGCTGAGTTTGCCACCCGCTATCTGGCAGACTTCGTTCACGTCCAGCGTGGAAAGCTCATCCATCCCCTGCCCTGCCCCGGCGCTGCCATGCACCACCCACGCTCCCTTGCGTCCGAGCTTGAGCAGGATTTCGCCAAAAGCCCGCGTCAGCTTCGGATCGAACACGCCGATGAGCTGGTAGTCCGGCCTGCCGGGATTCAGCAGCGGCCCCAGCACGTTGAAAATCGAGCGCTGGCCTTCGGCGGCGAGCAGCTTGCGCGCCTCCGCCACCGCCTTGAAGGCCGGATGATACAGCGGCGCAAAAAAGAACCCGAGGCCGATGGTCTCGATGCCATGCACGACTTTCTCCACCGGCAGTTCGATCTTGATGCCCAGCGCCTCCAGCACATCCGCACCGCCCGCCTTCGAGGTGATGCCACGATTGCCATGCTTCGTCACACACACACCGCCTGCGGCCAAAATGAACATCGCTGTGCTCGACACATTGAATAGATGCAGTTTGTCGCCACCCGTGCCGACGACATCCAGCATCGGTCCCGGCAATTTGGCGCGATCAATCCCCGGATCGACCGCCAGCTTGAGGAATTCATTCACAAAGGCCGCGATCTCCTCCGGCGTCTCGCCTTTATGCGCCAGCGCCCGCAAAAAGTCCGCCTTCGTCATCGCCGTCACCGCCGGATCGACCAGGCACGCCGCAGCCTCCGCGATCTGGGCCTCGGTGAGATTTGTTCCCTGGGTCAGGCTGGTGGTCAGTGATTCCATGATTTGATTTTGACCAAAGCGCAGTGTTTAGCAAGCCCACCTGCATGAACCTTCCGAAACGTTGAATCCAAATTCCCCCATCCTCGGCATCGACCTCGGCACCACGAACTCCCTCGTCGGCGTCGTGGACAGCGGTTTTCCCATTCTGCTGGCCGATGAAAACGGCAGTCGCAGCACGCCAAGCGCCGTCTGCATCGCTGAAGACGGGACAATCACCGTCGGAGCCGTGGCTTTAAGACAACGGGCGCTGCATCCCACACGCACCATCACCTCGGTGAAGCGTCTCATCGGACGCCGTCCCGGAGAAGGCGGCTGGGTGCCGCCGTATGTCTTGAGCGATTTGCAAACCACGCCCGTCGAGGTTTCAGCGGAGATTTTGAAGCATCTCAAGGCCGTCGCCGAACGGGCGTTGGAGCAAAGCGTGTCACAGGCCGTCATCACGGTGCCTGCTTATTTCAACGATGCGCAGCGCAATGCCACGAAGCGTGCCGGTGAACTCGCCGGACTCGAAGTCGTGCGCATTTTGAGCGAGCCGACTGCCGCAGCGCTCGCCTACGGTCTCGACAAACTCGGCGAGCATCAAAAAGTGGCCGTCTATGACCTCGGCGGCGGCACCTTTGACATCTCCGTGCTCGAAATGCGCGATGGTGCCTTCCAAGTGCTCTCCACCGCCGGCGACACGCAACTCGGTGGCGATGATCTCGACCGCATGCTCGCCGGATTCATCGCTGAGAAGCTCAATTTGTCCGCCAAAGACATCCGCGTGCTCGAAGCGGCGGAATCCGTCAAAAAACGGCTTTCAGTCGATGAAGCAGCCTCGTTCGATGGTTTGGACATCACACGTGCCGAACTCGAAAAAATAGCCCGTCCCTGGATCGAGTGCACGCGCCTCCACTGCCTGCGTGCTTTGAGCGATGCGAACCTCAAAGCGGAGCAGCTTGATGAAATCATCCTTGTCGGCGGAAGTACGCGCATGCCGCTGGTGCGCGAATATGTGCGCGAACTCTTTGGACGTGAGCCGAACACCTCGCAGAATCCTGATGAGGCCATCGCGCTCGGTGCCACGATCCAGGCAGGCATCTTGAGTGGCAGCTTGCGTCAGGTGTTGCTTCTCGATGTCACGCCGCTCTCGCTCGGCATCGAAACCTTCGGCGGCTTGATGAACATCATCATCCCGCGCAACACGACGATTCCCGCCAAGGCGGGTGAGATGTTCACCAACGCCGTCGCCAATCAAGACAGCATGCTCATCCGCATCCTGCAGGGCGAGCGTGAACTGGCGAAGGACAACTGGGAGCTCGGCCGCATCGAGGTGCCGTTTCCGCCCGGCCCAAAAGGCAGCGCGCGCGTGGGTGTGCAGTTCAGTTTGGACGCGGATGGCATTTTGAATGTCCTCGCTCGCGATACCGCGACGAATCAGGACACCACGCTCGAAATCAGCGGCACCGCGATCGACGTGGAAGACGAACGCGTGGAGCAGATGATCGCCGAAAGCGTCGATTTAGCCTTCGAGGACATGAACGAACGCATCTGGACCGAGGCAAAACTCAAAGCTGAGGAACTGCTCCCCGCCGTCGATGCCGCGCTGGCCCAGCTCGGTGAGTCCGTCGAAGTCCGCGCCTGCGCCGCCGAAGTGCGCCGCCTGCTCGATTTGCCGGAACATGATGCGCGTGCGCTCAAAGCAGCAAATCAGCAGCTCGACGATGCCACGCAATCACTCGCCGTGATGCTGATCGAGCGTGCGATGGAGGAATCCTTGGCACGGCGCGGGCTGGTGTGATTTTCTTATTCCTTTTCCAGCACCCTGCCGCTAGCATCCGGCGCAAATGAGCGAGGAAAATCCCGGCCCACGTTCCACAGCAGGCATGAGCCGCTGGACGCCGCCTGCATCAGAACACATGCAGGCCATGCTGCCGCAGTATGATGAGTGGTCGCTGCTGGGCTGTGGCGGCATGGGCGCTGTTTACAAGGCCAGGCAGGTTTCATTGGACCGCACGGTCGCCATCAAGGTGCTGCCGCCGCAGGTTGCAGAAGACGAGGCGGAATTCGTCGAGCGCTTCAAGAACGAGGCGCGCACGATGGCGAAGCTGAACCACCCGGCCATCGTGGCCGTGCATGATTTCGGCGAGACCAGCGACGGGCTGCTCTACATCGTCATGGAGTTCATCGACGGCACGGACGTGTCAAAGATGATCCAGGCGCAGCGCAAGCTGCCGGTGGACCACGCGCTGGCCATCACGGCGCATGTTTGTGATGCGCTGGCCTATGCGCACGAGCATGGTGTCATCCACCGCGACATCAAGCCCGCCAACATCCTCATCAACATGGAGGGCGCGGTGAAGGTGGCCGACTTCGGCCTGGCCCGCATGCATGATCCAAGCCAGACCAGCGGCCTGACGCAGGGCGGCATGACGATGGGCACGCCGGACTACGTGGCGCCGGAAGCACTGATCACCGGTGTGATGGTGGACGGACGCGCCGACCTCTACGCCGTGGGCGTGATGCTCTACAACATGCTCACCGGCGAGATCCCACGCGGTTTCTTCCAACTGCCGAGCGAAAAAACCAACTGCGACACACGCTTCGACGTCATCGTGCGCAAAGCGATGGAGCAAGATGTGGTGAAGCGCTACCAGACCTCGCGTGAAATCCGGCGTGACCTCGATCAAATCCTCACCGTGCCGGTGGCGAAGGCAAAAACCGCCGCGAAAGCAGCCGGCGGCATGCCGCCACGCCAGCGCCAGCACGTTCTGCCGCCACCACCGCCAAAAAGCACGCCCTGGGGCCTGATCGCCGCCGCCGTGATCGTGCTGGGTGGTGTGGCATTCTTTGTAATGAAGTCCGGCGATTCCAAATCGCCGTCCCAGGAGATCGCGAGGGCAACGCCCAGGCCAGAAATGACAAAAACAGCTCCTGAGCCGAAAAAGCCTGAAGCACCGAAAAGAACGGAGCCAGCGTCGATGCCCGTCGTCGTGCGGACCGATCCCGACGCACCCAAAGGCAGTCCGCTGTCGGAGCTTCCAGTGCTCAGCCATGCGGGGCACCATTATCAGGTGGTTGGGAAAGAAACGAGCCAGGCCGCGGCACAGAAACACGCGGAGAGCCTCGGCGCGCATCTGCTCACGATCACAAGCCAGGCGGAGATGGACTGGCTGGACCAGACGCTGCCGCCTTTCTTGAAACAGGTGCCGCAGTGGATGGCCACCATTGGGGGCAGACGTGAGGGCGGCGTTTGGAAGTGGATCACTGGCGAACCTTTTGAGTACACACGCTGGGACGGCGCGCTGTCAGCGCCCGATGTGGAGCCTGAGAAGAAATTCGCACTCAAGCTCACCGCCAAGAACGGCACAGCGACGCTGGTCTGGGGCAACGGCCACTTCGACGGCAACCGTGCCTTCATCCTCGAATGGGACAGCACACCGAAGACTGTTCCCGCGCCAACACCGCCAACGATGCCGCCCGTCACCGAAAGCGAGGCTGCTAAACGGCTGCGAGAGCTGGAAACCAGCTTCCGCGCGGCGCTGGAGCGCGATGTGTTGAGCAAACACCGCGAGAAGCTGGCTGATTTGAACGGCAAGTATCTCGCCGCACTCGACCGCTCGCTCGCCACTGCCACGGCGGCTTCAGCCTTGCCGGAGGCGCTCGCCTTGCGCGATGAGAAACAGCGCATCGAGACCCAGGGCCCGCTGCCCACCGATGATGCGCCCACGCTGCCCGCTCCTCTGAAAACATTGCGCTCCACTTACCGCACGAGCTTGAAGCCCATCGAGATTGAACAACACAACAACCGGATCACGCTGTTTTTGAAGTATGAGGAGGTGCTGAAGGCCTTGCAGACAGAGTTGACCCAGTCTGGCAAGCTCGATGATGCGAAGCTGGTGAGCGAGCGCATGAGCGACATCGCCCGCGAGCGCACCGCCGGAATCAGCGAGGCCAAAGAACTGCTGCCAGGAGGTGGTGAACTCATGCTGAAGAAATCCGAGCGCTTCACCTCCACGGAGAAATTCACGCCACCTGTGGAGTTCACCATCGTGGCCAAAACGCAGAAGAACGACCTGCGCCTGGCCTACTCCGCGAAGCAGTTGATCTTCAACTGGGAGTTACGCCCTGATGAGCTGCGTCTCGACAGCGATCCCGGCGGAGGCCGACATGCCCTGGGCAAAGGCCGCATTCCGGAGGACACTTTCGTCACGATCCACTGGCGCGTGTATCCCCACATGCAGAGCATCAGCGTCGATGGTGAGCGGCGCTATCTCCACTTTGGCGACTACACGAAGGTGGACCAGCCACTGGAGATTTTCCCGCTGAACTCCATCGTCACGGTGAAATCGGTCAAGACTCGTGTCATCGACATCAAAACACTCGAAGAGCGTGTCTCCAGCGTGCCGGAGATGAGGGAAAGCCTGCTCAACAAGACCGAGTGGGCCGGCAAGCTCACCATCCCCGCCGGTGTTTACCGACCCATCCGCCGCATCGACATCGGCGCTCCCGGCAAGAAAGATCCAAAAGCGCAATACGACGAGCAGCGCTGTGATGTGACGAGCCTGCCCGGCATGCGCATCGAGAACGTGCGCTTCCACATGCGTGAAGGCTCGTGGAAAGTCGCAGGCGGTCACTTTCGTGATGTGAAGATCACCGCCGACCTGGGTGGCAGCTTCGAGGCACGCGACAGTTTGTTTCAAGACTGTGCTTTTTCCAAGGAAGGTGCCTGGTATGTTGCGTGGTTCAGCAGCAAGTGGAACTTCACTAACTGCGTCTTCTCCGGCTCCTTCATGCAGAACTGGAAGCTGGGTGATGTGGGCGTGAAGCTCGACGGCTGCACCTTCCACGGCGTGGATTTGATCCCCATCGGGATCAAGGAGGACGCGGGAACGGAAATGACCAAAGACTGGCTCAGCATCCAGAACTGCCGCTTCATCAACTGTCGCGTGCCGGAGAGCTTTGCGCTCGCCACAAAGAACTGCGTCTTTGAAAAATGCACCTTCGGCGAGCCGGAGGAGAAACTGCCGGTCAAATCACCGCTGAATACCGTCATCTACATCCAGGACTGTGCCAACACACCCAAGGCAGGTCCCGGACGCTCCATTGAGGCGAAACCCGCCACTCAACTGGGCGGCAAGGCCGGTGCCGCGCTGCCCTATGTGTTCACGAACGAGCGACTCGACTTCCAAAGCCCGCCACCTTGAGCTGCGGTCTTCTGTGGTCACCGCACGGCACCTGTGCCGTTCTCTTTGAAATAAGCGTCACGCATGCGGCGGAGTTCCTCGAGGCGTGAAGAGATGGCGGTATGTTCGCGCTCCTTCTCGACCTTCTGCTGGCGGACGAAATGATTGTTGTCGCCAATGTTACGCCAAGGACCGGCGGGGACCTCGCTCACATCGACAAAGCGCCAGTCACAACGGGACATGCTTTTCAGCCCGAGGTAATCACGAATGGCAGGGGAGATGTCGATACCCGCGCCATTGTTGCTGTTGTTTTTCGGGCGGGCGTTGCCAAAGACATAATCGTAGTCATCGGTAACAAAGGGTCCACAGTCCTCCCACTGGGCATAGCAGACGCGGTTGCCATGCTTGATGGCCACCCACTGGCCCTTGAGAACAGTCCTGCCGGAGCGGGTGTAGCGTAGCTTGAACCACGGGATGACCTTGGAGGCCTCGGGCTTGTGCGAGTTGTAATCAATGCAGTCGTTGTAGGGCAGCGCCACATAAAACGGGTTCTGCCTCGGTGTGAAGCCCACCGGCGTGAAATTGTCGGTGCGCTTGGTGGGATCGGGGTCGTCATAGCCGCCGAAATTATCCATCCACTTCGTATCCCATGAGCTTTTGTCGTTCGGTGTGGGATTGTTCTCCGTCGGCTCCTCACCCACCCAGAACACAGTGGCGACAATGTCGATTTTCCACGGATACCTCGCGTACTCCAGGTGTGGCATGGGAGGCGAGCTGAAATTGGGCAACGAGGAAGCGATGCTCCGGGGCGGCGGCGGGGCAACCGGCCTCGATACCGGGACGGCGGGCGATTTGCTTTTCAGCGCCACCGGCGCGGTGTCACGCTTGTTGAGCGCCGCCACGGCTCCGGTCGCTGAAACTGATGATGCCCCCTGGCTGAATGCCGATGCCGCCGTCACGAGAGACGCGGCGACGATCATAGAACTGATTGAGCGTTGGACAGGCATTGGGGGTGGTCCGAATTGGCGAAAATGTAGCAGGTTCACCTGGTAAACCGCAATCTGTAATTCACCAAGCGAGGCGATGCTGCCCGGAGAACCAGATTGTTGTGGTCTGCGAAGCATCAACGCCAAAGGATGGACAAACCCTGCATGCGGCTGTTCAAAGCGCTGTCTCGGACCTCTTCCGCACCACAGCCGCAATAATCTCAATAGCGCCGCAGCGTGGAGTCCTGCGGCGCGCGTGACTTGTCTGTCTCAGGATAATCCAGCGTGTAGTGCAGCCCCCGGCTCTCATGACGGCGAATGGCGCATTCGACGATGAGGGAGGCGGTTTCGACGAGGTTGCGCAGTTCGAGAATTTCGCTGGTGACGCGGTTGTTCCAGTAAAACTCCTGCACCTCGCGCTTGAGGTTCCGCAAGCGGGCGGCGGCACGCTGGAGACGCTTGTTCGTGCGAACGATGGAAACGTAGTCCCACATCAGCCGGCGGATTTCATCCCAGTTGTGGTAGATGACGACGATCTCGTCATTCTCCACCACGCCGCTGGTCTGCCACGGGCGCAGTTCGTAACTCTGCTCCGCCTGTTTGCCCGGCGGGATCTTCTTGAGCAGGTGCGCCACAGCCCGCTGCGCGGTGACGCAGCATTCGAGGAGCGAATTGCTGGCCAGTCGGTTCGCACCGTGCAGTCCGGTGCAGCCGACCTCTCCCACGGCGCACAAACCACGCACGCTGGTGGCTCCGTTCACATCGGTGAGCACACCACCGCACTGGTAATGAGCGGCGGGCACCACGGGGATCGGCTCCTTGGTGATGTCGATGCCGACTTCGACACAGGCCTTCTGGATGTTCGGAAAATGATGCGCGATGAAGTCAGCCGGCTTGTGACTGATGTCGAGATACACGCAGGGGCCGCCAGTGCGTTTGATTTCATGATCGATGGCACGGGCGACGACATCACGCGGAGCCAGCGAACCCCGCTGATCGTAACGCTGCATGAATTCCTCGCCGTCCTTGCCAATCAAGCGTGCCCCTTCGCCACGCATGGCCTCGGTGATCAAAAACGACCGCTTCTGAGGATGGTAGAGACAGGTCGGGTGGAACTGGATGAACTCCATGTTCGAGATGGTCGCCCCCGCACGCCAGGCCATCGCCACGCCGTCGCCCGTCGCGACACGAGGATTCGTCGTGTACAAATACACACGTCCGCAGCCACCGGTGGCAAGGATCACGCGATCCGAGCGGAAGGTGTGCACCTCTCCGCTGGTTTCATCGAGCACATACAGTCCAAGCACGCGGTCTTCGGAGACGAGGCCAAGCTTGGCCGTCGTGATGATGTCTATGGCGTAATGATTTTCGTGGATCGTGATGTTCGGCTTCGCACGCACGGCAGCGAGCAGCTTTTCGGTGATCTCACGCCCCGTGGCGTCCGCAGCATGGAGCACACGACGGGCGGTGTGGCCGCCTTCCCTGGTGAGATCGAACTCCAGATGCCCGCCGGGAGACTCACGCTGGTCAAAATGCACACCCCACTTCACCAGATCGGCGATGCGTGCCGGGCCTTCGCTCACAATCGTGCGCACGGCCTGTTCTTTGCACAAATCGGCTCCGGCAATGAGTGTGTCGCTGACGTGTTTCTCAATCGAATCGTTTTCTGCCGTGACGCAGGCGATGCCGCCCTGCGCCCAGTTGGAATTCGAGTCCAGCGCACCGCGTTTGGTGATCATCACCACACTGCCATGCTCCGAGGCGTGCAGGGCGGCCACGAGACCACCCGCGCCAGTTCCAACGATGATAAAATCCGCCTCAATCATGGGTGATGCCTATCAGCGTGGAACAGCGAAGATGCAAATGCGCTACCACGCCGTGCCAAGATCCCAGCGCGATGCCAGGGCAAGCAGATCGGGACGCATCGGCCATTCGTCCGCACGCGGTTCCTGGCCTTCGTGGCGCTGGCTGGCGCCTTTCAGCGCCATGCAGCCGGTGTTGTCACCGATCTGGCGAATCGTTTCGACTTCCTCGGCGCTGAGCACGTTTCCCGCAGGCAGGGCGGCCAGTTCGTCGAGTTTGCTCTCGATGCTGCGGGCCTCTGCGCCGGCTTCCTGGATCAAGGTCGGCACCACGCTTTTCACGGGTGCGTTGGCCAAAGTCCACTGGCAGGCCAGTTGGATCATGGTGAGGCCATGCTTTTCGGCGATGGGGCGGATTTTTTCGATCTTCTCGTAGCCGTGTTCAACCCAGCCCGCCGGCCGGAAAGCACGGTGGTCGCCATCGCGGAACTTGTGGCCGGGTTTCACGTCATCATGGAACAAGCCGCCGTAATCGACGACTCGCGCGAGAATATCGACGCCGTTCTTCTTCGCCGCCGGCAGCACATGCTGACCGGGCCAAGGCTCGAACGGGTTCAAAATGATCATCGCCCAGTCCATGCGATCGCCGAAACGCTCGAAGCAGTCGATCATGTCGAGCGTGAAACCATTGGCCGGTCCGGGCGCAATGCCGAGGCGATCCGTGAGACCTTTGTTCTTCAGTGCGGTGAGACCGTTCCAGACATCTTCGCTGGTGTAACCGACCGTGTCGGGGTTGTGCAGCATGAGGCAGTCAAACTTGGCCACGCCGCAGCGTTTCAGCGATTCCTCCGCCGCCATCGTGAGATAGCTGCCGTACTGCTCCGGCTTATGCAGTCCGGCGTCAGTGAAGCGCGGGTAGCCCTTCGATCCGGCACGCAGTCCGGTGTAGAAATCATGACCAACAATGCCCACGAGACAGTATTCATCTCGAGGCAGGCCTTTCAAAGCCTCGCCCAGCATCGAATCGGCACGTCCGGCGCCGTAAACGTCGGCCGTCACGAAGGTGCGCACACCTTTCTCGAAGGCGCTGCGAATCATGGCGATATAGCGCTCGTCATCGAGCATTTCACCGAAGTGCATGAATTTGCCGCCGCTCCAAGTTCCGTAGGCCGTCCGTGTCAGGTTCATAAAGTATCTAGTTGGGTTTTAGGGGCGGATACATACTGAGTCCGCCCGGCCTTTCAAACAGGGATCGCACCATCACCGGGGATGAACGCAGGATTTGGCAAAATCGGCCCAGTCACACGGAATTGGGTTACCGCCCCACCTCTTTGACCAGCAGATCGGCAATCTTCTCCGCCGAATTCTTCACCGCGAGCTTTTGCGCCGCTTTCTTCATTTCTCCGGCCTTGCGGGGATCGTTGAAGACGCTGCGCACGGCATCGGCGAGGGTGTCGGCGTTGAGATCCTTTTCAGGCATCAGGCGTGCGGCGCCGGCCTTGTCGAAGATCTCCGCGTTGCGGGTTTGATGATCCTCGGCGGCGAAAGGATAGGGCACGAGCAGGCTCGGAACACCGAAGTAAGCGAGTTCCGCCATGGATGAGGCGCCTGATCTTGCGATGGCGAGATCAGCGGCACGGTAGGCGAGATCCATGCGGTGGCAAAACGCGGCCACGTGCTGCTTGAGCAGCGGCACCTTCGCGTAAACATCACGCACCTCCTCGTAATCGGTCGGTCCGGCGATGTGCAGCACCTGGATGCCCATTTTCTCAAATTGATCGAGTGCCTGGCCCACAGCTCGATTCACACCACGTGCGCCCTGGCTGCCGCCCATGACGAGCAGCGTGCGCCTGTCCTTGTCGAGTTTGAAGAAGGCGCGTGGATCGTCGCTGTTTTGTTTGCGCATGCTGCTGCGGATCGGTGTGCCGACGACACGCACATCTTCATGCTTGGGGAAGTGTTGTTTGCAGGCGTCGAGGCCGCACAAGACGATGTCGCTGTAGCGTGCGTTAAGCTTGTTGGCCTTGCCGGGGATGGCGTTGCTTTCGTGGATGAGTGTGGTGCAGCCTTCTTTACGCCCGGCATACAACGGCGCAAACGAGGTGAATCCGCCCATTCCGAGCACAACATCCACCTTGTGGTCGCGGATGAGCTTGCGGCAGGCCTTGGTGCCCTGCCAGAGACCTTTGAGGAAGCCGATCATCTTTGGCGACCACGGTTTCGGCATGGCGAGAAACGGCATTTTCTCAAACCGCAGTTCCTTGTGCCCGGAAGCGGCCAGGGAGTCGATTTTCTTTTCGCTGATGAGCAGGGTCACGTCGTGACCGCGTGAGGCCAAAACCTCACCGACGGCAATGCCAGGGAACAAATGCCCCCCGGTGCCACCACACGCGATAAGCACGTGGACGGACTTCGAATTTTTCTGTTTCACTGAGATTCAAAAGGCTAAAGCTGTGGAGTCCAGCGGCGCTTTCTGCGGATCACGGGGAGTTGATCCCAGGTCAGATGCACGCCCTGGCGATGGATGTTGATCAGGATGCCCACCGCGACCATCGCGGCAACAAGACTGGACCCTCCGTAACTTACGAAAGGCAGCGGCAACCCCTTGTTCGGCAGCAAAGCAGTGGTCACGCCCATGTTCAAGAGCGCTTCCATTCCGAGCAAAAATGTCACTCCAGCGCCCAAAAGCTTGCCAAACCGGTTCGGCGCATAGGCCGAAACGACCATCCCGGCCATCACCAGCACCGCGAAGGCGAGTACGACCGCCGCCGTGCCACGCAGGCCCAGTTCCTCGCCCACCATGGGGAAAATGAAGTCCGTGTGCGCCTCGGGCAGGTAGGACAGCTTCATGCGTCCTTCTCCGAGACCGCGACCTTCGATGCCACCGGAGCCAAAGGCCAGCTTCGACACCCATTGCTGCAAACCGAGGCCCTCCTTGTGCTTTTCGAGGTCGAAAACGACCATCACGCGCTCAAGCCGGTTCGGCAGATACTTGATCCCCGCCCACAAACCACCGGCACACATCAAAACAATCAGCGCGAGATAGCGCATCTTCGTCCCGGCCACAAACATCACCCCCAGGCCGACGACTGAAGCCAGCAAGGCACTGCCAAGGTCGAACTCGCAGCCGATCAGCGCCACAATGCCGGTCAGCATCAACCCCGGGAGCAGGAAACCCCGCACGAACGTCCGCGTCAGCGCCTCATGGGTCGCAAACCAGCCCGCCAGCGCGATGATGAGCGCAATTTTCGCGAATTCGGACGGCTGCACTCGGAAACTGCCCACGCCAAGCGCCTGCAAACCAATCCAGCGTTTCGAGCCATTGATCTTCACGCCAATCATCGGCACGTAGCACAGCGCCAGCAGCACTGCGGCGGCGATCAAAATATGCCAGCGCCAGCGCATCCATGCATTGTAATCAATCACAGCGGCAAACACACACGCGACAGTCGCCACGCCCAGCCAGGCAAGCTGCCGCCACAGCGTCACATAGTCTTCACCACCCTCCTGCGCGATCTCAAACGTCGTGCTCGCCAGCATGGTGATGCCCAGCGCGATCAACGACAGCGCCGCAAGAATGAGCAGGATGACGGAATGTCTGGCCATGGAGCCGGGAACGAAAGTTTACTTCGCAGGGATCACCAGCTTCATCCCGTCACGCATGGCGTTGGGATTCTTGATGTTATTCGCCTTCTGAATGGTGGCGACAGAGACACCGTACTTGGACGAGAGGCGGTAAAGCGTCTCACCCGACTTCAGTATGTGCGTGCGGGCCGGAGTGGCTTTCGCCGCAGATTTGGGCGGAGCGTCAGCGGTCGTTTTTTTCGTCGGCTCGGTTTTCTTCGTCGCCGGAGGTGTGTCGGCGATCTTTTTCAGCATCTGCGTCGGCGACGGCACGGGATTCGGTTTCACAAGCGGCTTCGGCTCCGCCTTGGCGACCAGTTTCGGCTCTTCCGTGGGCTTGGAAACCGCCGGCTTGCTCGCCTTCACCGTCGGCGCGTCTTCCTTCAGGAGTGAAACGGGATGCGGATTGGAGGGTGGGGGAAGCGGTGCTGTTTTGGTTTCCGGTGCAGGCGCAATCGCCGGCATGTCAGCCGCGGATGCGAGTGATGGTGTGGCAGGCGGAGCTTCGCTCGGTGCCACGAGGGACATCGGCGTCATGGCGGCGGCGGAAAGGCTCGCTGGCGCATCGGCAGGCTTCACGGCTTCGCTGGGAACTTTCGTCGCAGGCGGCTGATCCTGGAGGGGAAGAGCCTTCGACACCTCCTCCGTGGCCGCCAGCGGTTTCAGCGTCTTCGGATCCACTGGAATCGCGCTCGGCACAGCCTGCTTCGGCACGCGCAGCATCGTTCCAGGACCGATTTGCAGCCCTTTGTCGATCATGTTCATCTTGGTGATCTCCTCTTCCGTGGAGCCGAACTTGGCCGCGATGGATTTGATCGAATCCCCCGAACGCATCTCGTAGTTGTCATGCTGCTGCGTGTCCGCCGCAGCCTGTGCCTGGGCGCTGACAATTTCAGGCGCGGCCTGTGGCAGACCCGAGGCGGCACCCATTGCGCGCGCTGCCTGCGTGACGGACTGCTGCGGCGTCTTCTCGTCGTCCATGTAATCATAAAAAATGATGCCGCTGATGAGGACGACATGAATCAACAGCATGACGACAAACATGCGCGCCATGCCGGAATTCGGCTCGTGCTGGTTCCATTCTCCCTCTTCCGTCACGAGCGCCACGCGATGGCGGTGCCGCTCACCATCCATCAGGTTGAGCAGCAGTTTGGATTCTTTGGTCTTGGGTTTCGTCTTCATGGGACCTTGGGTTGGTGGGAGTTTGTATTTCAAAATTTCATTTCAAGGCGTTTACGGCGTCACGAAACACCTCGCCGCGCTGGGCATAGCCGGTGTACATGTCAAAGGAGGAGGTGCCGGGACTGAGGATGATCGCATCGCCGGCCTGCGAAGCTGCGGTGGCCAGGCGCACGGCGTCGGTCATGTCCGTGGCACGCTGGCAGGGCAGCAGATCGCCAAACGTGCGCTCAAGCTGCGGCGCGATCTCGCCGATGAACACCATCGCGCGCACCTGGCCATTCAACTCGGCGCGCAGCGGCGTGTAATCGAGCTCCTTGTCCTTGCCACCGGCGATCAGCACAATCGGACGCTCCTGCGAACGCAGACAGGCTTCCAGCGCGTGCAGGTTCGTGGCCTTCGAGTCGTTGATGTATTCACGGTTGTGCAAGGTGCGCACCAGTTCGCAACGATGCCGCGGCGGCTCGTAGCTCTCCAGCGCATGCAGCATGCTGGAGTACTGAAGACCAAACACGCGACCGGTCATGAGCGCAGCGAGCACGTTCTCCATGTTGTGCTTCCCGCGCAGTTTCAAACCGGCCGCGCCGCCGATTTCCTGGTCGTGATAATAAAATTTGCCCGCGTTGTAGGTGTAACCGGCCTCGGCGCCATAGGCGGAGAACGTCCAGCGCTGCGCCTTGCCGGAGGAGACGCTTTCACCTGCTCGCACGATGGCGACATCATCTGTCCTGACGTTTTCAAAGATGCGGGCCTTCGCGGCGAAGTACGCCTCCATGTTTGGATAGCGGTCCAGATGATCGGGCGCGAAGTTGAGCCACAGGCTGGCCTTCGCACGGAAGTTGCGGATCGTTTCAAGCTGGAAGCTGCTGATCTCAAGCGCCAGCACGTCGTAACGCGCGCCGCTGGCGACGACCTCGCTCAAGGACACGCCGTGATTGCCGCAGGGCAGCGATTTCATGCCGCAGCCATTAAACAGCGTCGCGATCAGCTCCGTGCAGGTGCTCTTGCCGTTGGTGCCGGTGATCGCCGCCATCGGCATGTTCGTGAGATTAAAGGCAAACTCGGTCTCGCCGACGAGCGGGGTGCCTACATCGGTGAACTTCTTCGGCAGCGGCCAGTGTTCGTCCAGACCAGGGCTGATGATGACCTGCTGAAATTCACCGGGTTTCACCTCGAGATCACGCGCGGCCTGGCCAGTGACCGATTGGAAGCCTTCGGCTTCGAGCTTGTCGGTTTTGACCGCGTCACCCTCGTCAAACACCGTCACCACCGCGCCATGCTGGCGCGCCAGAAGCGCGGCACCGAGGCCGCTGCGCCCGGCGCCGAGAATGGCGAGGTGTTGTGAGGCGAATTTCATGAATCAACGAAGCTTGAGCGTGGCGAGGCCGAGCATGGCAAAGAGCAACGAGAGCACCCAGAAGCGCACGATGACCTGGTTCTCGTGCCAGCCGCCGAGCTCGAAATGATGATGGATCGGAGCCATGCGGAAGATGCGCTTACCGCGCTTCTTGAAGCTCCAGACCTGGAGGATGACGCTCATCGCCTCCATCACAAACACGCCGCCAACGAGCGCGAGCACGATCTCCTGCTTGCAGCCGATGGCGAGCGTCGCGATGCAGCCGCCAAGCGCGAGCGAACCGGTGTCGCCCATGAACATTTTGGCGGGATGCGCGTTGAACCAAAGGAAGCCAAGGCACGCGCCAGCCAGCGCCATCGCGATGATGGGCAGTTCATTGGCGAGGCTGTTGTGCGCCACGCCGAGGTAGTCCGAATAGCGCGCGTTGCCGCAGATGTAGCCGAACCCGGCATAGGCGAGCGCCGTGGTCAGTGAGCAACCGGTGGCGAGGCCGTCGAGACCGTCCGTGAGATTCACTGCGTTCGACGCGCCGACGATGATGAGCGTGAACAGCGCTACGGCAAAGAGGTGCATGTCCGCAATGACGGCGTCCTTCACGAACGGCAGGTATAGAGCACGCAGGGTGATGCCGTTGTCGCCAGGAACCACGTAGGCGAACAAAACACCCGCCAAAAGCGCCACCGAGGTCTGCCAGACAAGCTTGGTGCGCGCGCTGACACCTTTGGAGTTCTTCTTGCTGATCTTGAGGTAGTCGTCGCGAAAACCGAGCGCACCGAGGCCGATGGTGGTGAACAGGACGATCCACACCATGATGTTGTCCCATTTCGCCCACATCAGTGTCGAGATGACGATGGCACCAAGGATCAAAATGCCGCCCATCGTCGGCGTGCCGGCCTTCTTGCCGTGCAGTTCATAGAGTTTGTGCACTTCCTCGGCGGAGCGGATCGGCTGGCCGATCTTGAGCGAGATCAGTTTGCGGATCAGGCGCTCGCCATACAGCAGCGAAAGCACAAAAGCCGTGATGGCGGCCCCGCCGGCACGGAAGGTGTGGTACTTGAACAGGTTGAGCACCTTGTACAGGGCGGCATCATCGCTGATCCACTGATGAGCGAAGAGCCATTCCCTGAGTTCGTAGAGCCAGTACATCATGATGCGGAGAAGTGCGTGAGAACCTGTTCCATGCGCGCGGAGCGGCTGCCTTTGAGCAGCACCACGTCTCCCTCGCGCAACCACTCGCGCAGACGAGCCGCACAGGAGGCGTGATCGGGAAAATGGCGGGACTGCAGCGTGCTGTTCGTCCGTGCGGCGGCGGCACTGATGAGCGCAGCCTCGTCACCGCCCACCGTGAAAACAGCGGTGAGGCCGAGAGAGCCGGCAAACTCACCGACGCGACGATGTTCGGCCTGCGCAATCGTTCCAAGCTCGCCCATGCGGCCCAGTACGGCCACGCGGCGGCTGTTCTCACCGCCCAACGTGCTGAGCGTCCGCAACCCGGCGATCATGCTGTCAGGATTGGCGTTGTACGAATCATCAATGAACTGGATGCCGTTGACGACCTTCGGTTCGACACGACCGCCGGTGAGTTTCGCGTGATTCAAGGCATCAGCGATGTCCGCGGGGGCAATGCCCTGCCGCCAGCCCATGCACGCGGCGAGCGCGGCATTGCCGACCATGTGCTCTCCGAGAACGGGCAGCCGCGTTTCGACTTTTTCGCCGCCGAAATCGAGCGTGAAGGTGGTTCCAGTCGCATCGGCGCGCAGGTTGCTGGCGAAAACATCCCCGCAGCCGACTCCAGCCGTCGAAACGCTGGCCTGGCAGTGGCGGGCGATGGTCTCACTGTATTTGTCGTTCGCATTGAGCACGACGACACCACTGCGCTTCACCTGCGCTGGCAGCGTGGCTTTTTCCCACGCAATCGCATCCTGCGTGCCCATGTGCTCGATATGGGCCATGCCGACATTCGTGAGGATGCCGGCGTCCGGATCGGCGATGTCGGTGAGCACCTTGATCTCACCAGCGTGGTTCATGCCCATCTCCGTGACGCAGCATTGATCGCCCTCGCGCAATGAAAGCAGCGTGAGCGGCACGCCGATGTGGTTGTTCAAGTTGCCAAAGGTGGCGCGGGTCCGCAGTTTTTTCGCCATCACGATGGCGGCAAGGTCTTTGGTCGATGTTTTGCCATTGCTGCCGGTCAAACCGATGATCAGCGGCGCGTGATGCTGGCGATAGCCACGCGCCATGTTTTGCAGGGCGATCAAGGTGTCGCCCACCTCGATCACGGCGCAGGGCAGCGAGCCCCAGGCCGGATTGATCTTGCTGACGACGACTACAGCGACGCCGGCGGCGGCAGCCTGCGGGATGAAATCGTGCGCGTCGAATTTGTCGCCAACCAAGGCGACGAACACGTCCCCTGCAATGATCTTGCGCGTGTCGGTGCTCACATTCTTCACCAGACGCGATCCATCACCACGCAGCGTGCCTGCGGTGAATTGGGCGAGAATCTGGAGTGGAATCGGAATCATCGGTCGTGGTCGCGGAAACCACGCTGGGCTTCACGTTCGGCGGCTTTATCCTCGCGATCCTGGGCGCGGGTGGCTTTGAGATCGTGCAGGAACTGGCGGGCGATCTTGCGGTCGTCGAAGGGATGCTTCTTGCCCTGGATGTCCTGGTAGTCTTCGTGGCCTTTGCCGGCGATGAGCACGAGATCGCCCTCCCAGGCGTTTTCGAGCGCCACGCGAATGGCTTCGCGGCGGTCGGCGATGATGGCGTGTTTTTGCGGGCGGGTAAAACCAGCCTTCGCGTCATTCAAAATCTGCTCGGGATCTTCGGTGCGCGGATTGTCGGAGGTGAGCACGCAGATGTCGCTGCCTGCCTCGGCGGCGGCGGCCATCTTCGAACGCTTGGTGCGGTCGCGATCGCCACCGCAGCCAAATACGGTGATGAGACGGCGCGGACGCAGCGCACGGGCGGTGCGCAGGGCGTTTTCGAGGCCGTCGGGCGTGTGCGCGTAATCGACGAAGACCTGGAAACGTGAGTTTTCAGAGACACGCTCCATGCGTCCCGGCACCTGCGGCGCGTTGTGCAGGCTTTTGACGGCCTCGCGCAGATTCAAGCCGACGCCATGCGCGGCAGCGAGAGCGCCGAGGGCGTTGTACACATTGAAATCGCCGATGAGCGGCAGACGCACGAGGAAACTGCGGCCCTTGGCCTCTAGCTCGAAAGTGGTTCCGGTGAGATCGTAGCGCACGTTGATGGCGCGGAACTCACAACCGACGCCGAAGCCAAAACGCGTGACGCAGCCGGTGTGCTCAAAGCGCTGCGCGAGTTTGCGACCCCAGGAGTCATCACCATTGATGATGAGCGCCGAGCGCGGCGATGCGGCCGTGATTTCAAACAGACGCACCTTGGCCTCAAAGTACTTCTCCATCGTGCCGTGGTAATCGAGATGGTCCTGCGTGAGGTTGGTGAAGATGGCGGCGGCGAAGGGCAGGCCGAAGACGCGTTCCTGATCGAGCGCGTGGGAGGAGACCTCCATGGCGCAGGCGCGGCAGCCGTTGTCACGCATGGAGGCGAGCAGGCCCTGGATTTCGAGCGATTCGGGCGTGGTGTGCGTGGCGGGCAGTTGCTCACCGTTGCCAAGATCGTAAAACACGGTGCCGAGCAGGCCGCTGCGCATCTGCGCTGCATTGAACAGATGATGCAGGAGGAAGGCCGTGGTGGTCTTGCCGTTGGTTCCAGTGACACCGGCGATGATCAGTGCTTTGGCCGGGTGCCCGTTCAAGGCCGCCGCCGCCTGCGCGAGCGCGATGCGCGAGTGACGCACATGCACCCAGGGCACGGTGACATCGTCCGGCGGAGCCTGCTCGGCGATAATCGCGGCAGCGCCGAGTTCAATGGCCTTCGGAATGAACGCGTGACCGTCCGCGTGCGTGCCACGCAGCGCGACGAAAGCAATGCTTGGACCCGATTTGCGCGAATCATAAGCGAAGCCAGCGATCTCAGTATCGAGGTTGCCGGAGACGGCGGGTTTGTCGAGATGCGGAATGAGATCACGCAGTTTCATTGCGCACCTCCTTTCGAGGCAACTTTGATCGGACGTTCGTTGCGGATGGAGAGATGATCGAGCGTCTCGCGCACGACTTCGGCGAAGATGGGCGCGGCAACGCGGCCGCCGCGGATCATTTTTTCGCTCTCAGCCTTCGGATCGTCGAGCATGACGAGGCAGACGACCTGCGGCTTTTCCATCGGGGCCATGCCAATGAAGGAAGTGAGGTAGGAGCCCTCGATGTAGCGCTTCTTTTCAGGATCGTAACGACGGGTGGTGCCGGTTTTGCCACCAACGCGGACCTCGGGCATGGCGGCACGGCTGCCAGTGCCTTCGAGCACGACGCCTTCGAGGAAATCGCGTAGCGAAGCAGCCGTTTTGGCGGTGCAGACCTGCCAGACGGGCTGCGGCGGAGTGATTTCGTTTTCGCCGGTGGCTTTGACGACACGGTCGACGAGGCGCGGTTTCATGAGCACGCCACCGTTGGCGATGACGCCGTAGGCCATGCACATCTGCAAGGGTGTGACGGAGACCTCATAGCCGATGGGCATGCGTGAATAGGTGGTGTTGCTCCATTTGCCGGTGTTCATGTAGCCGGCCTTTTCGCCCAGAAGGCCGATGCCGGTGACGCTGCCGAAGCCGAAACGCGAAGCGTAGTCGAGCATCATGTCCTGGCCGACGCGCTTGCTGATTTTGTACATGCCGATGTTACTGGAGTGGACGAGGACGCCTTTGACGGTCTGCATGCCGAGCGGCTCGTCGTCGCTGAGCTTCACTTTCCGGACTGGATCTTCGTAGAACATGTTGCCGCAGTCGATCTTCTCGCCGGGAGTGACCTTGTTATTGTCGAGCGCGGCGGCCAGGGTGATGACCTTGAAGATGGAGCCGGGTTCGTAGGGTTCCGCGATGACGTGATTGGTCCAGGTGCTGACATCGGGATTGCTCACATCACGATGCGGACGCGCAGCCATAGCGAGGACGGTGCCGGTGGCGGGCTCGGTAACGACGATGACAACGCGGCGGGCATTGTTGGCCTTCCAGGCGCGTTCGCAGATCGCCTCGATGTTGTCCTGAAGCTGCATGTCGATGGTGAGATGCACGTCGTTGCCGTGTTGCGGCTCGACGACCTGACCACGATAAGCGGGAAGCTCGTGGCCAGACTTGTCACGCTCGATGAACTGCTCGCCGGGGGTGCCGGTGAGTTTGGCATCCATGAGCTTTTCAACACCCCAGCGGCCTTTGTTGCCGGTGTCGGTATCGCCAAGCACGAGAGATAGGCGGTCCTTCGCAGGGAAACGGCGCGCGACGGCGGGACGCAGGTGGATGCCGAAAAGGTGTTCGGCTTTGAACAGGATACCCCACTGTTTCGCGGTTTCTTCATCCACCTGTTTGGCAAGGACGATCTCTGGCTTGTCCGATGCTATTTGCGCGCGGAGCTCTTTTTCCGGCAGCGGCAGAATGCCCGAGAGCACCCTGGCGACATGGTCATGGTAGGCGGCGAGGGTGCCGGCCTCATCGAGCTGTTCTCGCAATTCAATTGCCCGCACCCCGCGCACAGCGGCAAGATGATGGCGCACGGTGATGATCTCGCGCAGATGTGTGCGGTCCGTGTAAAGCTCGCTCACGTCTTCATCATGCGCGAGGTATTCGCCGTTAAGATCTTTGATGGCACCACGATGCGCAGGCAGGACGATGTGGCGCTGGTATTTCTGCGCGGCGAGGGCTGCAAGACGCGGCGATTCCTTGATCTGAATGACCGCGAGCCGCCAGGTCACGAGCGAAAAGCCCGCCAGCAGCACAAACAGCAGCAGCAGCATGCGGCGGCACACCGGGCGGTCACGACGGAGCTGGGTTTGATTTGGAAGAGGCTGGCTCACGGATTCTGGGGTGTAGTTTGAGCAAAGGAAGGATCCAGCGAGGGTGCCGAGGCAGTTTCTTCAACAGGCTGCGGCGGCAGCGGTTTGAGCATGATCAGACTGCGCTTCGTGATCTGACGCAGCAAGGTGCCCGCACCGGTGAGACGCGGCTGCACGCGATCACGCGTGAGCAGTGTTTCAATGCGGTTGTTCAGGGCGAGGATCTCTGCCTGCAGCAGGCGCATGTCGGACTCGACCTTGCGCTGCTCCTCACCGAGGGCACGCACACGGTTTTTGCTCACCACGATGCCGAGACCCACGAGCGCCAGCGAGGCGACGACGATCAGGATCGCCGTGATCGTGGGCAGGCCGAGGCTGTTGCGGTAGCGGTTGCGCTGGCGAGGTTTCATACGGGAAGACGTTCGGCGACGCGCAGCACGGCGCTGCGTGCACGCGGGTTCATTTCGATCTCGTGCGGAGTGGCCTGCACAGGCTTGCGTGTGATAAGTTTGAGCACGCAATCAGGATTTTTACGCGGCTCCGGCCATTCCGGCCGGTCGAGAAATGGGGCGGAGAGATGCTGCAGCGTCTGTTTAACGATGCGGTCCTCCAACGAATGGAAAGAGATCACCGCCAGCCTGCCTCCGGGTTTCAACCAGCGCGGGGCGGCGGCGAGAAAGTCGTGCAGCGCGGCGAGTTCGTCATTCACGGCGATGCGCAGGGCCTGAAACACAAGTGTGGCCGGGTGACGTTTCCCACGCTTCGGCGATGCGGCGGCGACGATGTCGGCAAACTGGAGTGTGGTTTTGATGCGACACGCCGCGCGCGCCTTGATGATCGCCCGGGCGATGCGACGGGCATTGGGCTCCTCGCCATATTCAAAGAAGAGTCGCGTGAGCTCAGGCTCGTCCGCCGTGTTCACGATGTCCGCCGCCGTGCGTGGCGATTCGGTGTCCATGCGCAGATCGAGCGGGCCGTCTCTCATGAAGGAGAAACCACGGGCGGCATCGTCGAGTTGATGACTCGACACGCCAATATCGACCAGCATACCGTCAAAGCCGGAGACGCCGGTCTCTTCAACGATCTGCGGGAAATGACGGAAATTGCCGCGCAGCGCGCAGAACTGTGCCGCATAAGACTTCAAACGCTCTGTGGCATGCTTGAGCGCATTCACATCCTGGTCCATCGCGACAACACGTGCGCCATGCTGCAGGAGCGCTTCGGAATGCCCGCCACCACCGAGCGTACCGTCGAAAAAAAGCTTCCCTGGAGCCGGCTGGAGCAGTGAGACCACCTCGGCAAGCAGCACGGGTGCATGATAGAAAGGCAGATTGCGCGTGGGTGATTCGGGCGGGGCAGGTTCCAACGAATCTCCCCCTCCCCCACCGCCAGGTCGTGTTACCAAAGTTCCACGCCCCCAAGGCATCAGGTCGTCCATCGCATCGGTCGCACCAAACCACGGCCACCCGCCCACTTGAGAAAATCCAATCAGTCTGGAAATCCCAACAAGCAATGGCCACGCAGGCAACCGCCTCCATCGGCTTGACCGATGCGAGAGGCGCGGCAGAGGGAATCCAATTGCAGCAGGTGCGTTCATAAAAGAAGCTGAACATCAAACTGCCTACCCATGTGAAAGAGTGGCATAAATGTCATAAGACTAAAATTCTAACTAATCCTTATAATCGAGAGATCATATTCTTGGCAATCGTCTATTTTCAGAATTTTTGCTTTCAGGCAGAATTACTCCAATACTGTTCATTCGATCAACTGGAGATTTTAGAGATATCCTCAATTGGGCCAACTGAGATCACCCTCCAAACAGCCTTCCATGGGCATGAATACAGCCAAGTTTGCCCGTCTCGACAACGATTAGAGGCGCCAACCGCCTTCTCCCGCTTGGCACTTCTTTTACAATTTGCACCAGAATACCAAGAGGAATCTCGACAGATGACCGGAAGTATTGCTAGCCTCGCAGAAATTGAAACAATTCCGACCCACTAATCACCATGGCCAAGAAACCTGCTCCCAAAAAGGCACCCGCTAAAAAGAAGCCCGCCGCTAAAAAGAACAAGCCGACGCCAGTGAAGAAAGCGGCCAAAAAAGCAGTTCCGGTAAAGAAAAAATCAATTCCGGCAAAGAAGCCGGTGAAAGTGAAGTCAAAAGCACCTGCCAAGCCCATGCCCGCCGCGCCTGCAAAGAAGCCTGACCCGGCACCAGTGCTGAAACCCGTCTTTGAAGTCCCGGCACCGAAGCCACCCGTACCGCCCGCGCCTGTGGCACCGAAGATCGTCATGAAAACAGGCGCAGGTGGTGCCACCTCATTGACCGTCGCCGGGCAGGCCTCCGCAGGTTCTGCGGCCAGTGGCAACACGCATCCTGCCAACATCATGGTGCTCGTCAGCAGCGGTGGCTGGCCTGTGACCGATCTGACAAAAGATCACTTCACGTTGATGGAATACTTCGAGGTGCCCGGTCAGCAATCCCCTTTCAGCAACAACATCACCTCCTTCCGCAATGTCGGCACGGGAGCCTATCTGCTCCAGGTGAAGCCGATCAATGGCACTCCTTGGCGCAGCGGTCATCATCTCGCCCAAATTCTCGTCTCCTCCGCTGATGATCGTCAGGGCCAGGGCGGGGTGAAGCTGATCATCCGCTGATCAGCCACACGCGAGATTCGTTATCGACAGCAGAATCGACTCCGCTAGCATGGCAGAATGAACCGCCGTTCCTTTCTTGCGCAATCTCTCGCCGCCACCGCTGCGGCATCGTTCTCCCGAGCCGGTACCGGCTCAAAGCTGGCCATTGGCCTCGATCACTTTTCTGTCCGCGCCACCGGCTGGAAAGCCGCAGATCACATCAACTACGCGGCCTCGCTCAAGCTCAACACCATCTTCCTCTCCGAACTCGGCGTTTTTGAAAACTTCGAGGAAGGCTACTTGAAAAGCCTCAAAGAGCAGGCTCATCGCGTGGACCTGCAAATCTACGTCGGCACCGGCAGCGTGTGTGAAAGCTCCAATACTTGGAAGACCGCCAACGGCACCGGTGCGGAACACCTCGCCCACACCATCCGTGTCGCCAAGATGCTCGGTTCCCCCGTCGCCCGCTGCTACCTAGGCAATCAAAAAGACCGCTCCACCGACGGTGGCATCGACAAGCACATCGAAAACACCATCAAGGCCATCAAGGCCAACCAGTCCCTTGCCGAGGCCGAGGGCATCAAGATCGCCATCGAAAATCACGCGGGCGACATGCAGTCCCACGAACTCAAGGCGCTCATCGATGCCGCCGGCAAAGGCTATGTCGGTGCCAACATCGACCCCGGCAACGCCGTCTGGGCGCTGGAGGAGCCTTTGAAGCACCTCGAAATCCTCGGCCCGCTCACCATTTGCAGCAGCGTGCGAGACAGCATGCTCTGGGAAGATGAAAAAGGCGCGGTCGTCGTGCAATGGACCGCCATTGGCGAAGGCCTTGTCGATTTCAAAGCCTACGCCAAACGCTTTGCCGAACTCGCCCCCGGTGTCCCGCTGCAAGTCGAAACCATCTCCGGCTTCGCCCGCCCCTTCGAGCACCAGAAGGACGAGTTCTGGAAGATCTTTCCAAATCACCGCGACACCGACATGTTCAAGGCCTGGCTCGCCATGGCCAAGCGTGGCAAAAAAATCGACAGCTTCAAAGCACCCGACGGTCCTGGCAAAAAAGACGCCGAAATCGCCTACCAAAAAGGCGAGTGCGAACGCAGTTTTGCCTGGCTGCGCGCAAATGCGTGATTGCACATCGCCCCGCTTCGCGATACATCGCCGCACGTCCGATGCGTGGATAGCTCAGTGGTAGAGCGGCTCGTTTACACCGAGTTGGTCGGGGGTTCGAATCCCTCTCCGCGCACCACCCCTGTTCCGTCATGCCCACCTGCCAGATCGAGGAGTATCAAGACAGCCAGCAGGCGCGTGCCGAACTCATCCCGTGGCTCATCGCCAGCGACCCACAGCCGCTCTCCATCGAAATCTGGCAGCGCCGCCTTTCCCACTGGTGGGATCAAAACCCCTTCGCCAGCCTGCGAGCCGAGCGCGGCTGGCTGCTGCGACACGAAGACAAAATCGGCGGTTTCCTGGGCCTCATTCCCACCTGCTATGCGGTAAACGGAAGGCCTGTCCCCGCCTTCATCGCCTCCACCTGGCGTGTCGATGAGGCACATCGCAACGCCAGCCTGCCCATGCTCATGAAATTTCGGCGGATGGCTGCCGAAACGCTCACCGCCGACACCACGCCAACACCCAAGGTGCAGGCGCTTCTTCAACGCAGTGGCTGGAGCTGCCTGACGGACATACAGCGCCGATTTGTCCCGCTCGGTCTGATTCAAAAAATCCTCCAGCACCGCTCCTGGCCGCTTTTGCCCTCTGGGCGGCGGATCTCTCGCGATCCCTCCGAGGTTCAACGCATCGCCGCATCCTGCATGTCATCCGCAGGCATCGAAAAATGGATCACGCCGGAATATCTTCGCTGGTTCGCCGCCTCACCGATGCGCAGGCACGAGTTCATCGGAGTCATCGACGCCTCCGACTGCCTCAGCAGCTATATTTTCATCACGCCAAAACGCATTCGAGGTCTCCCCGCATGGATGGAGATCGATCACTTCTCCGTTTCGTCCGACTCCGAAGAGCTGCATGCCCTCGTCGGCGAAATCGTGCGAAATCCATCCCTGCTTGGCAACGAACGCCTGCTCTCGCTCGCCGCGTTCCCTGGTGATACCTCATGGGATGTCACTCCCGTTTTGCACCAGCGCACCGAACACGTCTGCCACTGCTTCGCAATTCCAGAGGCTCTCGAAACACTCCCCAAACGCACCGTCCTCGCCGAGGGCGACTGGGGCTTGTGACCCAGCCTCAGACCAGCTTCTCAATCACCGCCAGCAGATGATTGCCCGTGGCAAACGTGTCCACCGTCATCATCTCGTCGGGAATCTGCACACCGAGCTGGCTTTCAATGTCCATCAGCAGGTCGATCGAGGCCATTGAATCCAGCCCGAACCTGCCCAGATCTTCGTCCATCGGCACCGCTTGATCCGCGCCAACAAAGCGCAGATGCGGGCGGAGGATTTCCTGGAGCTTGGGGGCGAGGTCAGTGGCGGTCATGTCCACACGGCCATAACAAAGGTTCACTCCACGCGCAAGTTCGCGTGCCAGCACGGCAGGAACCACGTCTCCACCACCTCCGTGCCGCGATAAGCCACTTCGGCGGGCGTTTCGTGGCTGAGGAAACCGATCAGGCTGGCCGTCAGCCCATACGCGCCCACATTCGGCACCGCCAGCACATCCCCCACCTCCACGGGAGCCATCTTCTGACCTCGGGCCAGGCTGTCCAGCGGACTGCACAATGGGCCCACCACATCCGCCACGATCTCACCCTCGCGTTGCGCCGTGAGATTCTGTAACGTGATCGCCGCACGAGGAATACGCCCCAGGCCCGACATGCCGCCCAGGTGATGAATCCCCGTGTCCAGCACCACAAACGTCTTTGTCCCCGCCTGCTTCACGTCCAAAACCGTCGTGATCAATGTCCCGCTGCCCGCGCACAAATAACGGCCTGATTCAAAGCAAAGCTGCGCCTTTCCATGCAGAGGCGAAGCCTCCCACGCCGCATCCAAAGCCACACGCAAAGCACTCAAATCAAGTGCGTCAGCGTCACTCGCATACGGCCACGGAAAACCGCCACCCGCGTTCACCACGCTGCATTCAAAGCCCAGCGCGCGCGAAACACGCTCCGCCGTCTCCAGCGCGCACTGCGTGTTCTTCACCAGCGCCTCCACCGAGGCCACCTGCGTGCCGAAATACACATGCACACCGTTCAGCGTCACATTTGGCAGACGCAGTTTTTCCGACGCGCCGTCCGCCAGCAGCAGCGCCTCCTCGAAGCCGAACTGACTCTCCACCCCGCTCATCGCCAAACGTGCATCGGGAACCTGTTGTGGGTTCACCCTCACCATCGCGGTGATCTCCACCCCCGCGCTCACCGCCATCTTGGAAAGCCGAGCCGCGTCTGTGAAGCTCTCGCAGGAAAAATGCCTCACACCTTGGTCTAACGCCGTTTGAATCACCCTCTCCGTCTTCCCAGGTCCACCGAGCACGATACCGTCGCTGTAACCCGCGCTCTGCGCCGCCATCAATTCGCCCTCCGACGTGATTTCCGCGCACACACCCTGCGCGCGCAGCTCGCGTGCGATCGCAGGCAGAGGGTTCGCCTTGAACGAGTAAAACAATCGCGATCCCTCCGGCAACGCCGCGATCAGTATTCGCGCCCTCTCTGCGACCACGTCGAGATCATACGCAAACAGCGGAGAACCGTGTTTTTCGAGGAGTTGCCGGGCAAAATCAGCGTTCATGAAATCGACGTTTGAAATAGCAAGCAACTCCAGCAGACAAAGCTGAAGCAATGAACAAGTGAAGCACCAAAATTCGTTGGTCCAAGCGAACATACCACGCCTCTTGACCAATGTCCTGGTCGTGAACGAGCCATGGAAACACCAGACCGTACTCGGTGCGTGTTCCACGGAAGAGCCTCGAAGGGTCGGCTCTCTTGCTCCACTGTCCACGCGCTGTCCAAAGATTCTCTGGATACGCTCCAATCGGGTTGGAACGCCAAGGCAGCAGCAACACGAGGGCGATGAAGAGAATGGTGATGCTGAGAAAGAAGGTCTTCATGCTACTTCAACAACCCCCGCAGCGCCTTCCGGTCCACCTTCTGGTTTCCCGTCTTTGGCAGTTCCGGCAGAAAGATCACACGGTTCGGCACCTTCGCCGACTCGAGCTTCGAGCTTAGCGCCATGACGATGGCCTTTTCGTCCAATCCCTCGCGCGAGACAGAAACAAACAGGCACAACTGATCCCGCGCCTCGTCCTTCACGCAACCGGCCGCCACCACATCCAGAATCCGGCAGGCCTCCTCCTCCACCTCCGCCGGGCTCATGCGATGCCCCTTGTGCTTGATCAGGAAATCGCTGCGCCCGTGGAAATGCAGAAAACCCTCCGCATCCACGCTGCCGTAGTCACCGCTCACCAGCACGCGCGTGCGCCCTTCGCCGATGAAACGGTAGCGCTTTTCCGTCTCCTCCGGTGCTCGCCAGTAGCCGAGCGCCAGATGCCGTCCGCGCACGCACAACTCGCCCGTCTCACCCGCCGGCAGGCGATTTCCGTTCGTATCCATGGCAAACACCTCCGTGCCATCCAGCGCACGTCCTACCGACTCCGGCTTCGTCTCCAGCTCCTCCGGCAGCAGGATTGACACCCGTTTGCACTCCGTCAGCCCATACATCGGAAACACCCCCGCCTGCGGAAACAACTCCCTCAGGCTTTGAATATAACTCTGCGGCAGATGATCGCCCGTGTTCGTGATCACACGCAGCTTCGGCAGCGGCACAGGCCGGTAGCGCTGCATCTTGATCAAACCACCAAACAACGTCGGCACGCCCGGCAGCACCGTGATCTCCTGCGCCGCCAGAATGCGTGGCAGTTCCGGCCCCGCCATCTCCGGCCGGCCGATGAACACGCTCGCGCCCACCATCGCCGCGTAAAAAAGCTGGTACAGCCCGTAATCGAACGACAGCGGCAGAAAAATCGCCACGCGGTCCTCCACACGATACCGCAACCGCGCCTGGATCGCCGCTGAGACGAAGCGCACATTGTCATGCGTCAAAATCACCCCACGCGGCGTGCCCGTCGATCCCGACGTGAACACCAGAAACGCCGGATCTTGATCAATCCCCGGGAACGGCACTGGCGCAGGGTCGGAATTCGCGGTCAGTGCGTCAAACAACACATCATCGTCACGCTTTGCCGCGTTCGCCTCCGTCCAAATCACCGGCACATCGCTGATTTCATCTCGCAGCGCCGCCGTAACTGAGTCGAGCAGCACAAGCTTGGGCTCCGTCTGGTCCAGAATGCGGCGCAGGCCCTCAGCCTTGATCTGCGGATTCAAAATCGCCGAGATTGCTCCGATCTGCGCTGTCGCGAAGAATATCAGGATCGTCTCGATACAGTTCTCCGTCACCATCACCACACGATCGCCCTGTTTCACTCCCCGCACATCCAGCCAAGCCGCGATACTCGTGATCCGCCGCCACGCCTCCGTATACGTCAGCGCTTCATCTCCATGCCTCAGATACTCTCGCTCCGGCCACTGCCTCGCCGCCTCGCGCACATACGCCGCCATCGTCCAGCCGACTTGCTGTCCGTCAGGTAGAAAGGTGTGGTTTTCGAGCATCGTCATTCAAACAGATAAAAACGCTACGGTCCCGTCCGTACGAAATCAACCGCCGGGGACTCATTTTCCCGATTACCCTCAGGTTGGCCTGGCTGTGACTATCAGATGTCGTCCGCGCACGGCCATGTCTGACCCTGCGGTCTCCCAGAATCCACGCTCCTCGTCCGTCCGTGCCTTGCGCACGCGACGGCGAGCGTAGAGCAGCGCCGGCAGGGACAAGATTTTCTCATGCAGATGTTTCGCCACCGATAACGGCTCGGAAACGATTTGGATCTGATCAAATCCTGCCAGTTTCAAGTAGAGGTAAAGCTGCGGCCAGTTCCACGGCATGATGTGCATGTGGCTGCCATAAACGATCTTGCCAGCCAAACATGGGAACGAAGGAAAAAAACCGCGCGCCAGATACTGCAAGCGGGCCTGCGGATACCAGACATTCGGAGTCGTGACCACCAGATGCCCGCCTGGAGTGATGCAACGCTTGAACGCTTGAAACAGTAGCAGCGGGTTGCCCACATGCTCGATCCCCTCGCAGCAGCAGACGAGGTCATAGGTGCTGCAGTCGGCAGGCAGACCTTCATTGAGATCATGTTTCCAAACACGTCTGTAGCCCTCGGCAGCGGCTTCATACAGATCGATGCCATCGAACTCTTCCCCATGCCCTTGGGCCTTCAATCCCTTGACCAGCCAGCCATCCCCTGATGGGGCATCCAAAACGGTGGTGAACTTCTTATCTTTGAGCCATGCAAGGACGGCTTCTTGGCTGGAGGGAGGCATTGATAGAGTAGGAGAACAGCCTTTTGCCACGGCAGTACGCTGCCGTCAATCAATGCTCATCTCCCCACCCGCATCCACTTCACCGCCTGCATCCCGCTCGCCAGCTCCTTCACGCGGATCTCCCAGGTTCCGGGATCTTCATTCGGCGCAAGGCTAAGGTCGAGTTCGACGATGCCATTCTCAGCGGCGTAAAAGCCGCTGCCTTCGGCCGATGTGCCATTCGCATCGCGGATGTCCACACGCACCGGGATCACCGCTTTTGTCGGTGCCTCCTGCGTGGTGGTGATGCGTGCGCTCACTTTGGCCGTGTTGCCCAAGGTGGCGTTTTCCGGCACGGTAAGCTGAATGCCGAGCAACGGCTTCGGCATCACCATGAAGATTTTGCCGTCGCAGGGGCCGAGTTCGACGGGCCAGCTCATCACGCCCTCCTCGCCGCGCTTCGGCACAATGAATTGCGTGCCGGTCAGCTCATACACATTGGCCGATTCGGCCTTCAGGCTCACGATTCCCTTCGAAGGGAGCCCGTTCTCCATCACGAGGCCGTGCTGGCCGACGTAGCTGCCGGCCTCGCGATGGTCGTTCACGACGAACACATACAGCGCATCGCCAAACCTCCGTGTGCGCACGATGATCTCGGGATTGTCGCAGTTCGCACGCTGTGGCAGCGCAAAGCCGCCGAGCGTCTTCGCAAGCGTCAGCACCTTGGTTTTGTCCTCAGCGGCCTTTTTCTCGCGTTTGAAGGTCTGAATCGTAAAGTCGGCCTTCAAGCCGGGGCAGAGAAACTCATCGGCCACGATCTTGCCGCCCTTCTTCTGCCAATCGGCAATGCGGGCGACGACGGACTTCGTCAGCACATCACAAAACGGCATGACGAGCACCTTGCGACCGCTGAGGCCGCTTTTGAGCAGCGTTTCCTCATAAAGGATGTCCGTCTGCACATGCGCATGCTGAAGCGCGAGCCACACGTCCGCCTCCCAGCCGTTGTTAGAGCCGTAACCGCCGCGTCGCGCGAACATCTGCGAGGTGAAGCTCTCCAGAAACGCGACTTCGCTCCTTTCGTCAGGAATCGCCATCAGCGTCGGTCCCAGCGGCTCGATCACGTCATGGATGAGCTGCTTCAAAACGGGCGCGGTGTTCGGATTCGTGAAGCGATAGCCGCCGGGGCTGTCCGTCTGCACCAGTGACTGCCAACCGTGATACATGATGCCCTGGATGGGCCGCGCGATCTTCGTCCAAAGCGCCTCTTTCAAATGCATCGGTGCGATTGTGATGTAGGCGGCCTCGGGATCGTGATCCTGCCACGCCACGACATCACCCGGTTCCTTGCTGCCGATGGGCGCGGTCTGCGAGCGATACCAGATGAGCTGCGTCATCTTCATCACACGCTGGTTCTTGCCGCTCGCGGCGCTCATCGCGAAAAGCTGATCTGCGCACATGCCGATCTTTTGCGGATCAGGATAGGTGTAGGTCCAGTGCGAGATCACATCCACTCCACCGCCCGCGCCGCTGATGCTCGGTTGCCGCACGGCGGGATCAAAAAAAGTCCACACCTTGCCGCTGCTCTTCACGCCCTTGTGCAGCGACGTGTGCAGGCCATTCCAGCCATCGCCGACGGTCCAGAACCAGCGCAGGTATTTCAAAATCGGATGATCATCCGCGATCACATGATCCGCTGGAAAATCCTTCAGCTTTGTCCAGTCCACGCCCCACTTCGCAGAGACTTCCGCAGGGATGTCCGCCCCGGCGAACTTCTTGTAAGCCTCCACATCCACCGCATTGAAGCTTACCTGATTGTTGTCACGCACCTCCGTGTCGATCAGCGCCGTGGTGAATGCCGGATGATCGCCGTAGGCCTTCGCCACGCTCATGCCCACCACTTGGAAAAAGGGTGCGAACTCCGGCGTCGATGCCGCGATGTCCTGCCGCGCATACGGCTTCCCGGCGCGATCCACGCGCAGATTTTTCGGATCGCTCTCCAAAGCGCGGCTCGGCGAGAGGCTGGCGACGACTTCGAGGCCGTTTTTCAGCGCATCATCGAGCATCTCGCGATTCTTCGCGATCACCTCCGGTCTCGCGGGCGGTGCGATGGCCCTGTTCTGCCACAGGGTGCCGTAATCCGCGCCGAGGCCGATGAAGTGGGTGAATCCAATGTCTTTGAGTCGCGGAATCTCGCCGCCACCCGCACCCCACATGATCACCGGCATGCGTGGCGGCATGCGCGCCACGATTTGCAGCGTCGTGGACTGCTCGGTGGCGTAGTCGCCGATCTCAAACCTCGCCCGCAGGACGTATTCTGCGGCTTTGAGCGCCGTGTTGAGCACATACTTCGCCGTGAAGCTCTTTCCGGCCGCGAGATCGGGCACGATGAAGTTTTCGTCCTTCGCACCCAGATTCACCGACAGCTTTGCGCCTGTCATTGTTTCGCGCCGCAGATTGGTCACCACGATCTCAACCGGCTTTGCCGTCTCCAGGCGCCGCCACACCTGCCGGGTGCTCGTGATCTGCATCTGCACACGCTCAAAACTCAGCACACCCTCGCAGATGCGCGCCTCGTCGATCAAACCGGGAAAGCCGCCGTAGTTGCTGCCCAGCCGGTCACCGATGCTCAGACCCTTCGGCCCTGGCGTCACCGCGCCGTAGCCTTCGAGCTTCGAACCGCCTGCCGCCGTACCATTGCGATAAAACTTCCCTTCGCCCGCACCATCGTAAGTGAAGGCCACATGCTGCCACACGTCCGTCTCGGGCTTGAACGGCAGCGAGTAAATCACCTTCGACTCCGCACCGAAGCCCAGAGTCACAAACATGCGCCGCAAGCCGCCTTTGTCCGCCTCGCCGATCTGCCACTGGTAGTCCGTGTGATCGACATATTTCTTGTCGAGCAGATAGCAGCGCAGCTCCGGTTTGAACTCCGCCTTCGCCTTGATCCACATCTCCAGCGTGAAGGAACCTTTGACCGCCTTCACCTCCACCAGCGCCGCGTGGCGCTTGTCCTGCACTGGAAATCCCGGGAATGACTCCAACGCGCTGCCGAATTTGCCCTTCGGATTCAATGCCGCGCCTTGCAGTTTCAGGCCGTCCTCTTTTTCAAACGACCAGTGCCCGAGGATGTGCTTCCCGGTTGCATCATCCTTCGTGTAACCTGTCTCCCAGGTTTCCTGAAGAGCATGTGATGCCCATGGAAAACAAAGAACGCTGAGGAAAAGCAAACGAGACGGTTGGAACATGGCTCACAGATACGAAGCTGAATGCGGCCTTTGCTCAGCTAACACAGTCACGATCACGCTTTCACCGCCCACCGCAGCTTCGCCGGACCCGCACGCGGATTGTCGCGCGTTTCCTGCGATGACGGACGGATGACCTCGTCATTGGCGGCTCTGAAGAGGCCGCTGCGCAGGCCGTCGCGGAAGAGGTGTTTCACGCGGCGATCTTCGCCGGAATGGAAGGTCAAAATGGCCACGCGGCCGCCAGGGCGCAGGCAGTTCGTCAATTGATGCAGGAAGGTGTCCAAAGCCGTGAATTCCTCGTTAACGGCGATGCGCAGGGCCTGAAACACGCGGCGCACGGTGGTCTCGCGTTCTTCTTCATCGACGCGGCGTGGCAAGGCATGGCGCACGGCCTCGGCCAGCGAGCGGGTGGTGGCGTGGTCGGTGCCAGCGAGTGCATCGGCCAGCAAAGCGGCGTGACGTTCGTCGGCGTTTTCTTCGAGAATCGTCTTCAGTTTCGCTGCGGAGAGCTTGAGCAGCAGGTCACGGGCAGCGACTCCGCGCTGCGGATTCATGCGCATGTCGAGCGGGCCGTCGTGTTTGAAGCTGAATCCGCGGGCGGGATTGTCGAACTGCATTGAGGAGCAGCCGAGATCGGCCAGCAGCAAGTCCACGCCATCGCTCCAGTCCAATTCAGCGAGCGCACGCGGCAATCCGGCGAAGTTCATGCGTTTCACGACGAGCGCAGACTCCTCGCAGCCGTCGGCTCGCAGCCGTGCCTCGGTGCGCACGATCTCGATCGGGTCTTGATCGAGCGCGAGCAGCGTTCCGCCTGGCTGCACGGCTTTCAGCAACGCACTGGCGTGTCCGCCGTAGCCGAGCGTGCAGTCCACGGCGCGTTCGCCGGGCTGCGGGGCGAGAATATGCATGATTTCGTTCAAGAGGATCGGCACATGCTGACCGGCGGGCGTTTTGCCAGAGGCACGCACCTTGGCGATGGTCTCGGCGTAGCGCTCGGGGTTCAGCTCCTTGTATTTGTCCTCGAAACGACGCGGATTCTTGCCCGAGTAGCGCGGACGACGGCGATGCGGTGTTGGAACCTCGGCTTCGCTCACAACTCGTTGTATTTGGCGTTGGAACCGCGTGCTTTCGACACGGGATAGCGCGTTTCATTGCGCTCCACCTTGTCGAGCATCGCCTGACCGAGATCGACACCGAGGTTGTGAGCGAGTTCGAAGAGCAGAATGCCCACATCGGCCATTTCATCCTTCAGTTCCGGCATCTTGTCCTTCACGCGCTGCTCGATCTGGTCCGGCTGCTGCCAGACGAAGTGCTGCAGCAGCTCCCCCGCCTCGGCGGTGATGGCGATGGCGAGCTCCTTGGGGCTGTGAAACTGCATCCAGTCCCGGGCGTCGCGAAACGCGCAGATGCGCGCGGTGATTTGTTCGATGCTCATGGGTGCATGATGCGACGCGCACCCGCAGGAGCAACCGCGAAGGCGACAAGATGCGCACAGTTAGTCACAAGGGAAGGATTGACGCGCAGGAGCGTATCAAGGATGCTTCACCATGAATATGAAACACATCACCGCTCTCGCCGCCTGCCTTTCTCTCACCACCGCCCTGCATGCCGCCGAGGATCCACCGGTGGACTTCGTGAAGCAGATCAAGCCGATCCTGGCCGACCGCTGCGTCGAGTGCCACAACTCAGAGACGCTTCTCGGTGAGCTCAATCTGCAAAATCGCGAACTCGCCTTTCGCAAACGCAAGCCAGGGCCGGCCATCGTTCCCGGAGAACCGGAAAAGAGCATGCTCTACCTCGCGCTCACGCTGCCGCCGAAGGACAAGAAGGCCATGCCCGCCACAGGCCACCGCATTCCGAAAGACGAGGTGAACACCATCCGCCAATGGATCAAGGAAGGTGCCAAATGGCCGGAAGGCAAAGACGGTGCCGTGGCGGCGCAGCGCAAGAAGTCATAAAACGACGCACGGCGCTGCGGCGGATGTCATTCTGTGGGATTTCGCATCGCGATAATCCCTTGAGCAATTCGATGGCTGTCGGGGCTTGTAACTCGTTAGAGAGGCGGGAGGATGTGTGTCCGCAGCCATGAAACACCCCGGTCTTCTTTCTCTCTTCTTTTTCGCGACGCTAGGCCAACTGTCAGCCGTCGAGATTCCACCGGGTGGCAGCGATGTGCGTGGAGAGGCGGCATTGCAGGCGAACTCGTCCCCTGAAGCTGGAAAGGTGGAGTCGCTCGCGATTGGGAAACGCATCACCATCACCAAGCCGGATTCGGCCAAGGCTTACTCAGCGCAGTTCACGGCTCCGATTTCCACCGGCATCGCGAAAAACGAGCGCGTGCTGGCGATCATCAAGGCGCGGGTAGTTGGCAGCACGGAGTCCGGGGAGGTGTTGGCAAAATTGCAGCTTCGTGGCGCGCCCTACACCGCGTTTGGCGACGCCATCGGTGTCGGCATCCAGCGCGAGTGGACGGAGCAGCCCGTGGTGTTCATCACCGATGACGTGGTGCCAGCGGACAAGGCCGCCGTGGTGCTCCTGTGCGGGCAGAAGGAGCAGAGCATCGAGGTGGAGAGCGTCCGCGTGCTGAAGTATCCGGCCACGACGGATGTGAGCAGCCTCCCGCGAGCCAAGCTGGTCAAACGCAGCTATGCAGGCCGCGAACCGGATGCGCCGTGGCGCAAGGCGGCGCTGGAACGCATCGAGCAGCATCGGAAGGCGGATCTGTCGATGATCGTGAAGGGCGAAGATGGCAAGCCGCTGGCGGGGACGGAGGTAAAGCTCTCGTTGCGCCGCCATGCCTTCGGATTTGGCTCTGCGGTAGTGGCGAAACGCTTCAGCGGCGAAAGTGAAGATGACCGGCGCTACCGCGAGATCGTGGACAAGCTCTTCAGCATCGTGGTTTTTGAGAATGACCTGAAGGATGGCAATTGGTCGCCGGATTTTGATGCCGCGCGCAAATCGAGCCGTAACGCGGAGCTGGACAAGGCCTTCGCCTGGTTCGCCGAGCGGCACATCGACGTGCGAGGTCATTACCTCATGCAGGTGGCCACGCCGTTCAATCTGCACGGCATCAAGGACAACGCGGTAATTCGCGAGCGCACGCTCGACAGTGTGCGAGAGCGCCTGGCCTTTGTGAAGGATCGCGTCGTCGAGTGGGACGTGATCAATCATCCCATCGCCTGGGATGGCGCGGACATGCTGAACAAGCGCCCCGGCCTGGAAAAGCTCGACCGCGAGGTCTTCACGCTGGCAAGATCGCTCACGAAGCTGCCTTTCTTCATCAATGAGGATCAGGTCTTCCGACCAGGGCCGCAGCATGACGACACTTTTGCCTACATCGAGGCGCTGAACGCCGACGGCTTCACGGTCGCGGGTCTCGGCAACCAGGCGCACTTCCATGAGAGCTACCTGCCGTCCCCGGAGCATCTGCTGGCGGTGACGGATCGTTTCGCGAGGATCGTGCCGCATCAGTCCATCACGGAATACGACATCGTGACCACCGAGGACGAGGAACTGGCGGCGGACTACACGCGTGATGTGCTCATCGCCGTCTTCAGCCATCCGGCTTACACGAGTTTTCTTCTCTGGGGCTTCTGGGAAGGCTCGCACTGGATACCAGAGGCGGCCTCATGGAACAAGGACTGGAGCATCCGCAAGCGTGGTGAGGTGCTGGAGGAATGGATCGGTCGAAAATGGCGCACCGAGGTGACATTGATGACCGACGCGAACGGCATGGTGAAATGGCGCGGCTTCCCCGGCTGGTATGAGGTGCATGCGGCGGGCCAAAAGCCGGTCGTTTTGAAACCACAGTGGTGAGGAAACCCCGAAACCACATCCGACAATCAAAGTTGAAGCAAGGAACACCATGAACACGACCTTCTTCCACATTCCGCAAAGCCGCCGCGCCCTTCTCCGCAGCCTGCTTCTCACCACTGGCGGCATCATCACGAGCGATCTTTACGCCGAGGCGCTCGCACTCACGCCGCGTGCGACGGAGGGGCCGTATTATCCCGACCATCTACCGCTGGATCAGGACAACGATTTAACGCAGATCATCGGCGGCAAAGCGCCCGCAGGCGGCATCGTGACGGAGTTTGGCGGGCGTTTGCTGAATGCGGATGGCAAGCCGCTTTCCAATCACGTCATCGAACTCTGGCAGGCAGACACGAACGGCTGCTACATCCACAGCCGTGGCACGCAGAAGGGCAAGGAGCGCGATCCACAGTTTCAGGGCTTTGGCAAGATCACCACGAACGCGAAGGGCGAGTACCGCTTCCGCACGATCAAACCCGGCCTCTACACGGGCCGCACGATTCACTGGCACATCGCGGTGAAACAAGGCGACAAGCGCATGCTGACCACCCAGTTGTTCATCGCCGGTGTGCCGCAGAATGACCGCGATGGCATCCTGCGTGGCATGGGCACCGATGCGCAGCGCCTTTCGGTGATTCGTGAGTTCAAACCGGTCAGCAAGGAGAGCCAGGAACTCGTCGGCACTTGGGACATCGTGCTCGGCAAGACTCCGGAGGAGCCGGAGCAGCGCCGTGGAGGTCCGGGACCACCGCCGCCTCGTGGTCGCCGTGACAGCGCGTCTGTGGGCGATCAAGACATCAAAGACCTACTGTTTGGGCCTGCGCCGTTTTGATCTGAGTTTTTAGCCGGTCACTCCAGAGCCGCCTAAAGGCGGGACTACAATACTCAGAGGCTTCACTTCTTCGGCTGTCGCTGGCGCACGCACTCAAACAAGCACACGCCGGTGGCGACGGAGACGTTGAGACATTCGACTTTGCCTGCCATGGGGATCTTAACGAGGAAGTCGCAGTGCTCCCCGGTGAGGCGGCGCATGCCGGGGCCTTCCGCGCCCATGACGATGCCGATGCCGCCTTTGAGGTCGATGTCGTAGAGGCTCTGCGTGGCTTCATCGCCTGTGCCGACGAGCCAGATGCCGAGTTCCTTGAGCTTGTCCATCGCGCGGACGAGATTGGTCACGCGGATGAGCGGGATGTTCTCCGCCCCGCCGCAGGCCACGCGCACGACGGTTTCACTGATCGGCGCGGATTTGTCCTTCGGCATGATGACAGCACAGACACCGGCCGCGTCAGCGGTGCGCAGGCAGGCACCGAGATTATGCGGGTCCTGCACGCAGTCGAGAATGAGCACCAGCGGACTTTCCTTGCCTTCGAGCAACGTGGCGATGTCGCCCTCCTCATAGATGCGCACCTTGTTGTCGGAGCTGGAGTGGCGGTTCTGACGGGCGATGGGTTGTTGGGGACGCATGAGATTCAGTGGATAGTGGGCCGTGAATGGGATTTGGCAAAATGATAGAAGCGCGGGCTTGAAGGCTGTGTGAAGTGACGGGAGGAGTTTGAGATGAAGGCATCTCTCAAGCGTTGGTGGTCGCGAATCGCCGTTTTGGCGGCGCTGGGTGTCGCATTCGTGTTTGGGTGCGAGTGGTGGGTCGCGAGAACGGCGAAAGGGAGCTGTTTCGATGACATGAAAGCGGTGCCAGAGGCTCCGGTGGCGGTTGTTTTGGGCACTTCACCGCGCTTGGCCGATGGAAGGGCCAATTTGTTCTTCCTCCCGCGCATGGAAGCGGCTGCCGCGTTGTTCAAGGCGGGCAAGGTGAAGGCGTTGATCGTCAGCGGAGACAATGGCACGCGGGGTTACGATGAACCGACGGAGATGAAGCGCGTGCTGGTGCAGATGGGCGTGCCTGAGTCGCGGATTGTGTGTGATTACGCAGGTTTCCGCACTCTGGACTCGGTGGTGCGGGCCAAGGAAGTGTTCGGGCAGCAGCGGCTGATTTTTGTTTCACAGGGATTTCATAATGCGCGGGCGATCTATCTGGCTCGGGCATTTGAGATCGAAGCGTGGGGCTTGAACGCGAAGGCCGTGCCGGTGACACTGTCGGTGAAGACGTTCCTACGCGAGAAACTGGCCTGCGTGAAGGCGGTGCTGGATGTGAACGTGCTCGGCACACGGCCGAAGTTTCTCGGCGAGAAGGTCGCGGTGCCGGTGGAGTGACCTACAACCAAACTGTTAGCGCACGGCGCAGATCAGGGCTGGGGGTGACACGCAGTTCCTCGCCCACTTCCAAACGGGCCTTGTGGCCGTTTTGACTGATCTCGAGGAAGACGGGAAGAGTGCCGGGGAATTGAGAGAGAACCTCGTGGATGCGTTCGAGATCGGTCTCATCGTGCTGGCGGGTGTTAAGGCGCAGGACAATCGGTTTGGGCGGCGCGGGCGGCTTCGGTGGCGCGGGCAGCGACGGATCGGGATCGTTCGCGTTGCGGGGTTTGGCGGCTTTGGGCTTGAGCGGCTTTGCGTCGTTGCAGGTGACGCGATTGCCGTCGGTCTTTTGATCCTTGCTGACACGAATGCGGAAGGCCATCACGGCACCATCGGCGAGCACGTCCTTGAGCTTCTCGTAGTCGTCGCTCCAGCACATCATCTCCTGCACGCCGGTGAAGTCTTCCACTTTGAAGGTGGCAAAGGCCCGGTTGTCCTTTTTCGAGTAGCGCACCTCAAGCTGGCTCAAAATGCCGGCGATGGTGTGGGTACTGGCTTTTTCCTTCGTGTCGATCTCCTCAATGGCGGCGATCTTGGTGAGCTTCACCGAGTCGAAATGGCCGCGGTAGCTGTCGAGCGGATGGCCGCTGACATAGAAGCCGAGCAGTTCTTTTTCAAAGGCGAGCACCTCGTCCGTGCTCCACACAATGGAAGGCGTCTCAAGTTCGTTTTTCTTCGATTTGGGCTTCGCCAGATCGAAATCATCGAAGAGACCGCCTTGTCCGGATTTTTTGTCCTTCTGCATCGACGCGGCGGAGGCCAGCACCTGCTCCAATTTGGCAAACATGACGGCGCGCAGCTCGCCGGTGAAGTCGAAGGCTCCCGATTTCACAAGCGCTTCCATGAGCTTCTTGTTCACAGCGCGGTTGTCGAGTCGCGCGGCGAAGTCTTCGAGACTGGTGAAGGGGCCGTTTTTGGTTCGCTCCTCGATGGCGGCCTCCATGGCGCCTTCACCAACGTTTTTGATGGCGCTGAGACCATAGCGGATGGCGTTGGGATTTTCCTCCTCGGTCTCGAAGCGTTCGGGCGCGAACTTGAGCGCGGATTTGTTGATGTCGGGCGGCAACACCTTGATGCCCATCTCAAAGCACTCGCTGACGAAGTTCGCTATCTTGTCGGGATTGCTGATTTCGTAGCTCAGCACCGCCGCCATGAACTCGACGGGGTAGTTCGCCTTCAAGTAGGCCGTGCGATACGTCACGATGCCGTAGGCAGCGGAGTGCGACTTGTTGAAGCCGTATTGCGCGAATTTTTCGAGCAAGTCGAAGACGGCGTTGGCCTGCTTGTCAGAGATGTTGTTCGTCTTGAGGCAGCCTTCGACGAAGATGAGGCGCTGGCGGGCCATTTCGGCGGCGTCCTTCTTGCCCATGGCACGACGGAGCAAGTCCGCTTGTCCGAGCGAAAAGCCAGCGAGCACGTTGGCGGCCTGCATGACCTGCTCCTGATAAACCAGGATGCCGTAGGTCTCCTTGGCGATCTTTTCGAGCAGCGGATGCGGATACTCGACCTTCTCCTCGCCCTTTTTGCGTTTGATGTAGTCCGGAATGAACTGCATCGGGCCCGGGCGATACAGTGCGAGGATAGCGATGATTTCCTCGATGGTATCCGGGCCGAGCTGCTTGCAGGTGTTGACCATGCCACCAGATTCCATCTGGAACACGGCGACCGTTTCGCCGCGTTTGATGAGATCGAAGGTCTTGGTGTCTTCGAGAGGCACATCGGCCACTTTGAAGCCGGGAACGCGCTTGTTGATCCAATACTCGGCCTCGTGGATCACCGTCAGCGTTTTGAGGCCGAGGAAGTCCATCTTGAGCATGCCGAGCTCGGTGAGCGGCTTCATCGCGTATTGCGAGAGGATGGCGTCTTCCTTGTCCCGCGTGAGGGCGATGAAGTTGTCCAGTCTGCGGTCGCCAATGACGACGCCGGCGGCGTGAACACCGACACCGCGTGTGAGACCTTCGAGGAAGGTGGCGTGCCGCCAAAGCTCCTGCGCGTTGGTGTCGGCTTCGAGCTTCGCGGCGAGTTCGGGGTTTTTCTTCACCGATTCCTCCAGGTCGATGTTCAGCTCGTTCGGGATCATCTTTGACAGCGTATCGCTGTCGCCGTAGCTCCAGCCGAGCACGCGACCCACGTCGCGGATGACCGATTTGGCACCCATCGTGCCGAAGGTGATGATGTGGCAGACGCTGAGATCGCCGTACTTCTCGCGAACGTATTGGATGACTTCCGGGCGGCGTGTCTGGCAGAAGTCGATATCGATGTCGGGCGGGCTGACACGCTCGGGATTGAGGAATCGCTCGAACACCAGTTCGAAGCGCAACGGGTCAATGTCAGTGATGGCGAGGCAGAAGGCGACGAGCGATCCGGCGGCGGAACCGCGGCCCGGGCCGACGGGAATGTCGTGCTCGCGCGCCCAGTTGATGAAGTCCCAGACGATGAGGAAGTAGCTGGTGAAGTTTTTTTCCTTCAACAAGGCGAGTTCGACCTCCATGCGCTCGTGCAGCACCTCGTCATTGAGCGCACGATCACGGCCATAGCGGCGCTCCAGGCCTTCCATCGTGAGCTTGCGCAGGTATTCATTGCGATCGCCGCCGTCAGGCATCGGATACTGCGGGTAGCGTTCGATGGAGGTGGAATCGAGATGGATCTTGAGATCGCAGCGCTCGGCGATCTCCAGCGTGGCGTCGCAGGCCTCGGGCACCTCGGAAAAAAGCGCGCGCATTTCCTCGGCAGTCTTGAAATAGACCTCCGGGGAGTAGGTCATGCGGTTCTGATCGTAGATGCTCGCACCGGTGCCGATGCAGATCATGATGTCGTGGGACTCGTGATCGTTGCGGTTCAAAAAATGGACGTCGTTGGTGGCGACGGTTTTGAGGCCGTACTGCTTTCCCCACTCGACCATCTGCCGGGCGCTTTTGCGCTGGGCCTCCATGTTGTGGTCCTGGATTTCGAGGTAGAAGTTCTCGGGACCGAAAATGTCACGGAACTCCTGCAGGCTCTTTTCGGCCTCGTCCTTGCGGTCGGAGAGCAGCAATTCGTTGATCTCGCCGTTGATGCAGCCGCTGAGGCAGATGAGGCCCTTGGAATGTTCGCGCAGGGCATCTTTGTCCACGCGGGGCTTGTACCACTGGCCTTCGAGATGGCCTTTGGTGATGAGTTTGGAGAGATTGTCGAAGCCCTCGTTGCTTGAAGCGAGCAACGTGAGGTGGGAGGAGCGTTTGCGGCCAGGAACCTCGTTTTTGTCCATCATCGAGCCTGGCGCGAGATAGGCCTCGCAGCCGAGGATGCTCTTCACCTTGGCCTTCTTGGCGGCCATGTAGAAATCGATCGCCCCATACAAATTGCCGTGGTCGGTCATGGCAACGGCGGGCATTTCCAGCTCCTTCACACGCTTCATGAGCGTGTCGATGCGCACGGCTCCGTCGAGGAGCGAGTATTCGGTGTGCAGGTGGAGATGGACGAAGGAATCGGGCATGCGGCGGGGGGCAGGACTAACCCCGTTTCGGAGAGGTGAACAAGAGGGAGTTGTTCACAATGGGCCATCGCTACGCGGCCTTCGGTGGAGCCGGTGATGGTGGCGATAACGCTTCAACAACTGCCAGCCGACAGTGACGATGATGCAGGCAACGGAGAGCGCGATGATGAGGTAAAGACGATTGGAGTTGGAAGGCGGAAGTGGTGCCGGGGATGCGGGAGGAGGTTCGGCAGCCTGGGTGAACTGAAAAGCCCGGCTAGTTTCACCCGGAAAAATCACCTGCGGACGCAGTTCGGCTTTCCCCGCCTGGGTGTGCAGCAGGATCAGGCTGGTGTTGGCGTCTTTGGCAAACTCGATCTGGAATGTGGCCGCCCCTGTTGGCACCCGCCCTTTGACGGTGGCGAGCAAATGCACCTCCTGAGTGTCCTCTTTGAACGGCGTGTTGTCGGCTCCGTCGATGGCCTGGACCTCACAGGCGGGCAGGACGCTTTTTTGACCTCCAAACAGCACGCCGAGCGCACTGGAGAGGTATTCCTGCGCTTTCTGATGCGTGGCGGCCATCTGATCCGGTGTCTGCTCCCGGTACCATGAGGCGGGGACGGGGGGCAGCGTTGTGGGATCAGCGGCCAGGAAGGTTCGTGGATCCACATTGATGCGCAGAACGTAGCTCTGATCGGCGGCAAAATCCGCTTCGACGGTCATGCTGGGAACCACATGGGCTCGTGCCATGCCTGTGGCGGCCGTGACGACCGGAAAGACGATTCTTAGGAGTCGTCTGCGGAAAATTCGAAGAAGCATGGGCACATGGTGGAGATGCTCGCGCCAAATGGCAAATGCATCGTGGTCACAGGTTTCGATCCGATTGGAGGGTTGTTTTTCCAGCCAACGATTTTTCTCCAAGAAAGAAGCTGCGAAAAACCTTGTAGCTAGAGCATGACCGCGCTTGACTAATGGTGCGCAAATTGCTTCAAAAAGATATTCAGCAACCAACCCGCATGGGAGCCACACTCAAATCAGTCGAGAAAGGTCAGGAGATTGTCCTGGAGGACTTCAACCTGATCGGTCGCAGCCCGGATGCTTCCATCCGGTTGCTGGACGGCGGTGTGTCGCGCCAGCATGCCACGATCCGGCGTGATGGGCAGTTGTTCTGGGTCTCTGACCTTGGCAGCGCGAACGGCAGCTTCGTCAATGACGTGGCCGTGACCACCGCGCGCGCGCTGCGCCATGGTGACCGCGTGCAGTTCGGCACCAGCATTTTTGTTTTCGACAGCCAGGATGAAGAGCGCCCCCCGAGCGAGTCCAGCAACGTCAGCACTCAATCGCTCCACACCATCGCCCTGCCGGTGAAGACCGTGAAGGCCACGCTGCTGGTCGGCGACCTGCGCAATTTCACCTCCATCTCCGCCCAGCTCAGTGCCGAAGAAGTCGCCGCCATGCTACGTGAATGGTATGCGCAGTGTGAGCAGGTGCTGAAATCTCGCGATGCCATCATCGACAAATTCATCGGCGACGGTGTCTTTGCCTACTGGCCCGGTGACGACCACACCACCCGCGTCAGGGCCACCGAGGCCGCCAAGCTGCTCAGCAGTCCCGACGCTGGCAACTCGCCCAAGCGCAAATGGCTGCGGGAGAACATGAATCTGGAAGTTCACTGTCACGTCGGGTTGAACATCGGTGATGTGGCGCTCGGCGCGATGGGTCGCGGGGTGAACACTGCCGTGGGTGAGGCGGTGAACGTGACCTTCCGTATCGAAAGCCTGACCCGCAAACTCCAGGTGCCCGTGCTCGCCGGTGCCCCATTCCTGCATGGCTGGCCCGAAGGACAGCAGCTTTATCAAAACGCAGGCGTGCATCCCGTCAAAGGACAACCGGAACCCGTCGAAGTTTACTCGCTGCTGGATTTCCCGACGGTGTCGCTCTGACCGCTGCCGGCGGCCAGATACGAGGCCATGTCATCCCGCGTCATTCGGTAGAGCAGCCACTCGCCCATGCGCTTCGCGCCAAGACGTTGCTCATAGACCTGCTGCGCGTTCACATTCCAGTCCAGGGCTGTCCACTCCATGCGGCCACAACCGCGCTCATGCGCGAGGCACACGGCTTTTTTTAGCAAAGTGCCACCCACACCGGCTTTACGCCGCTCCGGCAGCACAAACAGGTCTTCGAGATACAATGTCGGAAGCGCTAGAAAGCTCGAATACGTCTCCACGAGGATCATGTAGCCGCAAGGCTCAGCATCCTCGCTCACAAACGCCAGCCACACTTCAATACGAGGCTTCGCCCCCAGCGCATCTTCGATTAATCTCGCCTGAGCTGCTTCTTCCGGCGGCGGAAGTTTTTCAAACTCCGCCAACGCCACCACCAGCCGGCAAAACGACGCCACATGCTCTCGCGAGAGCGGCTGCAGCTCGATTTGAAGCTTCGCACTCATGCCAATAACGCCGGATCACCAAACAAGGTGAAATTGGCCGCCTCCGTGATGCGCACGTTGAAAATCTCGCCCACATGGCGATCACGATTGCCTTCAAAGACCACGATACGATTGGAACCCGTGCGACCGGTGAGCCGCGCCTCATTCGTCTTGCTCGGCCCTTCGCATAAAATCTCGACATCCTTGCCCACGAGCGCGTCATACATCGGCAGTGCGATGCTATTCACCAGCGACAGCAAATCCTGGTTTCGCTCCTCTTTCACGCGCTCAGGCACCTGCATCGCCTCTTCCATCTCCGCCGCAGGCGTGCCACGGCGTTTCGAGTAACGAAACACGAAGGCATTGTCGAAACGGATGTCTTCAAAGAGTTTTCGCGTCTCCAGATAGTGCTCCTCCGTCTCACCGGGGAAGCCCACGATCACATCCGTCGTCACCGCGATGTCTGGACGCGCCGCGCGAATGCGCTGCACGAGTTCGGTAAACTTCGCTGTCGTGTAAGGCCGGTGCATGCGCTTCAAAATGGCATCGCTGCCGCTTTGCACCGGCAGATGCACATGCTCGGCCAGTTTCGGCAGGTAAGTGAATGCCTCGATCAAATCCTTCTTGTAGCCAATCGGATGCGGACTCGTGAAACGAATGCGCTGGATGCCCGGAACCTCATGCACGGCCTCCAAGAGCTGCACAAACGGGCTTTTGCCATCGACGGTCGGAAACTCGTGCCGGCCATAGAGATTCACGATCTGCCCCAGCAATGTCACTTCCTTCACGCCACGGTCTGCGAGCCGCCGCACTTCCTCCAAGATGTCCGTGATGGGCCTGCCGCGTTCCTCGCCACGCGTGTATGGCACGATGCAGAAGGTACACTTCATGTTGCACCCCTGCATGATGCTCACGAAGGCGCTTGCTTGCTTCTCCTTCAGCGTGTGGTCACGGATCGTGTTTTGCGAGGCTTCTTCCTCATCCACATCGACAATGGAGAAGCGCTCCTCGTCCATCTGCCGCGCTTCCTTGGCCCGGATGATTTCATCCACATAATCCACCACGCGATGATACTTCTGCGTGCCGACCACGAGATCGACCTTGGCCTTGCCCACCAGCTCGCTGCCGCGGCTCTGCGCCATGCAGCCCATGAATCCAGTCACCAGCGGCACCTTGCGCCGCCGCACCATGCCCATCTTGCCCAGTGCCTTCTGCTCCGCCTGGTCACGCACGGAGCAGGTGTTGATCAACACCACATCCGCATCCAGATCCGTCCCCGTCATGGTATAGCCGCGCTCGACGAACATCTGCGACACCTGCTCGGTGTCGCGCTCGTTCATCTGGCATCCGTAAGTCTTGATATGGACGCGTGGCATGTCTGCGGGGCGCGGAGAATACCCACGCCCGCCCCAAAAACAACCTCCTACGCCTTGATCTCAAAGATCGCCTCGACTTCCACCGCCGCACCCGTGGGGAGCTGCGCAAAGCCAAGAGCGCTGCGGGCGTGGTAGCCGTCGCCTTCTTTGCCGAAAATCTCATGCAGCAGGTCGGAGCAGCCGTTGATCACCAAATGCTGGTCGCTGTATTCCAGCGTCGAGTTCACGCAGCCGAGCACTTTGATGACCTTCAGACCATCCAGCGTTCCATGCGTGTCCCAGACGGAGCGCAGCACCTTCTCCGCGCAGTTCTTCGCCGCCTTGTAGCCGTCCTCGGTCGAGACGCCTGCACCCAGCTTGCCCTTGAGATCGCTGACGTGACCGGAGGTGAGGAGCTGATTGCCGCTGCGGATGCAGAGGTTCAGGTAGCCGGGGGCTTGTTTCGTGAAAGTGAGGCCGAGGGATTCTGCTTTTTGCTGGGGAGTCATGGTGGGAGTGAGAAGTGGATGCAGAATACGATTTGGAAAACGAAAACTGGCAAACCACCGCATTCAAACTCCCCCAGCCTTCACCTCGCGGCCCATCTGCCACATCAGCTTGTCTAGCGCCCCACCTAGACCCTCCTTGCGGCCATTGAGCAAACCGGCCCAGCAGAGGCCTTTGGCGGTGTGGACCATGATCGTGCTCGTGCCGGGCAACGAGCCGCCATGCCACCAGTTCGGCACCTTGTTCACGCTCCAGCCGCGCGCATAGCTTCCTCCCACGCCAGCCGTCGTCATCGTGCGGATTGAGTCCGGTTTCAGCAGCTTCGGCAACTGCGATGCGAAGCGCACCAGATCGCCCGCTGTGGCGATCCATCCGCCGTGCGAATCCATACGCACCACGTTCATGCCATAGGCCGCTCCCGGCTTCTCCGCGTGATACATGACCTCCTTCGACTGACGCTCCGCCAGCGTGTTTCCGGCGATCTTCATGCTCGTGACACCACATTTCGCCAGCACTTGCTGCGTGATCAGCGCCTCGTAGGGTAACTTCGTCACCTTCTCCAGCACACGGCCCAGCACGCAGTAGCCGAAGTTCGAATACGCGTAGTGCTCACCCGGCTTGTGCGTCTGTTTTTGGTTCGCCAGCGTCCACGCGATGAGTTCATCGTGCTTCATCGCCGTGTTCTTGAACATGGGGTCGTTCTTGTCGTTCGCCCAACCGCCGCTCGTGTGCGTGAGCAGATGATCGACCGTCATCGAGGCCACATCGCCGCTGTGATCGCCACCGAGGATGCCCTGCGGGCCAAAAACCTTGGTGTCGAGTTTGAGCAGCCCTTTTTCGACGCACATCATGATCGCCGTGGCCGTGATCGGCTTCGAGATGCTGGCTATACGGAAGCGGTGCTCCGGCGTGACCGCTTCCTTGCCTTCTGAATCCGCAAAGCCGTAGCCTTGCTCGAATTCAATCTTTCCATCCCGGCCATAGGCGATGCTCATGCCCTGGATGCCATGCTCGCGAAGAAATCCCTCCGCGATGCCGCGAATCGTCGCCTCCTCGGATTTCTCCGGCGTGACCGCAAAGACCGGCCATGCGGCCAGCGAACCCACAAATGCGCGTCGTTTCATACGGGCAGCATCACACCTTGACGTCTCCCGTCCGTCAATGAAAACATCCGCATGGTCAAATCCCTCGCGTTGCTTTCCTTGCTCACCTGCTGCGTTCACGCCCAGGTCGTCGATACCAGCACGCTCATCGGCAAAGTCGTCTGCGGTTATCAGGGCTGGTTCCGCTGCGAAGGCGATGGCAGCAACAACGGCTGGCATCACTACGCCGCTGGCGGAAAATTCGAACCCGGACACGCGCACATCGAGATGTGGCCGGATGTGAGCGAGCTGCCGCCGCAGGACCGCTTCGCCACGCCGTTCAAGCATGCCGACGGTCGCACCGCCGAGGTCTTCAGCTCCGTGCGCGAATCCGTCGCGCAGCTTCATTTCAAATGGATGCGTGACTACGGCATCGACGGTGCCTTCGTGCAACGCTTCGCCACCACCACACGCGACAAGCACTTCCGCGAGCCGATGGACCAGGTGCTCTCACACTGCCAGGCCGCCGCGAAAGCCAACGGACGCGGCTGGACGCTCATGTATGACCTCAGCGGCATCAAAGAAGACAGCATTCAACTCGTGATAGACGACTGGAAACGCCTCATCACCGAAAAACGCCTCGACCGCGATGGTTCCGCTTACTTCCATCATCACGGCAAGCCGCTTGTCGCCCTCTGGGGCCTCGGCTTCAACGACCGTGCGCCGATGCTCGATGAATGGTCACGCCTGATCACCTTCCTGCGCGATGATCCCGTGTTCGGCGGCTGCGCCATCATGCTCGGCGTGCCCTACTACTGGCGCACGCTCGATCGCGACTGCGTCAAAGACCCCAGGCTCCACGAACTCATCTCCCGCGCCGACATCGTCAGCCCGTGGGCCGTGGGAAGGCTCGGCACGCCGCAGGATGCCGCCAATCGGATCGAGAAAACCTTGAAGCCGGACGTTGCGTGGTGTGCGGAGCGCAAGCTCGACTACCTGCCCGTGATCTTCCCCGGCTTTAGCTGGCAGAACCTCTCCAAGTCACGCGGCCAGGAAGCCAAGTTTGATGCCATTCCACGTCTTGGCGGCCAGTTCCTCTGGTCACAGGCGCTCGCGGCCAAGCAGGCCGGTGCGCAGATGCTTTACGTCGCCATGTTTGACGAGCTGGATGAAGGCACCTCCATTTTCAAAACCATGAATCAGCCACCTGTGGGCGACAGTCGATTCCTCGCCGAGCCTGATCTGCCGAACGATCATTATCTCTGGCTCACCGGCATGCTCGGCAAGCTGCTGCGTGGTGAAGAATCGGCTGAAATGCCAGCACGTTGAATCGTGGAGCGCGAGTATGGCGAAGCCTACTCGCCACTTGTCTTGCTCAGCGCTGTCAAACAGGCCACGCCGTTCCCTTTTCCACCTTTTGGCAGCCTTCCACGCGGCAGGAAGGTCAGGCGAGTAGAATACTCGCGCTCCCTCACGACAAGTCCGACGCCAGCACCGAATTCGCGGCACGCAGCGCCAGTTCCTTCGCCTGTGCGATCACGCGCACCGGCGTGTTGTCGAACAGGTAGGCATGGCAGCTCGGGCAGGTCACGGCACGCGTCACCACGATGGAACCACAGCCTTCGCAGACTTTGTACTGCTCGGGATGGGTGGCGATCTTCTCCGCCTGCTTCAGACGTGAATCGGGTTTGTGCTCGTGCGCGCTCATGAGACGTGCGCATGCTACGACGCACTCCGCCACGTGCAACCTTCGCGATGCCAAACTTGCGCTGATTTTTGCTCTTGCTTTGTGAATGTTAAGCACCCGTTCAACCCAACCCTTCGACACTCCATCCGTCGCGATACTTCCGTGTGAGCTGGGCATTCAGCTCGGGCTTGTTGGTGACTTTGCCTGCTGCGGCGTCCCATTCGATCCAACCGCCGGGATTGCGCTCGGCAAGCACACCGAGAAGCACAGCCTCCGTCACAGGGCAGCCGTAGGTCGGCAGATCGGTGCTGGCTTTCGCGCCTTTCATGCAAGCATCGACCCAGTCGGTGTAGTGATTGGCGATGCGCGTCTTCGGATAGGTGTGGCCGGTGAAATTCGCCTCGGGCACAAGCCACGGGCGCTGGCTGTGCGGTTTGAAGATGCCGCCGTTCTCGCCGATGAAGAAAATGCCGCTCGGGGTGTCCTTGGTGAGAACGCTGGGCTTGATGACGCGGCTGTCATACGGATAACCGCCATCGCTCCAGGTCATCTTGATCTTGTCACCCGCAGTGAGTGGTGTGCCGGGGAATTCGAGTTCGAGATGGCGCTTCTGCGCGTAGAGATCACCCTTGCTGCCTTCGTCGAGGCAACGAACGCGTGTCGGAGCGGCGAGACCGAGACAGGCGAAGACGACATCGAAGTAGTGGCAGCCCATGTCGCCCATCATGCCGACACCGAAATCGACCCACGAGCGCCACATGGACGGATGATACGCGCCTTCGAGGAACGGCACTTCGTTCGCGACGCCGAGCCACAGGTTCCAGTCGATGTGCTCCGGCACGGTATCGGCCTGCCCTTTACGTTCGGTGACTTTCGGCCACCAATTCGCCTTCTTGTTCTCCCAGCAGATGATTTCCTTCACCTTGCCGATGGCCCCGCTCTTGATGAGATCGACCGCCAGCGAGGTTTCGATGCTGGAGTGCCCCTGGGTGCCCATCTGCGTCGTCACGCCGGCCTTCGCCGCCTCAGCGCCGAGAATCCGCGCCTCGTGGATGTGATGCGTGAGCGGTTTCTGCAAATAGACATGCTTCTTCGCCCGCAACGCCGTCACCGCCTGCGCCGCATGCATGTGATCCGGCGTGCCGATGGTGATCGCATCGACCGTGTCGCCAAGCTTGGCAATCATCTCGCGATAATCACGAAACGTTGCCGCCTCGTCGAGCCGTTCCTTTGCCTCTGAGCCTTGATGCTCCTTCCGCCGCGAACTCTCGCCACGCTGCGCCAGTGCCAGCGTCTTCGCATCCACATCGCACATGCCCACGATGCGCACTTTCGCATGCTGCAGCACGCTCATCATCGTGTTCCCGCCCATGCCACCGACGCCGATGGACGCGACCTGGAACATCGAATTCGGCGACTTCGCGCTCAGGATGGAGGGTGCGGAGACATAAGCGGCGGTTTGTTTGAAGAAGGAGCGTCGGTTCATGAGGCCGTGTGAACGTGATTTCATGGGGTGCTCTCTCACGCGACAGCGTCCTGGAGTGCTCCAGTCCTCTGGAGCTTTCCGAACGCCAAGGGACATTCGAAAAACGCCGGAGGACCGGCGCACTCCAAAACGCTGACGCGCTTGCCAAGCCCGTCCATTTTCGACAACCTGCCCTCATGCCCAAGACCATCGACTGGCCTCACGCACCTCCGCACCGACTGACAGAGCGCGGCACCTACTTCGTGACAGCCGCAACCTATCTGAAAGCCCATCACTTTCGCAGCCCACAACGCCTCGAAGTCGTGCAGCGCGGTCTTTTGACGGTCACCAAAGAATATGGTTGGAATCTGGAAGCGTGGGCGATCTTCTCCAACCACTACCACTTCATCGCCAAATCACCGGCTGATCCAGGCTCGCTGTCAGAAATGCTCAGTGTGTTGCATGTGAAACTCAGCGGCTGGGTGAACAAGCTCGACAAGATGCCCGGTAGAAACGTGTGGCATAACTTCCGCGAGACTCAGCTTACACACCCTACGTCGTATTTCGCCCGCTTGAACTACACGCACGGCAACGCGGTTCACCACGGCTTGGTCGCCATAGCCAAAGGCTACCCTTGGTGCTCAGCCGCGTGGTTTGAGGAAACCACAAGTCCCGCGATGGTGAAATCCATCCGCCGCTTCAAGACCGACAAGGTGAAGGTGGAGGATGAATTCGATGTCGATCCAGACTGGTGAACCGTATGGAGCGACAGCGTCCTGGAGTGCGCCGGTCCTCCGGCGCTTTCGAGAGCCGAGTGGCAAACATCAGCACCCACAACTCCGAAGGCCAATCTTCGTCTCGCCGCTTCTCGAAAGGTGTTGATCCAACGCTTCGTCGGAAAGCTCCAGAGGGCTGGAGCACTCCAGGACGCTACCGCGCTCATCGCACGCCTCACTTCACCGCCACGCCCGCCACCTTCCGAATCTTCAGCAACATCGGAAAGCACGTCTGCAAGCCAGCGCTGTCGTGCTCATTCCTCGCGGAGCTGAGGGCGGCGTGGACGAGTTTGTCCTGATCCTGGACCCAGTTGGCGGCGCGGAAGAAGATGGGGCGTTCGTTTTCTTTCTCGCGGATTTGCACGCCGTTGAGGCCGATGTCATCGACGATGACGCCGTGTGGCAGGCCATGCACGTCGAGGTTGATGAGGCCGTCGTTGCCCTGGCGCACGGCGCGAATCCAGGCCTTCACGGTCTGGCCGGGGACGAGGGTGATTTCGAGGGGCTTGGTTTCGTCTTTGATCTCGCGCATGACGGCTTTGCCGCCGTTGTCGGGCTCCATGACGATGATGAACTTCGGCACAGCACCGAGCGTGACTTTGCCGAAAGTTCCGGCGTCGTGCGTGATGCCTTTGCCCTTCGCGGTGATCTTGAGCTGGCTCCAATTGGCATCCGCTTTGGCATCGGGCGCGGCGTGGAGTGATCCGCTGATCAAATCGTGCCCGGCTTCGATGAGGAGCGGCGAGGAGGCGAAATAACCCTGCGGCAGGCCGGTGATGTCGATCTGGATGGGATCGTCGAAATCATCGACACGATCCGCGCGGAAGGAGAAGCCGATGGAGGCTCCGGGCATGACGGTGGGGTTCGCGCCAGCGAGTTTGACGGTGAAGTCGGGCTTCGGCTCGCGGATGGTGAGGGCATAGACGAAGCGCTCGCCGTTCCATCCGCGTGTGTCGGTGACTTTGACGATGTAACGGCCATCAGCAGGCGCGGTGAAGGTGAGGCGCGAATCGCTGCCGAGCTTGCGGTCGTCGCTGTCGTCGTTGGCGTAGTTGAGCGTGAAGACGGGCAGTCCGTTCGGCACGATTTGGCTGCCGATGGGGCGTGGCTCGACGACGTAGCAGGGTTCGTCGAGCGAGTGGGAGGTGGCGCTGGTGTCGAAGTAGGCGCGGCGTTTGCCGCCGTTGATGTAGAAGAAGCAGCCGCCATCCGGCCCACGCGGCATGCGCACGATCTTCATCACGTCGCCATTGAAATAGACGAACTCGTTGAGCTCCATCTCCTCCCAATTTTGCAGGCGGATGTCCGGGTTGTTGGCATCGACGCTGCGGAAGTTGTTGTAGCTGTCGCGCACGGCCTGGAGCATCACGCGCGGCACCGGCTGGCCGTCAGCGTGGAGGATGTCGAGCTTTGTGTCGGCAGGAGAACCGGCTTGGGCGGCGAGCGTCTCGATGATCCACGTCTGGCCTTTTTTAGCGGTGAAGTAGAACGAGTTTTCCAACTCGTTCGGGAACTCCGGAGAACGAGTTGGAAAACTCGTTTTACGTCCAAGCACGCCATTCACCGTCACGGGAGCGGTCACCTCATGCGTGGTTGTGCCATCGACATGCATGCGAGCACTCGCACGCAGCACCGGCATCGAGCGGAAGCGCAGCGTCTTCGCATCGAGCGGCACGTTCATCAGGCCTTCTTTGTCGGCCTTCATCATCACGCTGGCTTTGTCGCCGAGGTGATGGCCGATGAGCGTGACTTTCGTGTCCTTACCGACCTGCGCGGCGAGCGGTGACCACGCGGTGACATATGGCAGTGCGCCAATGGTGAGGCGATACGCATGATCGGCGCTGCCATCCATCGTGGTGTTGCTCACGAGCACGATGTAGTCGCCATCGGCAGGCGCTTTCCAGGCGAGGAAAGGATCGCTGCCGCTGTCGAGGCCGCGATTCACGGCGAGCACGGTGCGGTTCGTGTCCATGATCTCCAGCGTGGGGGATTTCGCCGTGCTGCCGATCTGCGCCACGGCCAGATCGAGCACGAGTTCCTCGCCTGCCTTCGCGGTGAAACGATACGCGTCGTGCTGGCCGATCTCCGTGAGCGTGCCCCACAGACTCGCGGGCAGGTTGGCGACAACGACCGGCGCGGCTTTGAAATCAGCGGCGGTGGAGGTCGTGGGAGCGATGTCATCGGCAAAGAGTTTCACTTTCGCCGTCTCGCCCTGAGCGGTGCGGGCGGAGACTTCATAACCGCCACGCGGGAGGTCAGCGGGCACTTTGACTTTGAACACGAGCTTCGTCGGCGAACTGGCGGCGGCATCGACGGCAGGTTTGAGACGTGCATCGGCGAACTGCACCGTGGCGTTCGCGAGTTCTTTGCCCGTGATGACCAACTGCTGCTCCATGCCGTTGTGCAAACCGCGTGGCGTGATGGTTGTGATGGTTGGTTTGGCTGCCATCGCGGCTTTGGCGGCGGCTTTTTTCGCGACTGCGGGCTTGGCAGGCGCGGGAGCCATCACGGTCTTGCCGGTGGTGGATTCATAGACGCTGAGAGTGCCGTCGATGCGGCCGGCGACGAGTTGCGCTTTGTCGGTGAAGGCGAGGGCCGAGGACCAGTCCGGCTGTTTTTCGAGCGGGAGTTTTTCGGTGAGATCGGCCGTGCTCCAGAGCTTGAGCGACTTGTCGGTCGAGGTGGAGGCGAGCAGTTTGCCGTCGAGGGACAGCGCGAGCCGCAAGATGCCACCTTCATGTGCAAAACGGCTGGTGACGATCTTGTTCGTACCTTCCTTGGCATCGGCGCTGATGTTCCAAAGGCGGATGCGATTGTCGGAACCGGCGGCGAAGAGCTGTTTGCCATCGGCGCTGAAAACAACGCTGGTTTGCTCCTTCGTCGGCTGCGAGAGCGTTTCGAGCCGCTGACCGGTCGGAATGGCCCACAGCTTCACCGTGCGGTCCGCGCTGGCGCTGGCGAGCACCTTGCCATCGGGGCGGAACGAGAGGCCGTTCACCGCGCCGTTGTGGCCTTTGAGCAGCGCGACTTCCTTGCCCGTCGCCGTGTCCCAGAGGCGGATTTTTTGATCGTAGGCTCCTGTTGCGATCAATTTGCCATCCGGCGAAACCGCGAGCGCATACGCGGCATCGAGATGTCCATCAAACGACTGCTGCAAGGTGCCGTCGCTCGTCTTCCAGCGCTTCACCTCGCCCACGATGCCCGCTTCGCCGCCTGCGGCATACACGGCGTCGCCATCCGGCGAAAACGCGACCGCGTTGGCCTTGCCCTTGATGCCGGTGAGCTTGCGAATCACCGCCCGCGTGACCGGATTGAGCAGCTCAACCTCGCCATAACGTCCCACCGCGATGAGCTGCACCTTCGACGAGAAAGCCACCGCCTGAATCGAACGCTTCGGCGGCACCGTTGGCATGATTTTCGGCGTGATGACCTCCTTCGGCATCGGTTTGCCTTCCGCGATGATTGGACCTTTCGCGCCTGCATCGATCCACGCTTTGATCAGTGCGATTTCCTCCGGCTTGAGCTTCTCGCGCTTCCCCGGCGGCATGAATTCATTCTTTCCACCGCGTCCTGAGCGGCCTTCGAGGAATTTCACCAGCATGCTCTCGTTGCCTTTGCCCGCGACGATGGCGGCGCCTTCCTTCCCGCCTTTCATTAGCGCCGCGAAGGTGTCCAAGACGAATTCGCCATCCGCGTCGTCGGCGCTATGGCAGTCGATGCAGTAGGTGTCCCACAGCGGGGCGATCTGCTTCGTGTAGTCCACGGTTTGGGCGTGGGAGGTGGCGAGAGACAGCACGAGAAGGAGGATGGAACGCAGGAGGTTCATGAGGCAAAGGGGTGATGAGAGCGGGGTTGCAAAAAGGCAGGCGGCTTGGATAATTGCGTCATGAATCCAGCAGATGTCCGCAAATTGCAGGCGCTTCCCGTGAGCGAGAAGCTGCTCATGGTTGAAGTGCTCTGGCAGTCGATTGGTGATGCCAATGATGAGTTGGAAGTCAGTGAAGCAGAAAAGCGGGAACTCGACTCTCGTTGGGCGCGATTTGAACGTGACCCTTCGCGAGCACTGACGCTGGAACAATTCGATGCCTTGGTGAAAGCTAAACGCGGATGAAACAGCTTCGCATCCTCCCGGAAGCTTGGGAAGACGCTGATGAAGCGGCGGCGTGGTATGACAAGAAAGGCGGGCGCGAACTTGGCGACCGATTTTTGGCAGCGTTCCGCGCTCAACTGCCGGAGATTGTCCGTTTCGCGGGGACTTACCGAAAGGTTTACAAGGAGTTCAGCCGCGTCTTCGCCAAGCCCTTCCCGTATGCGATCTACTTTCGCATTCATCAGGACTGGGTGGTTGTGACGTTGCTGTGGCATACGGCGAGGAATCCCGAGGATTTGAGGACCACGCTAACGGAGCGTGATCCAGGCGATCAGTGATTAAACAAAAATTCCTTCGATCCCATCAGGCTCCAGAAGATGTCTTCCAGCGTGGTGCGGCGGTCTTCGGGTTTGGCGGTGGCGAGGAGTTGGGTGGCTTTCGCGATTTCACGGTCAGTGGGCTGGCGAGTCAGCGTCACAAGATAGGCTTCTTCGATGATTTTGGCGTCGGGTTGCTTGCTGGCGAGGAGGGCATCGAGGCGGTTGTCTTTCTGCGAGAGTTTCAGGTTCAGGGTCTCGCCATTCGCGATGTGGAGGGCCTGGGCCATGCTGGGTTCGTTGGTGCGCTCGCATTCGCAGGTGGCGACGCGGTCGGCGCGGCCGAAACTCTTGAGGAAGTAGCTGGCGATGTTGCTGTCGGGCAGTTGCAGGGCGCGGAAGCCCATGGGGTAGCTTTCGCTGGTGCCTTTGTTGGCGTTGCGTTTGTCGATCTTGAAGGTCGTGGGCGCGGCGGTGACCTGCGAGATGGTGTCGAGGAGGATTTCGGCTTTGAGGCGACGCGGGACGTAGTGCGAGCCGTAGCGGAGGTCGGTGATGTTTTCGGGCAACGTGATGCTGCTGCGCTGGTAGGTCTCGCTTTGCAGAATGGTGCGCATGAGGGCCTTCAAATCGAATTTGTGCTGCACGAGATGCGCGCAGGCGGTGGCGAACAGTTCTTCGTTGCTGGCGGCGTTGGTGACGCGGAGGTCATCGACGGCTTCGACGAGGCCGGCGCCGAAGAAATTGGCCCACACGCGATTCACGATGGCGCGCTGGAACAGTTTGTTGTCGGCACCGGTGAGCCAATTGGCGAGCACGATGCGGCGGTCCTCGGTGGAGGTCATCGAGATGGGCGTGGTGACATCGAGCGGACGCGGCGGCGGCGGTTTGCCGGTGAGCGGGGCGACGAGATCGCCCTGCGTGTCAGAGAACAGCACGCGCTCATCGGCCCGCGTGCCGTTCTTGGTGCGGACGCGGGCGAACAGATTGGCGAAGCCGTAATACTGCTCGTTGGTCCATTTCTCCATCGGGTGGTTGTGGCATTTCGCGCAGCCGATGGAGGTGCCGAGGAAGGCGATGCTGACGGTTTCGGCGCACTTGGTGGGTTCGTCGTTGAGGACGAAAAAGTTCACGCCGCCATGCTCCAGCGTGCTGCCGGTGGCGGTGAGGAGATCGCGCACCATGGCGTCCCAAGGTGTGTTCGCGGCGACGTGACGGCGGATCCAGTTGTAATACGACCACATCGCCTCGGGCATGAGTTTGTCGCCATTGACGAGCAACAGATCGCTCCAGCGATGCGACCAATAATCGACGAACTCAGGCCGCTGGAGCAGCGAGTCGATGAGGCGGTCACGTTTGTCAGCGGTCTTGTCGGCGAGAAAGGTGCGGGTTTCATCGAGCGTGGGCAACACGCCGATGGTGTCGAGAAACGCGCGGCGCAGGAACTCGTGATCCTCGGCGCGGACGGACGGCGGGATGTTCAGCTCGCGCAGTTTTTTCAGCGTGAGTTCGTCGATGAAGTTGCGTGGCTTCAGCGCGGCGAAGGCGGCGGGATCGACGTTGCTGGCGTTCGGAATCGTGATGGTGGCGAGCGCGAGGCGGCTCAGATACCACGCGCTGACGCTGCCTTCGCCACTGCCGGTGGTTTTGATGAGGCCGGTGTCATCCACCGTGGCCACGCTGGCGTTGGTGGCGTTGTATTTGGTCCAGCGCGTGACGTCCTCGCTGCGGCCGTCGCTAAACTTCGCCGTGACCTTGAGCTGCACCGTTTTGCCCGCCTGCGTGACGAGATGCGGGTGCGAGACTTCGAGCGAAACGATGCGCGGATCATCCGCCTTTGGCCCCGGCGCACCGGCGGCGATCCAGTCGGATATGGCTTTGTATTCCGGTGAGTTCACTTCAAAGCGCTTGTCACCTTTGTGTGGCACTGCTTTGACGGTCTTCAGCAAAATCAAACTGCGCGCCGGATCTTCCATCGTGAGGCGGCGACCATTCGCGCTGCGCGTGATCGAGATCCAATCGCCCTCGTCATCGAATCCACGCAGCGAAAGGCGAAAGCCGCCCTGACCTGCGGCTGCGCCGTGACACGCGCCCATCGCGCAACCGTAGCGTGTGAGGATGGGCTGGATGGTGTTGCGGAAGGACGGGGCTTCGGCGGCGTGAAGGGACGAAGCAAGCGTTGCCAAGAGAAGGATATGACGGGTAACTGTCATGGGATTCAACCGTTGTGATCTTTGAGTGCCAGTCGCTTGATGACGGGCTGTTTGGTGTTGGTGAGGTCGATGATTGCCTCGTATTCGAACCAGCGGCGGCTTTCTTCGGGTTTGAGACCTGGGAGATCGCAATCACCTTCCAGTTTGAGGACAACCGTTGAGTCATTTACCCAGCGAAGAGGTGAAGTGAACGCACGGCGATAGATGGAAGAGACGCCGATGTTTTTGAGGACAACAGGATATAGGTCGGGCAGTTTGATCTCGACAAAACTGCCTTTATCAAAGCGCAGTAGAGTTACCTCGGTGCTCCATTTGGTTCCGCGCTGCTTCAAAAGAACTTGTTTGGAGTCTGGACTCCAAACTGCGGCGGTATTGAACTCATCGGCCACCGCTTCGAGGTTCAATCCATACCCTCCAGTGATTTGATCACCCAAAATCGTCTTGGTTTTGGCGTCCCTAAGCTGGATCGCGGGCAAGCCCTCGCCGTCATGAGCCAAGACGACCTCAAAGCGATCATCTGGTGACCTACAGACGACGATCTGGCGCTCCGCAGCGCTGAACGAAGCGGCAGTCAGAAGCATCAGCAATGGGCGGATAAATTGCATCAGTAATCTAGTGGGCTATTTTGGAGAATGACTGTCGAAGAAATAATCAAAGCACTGCGAGGGCTAAATGAGCGAGAACGACGCGCGGTTAGCTATGAACTGTGGCTTTTGGACCACGAAGACCAGCGTGAAGATATTGAACTCGCTGAAGCATGCGGTTTGGAGATGTTCAAGATGCTGGACCAGCTCGAGGCGGAGGACGAAGCGGTGAAGGCTACGCAAACAGCTCCTTGATCGCCTGCGTGCCGAAATCGACGACGGGATACGGTCTGCCCTGCGGGCCGGGGAGTTCGGTGTGGAGATCGACGCCGAGGGCTTGGTAGATGGTGGCAACGATTTCCTTCGGCGCGACGGGGCGCTCGGTGGGGTAGCCGCCGATATCGTCGGACTTGCCGATGACTTCGCCGCCTTTGACGCCGCCGCCGGCGAAGTTCACGGTCCAGCAGTTCGGCCAGTGGTCTCGACCACCGGCGGGATTGATCTTTGGCGTGCGGCCGAATTCGGCGAGGCAGGTGACCATGGTGTCATCCAACATGCCGCGCTGGAACAGATCCTCGATGAGGGCGCTGTAGCCCTGGTCATACATCGGCGCGACGATGTCTCTCATGCCTTCGATGCTGGTGAAGGGTTTGGAGCCGTGGATGTCCCAGGTGATCTCGCCAAACACGGTGATGAAGGTGTTCACGGTCACAAAGCGCACACCACGCTCGACGAGTCGGCGGGCGAGGAGGCAGCTCTGGCCGAAGCGGTTCAAACCGTAGCGCTCGCGCACCTTGAGCGGCTCCTTCGTCAGATCGAAGGCCTCGCGGGCTTGCGTGCTGGTCATGATGCGGTAGGCGGACTCGAAATTGCTGTCCATGAGCTTCGCCTGCTCGCTGTATTCGAAATTCCGCACGCTGCTGTCCACCAGTTCGCGCATTTCACGACGGCGTTCCATTCGCACTTCGCTGATTTCTTTCGGTGGGAGCAGATCGGGCACCTTGAAGTCCTTCTCCGACGGATTCGCGTTCAGGACGAAGGGATCATACGCTTTGCCGAGGAAACCCGCGTCCTGGCCATGCGGCATGTTGCCGCCGGTGGGTCCCATCGTCTCCGGGAGGATGATGTGCGCGGGCAGATCGCTGCGGCGGCCTTGGAGAAACTCCAGCGCACTGCCGACGTGCGGCGTGTTCACACCACCGGTGAAGAGACGGCCCGTCTGCATCATCTGATGCCCCGTGTCATGCACGGCGGCGGCGGTGTGGTAGCAGGAGCGCACGAGGCTGAATTTGTCCGCGATCTTCGCGTGCAGCGGCAGGATCTCGGAGATCTCGAAGGCGTTGCTCTTCGTGCGGATGGGTTTGAAGGGGCCACGGATCTCGCTCGGCGCATCCGGCTTCATGTCCCACAGATCCTGCTGGCTCGGCGCACCGAGATTGAAGATCATGATGCAGGCCTTGTTGCTCTTCTTGGGGTCCACCTTTCCCTCCGCCTTCAATTTGGCGAAACCAGGCATGGTGAGGCCAATCGCGCTGAGAGTCCCAGCGGAGAGGAAATCGCGACGTGTTACACCATCGCAGGTGGTGACGGAGCCTTTGTCAGTGAATTTGAACATGATGGTGCGCGTTGAGGATTGGACTGCTGATTAATACGCCAGCCGCGACGACATCTAAATGGACGATGCCACTTTGGCTTTGGCTGCTTCGTGCAGCAGGGTGGATTGCCATGAGCGCTGAGCGCCGGTATTCTCGGCTCCATGAATGCTCATCATTGCCAGAGCTGCGGTGTGGATTGGTCTGCCGGCCAGTTCTCCCAAGACTGTGCCGAATGCGGCGGCGGCGCGATGGACATCGCGTGCCTGCGCTGCGGTGGAAAATGCGGCGAACGTTGGAAGCGCGCGGTGATGGACTCGCACGACAGTGGTTTGGCGCATTGGATTGGAAAATGCACGTCAGTGGCTTTGAACCGCGATTCCGCTGCGGGCGGCGATTTCGTCGATGCGGGCTGACGGGGGCGATACGACGCACAGCGAGCCGGATTCGAGGTCTTCGAGCACCGCGGCAGGAAGAACCGCGTTCACGCCGAACCCTTGGTAATGCCGCATGTGAAGCCGAAAGCGCGCAGGCTGTGATTGGACGTACGCTTCGAGATTCCAGGGATGAATCCGCTTTTCGAAGCGACGCACCCAGACGCGAAGCTGAAAGGCGTTCACCACGTCAATGACGAGCATCGGCACAGCGAGCCAAAGCACCAAAGCCAGTGCGCTCATGCCGATCCAGCGCCAATGCGACCACGTCAGGGCCGCAATCAACGCACACAAAGCCACCGCAGGCAGGCGATGCGTCACGCGATAGCGGCCGAACACGGGAAACTGGAGCGTCTCCACCGTCATGGTCGGCCACTCTCCACCGGCCAGGCAGGAAAAGAAGCGCAACGTCTTCATAAAAAATGGTTGTTCAACCAGTCGCGGCGCATGCTAGTCTCTGCCGCCCCTCATCAACAAGCACTATTCTGTCACATGAAAGCCATTGCCGCCACCTTCGCACTGCTGCTCTCCACGTCTCTTCACGCCTACGCCCAAACCGCTCCGACTCAGAATCCCAGTGGACAAGGCGGCCAGCAAGGGCAGCAGGATGAAGTGACTCGTGATGGTCTGTGGGATGGCCGCTTGCAGGGTGGCAACTACATCGTGCGCTGCAATTCGATCATCGCCCTCTCGAAGCACGAGTACATCTCTGATGGCGTGGCACGCGTGGTCGAGGTGAACCTGACGCTGAATTCAGCGCAGGTGATCCGCTTCTACTTTCTGGAGCCGGTGAAGGTGGAAGGCAGCAGCATGATCACCGCGGGCCAGCAGGCGCTGGATCGTGCGCGTGGAGCGGTGGAGCAGGCGGCGGGACGGGTTTCAAACACGCTGACGGAGCCGAAGGTGGTGAAGAATTATCCAGCGTCCACGCATGCACACACGGTTGAGTTTGTGCTGAAGGAGGAGGCAAAATTGAATGCCTTGTTCGGCAGCCTGGAGCGCTCCTTGCGCACGGGTCAGGGGCGTATTTGGAAAGAGTGACAGAGCGGAGAAAAGTGTCCGCGCTCCTCTCATTCACACGTTGAAGCGGAACTCCACCACGTCGCCGTCACGCATGACGTATTCTTTGCCTTCAATGCGCCATTTGCCCTTTTCCTTGGCCTTGGCGTTGGAGCCAAGTTCGACGAGATCGTTGTAATGCACCACTTCGGCGGCGATGAAGCCGCGCTCGAAGTCGGTGTGAATGACGCCCGCAGCCTGCGGAGCTTTCATACCCTTCACAATGGTCCAAGCGCGGGTTTCCTTCTCGCCCGTGGTCAGGTAAGTCTGGAGGCCGAGGAGGGCATAGACGCCTTTGATGAAGAGCGAGACACCGCTGTCATCGACACCGATGTCCGCGAGGTAGGCTTTGGCATCTTCAGGTGAGAGATCGGTCAGTTCACTCTCGATGGCGGCGCTGACAACGACGGCACTGGCTTCGTGGGCGTGCTTCACATACTCACGCACCTTGCCGACGAAACGATGCCCGTCGGGGTCGTTGGTGGCTGCGGCGAGTTCGGATTCGGCGACGTTGCAGGCAAAGATGCAGGGCTTGGAACTGAGGAGGAAGAAGCTTTTGAGCATCTTCAGTTCGTCATCACTGCATTCGAGCGTGACGGCAGGTTTGCCGGCATCGAAATGTGGGATCAGGCGATCGCACAGCGCAATCTCTGCCCTGGCCTCTTTGTCGCCGCTGCGGGCCTTCTTTTCGCTCTTGTCCTTGCGGCGCTGGATGGCGTCCATGTCAGCAAGAATCAGCTCGGTGTTGATGACCTCGATGTCACGCACGGGATCAATGGTGCCGCTGACGTGGGTGATGTCGCCATCTTCAAAGCAGCGCACGACATGCACGATGGCGTCCACTTCACGGATGTGGCTGAGAAATTTGTTGCCAAGGCCCTCGCCCTGGCTCGCGCCTTTCACGAGACCGGCAATGTCCACGAATTCAATCGCAGCGGGGACGAGCTTCGAGGAGCCGGAGATCTTCGAAAGAACGGCGAGACGTTCATCCGGCACGGTGACGACGCCGGTGTTCGGCTCGATGGTGCAGAAGGGATAGTTGGCAGCCTCCGCCTTGCGGGTGCGGGTGACTGCGTTAAAAAGGGTGGATTTGCCAACGTTTGGAAGGCCAACGATACCGGCTCTGAGCATAAGGGCGGCGAGAGTAGGGCGGATTGAGAAATGAGCAAGGCGGCGTTGCGTCTTGGGAGCACATCGGCGAGACTCCGCGCCCTTTTTCCGGCCACTGCATGTCTTTTGAACTTCTCACCACTGATTCATCGTCTCTCGCCCGTCGCGGGCGGCTGACGACGCCGCATGGCGTGGTGGAGACGCCGGTGTTCATGCCGGTGGGCACTCAGGGCACGGTGAAGGCCATGCATCCGGATGAATTGCGGGCGCTGAACTCGCAGATCATTCTCGGCAATACGTACCACCTGTTTGTGCGGCCGGGGATGGAGATCATGAAAGAGGCGGGAGGGCTGCATGCCTTCGCGAACTGGGACCGGCCCATTTTGACCGACAGCGGCGGCTTCCAAGTCTTCTCGCTGGCGAAACTGCGCAAAATCAAAGAGGAGGGCTGCCACTTCCAAAACCACCTCGACGGCACGCCGATGTTCATCGGACCGGAAACATCGATGGAGATCCAGGCGACGCTTGGATCGGACATCGCGATGCTGTTTGATGAATGCACGCCCTACCCCTGCGAGGCCAAAGAAGCTGAGAAGAGCCTCGATTTGACCCTACGCTGGGCAAAACGCTGCCGGGCGTGGATTGACGAAAACAGGCCGCAGACCGGCGGCGGGGCGCAGCAGCACTTCGGCATCGTGCAGGGCAGTGTGTATGAGGATTTGCGCAAAAAATCGGCCCAGGAGCTCGTGGCGATGGGTTTTGACGGCTACGCCATCGGCGGGCTGAGCGTCGGAGAGCCTGAAGAGGACATGATGCGCATCGCCGAGTGGGTGACACCGCTGCTTCCCGCGAATCAGGCCCGCTACGCGATGGGACTGGGCACGCCGCCGCAGGTGATCGAGCTGATCGCCCGCGGAATCGACATGTTTGACTGCGTGCTGCCCACCCGGCTGGCCCGGAACGGCACGGCTTTCACGCATGAGGGCCTGATGAACCTGCGAAACGCCTGCTACGCGAAGGATTTCCGCGACCTCGCCGAGGACACGCACCCGCTCTGCCAGGGCTTTTCACGGGCCTACATCCGGCATCTCGTTCAGGCTCAGGAGATTCTGGGTTTGCGGTTGATTTCTCTGCATAACCTGCATTTCTACGCGTCCCTCACGTCCAGGGCACGTCAAGCGATCGAACAGGGTTGTTTCGCCGAGTTCCGGGCTGAGGTCGTCGCGAAATACAAGCCCAACACCGCAGCCTCCGAATCATGATCAACATATCCCTCGAAAACTCCCTCCTTCTGGCCCAAGCCGCACCCGCCGGAGGCCAGGGTGGCATCCTTGGCAGCCCCATGATGCTGCCCATCCTCATGATCGTGGTGATGTATTTCGTCATCTTCCGCCCGCAGCAGAAGCGCATGAAGGAGCACCGGCTGCTCATCGCTGGCGTGAAAGTGGGCGACCATGTCATCATGGAAGGCGGCGAGCACGGCATCATCACCAGCGTCAAGGACCGCACCGCCATGGTCAAGATCGCGGACAACGTCAAAGTCGAGTACGAGCGCTCCAAGATCGCCGCTGTGACGAAAAAATCCGAGGTCGTCGAAGCCACCGAGGCTTGAATAACCCCCCCCGCCTAATTTTCCCAACCTCCTGCCAACCTGTCCATGAATCCGTTCGCCACCTTCTTTGTCGGAGCCTCCATCCTGCTGATGCTCCTGGTTTACATCGGCACCGCCGTACACAAGACCAAGCGCTGGGTGGGAACGATCCTCGTCGCGCTGACCGCCTTCTCGGCCATTTACACGGCGAAAACGATGGGCCTCCAGCTTGGCATCGACCTTCGAGGCGGCAGCGAGTTTATCGTGCAGCTTCAACCCGGCGAAAATGACGACGGCACCAAGAGGGCTGTCACCAGCGCCGATGTGCAGCAAGCCATCGACATTCTGCAGAAGCGCCTGAGCCCGGGCGGTGAAAAAGATCTCACGCTGCAACCGGAAGGCACCGACCGCGTGGTGATCCAGATGCCCGGCATCACCGACGAGGAAATCGCCGGCGTGCGCACAACCATTCAAACCGTCGCGCATCTCGAATTCCGCCGGGTGCATCCCGACAGCCGGACAAAACTGGAGCAGATCAAGGCCCGTGGCGGCATCAAGGAGCCCGGCTGGGTGGAAATGAAGTACCGCGAGCCGGTCACCGCGAAGGATGGCACGGTCATCTCCACTTCTGAGCTCGTCCGTGACACAGCAGAAATCGAGGGTAAATACGTCTCCAAAGCCTTCCGCACCGTGGATGCCGAGGGCAACAAGGTGGCGCTCGAATTCAACAGCGAGGGTGCCAAGCTCTTCGACGAACTGGCCGCAGTTCACTTCCGCAACAGCATGGCCATCATCGTGGATGGCGAGATCCATTCCGCGCCGCAGCTCAATGCCAAGCAATATGGCGGCAGGGCGGAAATCTCCGGCGGCAGCGGCAGTGGTTTCAGCGAGCAGGAGGCCGAGACGCTGTCCACCCTGCTGAGCAATCCGCTGCAGAACCCGATGAAGATTCTCTCCGAAAGCTCCGTGTCCTCCGCCTACGGCCAGTCTTCGATCGAGCAGGGCAAGTGGATCGGCATCGCCGCTCTCGGCATTACCACGCTGTTCATGCTGTTCATCTACCGTCTCGCCGGCATCGTGGCGATCGTCGGCCTGATCATCAACATCGCCATTCTCTTCGGCTCCATGGCCTTGTTTGGCTTCACGCTTACCATGCCGGGCATCGCCGGTGTTGTGCTGACCATCGGCATGGCCGTGGATGCGAACGTGCTCATTTATGAACGATTGCGCGAGGAAATGGAGGCGGGGAAGACGCTCGTCGGAGCGCTGGAAGCCGCGTATGAGAAGGCCTTCTCCGCCATCGCCGACTCGAACATCACCACGCTCATCTCGGCCGTGATTCTCTTCGTCATCGCCGGCGGCCTGGTCAAAGGCTTCGCCGTCACCCTGATGATTGGTATTCTTTCGTCGATGATCGGTGCCCTGATCGTCACCCGCGTGATTTTCATGTGGATCGTGGACAAGAACATCCTGACCCGCATTCACACCACGCGCATCATCCCGGACAAGGTCTTCGACATCCTCTCCTCCGCTCCGAAGTTCATCATCGCTTCGCTCATCGTCACGGCAGTCTCTTTCGGCACCATCGCCTACAAGGGCGGCCAGAGCTTTGGCATCGACTTCCGTGGCGGCGGTCGCGTGGATGTGGCGCTCAAGGAAGGCAAAAACATCCCGGACGCAGAGTTCGAAGCCTTGTTCAAAACACTCAAGCAGCCTGGGGGCAAGGATCTCGGCACCACTTACATCCAGCGCAAGAACGACCCCACCACCGGCATCCTGAACGTCAGCATCCGCTGCGAGGAGCTGAGCGGGCCGGTCATCCAGTCCGCCATCAACGGCAAATGGAACAACGAAACCCTCGCAGGCACCAGCATCGCCACTGTCGGTTCCGTCATTGGCGATGAGTTGGCCAAGACATCGTTGTGGGCCATGGGCATCGCCCTGCTGGCGATTTTCGCCTACCTGATGATGCGCTTCGAATTCGCCTTCGCCCTGGGTGCGATTGTTGCGCTGGCTCATGACGTGCTCATGGTGCCCGGCCTGTGCGTGCTGTTCGGCCAGGAACTCAGCGTCATCCACGTCGGCGCGCTGCTCACCATCGCCGGTTACTCGATCAACGACACCATCGTCGTCTTCGACCGCATCCGCGAAACGATCCAGCGCGGCACCGGCGGCAGCATGCGTGACATGATGAACGAGGCCATCTGCAAAACACTCTCCCGCACGCTCCTCACCGGTCCCACGGCCCTCGCACCGATGGTCGTGCTGCTTTTCCTCGGCAATCCGGCCATGCTCGAGTTCGCCATGCCGATCACCATCGGTGTGCTGCTCGGCACCTACTCCTCCATCTTCATCGCCTCCCCTCTCGTGCTGTGGTATGCGAAGAAGACCGGCACCAGCCTCAAGCGCCAGGTGCTCGACGCGCAGGTCGAGCAGCTCAAAGCCCAGCAGGCCGTCGCTGCTGCGGCCGTTGCCGGTGGCACCAAGCTTTAAACACAAACCCGTGGCCTACGACCTCACCGGTCAAAAGTGGCTCGCACTTACACTTTCATTTCCGACACCTCGCTTGGCCTTGGTGGGCATTTTGTGCTCACCATGGCCAAAACAGAAGTAGATTTGATCATCCACAGCGCATGCTAGATCCGCTATTCGGCTGAACGAAGTCACACATCTGATCACCGGCCAGCGCCAGCCCGTCGATAATGGCATTTTTGTTGGTGCGACGGAAGCCTTGCCGAAGAAATAAAAAGGCGGGCATTGCTGCCCGCCTTCCAGTGACGACTCGATTGATTCGTGCTCGTTATTGTGCCGTTCCTGGCGCAGGCGCAGGCGTCGGATTCGCAGGCACTGCCGGTTTCACTTCTTCAGGAGGTGCGGCGGGGGCGGGAGTTCCTGGAGGCGGGGTGGTGGTGCCCGGTGGCGTTGCCGCAGGAGGCGTTCCTGTCGGAGGAGTCCCCGCAGCAGGAGTTCCTGCAGGGGGAGTGCTGCCGCCTGCAGGCGTGGGACCGTTCGGATCGCCCGGTGGTAATGCAACCGCAGCGGCGGCGGCCTCATCCGACTTTTTCTTCGCTGCCGCATACTTCGCAGCGTTCGCATTGGCTTTTGCCGCCGATTGTTTGAGATAAGTCGAATACTCCGGGCCGTTACCGGTGATCGTCACCGGCGTGCCGATGGAAGTGTGCGTGAAGAGAATTGGCGCCATTTTGGACGGCAGGCGGATGCAGCCATGCGAGGCACGGCGGCCTGGCCGCGGAATCGGACCGATGTGCATGCCCACACCGTCGCCGGTCAGGCGCATGAAATAGGTCATCTTCGCCGGCACAAACTTGCCACCGGGCGGCAGCAGATCACGGCCCTGTTTGAAGTCCGAATTGACCAGGTCGCCTTTGGCATTGTAGCCCTTGCCGTAGAGGTTGGAGACCTTGTCCTTGATCTTCTCCAGAATCTTAAACTCACCGGTCGGCGTCGGGAAACTCGGGATGCCGCTGGCGAGATACGTCCAGCCAACGACTTCGTCGCCGTTGTAGAGCGTCGCCCGTTGCACATCCACATTGATCACAATGCTGGTGATGGGTTTGTCACCGCCGGACCATTCACCGGGGTATTTCCATTCCTCCTTCACCGGTTCCGGCGGCGGCTTGGGCTTTTTGCGGAACAACTGGCAGGAGGCCAGCAGCACCGTACCGATCACAAGACCGGCACGCAGAAGAGCAAGGGAGGATTTGGGTTTCACAGCGCGCCGATTCTAAGTGCCGTGTTTACGCCGCTCAAGTCGTGCGTGAGAGATTATTTTCAGCAAAGATCGAACAATTCCGCCGGACGTGTGATGAGCACGTCCGCGCCGCACTCAATAAGTTCCGCCTCGCCGCGGAAACCCCAGCGCACACCGACCGCACGCATGCCGCTGCTTTTCGCAAACTGCATGTCGATGCCCGAATCACCCACATAGGCCATTTCCGCCGTCTCCAGGCCCAAATAGGCCGCCATTTCGTGCGCCCCCGCGGCATCCGGCTTGCGCGGCACCTCCGCACGCTGACCCAGGATGTGATCAAACACCGCCGTGCCAAAAAAATGCGCCGTCATCGGCACTGTGAAGCGATGCGCCTTGTTCGAGATCACGCCCAGTTTCACTCCCCTGCCCTTCAACTCCGCCAGCATCTCCACAATGCCCGGATACGGCCGCGTCTGCGCCTGCCAGAGCGTGTCATAGTGAGCCCGATACTCCTCCACGCACAATTTGATCAGTTCGTCGCTGCGCACGCCTTCCGGCAGCGCCCGCTCGACGAGCTTCTCCATCCCATCCCCCACCATCTGCTTGAACACCTCCTGCTCGCAACGCGGATAGCCGCGCGCATCCAGCATGCGGTTGATCGACTCCGCGATGTCCGCGAGCGAGTCGATCAAGGTGCCGTCGAGGTCGAAGATGAAGGCTTTGAGGATGGGCATGCCGCCCTGTGGCGTCAGACCGCCCGCAATTCAAGCTTCGTGACCGTCCTCCGCCTTCTCATCACCAACCCCGCCATGCCAGCCATGAGCAAAACCACGCGTGATGGCTCCGGAGCGCCCGTGATCACCAGCGAGTTGGGGTCAAAGATGCTGCCTGCGCCATACCATACATCAAAGCCCACATGAGTGTTGGTCCAGACCCGGCTGCCGCTGGCCACGTTGCTGAACGATCCCAAGATTGGCGAGTTCGCCGTCGCAAGCGTGAACACATCACTCGACGTCACAAGATTCTCGAAACCGTTGAGCATGTCTAAATCCAGAATGCCAGCCAACGTGAGTACGCCGTTCACATCGAGATAGTCGTAGAGTGTACCTTGGCCCAGGCCGCCGATCTCCATCGCCAGCGTGCTGGTGCTGCTCAGGGTGACATTGCCGTTCACGGTGAGGACACCGGGGGAAAAACCGGGGTCGATGGTGTTCACGCCCGCACCGGCGATCACGCTGCCTTGCACGGTGCCATTGCCCTTCAAGGTGCCGCCGTTGAGGTTGAGGGAGGAGGTGGCCAGCACGGTGCCGCTTTCGAGGATGGTGAAGCTGCTCGGGCCGCTTTGGTTGTAGGGTGCGCTGCCGCCCCCCATCGACAGCGTGCCGGTGGCCACATGCACGGTGCCTGTATTGCTGAAGGTCACGCCGCCGCCGATGATCGTCGAGCCTGTGCCGCCGTTCTTGGCGAAGGTGCCCGAGTTGCTGAATGCTCCTTGGGAGCCCAGCGTGCCGTCCGCCGTGGCCGTGAAGGTGCCTCCAGCCAGGTTGTTGATCGCCGTGCTGGCCCCGACGAAGAGGGCGATGTTTCCGGCGCTCCAGGTCGAAGTGCCGCTCATGTTCAGCACCCGGTCGTTCCGAATGTGCTTGGTGTCGGTGCCGCTAAAGACCACCCCGGCGTTGGCGTTCACCGTTCCCGCGTCCGTTATTTCGCCGCTGGTGAAGCTCAGCGGGCTGTTCAGGTCGAGCTGCCCGGCTCCGCGCAGATTGCCGCCGGAGATTTGGAAGGGGGTGCTGGTGGTCACGGCCGTGTTGAAATAGAGATTGCCGCTGGTCAGTTTCACCGTCCCAGCGCCAGTGATGGAGGTGCCTGTGTTCAGATGGTTTGTGCCGGTGGTGAACTCGATAGTGTTGCCCGCGCCAATCGCAAAAGACCCGGTATGCGAGCCGCTGCTGTTCACGAGGAGCGTGCCGCTGTCCACATTCACCGCGCCGGTGTTATTGAAGGTGAGGCCTCCGGAGAGAGTGGTGTTTCCAGTGCCGCCGCTCTTGGTGAAGGTGCCCGCGTTGTTGAATGTTCCTACAGATTCCAGCGTGCCGTCAAAGGTGGTCGTAAAGGTGCTGCCAGTCAGGTTGTTGAGTGCCGTGGTGGTCCCGAAGAACAAGTTGATGTTTCCGCCGCTCCAGGTCGAGGTGCCGCTCATGTTCAGCACCCGGTCCTGCTGGATGTGCTTGGTGCTGGCACCGCTGAAGACCACCCCGGCGTTGGCGTTCACCGTTCCCGCGCCGGTCATGGTGCCGCTGGTGAAGCTCAGCGGGCTGTTCAGGTCGAGCTGCCCGGCACCGCGCAGCGTGCCCCCTGTGAGTTGGATGGGGGTGCTGGTGGCAACTGCCGTATTGAAATAGAGATGGCCGCTGGTCAGTTTCACCGTCCCCGCGCCAGTGATGGAGGCGCCTGTGTTCAGATGGTTTGTGCCGGTGGTGAACTCGATGGTGCTGCCCGTGCCAATCGCGAAGGCACCGGTGTGGGAGCCGCTGCTGTTCACAAGGAGCGTGCCGCTGTTCACATTCACCACGCCGGTGTTATTGAAGGTGAGACCTCCGGAGAGAGTGGTGTTTCCCGTGCCGCCGCTCTTGGTGAAGGTGCCCGCGTTGTTGAATGTTCCTATAGATTCCAGCGTGCCGTCAAAGGTAGTCGTGAAGGTGCCGCCAGCCAGGTTGTTGAGCGCCGTGGTGGTCCCGTAGAACAGATTGATCGTCCCGTTGCTCCACGTCGAGGTGCCGCTCATGTTCAGCACCCGGTCCTGCTGGATGTACTTGTAGCTTTCGCCGCTGAAAGTCACCCCGGCGGTGGCATTCACCGTTCCCGCGCCGGTCATGTTGCCGCCCGTGAAGGTCAGCAGGTCGTTTAACTGAAGTGTCGTTGTGCCACGCAGGGTGCCGTCTGTGAAAGTGAATTTTTCAATCGTGATGGCCTGGTCCATCGTTAGATCCCCGCCGTTCTGGATGGCGTCAAAGGTAAAGCCACCGTTGCCGTTGTTCGGGAAGAGCGGGTTGCTGCTCCACTTGCCGGAATTGGTCCAGACGCCGGTGGAATTATCCCAAGTGGCGGTCTGGTCGGCGGCGGTGGCTGTGGTGTTGAGGATGACGCCGAGCAGGAGCGCGGCGAGGAGGAGGATGCGGGTGGGATGTGTTTTCATGTGATGGATTTCAGAGGAGGCGTGTGTGTTTTCAGGCAGCATTTCGTGGCGAAGCTAAGCAGGCCGCTGATTTTCCGGTATTACCCTTTCGGGTAGGCCGTCGGTGTGGTGGGCATGGCGGATGTGGGCACGGTAGGCGCAGGCAGCGGCGGCGGTGCGGCTATGCAGGCCGAGGCGCTGGAAGATCTCCTTCAAGTGCGCCTTCACCGTGTTTGCGGAACAACCCAGGATGGTGGCGATCTCGGCATTGGATTTCCCCTCAGCCACCCAGTGCAGCACCTCGGCCTGGCGCTGTGTGAGGTGCAGTTCGGAGACGAGCACGCCCATGGCCTCCTGTTTTTCCTTCTCGCCGATGTCACTGTTGCTTCCCATCCGTGCCCATAGGCTGGTTGGAAAAAGATCACCATTACCCGAGTGGGTAGGGAGATGGACGGAAATACCGTTGAGATGCGGGTGCGATGACATGGATTCACCGCGCCTCTTCGGGAGTGCTCCGGGCCGATTACAGGCGGCGTGAAATTTTTTTCAGGGCCGTGCTGCCGATGACGGCTTGGTGCCGTCCAATTCGCCGTATTCCACTTTTCGGATGCGGGGTGCCAGCTCGGGGTGCGCCTTGGCGGTCCACAGGTTCAGGTAGATGGAACCCTCGGGAATGGCGCTGTCGCGCTGGGTCAGCAGGGTGCGGCCATCAAGCCAGAGGGTGATCTGGTCGCCTTTGATGGCGAGGGCCAGCTCGTGCTCGGCTTTCCATTCAAAGTCGGCGTCGAGGCGTCTTTCGAGGTCGGGAAAGCAGGCGAACCTTTGTTTGGCATGGTGCCAGCCAAAAAGTCTCACGATGGGTGCGGGACCCAACTGACCCTGGTAGCTGACTCTGGCGATGCTGTCTTGGACATTGGCGCTGCGCACGCCGATGGCAGCAGCGCCGGTGAAACGCATCCGCACGATGACATCGCGAAAGCGTTTCTGATCTGCGAGGTCAATGTTCAACGACTTGGGCACCAGCAGGTGCTCTCCCTCCAGCCTGCCGGCTCCGGCGGCGATGACACGATCTCGCAGCTCGGCGGTGGCATCTACCCATGTAGCGGGCTCGGGCATGGTGAGCTGCGCTGTCTCGGTGACGATGACGGGCTTGGCATTGGCTTCGATGAGGGGTGGCTGCGCGATTCGGGCCGGCGCATCTGCAGGATCAGGGACGGCCCCCTGTGCTTCTTTCTGCGAGCCGTATGAGGTGACGAGCACGAGGCGCAGACCTTGATGCGGCTGGCGCTCCGCGGGTGGGATTCCGTCACGGGCGAAGGAATGCGCACCGAAGCGGGAGCCGAGCTGCCAGGAGCCGCCGCGCACCACGCGCTTGGAGTGTGAGACATCGAACCAGGTCGATATCCACTCCAGGACGTTGCCGCCCATGTCATAAAGTCCGATGGCATTCGGCGCGAAAGAACCCACCGGCGCGGTATGCACGAAGCCGTCGCGGTAGCCTTCGATCACGCCGGTGAAGGCGCTGCTTGCGAGACCACCAGTGGCCGTCAGGCATTCTTCGCCAGCATAGTTGCCCCCACCAGAGGGAGGTGGCCATGCGTTGCCCCAGGGGAAGACGTAACGGTGTTCCATGATTTTGTCGGCGGCTGACGGACCCAGATACTCCAGGTTGCCGATTCCAGCCGCGCAGCTCCACTGGAGATCTTCGGGCAGGCCATAGATCTCGTTGGGAGACAGGACACCGGCCTGGCGATCTCGTGCGGTCAGCCACTCCGCAAAGGCCACGCCGTCGTCCCAGGTGAGATTCACCGCCGGGTGATCCGGCCCCTGCGGGAAATCGGGCTTCGGCCACTCGCACCCGGTTTCCTTCACAAAGACTTCATAGTCCCGCACCCGCGTCTCCCAAATGCTGTAGAGCACAAACCTGCCGGGGACTGGACCGATGATGACCTCTACGGGGACGAACTTCATGCCGAGGCTGTTGACGAAGGGCGCGCCCTTGGTGGCCTTGGCGACCGGGTCGCTGAACCGGCTCACGGATGGCAGCGCGGGCTGTTTTGCTTTGGTGGCATCGGCTGCCAGCTTTTTGCTGGCCTCGAAGGGGTACGGGATGGTTGGATCTGTGCCTTTTTTGGGCACACGACGGATCTGCCAGAGATCCATGCCGCCGACACCGCCGGGGCCATCCCACGAAAACCAGAGCGTGCGCCCATCCGGCGAAAGCCATGGGGTGGCAAAGAGTCCCTTCAGAGGCCAGTCGAGCGCCCGTGCATGAAAGCGGCCCTGCGCATCAGCGATACCGATGAAAATCTCTGACGTGGTCCAGGTGTCGTACATCTTGCGGGTGAAAAGCAGGGTGGTGCCATCCGTCGAAAGCAGGGGGTCGTAATCGTGGACCACGCTGTTGACGCCAGGGTTGACGAGTTCCGGCAGGTCAAAGCGGGAAGTCACGGATCGGCGGTGTGCCCGCCAGATGTCATGGCCCTGTATCCCGCCTTCATGCTTGCCGGTGTAGAGCATGGTGAGGCCATCGGCAGAGAGCCATGTGGCCTCCCGGAATCCGGGGGTGGATTCTGGATGCTCGATCTCCAACGGTGGCCCCCAAGGCGCGTCGAGAGCGGGACGCTGCCGCTGGACGATGGCGGTGGTTGTCACGGGATGAAGCACGACATAGAGCAGGGTGAGTCCATCCGGTGTGAGCGCGCAGCGATGACACCAGGCAGTCGGGAGCGCATCCGCCAAAGGGCGCGGCTCACCGAAGGGCTCCGTCAGGCTTTTCCGCCTGAATTCGACGAGCTTCATGTGCTCGGTCGGGTCCGTGCTCACGATGAGGCGGAGCCCGTCGGCGGTCATGGACGGTCCGGTGTCGTATTTCGCGCTGTTCACTAGGGGGCCGAGGTTCACAGGGGCCGACCACTCGTAGTCGGCGGAGGTGAGAATATCGGCGGTGCTGCCCGGTGGTGGCGTGGGGGCTGGCTCGGGGGCGTTGTCATCAGGTGTTTCGCCGAGGTCGGCGTATTCGATGGATTTGAAGACCTGCGCGGCGGGTGTGTTGGCTTTGATGCCCCAGCAACTGACGAAAAAGAAACCTTTGCTAAGAGCTTTGTCATGCACGCTGGCAATCAGGCAGCGATCGACCCAAAGCGAGATCACGCCGCCCTTTGCGACAAAGACAAACTCGCGGTCCTGAGTGGAATCAAAGGCTGGATCGAGCAGGATGGGCTCGGCGGGTTGTTTGCCTGACTGAGTGGATACCCGGATGCCAGCCAGACCATTCTCCTCGACGATGCCTCGATATGTATTCTCGGCGAGCGTCGGTTCACAAAAGCGGACTTCAAGCCTGCCCCTCCCAACGATGCGAACCGCTGCAGCAGTGAATTTATGTCCATCGGCCACGGTCAGGCCGCTGCTGCGTGTCATGTGCAGCCGCCCGTCCCGCATTTCCCCGCATTTGAAGACGCGGGCGGTCTCGCTGATACGCGGCAGGTCATCCACCCAGCGTTTTGGATTGGGATAGGACTGGGGCTCGGTCACGTCGCCTCTCAGCGGTAGGCCGGGAGCCACGGGTTGAAGTTTCTGCCAATACAGCAGGCAGCCCATGACGAGGATGGCGAGTGCTCCGACCACCGCGAGCACACGGCGCAGTGGTTTAGAATCGGGGCAGGCCGCCGCTGGCACAGGCGGGGTGTAGGCCGTCGTGCGAATCTCATCGAGCGCCTCGCGGATTTCCGTGGTGCTGGTGTAGCGCCGCGCCGGGTCAGCCTGCATGGCGCGCTGAATGATGGCGTCCCAGCGTGGATCGCAGCCGGTGCGGGTCGAAGGCGGCACGAAGGTGCCCGCAGGCCGCTCATGACACAGCATTTCATAAAACACGGCACCGAGGGAAAAGATGTCCGCGCGATGATCCACCGCATCTCCCCGCCGCTGCTCCGGGGAGATGTAGCCCGGCGTGCCCATGACCGCGCCGGGAGTCGTGATCGCACTGGCATCGAGATCCGCATCCGCGATCCGGGCTAGGCCAAAGTCCGCCACCTTCACGCGTCCCTGGGTATCGACGAGCACATTGGCGGGCTTGATGTCGCGATGGATGACACCTTCGCCATGAGCGTAGGCCAGCGCATCGCAGATCTGCCCGCCGATGGCCAGTGGATCGAGCTGGTCCGCCGCACCGGCGCGGATGAGCGCCGCCAGATCGGTGCCGTCCACATATTCCATCGTGAGGTAGAGCCGGTCTCCGCCAGTCCTGCCGGAATCGTAGGCAGTGACGATGTTCGGATGCGAGAGCCGCGCCATGGCCCGTGCCTCGCGCTCAAACCGCGCCACCGCCTCGGCTTCGCGCCCGTATTTCGCCGACAGGAGCTTCAGCGCTTCGAGCCGCTTGTGTCGCCTGTGCCGTGCCAGATAGACGACGCCCATGCCACCCTCGCCGAGCACTCGCACGATCTCATGCTCGGGAAAAAGCGCGGCGACTTCCTCCGCACCCGTGACAGGCGGCGGATTAAATGTTGGCGCTGTTGGTTCGTCGGGCATCGGGTGGGATTCGTCTATTCCGCCAGCTCAAGCACGCAGCGAAAACCGTAATCGGTGAAGCCGGAGCTGGGTTCGACGGAATGGCGGTAGTTCGCGAGCACCTGGGTCCGCTCACCCGTGGTCCACGAACCGCCGCGCAGCACGCGCCTAGTTTTCTGCGGGTCGAGCCAGTCGTCGCACCACTCCCACACATTGCCGCCGAGGTCATAAAGTCCGAACTCATTGGCCGGATAATTGCCCACGGAATAGGTACCTATGCCGGAATCGCTGTGATTTGGCAGCACGCTCCGCAGGTGACGGTAGGTGCCGTTCTCGATCGGCTGGCGCATCTCCGTCCCGGCATAGTTTCCGGGCAGCGCTTGATCCGGCCAGGCATCACCCCACGGATAGACCTCCACCAGCAGGCCATGTTTCTCCAAAGGTGCCTTCGCAGCATGCTCGCGCCGTCCAAGATCGACAGCGCAGCTCCACTCGTGATCGGTCGGCAGGCGGTAGCGATCCCGCACCCCAATCTTGCCCGCCTTGCGATCCTGTTCCGTCAGCCACGCGCAGAAGTCCTGCATCGCATTCCAGTCCTTCACGATGGCCGGGTGGACGATCTCCTGCCTGAAGGAAGTGGGCTCCCGCGCGTGCTTCGGCTGTTGCTCCCGAAAGCGGTCGAAATCCACCACGCGCGTCTCCCAAATGCTGAAGAGCACGCGCTTCCCGTTCGTCGGCCCTCCCGTGATCGGCACGGGCGCGAACTTCATGTCGATGCTGTTCAGGAAAGGGAGAGCCTTCGTAGCTTCAGCGGGAGTGGCGGCACCTGTTTCCAAGGGAGGCGGCGCAGCGGCGAAAAATCTTCCCGATGCGGAAACGGGTGCCCATTCGCCCCATGCCAGCCATCCACCCGCCGCAATCAGAGCCGCGATGGATAAGGCACGAATGCGCCTCCCCCGGCGGGCCAACTGTTCCGCATCAATGAACGGAGTCGCGAGCGCTTCGAGAGCCGCGCGGACCTCCGCCGCACTCGCGAAACGCGCCGCCGGATCAGGCTGCATCGCACGGCTCACGATCTCATCCCAGCGCGGATCACAGCCGGTACGCTTCGACGGTGGATCAAAGATACCTTCCGCACGGTCGCCGCAGAGCATCTCATAAAAGATCGCGCCGAGGGCAAAAAGATCGGCGCGATGATCCACCTCGGCACCACGCAACTGCTCCGGCGCCATGTAGCCCAGCGTGCCCATGACCCTGCCAGAGACGGTCAATGCGCTCACATCCAGATCAGAATCCATCAGCCGCGCCAGCCCGAAGTCCGCCACCTTCACGCGCCCTTTTGCACCCATCAGCACATTGGCCGGCTTGATGTCCCGATGCACCACGCCCTCGCCATGCGCATAAGCCAGCGCATCACAGATCTGCATGCCGATGAGCCGCGCATCCATGCCTGCGGCCCCCGCCTTGATCAAGTCCGCCAGACTCACGCCGTCCACATGCTCCATCACAAAGTAAAGCAAGCCGCCAGGCATCTGCCCCGAATCATAAAAGGCCACGACATTCGAATGACTCAGCCTCGCCATCGCCCGCGCCTCCCGCTCGAAGCGCCTCTTGAATTCATCGTCCGCGCCTCTGTCCTGGCGCATGATCTTGATCGCCACCGGACGTTTCAATGAGAGCTGCGTGCCTTTGTAAACCGCGCCCATGCCACCACGACCGATGAAGCTCTCCACGCTGTAAAACCCGCGCGGCAGCAGCGCCGCCACTTCCTCCGCCGTGGGCGGCTCCCAGCCCGCACTCCGACGTGTCACGCGGGATTCCGGCATTGAATCACCCGGCAGCGTCGGCTCCGCGAGCGCCACTTTCTTCAAGCACACCGGACACTTGCCGCCCAGCACCTCCGCCGTGATCGGCGTACCGCAAGTTAGGCAGGAGGTGGGGTCGGCATTCATGCGATCAAATCCCGAACAAATGCTTCATCTCCGCCGCCGCCTCAGCGGGATCGAGAACCGTCATCTCGACCTGCTCGCGCACACAAGCCCGAAAACGCCGCCGCACCCGATGCACGGCGACGGCGAAAGCCTGGGAGTTCAGGCCGATCTGATCACAGACATCCTCGTAGCCGTCCGCGCCTGAGTCTGCGGTCAGAAACGGCTCCACCGCCGTGAACACCTCGCCGCGCCCCGTGACCCGATACTCATCCCGCAGCGCCTCCAGCGCGCAATCCATCAGCACCACGGCCCATTGTTGATCAAAGGCCTCCGCAGGCGTGCTGCCATACGCAGGCTGCTCGCGAAACCAGTTCTCCCCTTCCTGCGCGACGAACGGCAGCATGATCTCACCGCCACCGCGCTTCAGCGCCTGCCTGCTTCTCAAATGATCGATGAGAAAGAAATCCAGCGCACCGAGCAAAAAGGTGCGGAAGCGCCCTTTTTCGCGATCCGCCCGGCCAAAAGCCTCATGACGCAGCAGCCGGGCAAAAAACTCCTGCGTCAGATCCTGCGCATCCACAGCCTGATGCCCGCGTCGGCGAATCTCCGCATAGATCGGTCGCCAGTACGCGCGACACAGTTCATTGAGCGCCTCTCTCACCTCCTGCGACTGATCCCCGCCCGCCATCGCGACCAGACTCCAGCGCGTGGTGTCAAACCGCGCACGCGAGGGATGCGATGCAAAACTGCCTGCCGCTGCCATGCTGTCGTTTTAGCCAACGACGGAACTTAATTCAACTGCGGACGACGGCGGCAATTCAAAATTCCACTTTGCATCGCCTGCCGCCCCATGCTTCGGAACGCCATGCTCACCGATTACCACACGCACACCCCGCTCTGCCTGCACGCGGAGGGGAATCCGGTCGATTATGCGCGGCATGCGCGGAAGATCGGCCTCGCGGAGATCGGGCTGTCGGACCACAACCCGATGCCGGAGCACTTTGACGACTGGCGCATGCCGCTCTCGGACCTGCCACGCTACTTTGAACTGGTGAACGAAGCCCGCGAAGCACTGCCGGACTTCCCCATCCGCCTAGCGCTCGAATGCGACCATCTCGAAGGCCGGGAGAAGTGGATCGATGAGACGGCGGGCATGGCGGACTGGGATTACCTCATCGGCAGTGTGCATTACATCCATGACGGCATCGCGGTGGATGATCCGAAGCATGTGTCACGCTGGAAGACCGCCAACGACATCGAGCACATGTGGGGCATGTACTGGAAGCTCTACGAGCAGATGATCCGCACGCGGCAGTTCGATTTCTTCGCGCATCCCGATCTGGCGAAACGTTTCGCTCTCCGACCGGAGGGCGACTTGCGGCCCTACTACGCGCCAGTGATCCAAGCACTCCTCGATACGAGCGGCGTTCTTGAAGTCAGCACCGCCGGCCTGCGCAAGGATGTGCGGGAGATTTATCCGGCGCGCGAGATGCTGGAGATGGCCTTCAGTGCGCAGGTTCCCATCGTCATCAATTCAGACGCCCATGTTCCCACGGATGTCGGTGTGGACTTTGACAAGGCGCTCGAACTCGTCCGCAGCGTTGGTTACACAACGACGGTGCGATTTGAGAACCGTCAGCGCAAAGTCGTGCCATTGCCGGAAAAGTGGCCTCTGGCGTGATCACGGACGTGTGACCTTGAGCCATGCGAAACGCCGGCCGGAGGTGCCCGCAGGAAATGTGGCCCTCACTTGCTGGATGAGACCGTTGTCGCTCAGGATGGTCTCGACGACGCCGGCGCTGCTCCATGGGCCGAGAAGATTGTCGGCCCACTCGACCTGGAAGGTGAGTTCCGCCATGGCGAGCTTGTTCCGCGTGTAGAGAAACTCCACGAGGCCGCCTTCCGGCGGCTCGATGTTTTCCGTGGCAGAACTGGCCGTGTTCGGCCCGGCACCCGTGGCAAATTCGAGCAGGTTCGATTTGCCGTCGTGATCGGGATCGGCATCATCGGCCGCGTCACCGGTGTTGGCGGTGGTGAGGAAATGCTGCTGCCGCCAGGAGGTCACCGGCACGCCACCGCTGCCCATGAGATTGATGTCAAAGGTGTTTTCATCCGCATCGTTGCTTTGGATGTGCAGGGCAGCGGTGCGCGCATCCGAGGCGCCGGGCGTGAAGGTGACGGTGAAGGTGGTGAAGTCGCCGGGATTGAGGGAGGTCTGGCCGAGGCTGCCGAGAGCGAAGTCCGTGTCGTTTGTGCCGTTTCTTGTCACCACGAGGCCGTTGAGCTGGGCATTGCCAGTGTTACGAATGGTGAAGGTGCGCACGGTGTTGTTTCCGGGCAGCGCGGTGCCGAAATCGACGGTGGAAGCGTTGTCGGTGAGGCCGTTGCTGGCGGGTTGTTCGACGACGATTTCGGGGCCGCCTGAACCACCGGCAAAGACGACTTGATCGACCCAGACGCGGTCCTGGCCGCCCGCGAAGAAGGAATCCTTCTCGTAAGACCAGCGAATGACGTGCGTGCCGGCGCTGATGGGCCGGACGATTTCCGTCCAGTCCACTTCGCCGCTGGCAGAGCCGTAGGGTGCGCCATCGACGGTGAGTTTGAGCGAGTCGAAGCCCGATTCGGAAGACACTTTCCACCAGAAACTGAGCGTGCCAGGGCCGGTGACGGTGGTTTCGATGAAGGACTGCTCGCTGTTGCCGACGGTGCCGCTGGTGGCGCTGTCCACACCATCATGCGAGGGCGAGGTGACGCCGGTCCAGGCCAGCGCGTCCGCGCTGGTGGTCCAGGTGAGGCCGGTGGTGTCGAGCGCGTCGGCGAGCGGCACGCTGGTGGTGCCAGCGATGACGACTTGATCGAGAAAAACGGTGTTACTGGTGCCGACGGTGGAGGGGGAGGACTTGCTCAAGGTCCAGCGCAGCGTGTGGTCGCCCGCGCCAAGGGCGTGCTGGAAGAAAGTCCAGTCCTCATCACCACCGATGTGGTTAACGGAGTCACCATCCACAGAAAAGTCGAAGAAGTCGCTGAAGCTAGGGTTGGAGGACTTCCACCAGAAGGAGACGGTGACGGGGCCGGTGACGGTGGTTTCGAGCCACGAACTCTCACCCTGGCCGAGGTTGTTGGGCATGGCGGCGTCCACGTTGTCATGGGACGGGGCGGGGGCAAAGCCGACCCATGATCGTTGGCCGCCGGTGGTCCAGGTACGGCCCGGGGTGTCGAGCCCGACATCCAGCGCCACGGGAGCGAGCACGGTGACGGTGGCGGTGCGGCTGGTGACGGCATCGACGGAGTTGGCGACGACGACGCTGTATTCGCCGGCATCGGCGGTGGTGGTGCTGTTGAAGATGAGGCGGTCGAGTGTGGCACCGGGGATGTTCTGAGGCACGCCGAGACCGTCTTTTTTACGCCATTGGTAGGTGGCGGCGCTGCCGCGGTTGATGACGCGGAGCTGGGCCGCGCTGCCTTCCACGGCGAGCAGGTCAGCGGGATGATTCGGGTCCAGCGTGACGGGGACGAGCTGGTTGGCGGGATTGTCGAGGAGCACGGTGTTGTAGAGGTCATCCGGCGGCGGCAGGTTGTTCCCCACCAGGTTGAGCGCGAGCATCTGCGTGCCTTGATACAGCGTGGTGGCATGCGGGAAGAACTCAGCCAGGGAACCCATGGCCTTGATGAACTGGAGATCGCCGGCGGAGGAAATTTTGCCGTAATTAAACCAGCCGCCGTTCATGGGCTCGTTGAAGACGGCGAGGAAGAGCACATTGCCGCTGGCATCCACCTCCATGTTCTGGATGGAGTCGCCAGCCAGGACGGTGGCCTGCGTGCCTGCGATGCCGCGTGTCCAGAGCAGATCACCGCTGGTGGAGAAGCGCGCGATCTCGCCGTGCTCGTAGGGCAGCTCGGAGTAGTAGCCTTGGCCGGGGCTGCCGTAGCTCAGCGTGATGCCATGCGTGCCGACATGGATTTGCGGCATCCAGGCGGTGACCGGGTTGTAGGAGAGGCTGTTCGCCGGGCCAAAGGCACGCCATTGGAGCTGCAGCGTGCTGTTGTAGCGGCTGAGGCAGATGCGGCGGTCGGTTTCGGACACGTCGAACATGCTGGCGACATACAAATCGCCCGCGGTGTCGGTTTTCATCGTCAGCCATTGCTCGGGCGTCTCGCCGGGATCGACTTCGAGCTTGGCGAGCTGCGCACCGGAGGCGTTGTGCTTGTAGAGCACCTGGACGGGGCCGGTGCCGCCGATGATGTCCTCGGTGACGGCGTGGAAGATGTCGCCCGCAGCGTCCACTTCGGAAAAGAGATGCGTGGCCCAGACGGCGGGGTCGAAGTCGCCGCCATCGAGCTGGCCGTGTACGACGATGGGGCCGAAGGAGCCGCTGGAGGAGACTTTCACCACCTCCACCATCGAGAACCCATACTGAATGCTTTGCAGATAGGAATGGGAGAGCACGAGGTAGGCGCCGCCATCGGGCGTCGGCATCAGGCGTCCGGCCGTGGAGGGACTCTCGAGCACGCTGCGCCAGAGCAGGTTCCCGGCGGCATCGAATTTCACCATGAGAATGCCGTAATGGGTCCGCGTGACGCCGTTCGTATGATCGAGGTTGTACACCACCTGGGTGTTCCCGGCGGCATCCACACTGCCTGCGGCGAAATCACAGATCGCATAGCCTTGCTGCGCGGGGATGCTGGTGTTGTTCACGCCATCCCAGCTCTCCGTGTAGGTCCACGGATCAAACTGACCCGGCCCTGGAGTGCCGGTGACCGTGCGCTCCCGCCGCCAGCCTCCCGCGCCGAGACGCTGGAAAATGCCGCTGGCACTCTGGCCATCAAACGAGTGGCTGAAGACATAGGTGTTACCCGCGGCATCCAGGCCAAAGGAGGTCGGCGTGAAGTTGCGCACGTTGTCGGACGGCCCGGCACGCGGCGAATAGGTCTGATGCGCGCCGCTGCCCACCGTGCCGCCGGCGATGGGCGGCGTCTGCGTCGCTCTTCGCTCGACCAGATGATCCTGTGGCCGCAGCCACACGGGGTTCCAGTCCACGGTGAAGGTGCTGGTGGCGGTGCTTTCATTGCCTGCGGCATCGCGGGCCACGGCGGTGACCTCGTAGCTGCCGTTTTTCAGGCTGCCTTCGCGAATGCCGAGACGTGGCAGCCTCAGCGAGCACTTCCAATCCGTCTGTGAACCCAGATCGTCCCCGCCGAAGTGGCCGGGAATCACGGCCTGCGCCGAATTGGTGAACCAGTTCATTCCGGACCAGTACTTGTCGTCCGCCACGCGTTTGAGATGGAGCGTCACCTCCGGGCGGCCGGAGCTGTCATGCGCGGAGCCGTGGATGAGCGCCGAGGAGTCGGGCAAAGGCGGCCCGGTGATGACCGTCGGCGGCGTGGTGGTGGGGGATTCGATGACGAGCAGCGGCGGCACGGTATCGACGACGAAACTCGCCGTCGTATTGCCGCTGAGGCCGGGCAGCACGGGCAAGGACACGCGCCCGAGGCTGTCCGTGGCCGTCACGGTGACGGTGAAGCCGCCGTCGCCAGTGGGAGCCTGCGCCACGGCATCCGAGGAGGTCGTGGGATACGACCAGGTGCCGCCGCTGACATCCGCATGCACTTCCGCGAGAGAATTTTCCCACGAATCCCCGTCCCACCACTGCGAGCCGCGTTGAATGACGAGCGTGACGCGGTTCAGGACGAGCGTGGCACCCGCGCCGGGCTGCGCGGTGCCCTCGATGACCGGCGCGGAGTTCCGGTAGCTGCCGTGCAGCGGCCCGGTGAGGGCCACTTTCGGTGCCACCTGTAGCGTGAAGTGAATGTCCCGCCAACCGGAGGACTGGTTCGTGGTATCGATGGCTTCGACAAAGAACTGGTAGTCGCCATTCGGCAGCAGCGGAGGCAAAGCGACCGTCCAGGGTGAGGTGCCGTTATTCTGCGTCAGGATGTGGTCCGCAGGCGAAAACGTGCCGCTGTCCAGCGCACCGGGCGCGGGCGACCATTTCAGCCATTTCCCCTGGGTGTGGGAGTAGAGGCTGAATCGCTTCTCCTGGATCGCCACATTGTCCGTCGCAGTGCCGGTCATGGTCGGCACGGCGCTCAGCGGCGACGCACCAGGGGAGGAAATGGTCGCCTCCGGCGCGGTCATGTCCCGCTGGATGCGGAACTGGCGCATCACAAACGGCCCCACCAGCCCGGCCATGTCCACAGAGCGTGCTTTGACCTCATACACGCCGTCCGTGAGCGCCGGGTCGTGCATGGGCCGTGCCCAGTTCAGCCCGCCGGTGCCGGCGGCCACGCCTTTCTGCTGCTGCTCGCTGTAGGTGCTCTGCCATTCGTTGGTGGTGAATTTCCAATAGCGCCCGTCCGGCTTCAGCTCGCGCAGATAGACCTGCACCTCCCACACGCCGGTGCCCCACGCGTCATCATCATACGCTGTGCCCTCAAACTGCGTCATCGTCTGGTACACCGGGATCACGTCGCCCACCGGCTCCGTGGGCACCGTGATGGTGGTCACGGCAAACTCGTTGCTGGAGACGATGAGGTCCGCCGTGATCGAGCGGTCGCCGCTGTCTGGGTTGCTGATGTTGCGTACCGCCACGGATGTCTCATCCCCTTCCCCTGGGGTGGTTCCGATGTTGTATTTGCGGGAGCTCGGCACGGTGGTGGCATCGAAAACCTGACCGTTGACCCACGCATCCGCGCCATCCCCCTGGTTGGTGCCCTCCCCGGTTGCCGGATCCCATTTCGCCACGCGTTCCAAGTTAAATTTCCCGTCCGCCTGCTCCAAGGCCACTTTGTAATGCCCCTTGGTCGTGCGGTTGCCAGCCCCGCCGGGGCCCCGGTAGATCCATTCGTTTTTGTTGTCATCAGTCCCCACCGCCTCATCCACATGGTAGATCAAGAGGCCGCTGCCTGGCAGTCCGGAGTCAAATCCCACCGCTCTCCGGTTCTCCACCAAAAAGTACTGCTGGCCGGGGTTCCCATTGGTCCACATGCGGTAGATCGTCGGGCTGTCCGAAACCGTCGGAATGACCACGTTCATCGTGTTGGTGGTGACATTGACCACCGTGGCCCAGCCCAGTTTTTTGCGTGACCAGGCGTCCATCCAGGTCGGGCGCTCCCCCTCGGTGGACCCCACCAGGCATCCTCTCGCCATCAGGCTCCACTGCCCCAGACCGGCGGAGACGGGATTTCCTTTCGTGTCATAGAGGTCCGGCACGCCCAGAGCGTGAGCATACTCGTGGCAGAAAACCCCGACGTTGCTTGTCACGGTCACGGTCTCGTCCGCAGGCGTCGCTGGATCGTCTGGCTGCGTGCGGAGCAGCTCGCTGGTGATGAAGTAAAGGGACACATACACAGGCTCTCCCTCCGCGTTGAGATCATTCGTCAGAAACGGGGTGATGGAACTCTGGTGCGGCCAGAAGGCGTTCGGCCCGCCGCCACCATCTTCTCCCAGCCCCTGTGCGATCAGGGCCAGACAGTCCACATAGCCGTCGTTGTTGGTGTCGTAGGGGCCAAAGTCGAAACCATTGCCATCCGCCTGCGTCACAGCATCCCTCACAAACGTGACCCTGTTCTGATCAAGGTCCGTGGCATCGTTCGGATTGGGCGCGGCATAGGAGGCGCGTGTGCCGGGCACCGTGTACCAGCCTACCACTCCATGCGGACCTCCCGTCACCCGGAATGTCGCACGAGAAACCTTCCAGTAGTAGTCAGTCATCGTCGTATCCTCGCCTGCGGTGATGTTGAACAGACGGGATTGAAACTCGCTGACGGCTTTCACTGGCTGGGCTGCCATGTCCGCGAACTTCACACACATCGTCGCCATCATACCGGTGCCGAAGGGATTTGGAGGTGTTGCGGCATCGTCTGGCGGTGGCGGTGCCTGCGAATCACGCGGGAAAATGCCCTGGTCCATCGGCAGCGGCACGCGTGGCGGCTCAAACACTGGCCCTTCTTCAGCAGGGGCCGCGTTCTCCATCTCCTCCGCAGGTTCCGCAGGCGACCACGGGCCTCCCGGCGGCGGCTCCTCGTGCGCAGGCAGGCTGGTCAGGTGACTCGTTTGCGTGTCCGCACCCGCCGGGTCCAGGTAACGCCACTCACCCGTCACGGGGTCTTGGTTGATCGGATAGCCCGCGAGGGTTTCATACCACGAGAAAACGTCGCTGCCCCGGACCCGCACGCTAAAAGCGGTCCCGTCCGGCTGCTTCAAAACAAAAGGCAGGGCCGAAGCCGGCACGGCCTCCGTGATCTGCGGCCAGCCTATGGCCAGCAAAAGGAAAAGAAGGCGGATCAGAACGAAAAAGGGCGATTTCATGTCAGAACAAGGTGTGAGTTGCCTTCCTTTCCCGCCGGGCGCAGGATTGTTTCCAAGAAACGCCGGATTATTGCCCCCGATGAGCCAGTCTGACAAGACATCCATTTCCCCTTTCCCCACCACGCGCTGGACGCTGATCCGCCGCGCGCAGAAGGGCGGCGAGACCGAGGCCGCGCGGGCGATGGAGGAAATCTGCCGCCAGTACTGGTATCCCATCTATGCCTTCGCCCGCCGCGGCGGCTTCAGCGCGGCGGACGCGGAGGATCTCACCCAGACCTTCTTTCAGCGCCTGATCGCCAGCGAGACGATCCAGGCCGCACGGCAGGAAAAGGGCCACCTGCGCACCTTCATGCTCGCGCTGCTCAAACGCGTCATCGCCAACTACTTCCGTCACGCCAGCGCCGAAAAACGTGGCGGCTCCCCCGCCGCCACGCTCTCCCTCGACGACGAAAACGCCGAGGACCGCTACATTCGCGAGCCAGCGGACATTCACGACCCCGACCTGCTCTTTGACCGCACCTGGGCTCAGGGCGTGCTCGACGCGGCGGAGAAAAAACTGCGCCAGGACTTCGCCAAGGCCGACAACCTCGACTCCTTCACCCAGCTCCGCGAATTCCTCCCCCTCGGCGACAACGCCACACCCTACGCTGCCGTGGCAAAAAAACTCGGCATCGCCGAGACCGCCCTGCGCCTGCAAATCCACCGCATGCGCAAGCGCTACGGCAAGCTCATCGAGGAAGAGATCGCCCAGACAGTGCACGAGCCCGCTGAGATCAAAGCCGAACTGGCGCATCTCATGGCCGCCATCGGCCGCTAGCCGCCGCGTTCTTCATTGTGTCACCTGGCACTGCGGCAGGGCTCGTTTGATCGCATCCACGCCCTCGGCGGTGATCTTCGTGCCTGTCAGAGTGAGGGACTTCAAGCAACGCAGCTCTTTGATCGCAGGAATGCACGCGTCGGTCAGTCTCAAACCAGAAAGCTCGAGCGCGGTCAGATTCACCAGCGGCTTGAGGTGGGCGAGACCCGCGTCCGTCACGTCTGATCCGATCAGTCCCAGCGTCTGCACATTCGTCAGAGTGGCGATGAGTGGCATTTCATCATCCTTGAACCGATGGCCCAGATATAGGCGGCGGAGATTCTTCAGACCACGCAGTGCCTCCACCATGACCGGCGTGGCGAAGGTGGGATGATTCCGGGAAATCGTCAGCGCCTCCAGATTCGGGATGCCGCTGGTGATGGCGCGGATGCCCTCGTCCGTGATGCGACAGTCCTCGACATGCAGGTTGAGCGCATTGTTGAAGTCCTTGAAGGAGGCGAACCCTGTGCCGGTGATGCGCGTGTCGTCCAAACGAAGAAGCGTGAGTTTTTTCAGAGAAGCAAGTCCGGCGAGATTCGCGTCGATGATCACCGTGTTCCGGGAGAGATAGAGCCGGTCAAGGCTGGCCAGCCTGCCGACGTGCTTCAATGCGGAGCCGGGGAAGGTGGTGCTGACCCGCAGAGTCTTGAGCGTGGAAATCCCGCCGAGGGCCTCGATGCCGGAGCCGTCGAATCGTCCGCTGGCATCGCAGCCAAGGGCCAATTCCGCCAGGCTCGTCAGGGTGGCGAGCCGTCGCAGCCCGGCATCGGTGAAACCGCCACAGCGGTGCAGGCTGAGCAACTTCAAGCTGGTGAAGCGTGCGATGGCGGCGAGACCTTCATCGCTCAGATTCGGGCAATCATCGAGTGCCAGGGTGGTGAGCTTGCGCTTCTCTGCGAGCGCGGCAAGCCCCTCGCCCGTGAAGTCCGTCCAGCCTTCGAGATTCAGCGAAGTCAGCTCTGACAGCCGGGCGAGATGGACCAGCAGCGCGTCTGGCATCTGCTGCGGGTTCAACTCGGGAGCGTTGAAGCGCAGGCCTTTCAGCCCGGTCAGGTTGCGCACGCAGGCGATGGCTGAGGCGTCGTTCACGGAGAAGAACATCAGCTCCTTCACGCCTTGCATGCGTGCGATGATGTCCAGATGCCGCTTGGCCGTGTCATCCATGAGAAGCTGTGGCATCTCCAGCCGGGAAACATCCAGTGGCCCGGCAGGCAGCTCTTTTTGCGTGCGTACGAGTTTTTTCCCACCGAGGTGGACCTCGGCCTTGCGTGCGACAGCGGATCCTTGATCCCACATCGGCGGCAGGCCGAGCACCCACTCCGCCACGGTGCGGATTTCCATCTCGCTCGCGGGCGGCGGTTTGCCAGACTCGTCATCGAGAGAATCCCACTCGACCAAAAAGCCGCCCAGCCTGGCCGACGGCTCGGAGGACCAGGCACAGTCGGCTCCATCACCACGGTCATGCAGCCACAGCCGGTGCGGGCCCTGGCCGGTGATGTCCGGCTGGCCACCGCCCCAATGGGTGAACTCAAATGTTTCTCCCGTGAACCAATGCCACTGGTCGCGTTCGCTCGGCTGCCACCCGCCCAGCCACCAGCCGCGCGTCTTGATGGTGAGCAGCGCCCGTGCGGGAAGGTATTTTGCAAACGTCTGCCAGGCCCAGTCCTGCTCCTCCTGCGTGGTCAGTGTCGCGAGGTGACCGCCCATGCGCGCGGCGAGCAGGCTGGCTGTGTTCCAAGGATGCGCGCCGGGCACAAGCTGGTAGCGGTGGCCTTTGAACACCAGCGGCACCGTGGGCGGCCGGATCGTGAGCGGATCATAGCCCAGCCTGAGCGGAGCCGGCGGCAACAGTTTGCCCTCGCTTTCATCCACGGGCAGCAGCGCCGCCGAGCGGACCACAATGCGCGCATTGTAGCAGCCCACCGCAAAAACCGGCCTGCCGAGCGACTCCGGAAACAGCACCTTCAACTGGCCGGCACGCTTCCAGTCGCCCTTCCAACGGTAAACCTCCTCACCATTGAGCAGCACCGCAAGGCCCTCGTCACGCACACGGATCACGACCTCATGCTCCTCGCCCGGAGTGATGAACACCAGTGGGCGCTCCAGCACCCAGTTGCTGGTCCGCTCCGCTCCTTTGCCATCGAGATAAGTCACCCCCACAAACGATCGTCCGCTGTTCGCCACACCACGGTCGTTGAAGACCACACCACCGCCGCCCGCACCTTTGCGGAAGCCGAAGTGAATGTACCCGTCATCGCCCTCGATCTTCGTGAAACGCACGCGCAGATCATGGCTGCCCGTGTGCTGGACCGGCAGCTCGCAGAGCGACTGTTTGCCGCGCACATGCACGTTGAACAGCTCGGCATTCACCATCTTCCAAGTCCCAACCAGCGAGTGTGCGGACAGATTCACCAAAGGCAGAAGTTCCTGCCAATCAGCAGGCGTGGGAGGGTTCTTGATCTGTGCTCCCCCTTCATGCAGTTCGATCGAATGAATGGCCATTCTGCCCATGTGGCAGCCGATGCCGGTCGCGGGCTGGCCATCGAAATCGTTGAGGACTCCGGGGCCGCTTTGTGAGACGCGCGACCAGTCGCCGTGCCAGCGGAAAATCTCCAATTCACCTGCTTTCAAGACGATACCGCTGTCATCCACGGCAAGCAGCAGTTCCTGCATCTGGCCGATGGGCAAAAAGGGCGCTTTGCGGGTAACGCCTGATCCGTTGTTGGACAGCGGCTTCCCATCAATCGAAGCCAGGCCCACATACGGCGTGGGGCTGTCATCCATGATAAGAGCGGCAGCGTGTTCCCTGAATCGAAATGCGATGACCACATAGCCGCCTGCATCCGACAGCCTCGTCAATCGCAGGCGCAAGGAGTAGCTGCCTTCGGGCTGGACGGGCAGCTTGAGGAGCGAATTGCTCGACTCCGTGTGGTTCGCCAGCACGCCATTCAGATGCCGCCACTGCCCGCCCATGCTATCTCGCGTCAAATCCAGCCTTGCCATCACATCCAGCCACCCTGTGTTCTCGGAGGCCAGAGGCGGTGATCCGGGCTGCTTGGACTGGTCTAAGGCAAACCAAACGGCTGCGACGACAACCGCTGCAGCCGTTGTTCCCGCCAGCACCACACGCCGCCAGTTCAAACGTCGCCCCATTCGTGAGATCACTGCTGGCGACAGATCACGCTCATGAGATTTCCCGGCGGCTCGAACGAGTGACAGCTCGAGCGGCACATGAATGGCCGCCAGCTCCTCACGCAGTTCCCGTACGCTCTGCTGCCGCTCCTCCCGCTCCTCTTCCATCGCCTTGCAAATGAGCGCATCAAAGCGCGGATCGAGGCCCGGCACCTTTTCCGAGGGCAGCTTGAACATCCCGCGCGGCAGATCACCCGTCAGCATCTCGTAAATCAGCACAGCCAGCGAATAAATGTCCGCGCGATGATCCGCCGTGCCCGCCTTGGAAAAAACCTCCGGCGCGGCATAGCCCTGGCTGCCCATCGAGGTGTTGGAAAGCGTCAGCGACGCCGTCGCCGGATCATCAATCTTCGCCAGGCCGAAATCCGCCACCTTCACATGTCCGTCACGACCCACGAGAATGTTCGAGGGCTTGATGTCCCGATGCACCACTCCCTGCCCATGCGCACAGACCAGCGCATCACACACTGCCAGTGCGATTCGCAGCGCCTCCTCCGGCGGCAATTTCCCTCCAGCCTCGATCCGCTTCGCCAGATCATCGCCCTCGATGAACTCCATCACGTAAAAAAGCTGTCCGTCGCCCGTCTCACCGAAATCATGCACCGGCACGATGTTCGGGTGTGAAAGCCGCGCCATCGCCTGCGCCTCCACCTTGAACCGCGCAGCAAAATCCAGCCCGCCGGCCGTTTCATGCACCGAAAGCAGCTTCACCGCCACCACCCGGTCCAGCGACCGCTGCCGCGCCTTGTACACCGCCCCCATTCCGCCGCGCCCGATGAAGTCCAGCACCTCATACTGCGGCAGGATCTCCCGCAGGTCGGGCACCTGCCCGCCTCTCGGCGGGGAAATCATGCCCGGCCCCTCGACGGGTCCGATGACTGAGTCAGCCTGGTTGTCAGAAGACATTGTTTGGACAAGGTCGAAGCGCTGGCCAATCAGAGGGCAGGTTGGAGAAAATCCAAGCAAATTACCGGCAAACATCCAAAGTCCCCGCCCTTCATGATCTTGCGCGCACGTCAGCACCTCATCGAATTTCCCCGCCGGCCGCTGGTGATGGGGGTCGTGAACATCAACGACGACTCATTCTGCGGCGACGGCACGCTCGACCCTGCGGTCGCACTGGCCCAGGCAAAAGCCCAGCTCCAGGACGGTGCGGACATCATCGACATCGGTGCGGAAAGCGCGCGCACGAACCGCGAACCGATCAGCGTGTCGGAGGAGATCGACCGGCTGCTGCCTTTTCTCGAAAAGTGGCCGGAGCTCAGCTCACGCTTCAACGCACCGCTGCTTTCCATCAACACCTGGCGCAGTGATGTTATCGCCGGGGTGCTGCCACATGGCGGCGATCTCATCAACGACATCAGCGGCCTGCCGGATGCCTTCAACGCGAAGCTCTGTGCCGAGCACAATGCCGGCCTGCTCATCATGCACAGTGTGGGCCAGCCGAAGGTGCCGCACACGCATGTGAAGTATGAGAGTATCATGGACACGCTGGACCGCTTCTTTGAGCAACGTCTCGTGCTGGCGGAAAGCGTGGGTCTGCCGCGTGAGAACATCCTGCTCGATCCCGGCATCGACTTCGCGAAGCAGCAGGATGACAATCTGACGATCTACCGCGATCTGGAACGCCTGCATCGCTTCGAGCGCCCGATTTTACTTCCCGTTTCACGCAAAACCGTGATCGGCGATGTGCTGGACGTTCCGGCGCTGGAACGTGATCCTGGAACCATCGCCTGCATCGCTGCCGGCATGACACGCGGCGCGCATCTTTTCCGTGTTCACAACGTCAAAGCCGCCGTGCAGGCCGTGAAGATGCTCTGGGCGGTGCAAAACAACCGCTGAACGGTTCAGCGCAGCACTTCGCCCTTGGTCACATCGCCGGGATCATCGAGAGCCATGATCTGGTTGATCGTCTTGAAGCGGCCCTTGTCCTCAAAGGCCCAGACGACTTTCTTGTCAGGCGTGATCTCGAAAAACTGCGGCTGTTCGCCCAGATGACCGTGCCCGAGGTAATTGGCGAAAATCGTATTGCCATTCGGCAGACGATGGCAGCCGGCCATGAGACGCAGCGTGTTGCCAGGAAGATCGTTTTCGTTGAGTTCCCACACGGTTTTGCCAGCAGGATCAACTTCAACGACCTTGTGGCCGTCGCCACAGGTGATGAGCAGATTTTTGTTCGGCAGTTGCACAACTTCGTGTGGATCGCCCGCGACCGGCACCTCACGCAGCACTTTGCCGCTGGCGTCGAGCTCCACGATTTTGCTCTCACCTTTGAAACAGACGAGATAGTGGCCATCGGTGGTCTTGCGGGTGCCACGGAACTGGTTGTGTAGCTTCACCGTATCCTTGGTGACGAGTTTGATCTCCTTGGCGATCTTCCCCGCGCGATCGACCTCGATGATGCGGCTGGTGCCGCACTCAACGACGAGCACGTTGCCATCTGGCAGCGGCTGACATGCATGGCACTCGACTTTTTCCGGTGCCAGGTATTCCCAGACGACCTTTTGGTCGCGTGTGACTTCCTTGGCTCCGCCATGGTAGGCAAAGAGGATGTTCCCGTTCGGCAGCCGCCAGCAGTCCTGCGGATGCTTGGCCTCCACCTGCCACTCGATTTCGCCGGTGGCGGACAGAATGGTCACACGATCACCGCCGTAGTCGCAGCAGAGGATGGGACGTGCGGCCAACAGGCCGGCAACGGACCCGGCAAGGAAGGCAGCAGCCAGAAGAACAGATGAGAGCTTCATGAAGATCAGTCTTCACCTTCTTTTTCTGAGACGGCAGCGACCGGGGCTTCCTCGGGAACATCCGAGACCGGTTCATCTGCGGGCGTCTCCTCGCTAACTTCTTCGGCAGCAGGCTCTTCAGTGGCGGCTTCAGCATCAGGCGCTTCTTCAGCAGTCTCTTCCACGACAGGTTCCTCCGCTGCGACTTCCTCAACGGACTCTGTCGTCACCGCTTCAGCAGCAGGGGCGGCTTCATCTCCAGCAGAAACTTTGGCCACAGGTGCTTCTTTTTTGGCGGCGGGTTCGCCCTGAACGCCGAGGAAGACCATGCCGTCGCTGTATTCGATGACGTAACCTTCGTTCGCGAGCCAGCGGATGTCCTTGATGACGGCGATCTGCTCCTCGGTGGGATGCTTCGGCGCGTTTGGATCGGTTCCTTCCGGCAATGCGGGTGACGGAACGACCGCCTCCACGAGCTTCTGCATCGGCATGCCATGATTGGCTTTGAGCAGCTCCACGATCTGCGCCAGACGGTCCGAAAACACCATGCCAGCCTCGATCGCACGCGGCTTCACACGGCAGACGAACTGCTTGCCAGCACGGCGTTTGAACAGCTTCATGCCGCGGCGCTCCAGGCCGGCACCAAGTTTTTGCGAGAGCTCAAAGAGATGCTTCCGCGCCGCATCCACCGACTGACGCAGCATGATGAAGAGCACATGCGAGAGCTTCTGCTTGTCGATGTTGCCATGAACCGTGGCATCACGCACCTCGATGACGGCGTCGTTGCCAAAGGTGCGGCGGAAATGCGCCTCCATGTCACCGCGGGAGTTGAGCGCGAGCGGTTCGCCTCCTTCAGGCACTTCACCTTTCAGGCATACCCAGCGGCGGCCTTTGCTCATGTTTCCCTTCCACTTCGCGACGAGTTCAGGATTCGACTCCACACGGATGCGGCGTTTGAAATCCTCAATCGGCATGTTTGAAAAACGCTCGCGATGCAGGCGAATGACGCCGGTTTGATAGCTGTGATGGCTCGGCGGAGCAATGAGTTCGCCGCTCATGCCGCACACGGCCACGGAGGCGAATTCACCTTTCGGCGCTTCGAGCTCGATCTCCTCGACGCGATAAAACTCATCCTGCGCCGAACTGTGCAGCACATGCGCGAGCGCTTCATCACGCGACAGGAAGAGGCTGCCGTCCGCAGGCACATGGTAGAAGCCGGCGGCACGCTCTTCCGCGCAGCGGAAGCGCACCATGAAGCGGTCTCCTCCCGCCAGCACGAGGCGCGCGGCGTCAAACATGCTGAACGCATGGCCGGTCTGGCGCACATGCGCGGCGAGGGCGTCCACGGCCTTGTCGTCCGGGAAGATCGTGATTTGCACGTCCCTTGGAATCTCCACCCACTCACGCTGCGGCGGCCCGCCACGATCACGATCACCAAAACGACGCGGCGGACCACGACGGTCATCGCCATCACGGCGAGGTGGGCCGCCTTCACGCGGCCGGAACCCGCCAGGACCATCGCGGCGCGGCGGAGCACCGCCGCCAGGGCCGTCACGACGTGGCGGAGGTCCGCCACTGCGACCACGATCTCCGAAACCACCGCCACGGCGGTCATCACGACCTCCGCGCTGCGGACGGTCATCGCCAGAGTCGGCGTAGCGTTTTTTGATCTTCTCTTCCTTGCCGAACTCACCCACCCACGCAGGCATCAATTTCAAATCGGAAAGGTCCACCAGTGCGCTGGGCTGCTGCGGCTGGTTCTCGGTGCTGGCTTCGGGTTCGGTCATACGCTCGGTCTGGAAAGGGCCGCGACTATGCCTCGAAACGCCGTTGTCGCCAGCTTTGTTCGTGTGGCGTTTTCTTGGCGTGACGCTATGTGAATAACCACATGCCCGCCGAACCCATCACCTTTTTCAACCGCCTAACCCGGCGCATCGAGACCGAGGCGGTCTATGGCGAGGGATTTCTGCGCTTCACGTATGAGAGCACGCCCGGCCGGCTGCCGCTGCACGCCATGGTGAAACGTGCCGCCTTTTCACACTGGTATGGCCGCCGCATGGACGCTCCGTCCAGCAGGGCCAAGATCGCCCCGTTCCTCGCCACCTATGGCGTGGACACCACCGAATTCGCCGACGCGCCCGGCTCATTTCGCACCTTCAACGAGTTCTTCTACCGCAAACTCAAGCCCCAGGCGCGGCCGATTGCCGCGGGCCAAAACGAAATTGTCTTCCCGGCAGACGGCAGGCATCTCGTCCTCCCCGACATCGCCGCCTGTGACGATTTCTTCATCAAAGGCACCCGCTTTGAGCTCACCACCCTGCTGCGCAACACCTCGCTCGCCGCACGCTTCACACACGGCAGCATGCTGATCTCCCGCTTGTGCCCCGTGGACTACCACCGCTTCCACTTTCCCTGCGCCGGCACGCCTGCGGTTTCACACCCGATCAAGGGCCCGCTTTATTCCGTGAATCCCATCGCCCTGCGCAAACGCCCCTCGATCCTCTGGGAAAACAAGCGTGCGATCACCCCGCTGCACACACCGAACCTCGGCGAGGTGCTGCTGCTCGAAGTCGGTGCCACCTGCGTCGGCTCCATCGTGCAAACCTTCAAATCAGGCGATCCCATCACTAAGGGCGCTGAAAAAGGCTATTTCCGCTTCGGCGGCTCCTGCGTCATCACGATCTTCGAGCCGGGCCGCATCCGCTTCGCCGATGATTTGATCGAGCACAGCCGCGCCGGCCGCGAAGTTTATGCCCGCATGGGCGATGTGGCGGCCTACGCTCTCGGGTGAAACCGCCGGTGTACGTCCTTCAGCCGCGCCTGATCGACGTGCGTGTAGATCTGCGTCGTCGAGATGTCCGCATGGCCCAGCATTTCCTGGATCACGCGCAGGTCCGCGCCGTTGTTCAGCAGATGCGTGGCAAAACTGTGCCGCAGCAAGTGCGGATGGACGCGGGCCGGATCAAGGCCGCACATGGCCGCCCGCTCTTTGACGATCTGCTGGATGCGTGTCGTCGTCAGCCGTGTGCCGTTGTGTGAGATGAAGATGTGGCTCTGCGTTTTTGGCTTCACCAGCGCCGGACGTCCGTGTTCGAGCCATGCGGCGATGGCTTCACGCGCCGCGACACCCACGGGCGCAAGACGCGTCTTCGAGCCTTTGCCCGTCACGCGAATCCAGCCTTCCTCCAAGCTCAGATTCTCCAGCTTCGCATTCATCAGTTCCGACAACCGCACCCCGCTGGCATAAAACAGCTCCAGAATCGCCCGGTCGCGCCGGTCCAGCGGCTTCGTGCCGTTCACGGACTCGATCAGCTTCTGCACATCGCTTTCGTTCAACGAATCCGGCAGGTGCTTCTCCTGCCGCGGTGGCAAGATCGGGTCGGCAGGATCGAAGGCGATGTGTTTGCGTGCTGTGAGCCAGCGAAAGAAAATTTTCAGCGCGATGAGCTCGATGCGCGCCGATGACGCGGCGATGCCGTCCTTCTTCCGCTGGGAAAGAAACCCACCCAGATGGTCCGTCGTCACCGCCGCCGCAGTCTCCGACTGGTGTTTCATTTTGAACCACGACGCGAACGCCTCCAGAAACCGGCGCACGAGGATCTGGTAATTCACGGACAGGCCGCGCTCGGTCGCCAGGTGTTGAATGAAGCCGTCGATGAGTTCCAGCACGCCGCAGCATGCCACGGCATCGGTTGATGACAAAAAAACATTGCCGGGACGCACACCCCCCGGCAACGTCTGCCGCCAGACACAGCCCCAGCACTCCACCACTCCTCGTTTTATGGCCTCCTACAACAAAGTCATGCTCATCGGCAATCTCACCCGCGACCCGGAAGTGCGTTACACGCCCAAAGGCAGCGCCGTCTGCGACATCGGTCTCGCCGTGAACCGCGTGTACACCTCCGACAGCGGTGAGAAGGTGGAGGAAGTGACCTTTGTCGATGTCGTGCTGTGGGCGAAGATGGCCGAACTCGCCGGCAAATACCTGCACAAAGGTCGCCCCGTCTTCATCGAGGGCCGTTTGCAGATGGATTCCTGGGAAGACAAGCAGACCGGCCAGAAGCGCACCCGCATGCGCGTGGTGGGCGAGCAGATGCAGTTCCTCGGCAGTCCACAGGGCGGTGATCGTGCTCCCGCCGGTGGTGGCGATGAAGAAGGTGGCTCCAGCGGTGGAGGTGGCGGCGGTTACAATCGTCCCGCCGCCCGCCCAGCCCAGCGCCCCGCTGCTGCACAACAGCGTCCGGCTCAACGTCCCGCCCCTGCCCAGCAGAACGACGAATTTGGCGAAGGCCCGATCACCGAGGGCATGGAAGAAGACGACATTCCGTTTTGATTAAATGGGACTCGATTGGAATCCAGGCCCCAAAGCCAAGCCCGGCTTTGAAGCCGAGTTCGAATCTTTGTGGCGAAAGCTGCTCTCCAAAAGGTGGTGTTGGAATCGTGCAGGTAAATCGCGACGTTTTGATGCGATCACCCAGTCTGCGTTCGACACACTCAAGACCCCGACTGTTGGAGTTGAGGACGAGGCAACGGCGTGGGCTCACCAGCAGTTCGAGCAGCGAGTCGACAAATCTTTGACGGAGGAACTTTTTGTGAGCCGCCTCACAGGTTTCCGGGTGCTCCCGCTGATCCCTCGTTGTGACGGTCTCCCTCGATACACAAACGGTAGCCCGGGCGGCTACGTCGAAGCCTATGCTTTCCGCGGCCAATTTTTGAAGGATTGCGAATACATCATCGGCGCAGAACTGCTCAATGCTGCATGGGAGTCCAAGCTATCGAATGAGACGATCAAATACGGTAAGGAGCTTCTGCGTCACTCCGCGTACTATGCTAAGACACATCAAATTGACTTGGCCACAGTTCATCTGGCTGAAGATCCTGAATCTGTCGAGTTCCACCTAGATGTTGTCGAATCCGCAGGACGTTGGTGTGTGTTCTGGGGAAAGCATGGCCATTGGCTGGAAGCCTATTTTTGAGTGACTGCCACTTCTGTTGCTACCGGAAGATGGCGCTGAATTGATGCGTTACTTTCCGCCCCGAATGCCCTCGAAAACCGTCATCACGGCCATCCTGGTCGCCAACATCATCTCCGCGTCTGCGGAGGTGTCGTTTCGCAATGACGTGATGGCCGCCATCTCGAAAGCGGGCTGCAATCTGGGCACCTGTCATGGCAATGCGACGGGCAAAGGCGGCTTCAAGCTCTCCTTGCGCGGTCAGGATGCCGATTTCGACTTCAAGGCGCTCGCTCGCGATGCCTCAGGGCGTCGTGTGAACGCCTTCGCCGCTGAAAAAAGCCTCCTGCTGGTCAAAGCGTCGAACAAAATCGCGCACGAGGGCGGCAAGAAGCTCGATCTCCAAGGCTGGGAGTATCAGGTGCTGCGCGATTGGATCGCCGCCGGCATGCTGCGAGACGATGCGACCGCGCCGAAAGTCACAAAACTCGCCGTGACGCCTACGGAGTCCGTTTTGGACGAACCCGCGAGCACCGTGCAGATCAAGGTGCAGGCCACCTTTGCCGACGGCGTGCAACGCGATGTCACCGAACGCGCCATTTACGAGCCGCTGCAAAACGGCCTCGTCGAAGTGAGCAAGAGCGGCCTCGTGAAGCGCCTGCAATTTGGCGAGCCATCCATCCTGGTGCGTTTCCTGAATCAATCCGTGCCCGTTCGACTCACGTTTGTGAAGGCGAATCCTGCTTTCGCCTGGAGCCAGCCGCGCCGCAACAGCAAGATCGACGCGCACGTCTTCAACAAACTCAAGACCCTGCGCATGAACCCCAGCGCCGTGTGCGGCGACGATGTCTTCATCCGCCGTGCCTGGCTCGATCTCTGCGGCATGATTCCGCCTGCCGATGCCGCACGCGCCTTCGCTGCTGACAAATCACCCGACAAACGCGCCCGTTTGATCGACCAACTGCTCGTGCGGCCCGAGTTCGCCGATTTTTGGGCGCTGAAGTGGGCCGACGTGCTCAAGGTCGAAAGCCGCACGCTCGACAAGACCGGCATGCAGGCCTTCCACGACTGGATTCGCGCTGCCATCGCGCAAAACCGGCCCGTGAACGAGCTCGTGCGCGACATGATCGCCTCACGCGGCAGCACGTATCATGAACCCGCGTCGAACTTCTACCGCGCCAACCGCACGCCCGAGGCCCGCGCTGTCGCCGCCGCGCAGGTCTTCCTCGGCACGCGTTTGCAGTGCGCCCAGTGCCACAACCATCCCTTCGACCGCTGGACGCAGGACGATTACTACAACTGGTCCGCTGTCTTCGCCCGTGTGGATTACAAGATCATCGGCGACAACAAGCGCCGCGATAAGAGCGACAAGCACGAGTTCAATGGCGAGCAGATCGTCTTCTTGAACGCCAAGCTCAGTGTCGAAAATCCGCGCACCGGCGACACCGCGAAGGCCAAATTCCTCGGTGGTGATCTCGCCAGGCCTGCGGACAAGGAAGACGAGCTGCAAGCCGCCGCAAACTGGCTCACCAGCGGCCAGCATCCGCTCTTTGCCAAATCACAGGTGAACCGCATCTGGTATCACCTCATGGGCCGTGGCCTTGTCGATCCCGTCGATGACATGCGCCTCACCAATCCCGCCAGCCATCCCAAACTGCTCGAAGAACTCGCGCAGGACTTCATCCGCAGCGGCTTCGACCTGCGCCACGTCATTCGCAGCATCATGCTGAGCAAAACCTATCAGCTTGAGGCCGCGCCGAACGACACCAACGCCGCTGACACGATCAACTACTCCCACCGCATCCCGCGCCGCCTCAGCGCCGAGCAATTGATCGACTCGCTCTATGCATCGCTGCGCGTAACCCCAAGCTTCGACGAGTGGAAACCCGGCACCCGCGCCAGCCAGATGCCCGGCCCCATGAACGGTCGTGGCAGCCCCAATCCGATGTCCCCCGAGGCCTTCCTCGTGCAGTTCGGCCGCCCCAAGCGCGAACTCACCTGCGAATGCGAACGCGGCAGCGACACCTCGCTCGGCCAGATCTTCCAATTCATCGGCGGCCCCACCATCACCCGCGTCATCACCGACAAACACAACCGCCTCGGCTCTCTCACCAAACAGCCCGACAACGGCGCTGCCGTGCGTGATTTATTTTGGGCGTTGCTCACCCGCGCTCCCACCCCTGACGAGGCAAAGGTGATGGAAGCCCTGCTCGCCAGCGCGAAAGACCGCCGCCTCGCCTTGGAGGACATCGCGTGGAGCTTGGTGAACGCGAAGGAGTTTTTGCTTTGTCGGTGAGGCTGGAGAGCCGCTGTCGTCGTCGCGACAGTAGCAGGACGCGGCTTTTCGGCTTGGACGCTCACAAACGCACCGTTTAAGCTGCTGCTGTGAAAGCGCAGTTCAGCACCCAAAATCTCGCCTCCTGCACGTTGCTGGGAGGGCTGACTTCCACCACGACTGCCATCCAAAACATTCAAAAAACAAACTGCTTATGAGCGACGACTGGAACTTCCATGATGCGGTTGAGGACGGCATTCGCGACAACGCGGGACACTTGGCTCTGGCCGGTGTTCTGTCTGCCCACTCCCAACGTCAGAGACAGTTGCAGGCTCTGGAGGCGGCACGCAAGCAACAGGCGGAAATGGCAAAGACGGAGCAGGAACGCCTTGCCGTGGAGAAACAGCGCCTGGAACTCGAGCTGCTGAAACAGCAGGCCGAGAAAGAGGAAAAAGAAGCGGTCCGCCTGCTGCGTGTGATGATGGCTGGGATGGGGCCGGAGTTTGACGCGCTGAGCAGTCGCGGCGTGCTGGCCGCATCTCCAGCGGGAATTCGGCAGGACTACCGGATGGCAGTGCTGCTCACGAAGATCGCCGTGGTACGCTCACGCAGCAGCGTGCTGAGTGAATTGAGCGATTTGAAGGAGCTGTCCCGCCTGGAGAGCCAGGCGCAGGATTTGGCAGCCCGGCACTTTGAGGGCCGCGATCCTTTGGAGATCACCCGCGCCAAATGGAAAGAGTTGGAGGCATGGATGGCAGCTGTGCAGGAATTGGGAAAAGTGGTGAAGGACCATTTGGCGGCGGTACCGCCAGATGGCTCCACGAAAATAGCCGGGCTCGGCGAACTTCAGGAGATCCACGCCCAACTGTCATCACTGCGTGATGACCTTTCCGCGAGAGTGCGTGAGTTTGTCAAGGCATTGCCCGACGATGCCATGGACGCTAAGGGTCTCTTTCCTGAATTGGCGGAACAGGCGCAGTATGACGACATGCAGAAGGAGCGAGATGCCATGCGGCTGGACACATTGGCGGCCTGCTGGGACAAGGTGGCAGACGGGAGTGAACCCCCGGGATTGATCACGGAGTGTGACGCGGCCCTGGCTAGGCTCCAGGATTGGTTTGCGAAACATGCGTTGCATCAGACGTTGCTCGCATCTGCGGCGACGTCGCTGCAGCAGGGCGATCTGGCAGATGCAGAGCGCGATGTCGCGGTCCTCGGGGAAGCGCGGTTTGAGGACTTGAGCTATGCGTCACTTGAGGAGATCGCCGCCGTTCAAGCTTCTCTGGCGAAGCTGCAAACAGTCAGGCGTGCTGATGCCATCAGGCAGGCGGAAGAGCTTCTCAAAGGCTATCCAAAATCAACAGCTTTGAGCCAGCTTCGGCAGACAGCCATGCTGCACATGACACGCGGGGGGCGAGAAAAACGCAATGCGTTGGTTGTTATGGCAGCCGGGTTGGTGCTGGTGGTCTCTATGGGCCTAAGCCATCTTTACAATCAGAAAAAACAAGAGCGATTGGTCGCAGAGGCGGAAGAGATGGTTGCGGAAGCCATAGAGCGCCTGCCTCAACAAATCTCGGAGGAGTCAGTTGGCAGCACCCTGGTCGTGCCAATTGCCTTACAGACAGTGGTGAAGTTCAGCTACATACCATCCGGTGCTTTCACAATTGGCAGCCCGGAGAGTGAATCTGGGAGATCAAGTGACGAGAAACAAGCGGAGGTGACCTTGACCAACTCCTTCTGGCTGGCGCAGCTCGAGATAACGCAGGGGCAGTGGCAGGCAGTGATGGGCAGCAATCCGAGCTATATCCAAGGGAGCGGCCAACTACCATTAGAGAACGTAAGCTGGAACGAAGCGCAGGCGTTCATCGCCAAGCTCAATGCCATCAACATTCTTCCAGATGGATGGCGCTTCACCTTGCCTACTGAGGCGCAATGGGAGTATGCGTGCCGAGCAGGAGACGCCGGACCATATCACGGCAGCGACTTGAATGAGATCGGATGGCATGATGGCAACAGCGGGGGTAAATCGCATGAAGTGGGCGGCAAGAAGGCCAATGCGTGGGGCCTGTATGACATGCACGGGAACGTCTGGGAGTGGTGCCTTGATGCATGGGATAATACTGCGAAGTACATAGGTGGCAAGGACCCTGCGGGCAGCCTTGGCTCCCTTCGGGCATATCGGGGCGGTTCATGGTTTAACCATGCCATCCACTGCCGCGCCGCCCGCCGATACTTCACTGGGCCAAGTTCCTGCAACGACATCATTGGCTTACGCCCCGCCATTATTCCAGTCGGGCCGTAACCCACGAGAAGCGAGTGTGTCAGTGCTCGAGAGACGGGCGACCGACAGGGAAAACATCTCGGCTAATTCGAGACTTCCGTCGTGAGCGGGCATGTTTCTCGTAGATTTTCGAGTCGTTTTGCTTCTGGGCATTACTATTTTGCATGGCAGTAAAACGCAAACTTTTGACCCAACAGCAATTCAACCAAATCGCTAAATCTTCCGAATGGAAGATCGAAGAACTTGCGCCTTGGCATCTGTCAGACCTCCCCGGAATACAGCGAAAAGAGGGCATTGTGGGTGCCTTTGTGAGCGGTGACTCGACAGCCACCAAGTTCCTCAATCAAAGGCATGCGGTGCTGGGAATCGATGTGATTTGTCATGAGCTGAACCCGCAAACAGCCAACGGAGAGGGGCCGATCAATGTTTACCACTATGTCGTCACGAAAACGCATGATGAAAGGTTCCCATATTGCCTGTATGGCAAGTTCAGGGAAGAGACTCTAATGGGGCATTGGCCTTCTGACCTCGACCTCAGTGTTTATGGGCTCAGTTGAGGGAGCGGCTTGGTGAATGCTGAGGAATTTTTGCTGTGCCGGTAATCAATCCGCTCCGGGTGGATCGAGCAGCCTTCGCGGCAGATCGCGCATGCCGTGGAGGACGCGGAAGACGTAGAGGGTGTCGCCAATCACGCGATAAAAGACGAGGTGTTTGCCAAAGGCCTCTTCCATGCGGAAGCAGCGTAGGTTCGCGAGCTTGCGGCTGCGGAAATGGCAGATGCGGCCGAGATCAGGCTGTTTGCCGAGAGAACGCGCCGTTTCCATGAATGACGACACATAACGTTCGGCGATTTCCTTGCCTGCGTGTTCGTCATACCAGATCGTCTGGAGACGGATGTCCTCCGTGGCATCTGGAGAACGCTGAATGTTCAGGCCTGGCATTGGCTGCCTTTTTGATTGGAAGGCCAGCTTTGGCGGATGGATTCCCAAAAAGCGTCGTCCACTGGAAGCCAAGGTCCGTCCGCCGCCTTGAGCAGTTCCGCCTCCAGTTCAGGGGATTCGTATTTGATCCCATCCTCTGAGGCATAATCCACACGCTGGTTCATTCGGTCCAGCAGCGACAGGAACTGCTCCTGAGGCAGGGCGAAGACGGCGTCTTCGATTTGGGCGACGGTGCTCATGTCAGGAGAATACGATTTCGCTCACGAGATGCAAGCAAAGCGCTAGTTGCGCAGACTGGGGGCCGTTTGGATAGCTCTCCACAGGCCAAGCCCGAACTACGAACCATGAAACCAGCCATCCTCCTCGCCTTCCTCGTCAGCGCCTCGCTGCTTGCTCAAACCGCCGCGCCCAAGGCTCCGGCCAAACCGAAGGGGCCGACGGTTCCTGCCGATGCGCAATGGCATGATGTGACGACCTGGGGAGTCGAGGGCCGTGGCTGGGGGGATCAGGAGCGGAAGCGCTGGTTTGATCGTTTCCCGGCGAAGGCGGAGAAGACGGTGACGCCCGCCGTTTGGGGGCTTAGTCGTGACAGCGCGGGCATGATGGTGCGCTTCAAGACAGACGCGAAGGCGATTTACTGCCGCTATGACCTCGCCAAGGCCAGTCTGGCCCTGCCTGCGATGCCTGCGACGGGTGTGAGCGGTCTTGATTTGTATGCGCGTGATGACAAAGGCCAGTGGCGCTGGGTCGCCTGCCCGAAACCGGCGGCGCAGCATGTGGAAGCCGTTTTGATCAGCGATCTGGCTCCCGGCGAGCATGAATTCGCCGCCTACCTGCCGCTCTACAACGGCATCGAAAAACTCGAAATCGGCGTGCCTGCGGGTGCGAAGTTTGAAGGGTTGAAGCCACGCGAGAAGCCCATCGTATTCTACGGCACTTCGATCACGCACGGCGCGAACGCCTCGCGCCCCGGCATGGTTCACACGGCCATTTTGGGCCGCCGTTTGGATCGTCCCGTCATCAACATCGGTTTCTCCGGCAACGGACGCATGGACGCCGCCGTGGGTGATCTGATCAACGAACTCGATGCCGCCGCCATCGTCATCGACTGCTGCCCGAACATGGGCCCTGCCGATGTGTCGGCCAAATGCGTGCCGCTGGTGAAGCAACTGCGCTCCAAACATGCCACCACGCCGATCATCCTTGTCGAAGACCGCCGTTTCACGAACGCCTGGATCACTCCGGCCAAGGCGAAGTTCCACGACGACAATCACGCCGCGCTCAAAGCCGCCTACGAGCAGCTCAAGGCCGAAAACGTCGCCAACCTGAGCTACATCAGCGGAGACGCGCTCTACGGCACCGACGCCGAAGGCTCCAACGACGCCTCTCACGGCACTGACCTCGGCTTCCTGCGCCAGGCGGACATCTTCGAGCCGGTGCTGCGTGCGGCGCTGAAGCATTGATACACGACAGGCTCGTTTTGTAGTCCCGCCTTTAGGCGGTTCTGAGCCGGCTAAAGCCGGGACTACGGAACAGCGCTGGAATTGAGATGGATCACTTCCCAATCTTGTACAGCGCCTTGTCCGTGCGGAGGAACAGGGCGCTGCCATCGGCGATGGGACTGGCCATGAGGGAGCCTTCGAGAGTGTTTTGGGCGAGGATTTTGAATTCCTTGACGGCTGCGATGACGGTGACGACACCTTCGCGGCTGCTGAAGTAGAGTTTGCCGTCGGCAAGGATCGGCGAGGCGCTGAACTTGCCGCCGATGCGTTCGCGGTAGAAGGCCTCGCCGGTTTTCACGTCCACACAGCTTACGATGCCGCCGTCATCGACGTAGAAGAGCAATCCGTTGTGCAACACGGGCGAGCACATCTTCGGAGCATTCTTGTTGTTACGCCAAGCGATCTCGGGCGTCTTCACTCCGGCGAACTTGAGCGCGATGATGGCCGATTTGCCAAAGGCAGTGCTGAAGTAGATCTGCTGGTCGTCGGCGACGGGAACGGTGGACATGGAGAAGCCGAGTTCGCCGTAATGGATCTTCCACAGCTCTTTGCCGGTGGCGGGTTCGTAGCCGTAGATGTTGTTGGCAGCAGAACTGACAACGACGGGCAGTCCGTTGATCGTGACGACGAGCGGCGTGCCGTACGCTTTGCGCTGCTGGGCACGCGGGTCCATCTCGCCGCTGCGGGGCGTCTTCCACGCCAGCTTGCCGGTGCTTTTGTCCAAGGCGGCGATGAACTGTTGGTCACTGCCGTCGAAGTGGGCGATCAAGCGATCGCCATGCAGCACAGCGGTGGAACCAGGACCATTTTCGTGCATGACGTTCAGTTCCTCATTCTTCCAGAGCACCTTCAGCGTTTTCGTGTCGAGGGCGACCGTACCGAAGGAGCCGAAGTGTGCGTAGAGGCGGCCTTCTTCGAGCACGGGCGTGGGTGAGGCGTAACTGTTAAGCTGATGCGCCCACTGCGGGTCTTTGACGTTCAGCAGTTCGATGTCGTGAAGGATCTTGCCACTGTTTCGGTCCACGCAGACAGCTCGCAGGCTCACGGAGGAGAGGACGACGAGCGGTTGGTCGCCGGTGTTCGATTCGAGGCGGCGTTTGGCCTCTTCAGGTGTCGCGGCTTTCTCGATGGCGGTGGTGAGCCAGATGTGATCGCCCCACATCACGGGTGTGGAGTGGCCGCGGCCGGGCAGCGGCGTTTTCCAGGCAACGTTGCTTGTCTCGCTCCAGGTTTCAGGCAGGCCGGAGGCATTGGCCTGGCCTTGGGCCGAGGGGCCGCGCCATTCAGGCCAGTTGCCGGCGTTTGAAACGGAGGTCAGAACAAGAAGCGGAAGAAGAATGCGGAGGATCATGAGCGAGAAAAAACGTGACAAGCGGCGGCGAACTGTCTTTCACTGCGAATCATCATGCGCACGCTGTTTTTTCATCTGTTTGTGGCCGCCACGCTTCACGCGCAGACGCCCTCGCTTGAACAACTCATTGAAGTGCGCTCCGGCACGCTGCCGATCATCCTCACGGTGCCGCACGGCGGTACGCTGAAGCCGGACAACGTGCTGGCGCGACGCTACGGCGTCACAGGCATGGATGCCAACACCGCGCCGCTGTCCGAGATGATCATTGAGGAACTGCAAGCGCGCTACGGTGGCAAACCGCATGCGATTTTTGCCCGCTTGCATCGCTCACGGCTCGATCCCAACCGTGACCTCAAAGAGGCGGCGCAAGGCGAGCCGACGGCGGAGGCGGCATGGCACCGCTTTCATGATGGCGCCAAGAAAGCCTGTGATGCGGTGATGAAAAAGCACGGCTACGGTCTGTTGCTGGACATTCACGGTCACCGCCACATCGACCAGCGGGTGGAGCTGGGCTATTTGGTCACGGGCGAGCAATTGAAGGCGAGCGACGCCGAATTGAATGCGAATGCAATGCTGATCGCCAGCACGAGCATTCGCGAACTCGACAAGCGCTCGCCGCAGAGCTTCGCGGAGTTGCTGCGCGGCCCGCAGAGCCTTGGCGGCTTGCTGGAGTTTCGTGGTTTTCGCTGCCTGCCGAGCCCGACGAAGTCATATCCCGGCGTTCTGGCGGGCTATTTCAGCGGTGCCTACGATGTGCTGGCGCACGGCTCACGCGATGGCGGCACAGTGAGCGCGATCCAGGTGGAATGCCCATGGAACAATGTGCGCGACCGGCCGGAAGACCAACGCCGCTTCGCGCAGGCGCTGGCAGACTCACTCGGCGTGTACTTTGAGGTTCACTTTGGCCGGAAGCTGAGGTGAGGATCCGGCATCCCGCCGCACCAGGAAGGCACCTGTCTCAGCAGGTGTGGTGGCGGTCCAATCAAGGGGGACGCGCTCGTCGCGCAGACCTTTGCGATGAAGCCAGCCAAAAAAGGCGATGCTGCCGAGCAGCGCGAGATTGAAAGGCAGCCAAAGCGGGAGAAGGCCGAGGCGCAGCAGCGCCTCACTGAGCGGCGTGTGCAAGATCGCGAGAGCCGTCGTGACGAGCAGCGTCCAGGCGAATGTTTTGGTACTCAGGCGCAGGTAATGGCCGCCAAGAGCCAGAAAGATGACAATGGCGTTCATGGCGAATGCCGGATCGCCAAAGCTGGGCAGCCAGAATGAACCTCCGAGGCACAAGGCCACGGCGGCCAGCGCCATGAACGCCGAAGTCCGCGAGTGCCCGAGCACGCCGATGAAGAACCACATCCAGCACAGCAACATGCGTGAAGAGGTGAATTGAGCGCCGGAGCTGACGTTTTGCGCCAGCACCCGGCTCCAGGATGTGGCGAGGCTCTTCGAACGACCCTCCGGCAGCGTGGCGGCGAGACCGGTGAAGGCATCTGCAAACAACGGGGCGCACAAGGCCGCCGCGGTGAAATGACGGCGGGCTTCTTCGGTGTTGCCGGCCTGCATCGCGCACCAGCCGAGGCCATCCCACGAATCCGCGAAGAAGGAATCGAGCGCGACGGCCCGCTGAAAGGCCAGGCGCGCGTCCTCGTGCCGCCCCTGACGAAAGCGGCTCCAGCCGAGACCATCGTAAGCGTCAGCAACTCCGGTTTTGAGCGAGAGCACTCGTGAGAAGGCGGTCTGCGCGCCGGCTTGATCGCCACGCCGGTACAAACTCCAGCCAAGGCCGGCACAGCGGTAGGCCTCGGCCATGTCGGTGCTGACCTCGGTGTTGAGGAAGTGTTTCTCAGCCTTCTCAAAACGATTCGCCAGCAGCGCACGCCAGCCGCGCGTGAGTTCGGCGTCATGGACGCCAAAAAAGATCAGCGCGAGCAGCGCGGCCCACGCGGCGGCGACATACGGCAGGCTGAAGAGCACATACGGAGATCGCCGCGCATGCATGCGCTCCACGACGGGCACGAAGAAGAACGCCATCGCCGCGCAACCAAGCGCGGTGGCGACGATCTGCGCCCACAGCGGCACCTGCGGAAACAACAGCCACAGCGCGCCAAGCAAAGCACCATTCACACTGAACAGGCCCGTTTTGAGCACCGTGTCATCGTGCGCACGCCATCTGGCGAGCGCGGAGACCAGCAGCGCGCCACCAAGGCTCATCAGGGCGGATTCGATGGAGAGACAAAAAAGACCGATGAGCACACACGCTCCAGTGAAGCGATTATTGGCCACGAGCATCTGGCCGAAACCGCGGAGCGTGTGGTCAAAAAGGGATTTCATGTGGCGGGCGGCAGGTCGGAGATCACGAGCGGCACTCTAGGCGATCCTGCGTGCGCGGCAATCTTTGAGACGGCACGCCCTGAACATGCTCCAGTCGCATGGCCCGACGACTTGAGTAAGTGCGGCATGGGAGCGGTCAGCGCGGACGCGGAGGTGGTCCTCCGGGTCCGCCAGGGCCACCCTGAGGCGGGGCGTGGGTGACGGCGAATCCGTCGCGCACGAGATAGCCGTCAGGATTGATCTGCATGAGTTTCTCAAACGTGGGCGCGGCGAGCTTGGGCTGCCCCGCACCGATCTGGCTCCAGCCGAGCCAGCTCATGGCGATGGGATCTTCCGGTTGGAGATGATGCGCACGATCGAAGTAGGTCTCGGCCTTCCGATAATCACCTTGATTGAAGAGCAACTCACCGGCGATGAGCAGCAACTTGAAATGGTACTGGTCGATGTTGAGGCCGTTACGGGCGGCGGCCAGCGCCTCCTTGGGCTTCTGCTGCGCCAGAAACGTGTAGGTGAGGCCGAGATGCGGCGTGATGGCGCGTGGCTCCTGCTTGGCGGCGGCAGTGTAGAACTGGACGGCTTTATCGTAGTCTTTGGCGAGATAGGAGAGCCATGCGGCGCGAATCGTGGCGAGGTAGGTCTCACCACCGGCGGCTTTGAAGTCGAACACGTTTTTGAGCGCGGCGGCGTAGTCCTGGTTGGATTCGTCGGTGAGTGACTGCTGCCAGAGTTCGGCGGCTTTTTGCGGATCAGCCGCGCGCAAGAACGACACGGAGAGCAGGAGGATGGCGATGGTTGTCTTCATGGTGGGAGGAGTTATTCGGCGGTGCCGTCGGGCAGTGTCGGGGTGAATGAGGTTTGCGTGAAGGTGAGGGTGTGATTTTGAAAGCGTGCGATGATGCTGGTGAGGCCAAGAACTGGTTCGAGGGTGAGCTCGATCTCCTGCGGGAGATCAGCCGGAGCATCCGGCAGCGTGGTGATGAGCTGGAGGCGCCCTCGGGTGGGATGCAGCGCGTGGCGCGTGATGACGCGCTGGGTCTTGTGCCCGAGGTAAGGTGCAAAAGCGCCCGCCAATGCCCGACCGTACTGCTTTGCGTGCAAAGCGACACAATCCTCCCAGTTCATGCCGCTTTGATAAGCGAAGGGCACGGTGGGCATGGCGAACGAAAGAAGACGCAGGAGCTGCGAAGCGCCGCTAAGGCGGCTTTGTGTGATTTGGAACGCGTGCAGGCCGAGGACGGCGGTGAGGCTGTCTGGGCCGCTTTGGAAGATGTAGCGACCGGATTCATCAAGCGTGATGCGGAGATCCGTGCGGTCTGCCTGATCCGACCGATAGCTGGCCGTTCCCGGCGCAAAATGGGCCAGCGTGCCCAGCACGGTGCTGGAGACCGTCGCGGGTGCGATGCGGGCTCCAACTTTGGGCACGCTGGCAAAATTCCACTGCAAACCGGTTTCGGTGCGCGTGAAGAAGTTCGTGAGGCAGAAGGGCAAGGTGGGCGCGCCGGTCTCAGCGCTGGCCTGCGTGTGCAGATGGATATGCGGCACCGGTGAACGACCCGAATTGCCGCAGTAGCCGAGCAGATCGCCGGCGGTGACGCGCTGGCCGACTTTGACGGCGATGCCGTTCTTCATGAAGTGCGCGAGTTTCACCACGCCACCGTAGTCGAGGCGAAGGAGGAGATGATTGCCCCAGTTGTGGGCGAAGTTGCAGCCGCCAGGGGCGTTGTCGGCCACGCTGTCGATGACACGGATGATCTCGCCGCTGCCAGGAGCGCGGACTTCGAGGCCCTGCGTGTAATAGCGGCTCAAATCATCGTCGCAGCCGGGCGGGCAGGCGTTGTCGGCGGCATCGTGGACTTCAAAGTCGAGTGCGTGCTGCCAATCGCCGCGATGGCTGAGCTTGTCGTCGAAGCCCTGCGTGACGATAACCTCGCGTGAGGTCGGAAGCAGGACGTGTGTTTCGTTGCGATGCGGAAAGCGCGCGTTGGCGAGAGCGATGGAGGCCGCAGCGGCTTCAGGATTGTCAAAGGTGCCGATGGTGGGCAGGAGCGAACCGGATTTCTCGCGCAAACGCAGGCAGCAGAGCATGCTCCAGATAGTGAGCAAATAAGGCAGCGGCAGGTATTCCCAGCCGGAGCCGAGCAGGAAGTGCTGCACGGCGGCGACGTGCAATGCGGCGACTGATCCGCCGATGAAAGCGAGCGCGAGGCTGCTCCATGATGGAATGAAATACACCGCGCCAAGCGCCATGCCGGCGAGCAGGTAATTGTGGCCTGCAAACCAGCCAAACCACTGCAAGCCGCAGGCTTCGAGCAGTTTCACGATCACGATGCCGCCCGCGTAACCAGCGACGGCATTGATCATCGCCACGCGTGACCACACGAGGATCGCGAGCGTGACGGCGAGGCCGGCCCACACGTTTGGCAGGAAGAGAATCGTGCCCATGCTGCGCAGAAACGCGGCAACGATGAACGGCAGCGCCGGTTCCGCCGGAAGCGCGAACGGCAGCATGGCGGAGGCAGCGGCGGCGAGCGGGAAGAAGGTCAGCAGCGTACCGAACGTGATGACGAAGGCCACGCTGAGCGGCGGCAGGCCCGCACGCAGCGGAAACCAGTGCCATAATGCCGCAGAGAGAAGCAGCGTGTAAACAGTGACGATGACGAGCATGCCGTAGATCGCGACCGGCGGCAGCGTGGTGTTCCGCGTGATCCAGGCGACGGCAAGGGCGCTGAGGAAGACGTTGTAGAGCAGCGTGCCGTCCTTCCGCATCGCGGCGGGCAGATGCATCAGCTTCGCCAAACCGCTGCCGAGCAACGTGGCGATGATGGCGAAGACGAAGTAGCGTGGCTCCAGCAGCAGCGAAGAGCAAAGTAGGGCTCCGGCCTTCCAGCTTCCGCAAAGGAAGATGGAACTGGCAGCACGAGCGACATCGAGAAAAGGAGACGCAAGCTTTTGGAGGAGTGGACGCAGTGAGATCAACTGCGCTTTGAGGCGACCCAGCACGCTGCTGGATGGCGGGGCTTCCGTGAAGTCCATCAGGGAGGTTGATGGGATTGGGTTCATGGCTTTGGGGTGGAAAAGGGTATGTTTCAGTTCATACGGCGCGGTTCGTTGCCAGCAGGTGATCCGGCACACGCTCAAGGCGCTGCACATAGTCGAGGTCTTCACGTCCGCGGATGACATCGACGCGGCCGTCCATGCCGATCATGACTACCGCAGGCCGATAGGTGATGAACTGCATGCTCTGGGTGATGTTGTAGGCACCGACAGGATGCATGACGAGGTGATCGCCCGTGGTCATCGCAGGCAGGGAGACCTGCTCGCGGATGACGTCGATGTTCATGCAGAGGCAGCCGTAAAGTTTGACGGGCTGCGGGGCGGCTTCGCGGATGGCTTTGGAGGGTTTGACATCAAAGCGATACCAGTTGCCGCTGTAGAGCATGTTAATGCCTGCATCGACGACATAAGCGGTCCCGGCGGTCTCGTAGGCATGCGCAGGAGCTTTGGCGGCTTTGCCTGCGAGCGTGATGGCACCCTGCACGGTGGTTTGTTTCACGGCGACGACGCTGGTGATGAGATAACCGGCTTCATCGACGAGCGCACGGCCGCTTTCGAGGTAGAGGCGCGGACGTCGGTCGCGTGGGAGCGTGTTGAGCACGCTGGTGATGGCCTCGGCGTATTTTTCGATGGGCGGGACGATCTGCTCAGCGGGCTGATACGAGTAATGCAGCGTACTGAGGGATGGGAAGCCGCCGCCCAGGTTGAGGTAGCGCAAGTTCCAGCCGTAGCTCTCGCGGCAGCGCTCCATGAGCGTGACGAGCTTTTCAGCGGCGGTTTTGTAGGCGTTGGGTTCGAGAATGTAGGTGCCGATGTGCGTGTGCAGGCCTTGGAGGCGGAGGCGGCCCTTGCTTTCGGCGATGCGGCGAATCGCACGCCAAGCCTCACCGTTTTCGACTCCGAAACCGAACTTGCTCCACACCGGCTGGATGCCGGCATCGAGCCAGCAGCGGATGGCGATGTCGATGCTGCGGTTTTGTTCCTTGGCGATGGTGTCGAGCAGCAATAGCTCGTCCCAATTATCGACCTGGATCATCGCACCTTCAGTCACGGCGAGTTCGAGGCCGGCGCGGGATTTGTGCGGGCCATTGAAGATGATGTCGCGGCCGGCAATACCGTTGCGCCGTGCTTTTTCATACTCAAACTCGCTCACCACTTCGGCGATGGAGCCTTCACTGTGGAAGACGCGGCAGATGGCGTTGAGGTAGTTCGTTTTGTAGCTCCAAGCGAAGCGGGTGTTCGGATAGCGGCTCTCGAAGGCTTCACGAGCACGGCGGATCTTGTCGCGCAGCGTGCGTTCGGAAAACACGAACAGCGGGGAGCCGAAACGGGCCGCGAGATCGGCCACGGGCACGCCGTCGATGCGCTCGCAGACGTTGTTGTTCAGACCATGCGCGTTGCGATTGCGGTTTGCGGCGCTGTTTTGGCCACTGAGGTGACGGGTGATGGTTGGCGGGGAATAGGGGAGGAGCGTTTGCATGGGAGGATGCAGTGAAGAGTTATGAGTTATGAGTGAAGGCGGCGTGTGTGATGGCTTCACTGGGCTGGCGGATGAGCTGGCCGGTGGTGGTGAGGGCGGCGAGGTCGCGGATGTCGCCAGTCATGTCGATCGCGTGACGGATGAAGAACTTGCCGGGCGTGGCGCGGCTCAACGGCTCGCGGGGCTGCCAGCCGAGGGCGAGCTCGAGCGCAGCGGCGGGCAGGTTGCAGTTCAGCGTGGAAGGGAAATCGCACCAAGCGGGGAAGCGCGGATTGATCTCGATGAGGTTGTAGTCACTGCGTGGACCGTCGGGTTTGACGAATTCGAGTTCAAAGGGGCCGTTCCAGCGCAGTTCGGCGATGAGTGACTGCGCGATGGCATCGAGCTGCAGATCGCGCACGACCATGCCGCCGAAGCCTTTGCCGTTGGAGGTGCGCAGCATCTTGCGCATGGAGCAGGAGCCGAGGATGTGGCCGCGACCGTCGCCGAGGCCGATGACGTTGTATTCCTCGCCTTCGATCCGCTCCTGCACGAGCACAGGAGCGCCCCATTGCTCGATCATGTGCCAGTAGGCGGCTTCACGGGCGGCGGGGGTGGATGCGAGCTGCGCCTCGTAGTAGCGCCCTTTGACGAAGACACTGCCACCGAACGTCGCCGCAGCCTGATGCAGCGAGTTCACATCGTTCACGGCGATGGTTTGCGGCGTGCGGCAGTGTGTGCGTTCGCAAAGTTCGGTGAGCTTCGATTTGTCGCGGGCCTGAAAACTCTGCGAGCAAGGCAAACAGGCGTGGATGCCGCGTTCGCGTAGTTTTTCCGGCGATTCGACCAGCGGAGCCATTTCGGCGTCGAGGCAGGGAATCAAAACGTCAAAACGCTCGGTCTCGCGAATCGCATCGAGACGATTCCAGAAGGCCTCGATGCCTGCGGATGGGTAAGAAAGCGTGAAAGCGGCATCGGGGGCGTCTTCCTCGCTGTAGAGGCCGCTTTCGAGTGTGTCGTAGCACAGGCCGATGATGCGCAGCTCGGGATAGACACGACGCAGGCTGCGGATGACGGCGGAACCGGGCTGGGGATTTTCACCGCGATGAAGGCCGGTGACGGCGATGACTGGGGAGGAGTGCATAAATTTGAAATCAGACGGCGGAGTCGTCTGCGAGGCCAAGGTGAGCGAGTTCGGCCAGGAAAGACTCGAGATCGCGTTCGGCGGTGCTGCGGGTGACTTCGAAGGTCGAAGTGAGGCGTTCGAGGATCTGGTGGCGGGCGAGGCCGTCACTCAGCGCCTGCATGACCACCAACGCGGTGGGGCTGGCGGTGAAAAATTCGCCCGTAGTGGCATCGAAGCCGAAACCATCGGCCTGCCAGGTGACGGTGTGAAAATCAAACGCCGCACTCTGAGCAACAGGTGTGGCGGTCTGGAGGGCGGAAATCTCGAAATCGTACTTTTGGCCGTTTGGTTGAAGCAGCGTGGGAGGAAGAGCGAGTTTCATGACTGGGTGTATTGGATTTACACCACATAGAAACCCGGCCGGTTAACACCACCGTGGGGGCGAAGATGAATTCCCGTTTATTTTTGACCGCCCGCAGACGCAGGACGCCTATCTGTCCAGGGCAGGCAGATCGTAGCGGAGCATCAGCTCGCCCGCCCGCTGGCGCTGCTGGTGCCAGACCTCGTCAGGATCGGTGGGATCCTTCCACGGGTCGTGCGGCCGCTGTAGTTTGCGGACGAACTCGATGGAACTTTCGGAGGGAACGACCGGTCGAGACTGGGGCGTTTCCGGCCTGTAGAGTTCCTTCTTCAGCTCTGCGATGACTTTTTCAGATACCGGATCGGTCTCCGGCCGCTTGCTTGCCCGCCATGCTTGCGAGAGAACCAGCAGGCTGACCGCGATGATCACCCCCCTGGTCAAATGTGAGGATGTCGTTTTCATGGGGAAAATGAATGCCCATTTTTGTGCTCTGCAAGCCCTGCTTTGGCGGCTTCTGCAAGGGGCCCGGAAGCAGAGTTGACGCCCCGCCGCCGAGCGCGTAGCCATCGCGCCCATGAGCACCACACGCGCGCAGGGCATCTCACTGATCACGGCCACGGCAGTGGTGGTGGCCAACATGATTGGCACCGGGGTGTTCACCTCGCTGGGCTTCCAGGTCGGCGATCTGCCATCCGGCTTCACGATCATGATGCTCTGGCTGGTCGGCGGAGTGTGCGCGTTTTGCGGCGCGGTGTGCTATGGCGAGCTGGCGGCGGCGTTGCCGCGCTCCGGCGGCGAGTATCATTTCCTCTCGCGCATTTTTCATCCTGCGGTCGGGTTTCTCTCCGGCTGGCTCTCCATCACCGTTGGTTTCGCCGCCCCCATCGCGCTGGCGGCGATGGCCTTCGGCAAATACTTCTCCACCATCTTTCCGCATGCGCCGGCGACGACGTGGTCGCTCGTCATGGTGTGGATCATCACGCTGGTGCATGTGGGCGGCGTGCATGTTGCCGCCCGGTTTCAAAACACGGCGACGTGGCTCAAGGTGACGCTCATCTGTGTGTTCATCGGCGCGGGATACTGGCTGGCGACGGGGCAGCCAGTGCGCTTCACGCCCGCTGCGGATGATGTGAAGCTCATCACCAGCAGGCCTTTCGCGGTGAGCTTGGTCTATGTCATGTACTCGTATGCCGGCTGGAACGCGGCCACTTACATCGTCGGCGAGATCCGCAATCCACAGCGCAACGTGCCGAAGGCCATCGCGCTGGGCACGCTGCTCGTCACCGTGCTTTACCTCGCGCTGAACGCGACGTTTCTGAATGCCGCGCCGATGAGCGAACTGGCCGGGAAGCTGGATGTGGGCCACGTCGCTGCCGAGCACATCTTTGGCATCACCGGTGGCAAGATCATGTCCGGGCTTATCTGCCTGGGCCTCGCCTCCAGCATCAGCGCGATGACGTGGCTGGGGCCGCGTGTGCTGCACACCATGGGTGAAGACATGAAGATTCTCGGCCCACTGGCGGAATGTGATCAACGCGGCGTGCCCGTCACCGGTCTTTTCGTGCAGCTTGCCATCGTCATCACGCTGCTGCTCACGGCCAGCTTCAACACGGTGCTCACGGCGGTGCAGTTCAGCATCCAGCTCGGTTCGTTTGCCACCGTGGTCGGCCTCATCGTGCTGCGCATCAAGCAGCCCGATCTGCCGCGCCCGTATCGCTGCTGGGGCTATCCGTTCACACCGCTGCTATTTCTGGCCATCAGCCTGTGGATGATGGTGTTTCTCATGCTCGACACCGTGACGCGGGAGGCCTCGCTCTACGGTCTGGCATTGATTTTGCTCGGCTGGATCATTTACCTCGTCTCACCGCGTACTCCACGTGCCGCATGAAAAAATCCCTCGTTGCCCTGCTCGTTCTCGTTCAAACCGCATTCGCGGAACCGCCCACGCCGAATGATCAGGCACGCTTCCTCGCCGGTCTGCCGCAGGAAGGCTCACCGCTCGCGAATCTGGCCACACGAGGCGAGTTCAACTCGCATGCGAAAGAACTCGACGCGTCCTGGGCGGACGCGGAAGAACGCCAGCTCCGGCCGATTCGCGAATGGGCGTCACTGGGCCTCCCGGAAGCCGTCAGCGACACCGCACCGTTGCTCTATGTCTTCAGCGGGCCGGATTTTCTGCATGCGCACACGTTCTTCCCGAACGCCTCCACCTACGTGCTGGCCGCAGTGGAACCCGTGGGCCTGCCGCCAGACGTGACAAAGCTCAGCGAGGGCGAACTCGGTGCCTCACTGCGCAATCTGCGCAACACGCTCAACGCCTCGCTCAGCTTCAGCTTCTTCATCACTGCCGACATGAAGAGGGATCTGCAGGCCACGAAACTCACCGGCACGCTGCCGGTGCTCTACGTCTTCCTCGCCCGCTGCGGCTGCCACATTCAAAGCGTCGAAAACGTGTGGCTTGATGCCGAGGGCAAGGTGCTGACTGACAAGGAAACCAAAACCCCCGGCGCGCGCATCACCTTCCTCGGCACCAAGGGCCAGCCGCAGACGCTCTACTACTTCGCCGCCAACATCGCGAGCTGGGCGCTCAAGCAGGACGCCTCCTTCCTGCGCTTCTGTGATTCCCTCGGCATGGTGAACGGCTTCACCAAGTCTGCTTCGTATCTCATGCATCTCAGCGAGTTCACCACGATCCGCGATTACCTCCTCACCCACTGCCACACCATCACCCAGGACGATTCCGGCATCCCTTGGAGCGATTTCCCGCGCGACACCTGGGACGTACGCGCCTTCGGCTGGTATCCGGGGCCGATCGCTCTCTTCAAGCAGCACTACCAGCCCGACCTCGCCGAGTACTACCGTCACAACGAGGTGCCCATGATCCCCTTCGGCATCGGCTACCAATGGCGCCCGAAACAGAGCACGCTGATCTATGGCGTCTCGAAGATGGTCGTGCGCAAGGCGATTCCGGTGGTGGAGGGTGCTTTACAGACTCAGCCTGCCAAGGAATAAGCCAGCTTGACGCTGCTTTTTATTCTTTCCGTTTCTTGTCGAAAACCTTGGGTGAAACGATCCCCGCAGTGCTTAACAAAAAAGTTAAGTCTTTTGTTTTGTAGATGTGCTTGTCATTAAAGATCAACGTGTCGCCATCAATGATAACGGCATGACCCAGTTCCTTCCTGTCTTTGTTCAGCCATGTAAAATCAAAATAAGCCGAATACATGGAAACAGGCTTGTTGTCTGGATCTATGAGGCCCGCGAACTCCGGTTTCTCATGCGAGAAAACATCTTTTAATCTGCTCAACTGCCGCTTGTCTTCAGTCTTAAAATTGGCTTCGTGAATGTCACCTTTCCAGACGAACTGGCCTTTAACTAGACAGGTCTTTGATTCATCAAAAAGCATATCGACCATCTTTTCATAGTTTGTCTTGGCGGCTGGTTCTGCGCCAACGAGCAGGGTAATTTGGATCCAACCGAGAATTAAGAGCCAATATGTTTTCATGTTAGTTTTTCACGTTTGCAAACAACAGCCTCAGCATCTGCGCATCATTCGGCTTCGAATCCTTCGCCAGTCGCACGATGACGAGCTTCCGCGACGGCACGATGTAGAGACGCTGGCCGTAGGAGCCGATGCAGGCGATCAAATCGGCGGGGGCGGAGCGGCAGAGGCAGGCGTTGCGCCAGGATTGGGCGGACCATTTCTTGTCGAGCATCGATTCCACATCGACTTCGCGGGCGGATTTGCTTTCAGCGGCGTGGTTGTTCCAGAAGCCGAAGGCGAAGGCGCTGTTGGTGCCGCTGCTGCGGAGAGCGTTTTGAGTTTCAGGGTGCTTGAGCAGCCAGGTGCCGAGCTCGGACCACTGGCGGGCGGTCTGCATGAAGCCGGAAGCAAGCAAGGGCGCGCCGTGCTGATCCGGCAGGCAGCGCTGGGCGCCGAGATCAAGCGGGCCGAGCACTTTGCGCTCCAAATAGCGGGTGGGCGTCTGCTTTTTCTCCTTCAGCTTTCGTGCGAGCAGCTCGTGATACACCTGCAAGGCCGCCGGGCCGTAGATGAAGGACTTGCCGGTTGTGCCGACGAGGGAGGCCTTCAGCGCCGAGGCGGTGCGGTTTTTGAAGTCGTTCTCATGCAGGCCGAACAGCGGCTCCATCCCGCTGCTGAAGTCGAGAAGCTGCCGCACGGTGATCTTGCTGCGGCGCTTGTCGCTTTGCCACTCGGTGATCGTGTCCGCCACATGTTCATCGAGTTTCAACAGCTCGTCTTTCTCCGCGGCGAACGCCGTGAGGCACCAGAAGGCCTTGGTGCCGCTGTAGATGCGGTGCGGCTCGTTCTTGGTATGACCATTGGTATAGGACTCGTGCAGGATTTTGCCGTTCTGTTTGATCAGCAGCGCGTGACCACCATGCGCCGCCGAATAGGCAGCGGCAGCCTGGATGCGCTCCGCAGGCAGCGTTGCCGCGGAGGGTGAGGCCTTGAAGAAAAACAAAATGGCCAGCAGGGGCGTCATTGGGAAAACATAGACCAGTACGCACGTCTTGGCATCTCCGGCCTTGTTATCTTGAGGCCAGGCCCTCACCTGAGTGCTGGCTGACATGTGGCAGTGGACAATCCGCCTTTGCATCCCATCATCCGCACGCATGCGCATCCTCCTCGTCGAAGACCAGGCCAAACTGCTGTCCTTTGCCAAAAAGGGGCTGGAGGAGCAAGGCATCCAGGTGGACGCGGTCAGCGATGGCGATGAAGCCTGGGAAATGGCCACCACGGTGCCGTATGACGCGCTGGTGCTCGACATCATGGTGCCGGGCCGCGACGGCCTGAGCATCCTGCGCGGCCTGCGCGAGAAGCGCAACACGGTGCCGGTGATCCTGCTCACCGCACGCACGACACTGCCGGAAAAAATCGAGGGCCTGAACCTCGGCGCGGATGATTACATGACAAAGCCGTTCTTCGTCGAGGAACTGGCCGCGCGCCTGCGCACCGTCGTGCGCCGGCAGGCCGGTGAGACCAGCCATCTGCTGCGTGTCGAGGATCTCTGCATGAACCTGCTCGAACGCAAAGTCAGCCGCGACAGCGCCGACATCGAGCTGAGCACACGCGAGTTCGAGCTGCTGGAGCACCTGATGCGCAGCCCCGGCCGCGTGTTTGGCCGCATGCAGATCTATGAACATGTCTGGGGCTACAACATGGACCCGGAGACAAACCTCGTGGAAGTGTACATCCAGCGCCTGCGATCCAAGATCGACAAGGACCACGACAAGAAGCTCATCCGCACCGTGCGCGGCGTCGGTTATGCGCTGGGCGGATCTTGAGGAAGCGAAAGCCGCTGCGGGTCGATGCCGTTGTGATTTCATGCGCCGATTCCATCGCTCCTTCCTCGCCTCGCTCCTGCTCGGTTCGTTCGCGCAGGCACAAACATCGCCAGAGCCTCTCGCCTGGCCGCCCGGCTACTTCAATGCGCGCACCGCTACGGATTCAGCGAAACCGCAGCCTGTGATGACCGCCAAAGAGCTGCATCTGGCGCGTACGCATCACAGCCTCAGCATCGAGTGGCACATCGACGGCGACACGGATCACGACGCGGCCTGCAAGGTGAGTTACAAGCGCGAGGACGAGTCCACATGGCATGAAGCGATGCCGCTGATGCGGGTGGATTACTTTGGCTGGTATGACACCAAGCCTGCGGAGCGGCCCTTCAACATGCTCGCGGGCAGTATTCTGTTTTTGCGACCGGGCGCGGTGTATCAGGTGCGGCTCACGCTCAGCGATCCTGACAGCGCAACACCAGTGGAGGAGACGAAACATATTCAGACGAAGCCGTGGCCGAGTTTTGCCAAGCCTGCGCGCACGCTGCATGTCGTGCCACTGGATCAAAGCGGTGTCAGCGGCGATGGCTCGGTGGAGAAGCCATTTCGTGGCCTCAAACCGGCCTTGGCAGCCGCGAAGCCGGGTGATTTGTTCCTGCTGCATGCCGGTGACTACGGTGGAATGGAAATCAATGTCAGCGGCGAGCAAGGCAGCACCGAGGCCGCCACCGATCAGACGCGCTACATCGGCTTCAAGACAGCGGGCGATGGTGAGGCGGTGTTTCGTCAGTTGCGGGCTGGCGGCAGCCATTTGTGGTTCGAGGGTCTTTCCTTCAAGCGTGGCGACTCGCCCAATGGCCTGAAAGGCGGCGACGGTTGCGAAAACGTGGTCGTGCAGGGCTGCACGTTTCGTGACTTCCACTACTCCGTGTTCCTCACCAAAAGCTGCTCCGGCTGGCACATCGCCAACAACGACATTCTGGGCGACACGGAGAAAGGAATCTCCGGCGAAGGGGTGGAGCTGAACCACTCCTCCGACCACACCGTATGCTACAACCGCATCGGCCGCAGCGCCGACGGCATCTCGTATCCGCACACGAACTGCGATCTGTTCGGCAACGACATCTTCGACATGTCGGACGATCCCATCGAGCCGGACTACGGTTACGCGAACATCCGCATCTGGGGCAATCGCCTGCACGGCCACACCGGCATCACGTTTCAGCCGATGTACTGCGGCCCGTGGTATCTCGTGCGCAATCACGCCATCTCAAAGGGCAACGTCTTCAAGCTGCGCGTGCAGGACCGCTTCGTCTGCGTGAACAACACCTTTGCCGCCTGGACCACGCCCGTGCCGCATGCGCATGGCCTGCTCACCGCGTTCTGCCGCAACAACATCTGGATGCACCTCGGCGGCTCCGAGTTCATCTGGGCTTCCAATGCGCCAGAGGCGGAGAAATACCGCAGCTACAACATCAAATACGTGCTCTACGACTCGCCCGTCGCCAACTGGAAGACCGATGTCGATTACGACGGCTTCGAATTCAGCGCCGCCAAGCCGATGAAAGGCAAAATGAATCCGTGGATGCTGCACAACCAGCGCTTCTTCGACCTGCCCTCACTGAGCGCCGCCATCGGCATCGAGTCCCATGGCCGCGTGCTGGACCGCGCAAAGGACTTTGAAGCCTTTACCGTGACCCAGGAGATGCCGGGCAAGGATGCACCGCTGATCAAACTCAGCGCGCAAAGCCAGGTCAAAGACGCCGGTGTCATGCTCCCCAACATCGCGGAGGAATTCGATGGCAAATCGCCTGATCTGGGAGCCTTCGAATCTGCGGTGCCACATTTCGGCCCGCGAGACGATCCCGCTACGGCGCCGATGGAGTGGGTGCTCAAACACCAGCGCTGATCTCACCGCTCGTATGTCTTGGCTCGGTCCGTGAAGTTCTTCACCTGGGTTCCGCTTAAACCGGGGAACGCTTCGAACTTCAGCTTCTGGTTTGGCAGCACCTGACAGAGCACGGTGCCCTGCACTTGGTCGCCGTCCTGCCGCATTTGAACCTGACCTGAGCTGCCGAGCTGGCCGTAGATCAGCTCGTATTTCACGATGCCATCCTTCTCGCCGATGCCTGCGGGATCGGGCTGGTTGCCTTTGACCCAGAATTGCTGTGCGCGGCCGTCGTAGCTGCCGATGGAGATGACGATGATCTTCGGATCAAGGTGGTGATAGACAATGGACAGATGGCCGACCCAGTAGTCGATGCGGCGGTTGAGGCCGGCGTAGCCGCCGGTGCCCTGCTCATACCAGTTGCCAATGAGCCTGCCGTCGATGTCGTAGTCGATGCGGCCACCGAACGGCGGCACTTTGCGGGCGCATTTGGCGATCAATGGAGCGCGCACCGATTCGTCGAGATAATCGAAGGGATCCACGACGTGGGGCTTCTGCGGATCACGCAACAGGAACCGCTCGGGCTTCACAAAGCCTTTGCGCGTGGTGCTGGTGTCGATCAGCGCGAAGTCGAACGTCTGGTTGCCAATTTTACCGATGACCTGGCCCGCTTTGACCGGAATGCGCACGTTCACGGGCCGTCCTGGTTGCACACCACCAGGAACGTCCTTCATGATGGCTGGATCGACCTCGATGAGGTGATCGACGTAGCTCCACACATGCGCGGAGTGCTCGATGAACACTTTCAAATCGACTTCACGATCAAACACACTGGGATCATACTTCGCCTGCCCGCCCTGCGGATTGGGCCGCCATTGCAGCATGACGATGAATCCATCGGCAACCGCGACCACATCATAGAGCTGGCTGAAGTCGCGATCGTCCATGCGCTGGCCTTGCGGGCCGTTGCGCTGGCCGCCGCTACGATTCGCGGCGCCTTTCGGCACAAGATACAGGTGATCACTCGGCGTGGTGTGCCCGCTCTGCATGTTTCCCAGCGGGATGATGTAACCAATGTCATCGAGCCGCAGCGGAAAGCTTTTCAGCCTCACCGGGCCTTCGCCCTTGGCCTGACCACGGCTCCACATCTGGTTGATCTGCTCCGCTGTCGTGCTGGCGGCCGCGTCCGGGCTTTGTCGCTCGAAAAATCGCATCTCCTCGGCCCAGTCGAACAACCAGCGATCTTCGGGAGCAATGGTGGGCTGCTGATTGCGCGGCGGACCGGTGACAACGACGATCCAGCCACCATCTTTGGCCGCCACTGCACCTGGATCGGCCCCCATAATGCGGAAGGTGTCGCCGAGCTGCCAGTTCGCTCCATCGCTGCTCGTGGCGGTGAAAACGCCTTCGCCCGTGCCGAAGAAGGTGATCGTTTTGTCATCCGACTGCGCATTGCCGAGCCAGCGGCGGCGGCCTTCGACTTTCACATCGTCTGCGCGCACAAAGTTGAGGCCGTCCGTGCTGGTGGCGTGGTAACCGATGCCGTCGGTGGGCTGCATCTGCGGGCCGTTGTTGGGGCGCTGGCCGGGCTCGGGCTGTTTGCCGTTGTCAGGCGAGTAGAGATGAAATACACCCTGATGCAACGCGACGGCGCAGTCGATCACCGAGCGGCCTTCGATGCTGAAGCGCACACCTGGCTCGTAGGTGTACTCGATGCCATCAGTCGAGATGGCTGAGTGGATGCGTGGCAGGTCTTCATCGAACTGGCGGCCTCGCAACGAGGTGAAATACATCCGCACGCGGCCATCTGGCAGTGTCACGAGCGTGGGATCGAACGGGAAACGCATGCCTTCGGGCAGGCCGTTGAGCTTCATCACGATGGCATCCGTCCATGTTTTGCCCTCATCGGAGGAGAAATGAACCGCCACTTTGTCGAAGGACGCGGGATCATTCTCCGGGAAGTGCTGATGCGCGGCAATGAGGCGGCCATCCTGCATGCGATTGATGGTGGGAACGCCCGCACGAGGGAATGTCGCCAGCTTTTCCACGTCGCCACCCGCTTTGGCGTGATACACGAGCACGTCGTTGTTCCAGGGGCCGTTTTGCGGCTGCATGCCGGGCTGCGGCTGATTCAGCGGCGGGAACGGCACGAGCGGATTGAACAGCTCGGAGAAAATATCCTGCGCTGATGCGGACGCGAGGCCGCACAGCGCGAACAGCAGGGAGCGCGTGGCATTCATGGGAGCGGGAGGTGAATGGTCGCGGGCACTCACCCGCCGGGTGCCTAACGCCGCCCCAGCATGATTTTGTGTGCCAGCCCTCAGCGCATCGGCATGGACAGCGGCCCAACGCCGGGCATCTCAGGACGCGGATCACGAATGCTGTCCGGAACCTTGCCGGCGCGGGCCTCCGCCTCGATTTCCTGTGTGGTTTTGGGTGGTTCCGTTGCGCATCCTGATAAAGAGGCTGCGACGAGGGCTATCGAGAGGCCGGTAAACAATGTCTTCATGAGGTGGTGGTGTTGGGCGTGGTTCCTTTAATGCAAAAATCACTTCGGCAGCCTGGCGTTCAAATCATCGACATATTTGCGGTCGTCCTCGCTGAGCAGTTCCATTGACACTTCGACGGGCTTCTTGTTCACCATCAGGCGCACCTTGCCCTCGCGGATGAGCGTGGGCTTCTCCGGCAGTTTGGCAGGCGGAGCTTTCTCCACCGCCTCACGCGCGGCGGCAGGATTGGCGGCGTCGAATTCGATCACCGAATCCTCGAAGGCGATGATGGCCCCCAGCAGTGACCTGCCATCCTTGCTCTTCCACTGTCGCTGATCACCGAGAATGAAGTAGGAGGTGAGCTTGGTCTTGGTGGGCGGGGCAGGCTTCGTGGCGGCATTGATGCTGACCCCGCCGCTGCCACCGCTGCCGTTGAGGTCGCGCGTTTCAAATTTCTTGCCGGTGGTGGGATTGATCACCTGCGCACTGAGCGGCAACGCCACCGCGAAGATGAGGAGAAACGTCTTCATGCCATGAGACTACCATGACAGCCCGGCGGACTGCAATGACGATCACGCGTCCAGCAGGGCGTAGTCGATGGCCTTGAGGCGCGGCTGCTTGGCACCCATGCGCGGCACGCAGGCGAGCAGGGCCTTGGTGTAGGCGTGCTGGGGATTGCGCAGGATGTCATCCACAGGGCCGGTCTCGACGATCTGACCGCGGAACATGACGGCGACGCGGTCGGCGACGTCGCGGATGATGCCGAAGTTGTGCGTGATGAGGATGATGCTCATGTCGAGATCGCGGCGGAGCTGGGCCAGCAGGTCCATGATCTGCTTTTGGATGGTGACATCGAGCGCGGTGGTGGGCTCGTCGGCGATGAGAAGCTTCGGCTGGGTGCAAAGGGCCATGGCGATCATGACGCGCTGCTGCATGCCGCCGCTGAGTTCGTGCGGGTAGGCATGGAGACGTTTGCGCGAATCGACGATGCCTACTTTGTCGAGCCACTTCACGATTTCGTCGTCACGCTCAGCCTTCGAGACATCAGGACGATGCAGCGCAAGCGCCTCAGCGATCTGCGTGCGGATGGTGAGCACCGGATTGAGCGAAGTCGTCGGCTCCTGGAAGATGTAGGCGATTTCTTTGCCGCGAATGCTGCGCAGTTCGCGCTCGTTCATCTTGAGGATCTCGTGGCCGTTCAAGGTCATCTCCGCCGCGGAGATGCTGGCGGGTGGTTCGGGCAGCAGACGTGCCAAAGCGAGCGCGGTGGCGCTTTTGCCACTGCCGCTTTCGCCGACGAGGGCGATGGACTCGCCGCGCTTCAACTCAAGGCTGATGCCTTTGACGGCTTTCACCGGCTCGGCGTCATGGCGGCCGAATTCGATCTGCAAATCGCGAATGCGCAGCAGCGGGACGTCTTTCTTGGAAATGGATGCGTCGGACATGAGGCTCAGGAGGGTCGAGGTTGAACGATGCGGCTGACTTGGATCAAACACAAGGCGGCAAGCGCGATGCCTCCGCCAGTTTGGAGCAATGCGGAGGGATCGGTGAGGATGAGCGAGGTGTCCTGCGGCGAATCGACCGTCAGGGGATCGAACCACGCTGCCACCGGCGCGGCCAGTTCCTGCACCAGACGCGGCTGCACGGCGCAGGCAGCGGCGATCCACAGCAGCGTCTGCGCAAAAACGGTGCAGATCCATGCCGCGAGCATGCGGAACTGCACCGCCGCGATGTGCGTGCGCCAGATCCAGCCCTCCGAGGCACCGAGGGAGAGCGAGGCCTCCAGTGGCAACTGTTTCTCGACACTGGTCCAGGCATGGTGCCATGCCGCGCTGCCAAAAATCAGCACCGCGAACCAGAGCACGAGCCACGGCGACGAAGAAACCGGCGGCAGCGCCATCAGCCCCAGCGCCCAAAGCGCCCAGGGATGCCATGCGAGCGCGGTCAGACGATTGCGGGACGGTCGCAGTTTTCCACGCAGCAGATTCAGGCTCCCGCACAGCAGCGCCATCATCGCGCCGCCAGTGATGAAGCCGAGTGCGATGCCATTCACATCCCCGGAACGAATGGAACGCGCCAGCCAGCCACCCCAGCCCATGAAACGCAGCACGTCCTCGATGATGATCAGATAAACCGGTGCCACGAGGCAGAGCAACTGCACGCGCACGCGCAGCAGCGGCAGCAACTGGCGCAGATGATGCCGCCAGAGCCGCGAACCGGCCGGCACGCCGCGCACACGCAGTGAGAAATCGAGATTCACTGTCGCCGTGGCATCGGTGACCACCGCATGCATGACTTCACCGGTCAGCGGTACCGCCAGCAGAAGCACCGGGGCCAGAAATTCCCACAGCAGGCGTGCCGCCGTGATCTGCCATACGCTTTGCACCATGGGCAGTTCCGCTGGCATCAGGGTCTCGACCGGCAGACCGAATCTGCCGGTCCAGATGCCAACAAAACCCCACGCCAGCGCCACAACCGGCAGGCAGGCAAGCCCACGACCCAAAAACGCGGCACACGCCTCCACACGCGGCCCCATGCGTCGCGCGATCATGCCGATCGCAAGGCCGAGGCTCATCGCCAGCAGCACGGCGATGACGAGTACGATCAAACTGGAGCCGCAGCGCATCCACAAACCCGGCGCGGGCACCTCAAACGCCAGCAAACTTTCCAACGGTCGCTTTTGCACCAGCAGCAACATCACGGCGGCCAGCACGCTGCCGCCAAACAAACGAAGCGGCAGCCAGCGTGGCGGTTGAGAGAGATCTGGCGCGCCCGTCATTTGTCGGTGCGCGGTTTGAGTTGGAGGACCGGTAGCGGTGCGGCCAGGGTGCGCAGCGTCCAGTCCGGCACGGGCGCGCCCGCATTGGCACTGCCCGGCAAACCGGGCACGGCGGCGGCCTCGTCGTGGGTGGTGAAAAGTGTGAGCAGGGGATGCAACGGCAGCAGCTTTGCCTCCAGCTCACGCACGCGTGCTGGCACATGCACGGGATCAAACTCGCCGGCCAGCGCCTCAAGCTGGAGATCGATCTGCGGATCGGCGATGCCGCAGAAGTTCGTGCCGCCGGGGCTGGCCTGGGAAGAATGCCACCACGGCAGTTGATCCCATGAAACTTCGAAGCGCTGGTCCACCAGCACCGCATCGAAACGATGCTCGCGCAGACGTTGCGCGAGCGTCTGCTCCTCGCTGATGGGTTCCAGAGTCACCTGCGCGCCGAGTTTGCGCCATTGCTCCACCAGAAGCTCCGCCGCCCGCCGGTGCAACGTGTCTCCAGCAGGCGTGAGCAGCGTGAATCGAAAGGAGCGATCCGCCCTGCGTGCGAGGCCTTCCACATCTCGCGGCCAGCCCTCATCAGCGAGAATCGTCCGCGCCTTTTCGAGATCGAAAGGCATCTGCTGCGCCCGTGTGCTGAACCACAGACCCGGCGCGAACAGGCTCGCATCTGCGTGGCCGAGACGTCCGGGAAGCGCGCGAATGAGAGCGCTCGTGTCAACGGCCAGACCCAGCGCCTCCCGGAACCGCGTGTTTTGCAAGATCTCATGCCGCGTGTTCCAGAGCACGACGAGGCGCTGGCGTGGCGGTGTGAAGCGCATCTGCGTGAAATGCGCGCGGTCCGCCGCTGTAGCGGGCCAGACGAGATCCACCGTGTGCGTGCGCATGCCGATCTGCGTCATCAGCGGTGAGACGGAGAAGTTGAACAGAAAGCGTGGCGCTTCCAGATCGTGACTCGCAGGCGTCAGAATGAGCGAGCGGGCATTACGGGTGGCGATGCGGTGGTTTCCCGCCCCTGGCGGAGAATCCCGGCTGAAATCAGCCTTCGTCGCAGCGGGATGATGATGCCACCACGCGGCGGGCAGCATGGGCAGATCGGCAAATGCGGCCAGGGCCGGGCCGTAACGCTTGCGGAAGGTCACATGCAGGCGTGATCCATCGTTTTGCACCTGCATGGACTGGATGTGCCGCAACGCGTCACGATTGGGCAGCGGCCAGTCGCTTGTGCGCAAAAATTCGAGTGTGGCACGCGCATCTTCGGCGGTCACAAGCTTGCCGTCATGCCAGAAGCGACCGGGACGAATGTCGAGATCAAGCACCGGTTCGACCAGCGCGCCGACCTCTCCCAACAGCGTGAGCGTGCATGGCTGCTGCGGGCCGGAATCAAGCGTGACACGTAATTCATCCAGCAAACGCTGTGCCGGGCCGCTCACGACGAACTCGCACGCGTTCGGGCCGTCGAACCACACGCGCTGAATTTGTCCGACCAATGTCGAGGCGGCGGTGAAGCGGTCCCAGTCTTCCCGCAAGGGTGTTTGACGCTCGATACGCCAGAACGCGGCAGGCTGCGGTTGCAGATCCGCGATGACCTCCAGCGCCTGCTGAACACCGGTGATGGCAGTCTCGCTGAAGCTCAGCAGCAACGCGTTCCCCTTCACATGTGCCGTAGCGGGGCGCCCTTGCGCCTGGAGACGCACCAGCGCGCGTTTCGCCGTCGCTTCATCAGTGAACCAGCAGGTCACGTCCTGGCTCCATCTCCACGAGTCTGCCAGCGCCGGCTGCAAAGCGCCCTCCGCGCCGATTCGGAGCAGCGGTTCATGCACGAGGTCGGAAATCTGGCGTTCGACCTCAGTCTCCGGCAGAAACGGGTTCAATGCGGGGACGTTCTGCGGCAGCATGACGACGATGCCGTCCTTGCCCTGCACATGGCTGTGCCTGGAGGTTTCCGCCGACCACCACGCCAGCGCCGCGATGAGCAGCGGGAAGCCAAGGATGAGCGTGCGGGCCAGGATCATGCGCGCAGGAGGTTAGAGCGTGCGCATGGCGGGGGCAAGACATCGCTAGATGCCGCTCATGATGCCTTCGTCCGTGACCTGGATGCGTTCGGCGGCGGGCACCTTCGGCAGCGCGGGCATGCGCATCATGGTCCCGGTCAAAGCGACGAGGAAACCAGCGCCGTTGGCGATTTCAAAGTCGCGCACCGTGATGGTGAAACCACGCGGGCGTCCGCGCTTCTTCGCATCGTCGGAGAGCGAGTCCTGCGTCTTGGCCATGCAGAGCGGCAGCTTGTCGAATCCGCTGCGGGCAAAGAGCGCGAGCCTGGCTTTCGCTTCATCGGTGAGCTGCACACCATCAGCGCCATAAATCTTCGTGGCGATGGCGGTGAGCTTTGTTTCAACGCTGTCGTCAGGTTGATAAAGAAAGGGCAGCGGCGCGGACTCCTGGGGCAATGCGGCGAGCACTTTTTCCGCGAGCTGCATGGCTCCGTCACCGCCATGAGAGAACACATCGGCGGTGGCGCTGGGCACACCACGCGCGGCACAGAACTCATGCACAAGGGCGAGTTCTTCCTCAGAGTCGTTGGTGAAACGATTGACTGCCACGATGACCGGACGCTGGAACTGAGCGGCGCTGTCGAGATGCGCGGCGAGATTGTCGAGACCACGCCGCAGTGCCTCCGTGTCGGTCTGCGTGAGCTGGTCCAACGCCACGCCACCATGCATTTTCAAAGCGCGAATGGTTGCCACGATGACGATCGCCGCAGGTGCGAGACCGGCCTGCCGGCATTTGATGTGCATGAACTTTTCACCGCCGAGATCGAAGGCGAATCCGGCTTCGGTCACGGCAAAATCGGCATAGGCGAGCGCCATGCGCGTCGCCAGCACCGAGTTGCAGCCATGCGCGATGTTCGCAAACGGCCCGCCGTGCAGGAAGGCAGGCACACCTTCCATGCTCTGCACGAGATTCGGCATCAGCGCTTCGCGCAACAATGCCATCATGGCTCCGGTGACGCGGAACTCTTTGGCGAAGACCGGCTCGCCCTCCGGTGTGAAGCCGACGACGATGCGTTCGAGACGTTTGCGCAGATCCAGCAGCGATTCAGAGAGGCAGAGGATCGCCATGATCTCGGAAGCCGCAGTGATGTCGAAACCTGTGACGCGCTCGGTCGGTTTGCCGACGGCGGTGCGCACGATGCGCAGGGCACGGTCGTTCATGTCCATCACGCGTTTCCACAGCACGTGCTCCGGCTTCAGAGGCGCGTCGCCGAGGAAGAGATGGTTGTCGATGACGGCGGAGAGCAGGTTGTGCGCGCAGGTGATGGCGTGGAAGTCGCCGGTGAAATGCAGATTGATCGCATGCGCGGGCCGCACGCTGCTTTTGCCACCACCCGTCGCGCCGCCCTTGCGGCCAAACACCGGTCCCATCGACGGCTGACGCAATGCGAGCGCGACGCTCTGCCCGATCTTTTTCAAACCCTGCGCCAGACCGATGGAGACGGTCGTTTTGCCTTCACCCGCCGGTGTCGGCGTGATGGCGGAGACGAGGATCAGCTTCCCGCGCGCCGGTTTTTCCTGGAGGGCTTTGAGGCTGATCTTGGCCATGTCCCGCCCATGAAGAATGAGGTGCTCGGGTGAGATGCCGAGTCCGGCGGCAATGGGGGAGATCTCCGGGTGCATGGCGATGGAAGCGCGCATGATGGCAAGGCATGCTGCGAAGCAAAGGCTTTTCCAAGGACAAAAAGCCGCCTTTCGTGCTGATGCAAAGTTCCTTCGGGCCGATGTGCAAATCTCCACAATCGCGTCGGACTGTCCGCCGTGCCGTTCCGCTCGGATGTGACTGCCAGTCGAATCTACGAAATGCGGCTTCTGGCACTGCGTTCTTCATGCGCATGAAATCCCCGCATCTGTTTTCGGCCTTCGCTTTGATGTTCGGTGCGTTATCGCACGGCGCGGATTTGCCTGCGCTCTACGAAAGCGATTTCAAAAGCACGCGCTATGGACGCATCCCGGATGGCTGGCGGGATGAGATCGCGGAGCGGCCGAGCCGGGGCTGGGTGGTGGATGGGAAGGGGTTGGTGCGGCCGGTGCTGAAGCTGCACACGGGACTGCTCGTGTATGACGGCTACACCGCGAATGTGAAACCGGCGCGAGTGCTGGCGGATGCGCGGCTGGTGGCGGAGTTTCAAAAGACGGAGGACGAGGCGGTGGCGTTTGGCATCGCAGGACGCGTGGTGGATGCGCGGAACTATTACCTCGCTCGGTTCAGCGGCACGGACCGGCTGGAGTTGGTGAAGGTGAAGGATGGCATGGAGACAGCGCTGGATTTTCGCAAGCCGGTCACGGAGGTCGCGTCGCGTCCGACGGGCATCGTGACGTTGCGGTGCTATCGCGAAGGCGAGCGCTGGACGCTTTCGTTCTCGTTGGAAGGTGATCACCTCTCCGCCGTCGTGAGCGATGCCAAAGGAAACGAGCAGGCGCGAATCGCGGCGGTTGATGGCAACTTCAAACAAGGTCGGCCGGGATTGTGTGCCACGACTTTTGCGGCAGCGGCGTCATTTCGCGTCGAGGCGCTGGCACCGTTTGAAGCGAAGGCGGACGCGGCGCGATTGGCGAAGCGGAACGCGGTCATTGCGTCGGAGCAGCCAGATTATCCGGTCGTGCAGCCGCTTTGGAAGAGCATCGACACGCCACGCGCGAAGATCGCGGCGGAATACGATGTCGTCATCGCGGGCGCGGGCACCGGTGGCTGGGCGGCGGCGGTGCAGGCGTCGCGCATGGGGGCGCGTGTGCTCTTGCTCGATGAGACGGACTGGATCGGCGGGCAGATGAGTTGTGCAGCGGTCACGACGATGGATGAGGACAGCGTGTGGATGAAGTTCCCCGTGCGCGAGCGCGGGCTGTATCGCGAGTTTCACGAGAGCATGGTCACGCATTACCAGACGCTCGATAAAGACCCCTTCGTCGCCTATTACGGCTATCCCGAGCAGCATGAGGGCGGCTATGAGCCGAAGGCCGCGCGAGCCGTGCTTTACGGTTTCATCCAAGAGGCGCGTGAGCGGAAGGCGGTGCTGGATGTGAGCCTGCGCACGCGCGTTGCTGCCGTGAAAAAGTCAGGCGACACTGTGACGGGTGCGACGTTGGTTTTCGCCGATGCGGCGAAGCAAGACATCACATGCAAGGTGCTCATCGACGCCACGGAATACGGCGATGTCATCCCGCTCACCGGCGCTCGCTATCGCGTGGGCAACAGCACGAGCGACAAGATCGATCCCGCCACGCTCGTGCAGGATCACACCTGGACCTGCGTCGTGCGCGAGTATCCCGAGGGCGTGCCGGAGCATCTCCAAATCAAAGCGCCGCCTCCCGGCTACGAGACCGGCAGCGGCAAGCGCTACCGCAAATTCACCAACGACGGCATGATGCTCTGGGGTGCCGCGGGCAAGGGCATCAAAGCCAATCGTCACTGGCGCGTGTTCTTCGCGTGGCGCGGCATGGCGGACGCGGACAGCCCGCTCACCGGCCTGCGCAGCGCCGCGTTGCACACGCAATGCGGATTCAACGGCGGCAACGATTACCCGGTGACCGCTGCCACCATCGAAGATCCCGCGCAGCGCCTGCGCGATGAGCGCGAGGGCATCTACAAGACTCTCGGCGCGCTTTATTACTTCCAGCACGAGCTTGGCGTGAACTGGGCGCTCGCCGAGGACGAGGGCTACGCCACGCCTTACAACCACGCGAAGATGAAGGCGCTCGATCTGCGGTCCGATCTCGAAAGGATCGCCGTTCATCTGCCGCAGCAGCCGTATGTGCGCGAGTGCCGACGCATCATCGGCGTGCAGACACTCACGGCGCATGATCTCGGACGTTTTGAAAACGCGAAGCACGTCAGCACCGCCGTGGCGATGGGTGATTACTTCATGGACCTCGACCACGGCAAGACCGCGCACGCCATCGAGCCTGATCTCGACGCAGGCGAGCTGCCTCAAGGCGGCGGGCCGTTTCAGATTCCTTTCGAGGTCTTCATCCCTGAAAAAATCGACGGCTTTGTGCCTGCGGAGAAAAACATCTCGCAGTCGCGCCTAGCCAATGGTGCCACACGCCTGCAACCCGTCACCATGCTCACCGGTCAAGCTGCGGGCACCATTGCCGCGCTCGCGGTGAAGCAAGGTGTGCAGCCACGCGCCTTGCATCCCATCCGCGTGCAGGCCGCGCTGCTTGATGCGGGATGCACCTTGATCCAGCGCTGGCATGCCGATGTGCCGTGGGGCACGGAAATCTGGCGCGCCACACAGCTCCTCGCGCTGCATCAGCTCATGGATCGCCCCGGCGAGATCGACCGCGACAACACCGTGCCGCTCGCTGCGAAGGCCAAGTGGGGCGTGGATGATGCATTGAGCGATGAGGAACGAAATCGCGTGCTGGAACGGCTCCAAAAACTCGTTGGAGAAAAGTCCGCCATCCCGGCTGAAAAGATCACGCTGGGCGTGAAGGCCGGAGACTTTGCCATTTTGATCGCCCGCGCTTTGATTCAGTCCACCCAGCCATGAAACACCTCCTCACCCTCGCGCTGCTATTCAGCGCCATCCACGCCTTTGCCGTCGAACCACTCACCGACGCCGAAAAGAAGCGTCTCGCCGACACCGAACTCGCCGCGAAGCGCACGCCTGCCATGCGCGAAGTGGCGAAGACTCACAGCGCGGCTCGCAAAGCCTACACCGACGACCGGCGGAAGTTTGCGGCGGAGCGCGACAAGAACGCGGGCAAAGTTTATCGCGAGGCGACTGCTGTTTATGACACAGCGCTGCGCAAGGCGATTCTCGGCATCGATTCCACCATCGAGCCGCTTTTGGCTAAACAGGCCGAATTGAAAAAGCTCGGTCTCGACAAGGCGAACGAAGGCGAGTCGGTCGCGGACTCCGATTCAGCTAAGAATGACGCGATGAAGCCGCCGAAGGACGAGCCGGGGCTGCCGCGCGTGCTTTTGATCGGCGATTCCATTTCCATTGGCTACACGCTGCCGGTGCGCGCCTTGTTGAAGGGCAAGGCCAACGTTCATCGCATCCCGCAAAACGGCGGCGCGACTGAGGTGGGCCTCGAAAAAATGAAAAGCTGGCTCGGTGACGGCAAATGGGATGTGATCCATTTCAACTTCGGCCTGCATGACGCGAAATACGCCTCCGAGACGACGCAACGCGCCACCCGCGAGCAATACGCCGCGAATCTGCGCACGCTCATCACGCAGATGAAGGCCACCGGCGCGAAACTCATCTTCGCCACCACCACGCCCGTGCCGAAAGGTGGCGTGCTCTCGCCCACGCGGAAGTTCGACAGCATCGAGGAGCGCAACAAGATCGCCACGCAGCTCATGCAGGAGCAGGGCGTCGCCATTGATGATCTTTACTCCGTCATGCTGCCCGTCATGGCCAAAGTGGGCCGCGAGAACGACGTTCACTTCGCCCCCGAAGGCTACGAGGTGCTTGCCAAAGCCGTCGTGGCGAGCATCGAGACGCAGTTGAAGTAGATTCGATTGGCAATCGAATCGGTTTTAGACAGAGGAATGGGAGACAAAGGAATGGATCAGAAAGGAGCCTTCAGATCATTCCTCTGTCTTTAATTCCTTTGTCCAGGGATTGGGGATTCGACTGCCAGTCGAATCTACGAAACAGCAACACCGCAGTGCATGGTGACGTTCTTTGTGCATGAGACGCGCACTCCTACTCGCCACCTTCCTGGCATTATGCAGCCATGCAGTCGCGGACCAAGCAACGCCAGCACTCGCGAATCCGGCTGAGGAAGCCAAGAACGCCAAGCCAAAGGCTGCTCCTCCCGTCAAGCCGCCAACCGAAACGGAACTCCGCGCCGTGATCACCAAGGGACTCGGCTTTCTCGGAGCGGCGGGTGACAAGTGGATGGAGGACAAGAACTGCAACAGTTGTCACCACATGCCCTTGCTGCTTTGGGGGAATCGCGAGGCCAAGGCGCGTGGCTTTGCGGTTGATCCCAAGAAATACGACGAATGGTTCGCGTGGGCCGTCGAGCGCGAGGCGGACAAGAAACCAGGGCTGGAAGAAATCGCGCTCATGATTCTCGCCCTGCCGGATCGACCCGTGCCTGAACTGACCAAGCTGCTGGCTGCGGAACAGAAAGCCGATGGTTCATGGACTCCGGCGGGGCAGTTCGCCACGATGCAAAAGCGTGGTGCCCAGGATGCGCAGGCGAACTCGACGCGGCTCAGTCTCCTCGCGCTCGGCACGGCACAGCCGATGAAGTTTGAGGCTGATGGCTCGAAGCTGAAGGCCAGCGCCATGCTCCAGAAGAAAGACACGCCCACATCCATGGAGTCGCTCGTCTTCCGCACTCTTTACGCAAGGCTCTTTGGCAAGCCCGAGGAGACCACGGCGCTGATCAAAGACATCCTGAAACACCAGCGCAGCGATGGCGGTTGGAGTTCGTTCATCGGCGAAAACATGAGCGATCCACTCGCCACCGGCCAGGCGCTTCATGCTCTGCAACCCGCGTCATCTGATCCGCCCACTGCCGCCGCCATTGCCCGCGCCCAGCACTGGCTCATCAAGACGCAGCGTGCCGATGGAAGCTGGCTCAGCGACATCACACACATCAGCAAGCTCGACCGCAGTGGTGACGCGAAGGCCAAGTCCTTCCAGGCCGCCACCGACATCTACACCTACTGGGGCAGCGCCTGGGCGGTGATCGGTTTGCTGCAGAGCGTGCCGGTGAAGTAGTGTTGGCTCGATTGCTTTGTTCGCCAGGCGAAGCACCGTCAGACATATCTGTGACGGAATAAAATAATAGACATCTCAAGCGCAGCATGACTTTCGGACAACCAACAGACTTCTCTATTGAGGTGTATCACGAACCCTCCGGCCCCGAGTGGGGCGGCTTCGGTCGCATGGCAATCGTCGTCCAAGGCGTCGAACTCGGCGATATTCGCGAGAACCACTGTTCACTTTTCCATGCAGCAGATCGCCTTAGAGAGCTGCCTCCGATCATTGGAAACTTTTGGGATGAGTCTTTCGATGGGTTATCCGATGCCGAGATATTTGCCGTTGTGGATCAGGCACTATATGGCTCGGATGATTCTAATGCGGAGCGTTATCGTCGTTTCGACTTTCTAACGAATACCGGAGAGCAGTTTGACGACTCCAAGACATTCATTGTCTGCCGTCCAGACGGACGTGTCCACATCCTCTACCAGTTACGAGATGACACATCAGGGTCAGCTTGCTGCCTCGCTCAGACCTTCCGCCAAGCAGCCGAGTCTTTCGTGTGCTGGTTCGATGAACAAGTGAGGACTACAGCGCCTCCATATTATCCGGTTGAGCCATTCCTTTCTCCCTGACACCGAAATCTTCCGTTCTTCATGATTCGCCTCACCACAGTTCTTGGTTGTCTCCTGTTGCTCCAAGATCTGTGAGCAGAAGCCGCAGGGACACGGAAATCATCTGCGCTTCGCTGGAAGCAGGGCCGTGAAATCACTCGCGTCAGGCCTTCGGTGCATGAGTCCAGTCAGTCCAGGCCATGCATGGGCCGGCAGTCTTCTTGCGCGATGTTGCACTCGACATGTGCTGGCTGAGAATCAAAAATCTTCGTGGGTTTACGAACCCGCTGTCGTGATACGGGATGAAGTCCATCAAGCCCAATCCACACTAATCATGAAACTGCATTCTCTCATCACGACCTTCGTGCTCGGCATGACGGTACTTGTTCATGCTCAAGACAAGCCCGTGCTTCAAAGCGCCGCCGCAGGTGTGACGAAGAATCCGAATCCAAATCCCGACGGCAGCATGGGTCTTGGTGCGGGAACGTTGGTGAACATCGTGGCTGAAATCGAGCGTCGTATTCCCTATTGGCCTCGGGAAGAAGGGGCGGAGCAGTCGGAGATGCCAAACCTTGTTTTTGCGAAGGAAACCCGCGATGCCGTGGTGCCGGGTGACCTGGTGCTGCGGCGTGTCACTCCCTTGCAGGCGCTGACACTGGCGGCGGCGGCGGCGGATTGCATGTTGGAGCCCATTTTTAGTCCGGCGGGAGAGGAAGATGAGGGAGGCGGTTTTGGCGGAGCCAGCAGCGACATCAAGTCACCGCCGATCATCGGCTATCGCATCGTGCTGGCCTCTGCGCTCAATCGCGGAGCGTCGCCGGTTGCGCAGCAGCTTGCGGAGCTGGCTCGACAACTTGCGGCGATGCATTCGTCACTCGGGGAGAACCACCCAAGCGTGGTCGCGCTTCGCGAGCGCATCAGGCATCTGGAGGTGGAGAGTGGGGAGGAGCCGGGCGCGCTCAGCGGAGTAGGGCTTGTGCTCTCAAAGAAGGATGACGGCATCGTGGTCGGGCAGGTCGTTCCCGGTTCGCCGGCCTCGCTCTCGCCAGCCATCCAGCCCGGCCAGCGCCTTTTGAGCGTGGCTGAAGCGGGCAAGGAGGATGTGGATGTCACCGGCCTCGCCTTGGAGAAGGTGGTGCAACTGGTTCGGGGTCCGCCCGGAACGTCGGTGACGATCACGTTCGGAACTGATACGGACAAAGGCCCGACCAAGCAGGCGATCTCGCTGGTGCGGGCGAACATTCCGCTTCCGCCTTCCGAGAGGATGCTGACGCAGGTGAAGGCGGTGGATAACAATACTGTCAGTTTTAAGCCGTTGATCTTCAATGCCAATGCAGCTCTTGCGGAGACTCCCAAGGAGAACCATCGGCCCTTCGTGAAAGTCTATGCGCTTGGGACCATTTTCACCGGCAACATTCAGGAGATCGGGGAGAAGCAGCACCGTTTTGAAAACCTGGTGCGTGACGCCCTCGGGCAGTCAGAACCGGAAGGCGATGTCTTGTCCCATGATAAGTCCTCAGCCAAGGCAGGCGCATCCAATGGGCCATTCACTGCCGTGAAACAGGCGGCGACGCAGCCGGAGTTTTCCTACCACTATGAAACGCGGGCACTCGTGGTGAAAGCGACCACCGCGCAGCATGAAATCGTCGAACAAGTCATCAAAGCCCTGAAGGAGAACGCGGCGCAACCGGCCGTCCCCGGACGTTAGCCGCACGCAGCAGACGCAACGTGTCACATCAGCCACCAGACTCGATCCCCGCACCACCGTTCCGATTTCTCATGGATCAAGCGGAGCCACTTATCCCTGCGACGTTTCCGGTCACGGAATCGTTCGCCTTTGGTGATGTGCCCCGGCTGACCACGGCGCTGAAGCGTGGTGACGAATCGGCCTTCGCGTGGCTGCATGGCGAGTGGAGCGTGCGCATCAATCGCTACTGCTTCGCGCTTGCCGCAGGTGATGAGACTTTCGCGGGCGAGATCGCGCAGGCGACGTGGCTGCGTCTCATGCGGCACGTCCGCGTGATGAATGATGAGCCTGCGCTCTGGAGTTGGATCGCGTGTGCTGCGCGTCACGCCGCGTCGGACCTGCGGCGCAAAGGCGGACGCTATCTGCGTGCGCTCAGTCGTTTCGCCGAATGGTGGCAGCCCGCCGTCACCGACATTGAAGACGATAATCGTCTGCCTGCCGCTTTGGAGTCCGCGCTCAGCACACTCACTCCCGATGAAAGAGCGCTCATTGAAGGCCGCTACTTTGCCAGCGAATCGCTGGAAGTCATCGCCACGCGTCACGCACTCACCGTTCGTGCGGTGGAGGGCAGGCTGGCCCGATTACGCACACGGCTGCGCGAACTCATCGCCGAAGAACTCCGATCCTCACTTCCATGAACCCTGATCCAGAAAAACTCCGCGTCCTGCTCGACGACGTGCTGCCATCGTCGAGCGAACACTGCGGCCCATCGAGCGCCGAGCTTCTCTCGATGCTGCGCAACGAACGCCATCGACGTCATCGTCGGCACACCGGCGCTGCACTGCTGGCGATCATCGCAGTGGCCGCTGGCGCACTGTTTTGGCAAAACGAGCCAACGGTCGTGGCTCCAGTCGTCCAAGCACCAGCCAAACCTGCGCCCATCACGATCCGCCGCGTGAATGACGAGGAACTCTTCGCCCTATTGCAAGGAACGCCCACCGCCGTGATGAAGCTGCCAGACGGCGGGCGCAGGCTGCTGGTCATCTCAGAACCATTTCCCTCGCCACGCTGACCTCATCATGAAAATCACCCTCACTCTCGGTGTCGCCATCATGCTCGCGTGCATCGTTTGGTATGCATGGCCGAAACCCGCCGCGCCGCTGCAACCAGCCGCTGCGGCCAAGGCGGTTTCTATTCCCAAGAAAATGCCAAACGCCCCCGCAAAGGAGCAGGATGCAGAGACAAAACATTACCGTCCCGCTCCCGTTTCAGCCCAGGTGCAGCAAAAGGTCGAGGCCATCCTGCGTCGTCACCAAGGAATGACCAAAGAGCAACTGCAACGCAGCGCCGAACTCAACAAGCTCATGGATCGCTTCATCGCCGTGCTGGGGACACCTGAGATGCAGGTGAAGATGGAACAGCGCATCGCGGCCATTCCGCCCGTGAAGGGTGCCGAGCATGGCACTCTGAAGATGGACTTCGACATGCTGGACGATGCCCATGGCAGAGCCTGGCTGGAGGCCGCCGTTTCTGATGACACTCAACGCATCGAGGACTGGGTGCTCAACACGCTTGATGGAGCCATTTTCGAGTTCGCCTTTGATCCTGCATTGGAGAGGACGAGCAATGGCGTGAGCGTGCAACCCGGCACCACCGCGAAGCCTGAACCGTCAGCTGATGACAAAGCGAAGGACTGACCCTGGCTGCCGGTCGTCGAAAGATCGAAGACTTGATCACATCGCAGTTGGCGAAGTGACGCGCATGTACGCCATGCTCGTAGCGTGGTTCATTTGGCCCCGCCGCCGATTTGCACCGGCCAGAACAGCTCCTCGGGCAGCGCGTAGGTGGCCGCAAGCTCGTCGTGAACTGGCGATGTGCCTTCCTGATACAGTTCGATCACAGCGCGCTTCGTTGCCAGTTCGGTCTTGCTCAACGAAACACGCCGGCCCGGTGATTCCGGCGGCGGACGGCCGTGGACGACATAGGTGAACAGGGTGCCCCGATAACCGGCGGCCTTTGCGGCATCACGCACAAACCAACCGGCTGCCCGGTGATCACCGTGGCTGTCGGCGTCATTGGTGACGTAGATCTCCTGCGGCTGGCAGCGCTGAATGATCTCCGCGATGTCCGCGATGACAGCCCCCTTGGTGTAGGGCGCGGGTTTGCCGTGCGCCAGCGAGTGATAATCGCGTACCACGCTGCCGTAGGTCTCGCGCTTGTGCGTGAAGCGCTGGCGAAACGGAGTCGTCCCTTCCTTCTGGTAGATGCGATCCAATCCGCCATCTGGGTAGCCCAGAAAAATGAGATTCTCCGCCGGGACACCGATCCGCGCCATGCCACGCAGCGAATGCCGCTGCCGCAGTGCCGCCAGCTTGAGGAAATCCTCAGGCACCAGCTTGTCGATGTCTTTGCCAGCCACGGCGGCGGCAGCCCGATCAAAACCATCTCCCGCCGTGATGACCACGACGCCAACCCGCTGCTTCCGCTCCATAGCTTGTAGCATGACACCCGTGCAACCAATGGCCTCGTCGTCCGAATGCGGCGCGAACACCAGCACATCAAAGGTGCCAAGTTTCCACCCACTGGATGCCTGCCCTGGCTCCGACAGCGGAGCATCGGGCGAGCAGCCAACGACCGCGATGACGAACAATGTGGCGGCGCATCGAATGAGTTTCATCATGGCTCGTAACTCCACCCAGCCGCACGGATCGCACGGCGCGCGTCGGGATCCCACGAGTGCAGCGTGGACTCATACAGGCCGAACGAAGCGACGCCGCGTCCGCTGTATGCCTTCGCCAGCGCCTCGACCGTTTCCGGCCTGAGGAACCCTTTGCGTCGCGCCCAGTTGTTCTTGGGATCGGCGTCGTCGAAGTGATCGGCGCCGGCGAACGCCTTCCCCTTGGTGCCGACGGCGGCCACCGTCGCGTCCATGGTCGGGCGCGGACCGTTGCCGCTATACCAGTGCGCGTCCACGATGGTGTTCACGAGCCCGGCTTCGATGAACTCCTTGCCGCGAAAACCGAACGCCTCGGGGCCGCTGGTGCGCACGGAGATTTCGATCTCATTGCCGATTGCCTGGCGCAGTTCGACGAGGAAGGCGTGCAGGTATTCCGAGAACAGCTCCTGGATTTGCGGATCGTGATACACATCCAACGGCTCCATATCCTTGCCGAACTTCTTCTTGAACGCCTCAGCTACGATCGGCTCGAAGCCGGCGATCGGCGGATGCCGCAGAAAGTCGAGCATGATGCCTTTCGTGCCGGTCGAGGCGATCTGCTTCATAAAGCTGACGTAAAACGTGCGCACCTCGGGATACGCGAAGCTCAGCACGCGCTGGTAGGGCCTGAGCGTGTAGGGCAGTGTGGGAATGCGTTTACCGGCCTCGTTCTTTTTATACGCGAGCATCTGCGCGCGGAACTCGGGATGGTCGTGCCAGAAGTTCGCATACGGCGGGCGGTTGAAATTGGTCATCCGCACCATCGCGTGAACGTCCGTGCCGATCGTGCGACCGTAATCGACGGCGACCTTCAGCGGATCGAAGCGTTTCGCGAGGCCGAAGAATTCGTTCCATCCGCCCAGGCAGTTGTTGTTCTTCTTCTTGAAGTCCGCTTCGTCTTGCTCGCTCCAGCGCGGCGCGGCGGCGGGCACGGCGAGCGAGTTGTCCAGGCACGTGCCGAACGTGCGCCAGTAAATGCGCCCAAAGCCCGCCTGCTGGTGCCGCCAGATGATCGCGTGAATGTCTTCCTCGCTCTCCACGGTGCCGTTCCAAAAGATTTCGTCCACCGTGTCGAGCATCGCGAACAGCCTCTGATCAGGCGGCGGCAATTCGATCTCGTGCTTTGCCGCGGCGACTTCCTGCTCGCTCATCGGCACGAGGCGCAGGTGCGAGATGCCGCCCATCCAGCCCGCGCCCGGATGCTGCATCGGCGCGGGCGGCTGGAGAATGTGGATCTTCTTCCCCGTGAGGTCCGCGGCTTTCCAATACGCCTCGCCCACGCGGCCGGTCGTGACGCGCGGCGCCTGCAAAAACTCGGGGAACTTCTCGCCGGAAATTTTCCCGAAGAGGTGCGGCAGGCTCCAGACCTCGATGGTGTCGTAATACAGGCCGGCGTAGATGCGATACCAGCCCTTCACCTTCGGATCGACGACCAGCTCCGGCACGCGCTTCGGCGTGAAGCGATACATCGGGATCACCTGCCAGAGGCTGTCCGGGTTGTGCGGCTTCTCGCTCGGCTCGCCCGCCATGAGGATCGCGCCCTCCGGCGCGCCCCATTCCTTCGCATTGCGATTGAGCCACCACTTGCCCGGCGTCGGCGCATCGGCCATTTGCTCCGCAGTTGCCAGCTTTGCGGCGGGGATGACGATCTCGCTGCGCTGAGCCAGCGAAGGTGTCGCCAAAGCAACGGCGATGATGCAGACAACATGGATAAAAAGCGGCGTGTTCATGCAGGGATCAGGTGTTCGCTACGGGTTGACTGCAAGGATACGATGCCCGGTCCTGTTTCTTGATGGTTCGATTGGAATAACCACGATCATGCAACGCGTCATCCCAACCCTGCGAGCAACTTGTCTTGTCATCGCGATCATCACGACCTTGATGGCGAATGCAGACGACTGGCCGCAGTTTCGCGGAATGAATCGTGATGCGGTGTGGAATGAAACGGGCATCATGCAGACCTTTCCGCCGGAGGGATTGGCGGTGCGCTGGCGTGCAGCGGCTGGAGGTGGATTCTCGAGTCCGGTGGTGGCGCAGGGTCGTGTTTACCTTGCTGACTCGGCTCTGCAAAAGCCGAAGGCACAGGAGCGTGTGCGTTGCTGGGACGAGAAGACGGGGCAGATTCTCTGGACGCATCTTTATGACGTGAGCTATCCCGACAACGCCTTCAATCCACCGCAAGGACCTGGTTCCACACCCATTGTCGAGGCGGGCAAACTGTTTGCTCTCGGCATCACCGGCCATCTTCATTGCCTCGATGCGGTCAAGGGCGAGGTGCTGTGGAAACGAAATCTGACTGCGGACTACGGGCTGGCGGAGTTCTCGGGCACCACGCCGAGCCCGTTGATCGAAGGCGACCTCATCATTTTGGTCATCGGCGGCAAACCGAGTGCGTGTGTCGTGGCGCTCGACAAGAACACCGGCAACGAAGTCTGGCGCGCGCTGGATGACAAATGGACTTACAGCTCGCCCATCGTCATCAGCGCCGGAGGTCAAAGACAGCTCATCGTGTGGACACCGGATGCGGTCACGTCCTTGAATCCCGTCAACGGCAAGACGTGGTGGCGGGAGGAACTCAACACGCCCGGAACACTTGCCACCGTGCCCACGCCGGTGCTCAAAGGCGACCTGCTGCTCTTTAGCGGTTTGATGTTTCAACTCGATCCTGCCAAGCCCGCCGCATCGGCGCTCTGGCCGGAGTCGAAAAACGGGACGAAGCGAATCCTGAGCCAGACTTCCATCCCATTGATTCTCGGCGATCATGTGTTCAGCGGCAAAATGCCGGGCAAGCTGGTCTGCCTCGAAGCACGCACCGGCAACCAAGTCTGGGAGACTGACAAGGTGACGGTCAAAAGCTCGGGATCGATCATTCATCTGACTCCCAATGGCCACTCCGTCCTGATCTTCACTGACGAGGGCAATCTGATCCGCGCGCGCCTGACACCGAAAGGCTATGAGGAACTCAGCCGCGTTCACGTCATCAATCCGACCTGCGCGTTCGGCGGCAGGAAAGTCGTGTGGCCGCCGCCCGCGTATGCCAACCAGCACATCTTTGCGCGCAATGAGGAGGAACTGATCTGCGCGTCATTGGCGGCAAAGCCGTGAAATACAGGTGAAGGGCGAAACACAGATAAGTGCGCATCCTTGAGTCTGCTGGAGGCTTTCCCTGGAGCGGTTCATAGCGTCGTCATCTTGCTGATGGCGCGCACACAGCAAGATGGCCTGCAAAGGCAAGCCGTCGGCTGCGTTGAGAGAGGTGCTGCCAGCGCCCAACCATGAAATCCACACTCACACTCCTCACCGCCCTGCTGCTCGCATCTGGGGCCGCTCTGCATGCTGCCGAGGATGCGAAGTCGGCGCGCAATGCCGCATGGCCGCCCGCGCACATGAAGGCTTTGCCTGCCGATTATCTCGAGCGCCTGCATCGGGCACTGGTGGCGCTGTTGGAGTCGGACAAGAAGCCCACGCCGGAGGCGAATCCGGTTCTGTGGGTGCGCTTTGGGATCGCGGGGCTGACGCTTGGGCAGCAGGTGGATCGCATCAACGGCTACCTTGAGGCTGACGGGTTCAAGTATCAGCCGAGCGACAAGTTTGGTTTCAGCCTCTTCTCCCTGCCGTATGTGAGACTCTACGCGCTCTTCAATGATCGCACGGGCACCATGAAAGGCCGGCTTTCGGCCAAGGCGCAGGCGAACCTGGAGAAGACGCTCTGGGATTGCGCCAAGGCGAACAGCAAACTCGCCGAGGCAAAGCGCGGCGTGTGGGACATGGACGGCTCCGAGAATCACCATGTGACGAGCAAGGTTTCCGATTTTCTCGTTGCCCAGTTCCTCAAAGACATCCCGGCTTATGCCGATTTGAAATACGATGACGGCTCGACGCTGCGGGAGCAGTATGCGTCTCGCCTCGCGTATTGGAGTCAGTGGATCGACTCGCGAGTTCGGCGCGGCCAGTTCATGGAGGACGGGGGTTCGAGTTATCAGAACTACACCATCGAGGCCTTGCTCAACCTCCGCGATTTTGCCGGGGACACCGTGTTGCGACGGAAGGCGGATATGTTTCTCGATTTGGTATTCGCGAACATCGCCGAGGAGACGCTGGGCGTTCAGCGCGGCGGCGCGAAGACGCGCACCAAGGACGAAAGCTTTCGCGACCGTGTTTACGATCTTCTGTTCGATTCGCCAGGCGCGTCCTTCGACCTCTCCAACTACCAGCTGGCCACGAGTGATTACTACCCGGCCCCGGCCATCGTCGCGCTGGCCAAAGAGTTTAAGAATCGCGGCGTCTATTCCTTTGCCAAAACCGCTCCTGGAGCCGTGGCCCCCGGAACCTCAGACACGGGATCGAAATGGCGAACGATGGACAGAGACAACCTGATGGTGCGAAATGGATTCGGCACCGCGCACTACATCATGGGTTCGCACGGCATGGACACCACCGCCAAAACCGGCCCGTATCGCGCCCAGCGCTGGCAGGGCCTTGTCTTCGCCAACGATCCCATGGCGTGCATCGGCATGGACGGCAAAAGCGGTGTGACGAAGGGCGGCTATATCAGCAACCCCTTCAAGACCATCCAGGATCGCAACGTGATGGTGACCATGAAATGGGGACCGGTGATCGACAAGGGCACCGATACGCTCCTGTGGATCTATCTCAGCAGCGTGCTGGATGCCGTGGAGGAAGAGGGAGGATGGATATTCGTTCGATCCGGCGGCGCCTATGCCGCCATCAGGATCGTGGAAGGCGGCTACAAGTGGTCGAGACCATGGCAGCACAGCGCGACTTTCAGTGTCAAAGAGAAGAGCTATGTCACGCCGACTTCAGCCGACACGCCGATCATCTCTGTGGCCAGCGATGCGGCCGATTACGGCAACGACTTCGCTGCCTTCAAGCGCTCTTTGGTCGCCCAGCCCATTGGCTGGAAAGGCGGCGTATTGACCTTCGCGACGATCATTCACGAAGGCCCGTTGAAACCTGGCACGGTGAATGGCGAGCCCGTCAATCTCAGGCCTTCGCGGGTCAATGATTCGCCGTTCATCCGATCCGATGCGGACAGCGGCATCGTCTATCTCCGCAAAGGCGAGGAGACGCTGAAGCTCGACTTCCGTGATGCGCAGAACCCCGTGAAGACCGTTGGCCTGCCCGTGACACCCGAGTTCCCGTCGGGCATGGGCACCGCGAAGCCCATCGTCTTTGGCAAAACGGATTAGAGGTCCCGGTGAACGAAAAGATGATGTGCTCCATTTTTGAGATTCACGGAATGCGGAGACAAGCCGTAGATCGACTCGTCATCTTGCTCCTGCTGCTCAGCACCGCCCGCGTATGCCAACCAGCACATCTTTGTGCGCAATGAGGAGGAGCTAATCTGAGCGTCGTTGGCGGCGAAGCCGTGAAAGGACTCTGCGGGAGCCAATCCCGCCGAGTTCAAGATTCCGCCGCGTCCCGTGCCAAATCCGGGAGGCGGGAAGTTCACGTCGCTGCCACCATTGATCGTGAAGTGAGAGCTGCTAATCGAATGAGCAGCGCAGGCGCGGAGACCTTGTGAGGATGCTGTTTGGGGTGAAGACCCCATGGTGTCGTAATGTCTTCCGGCTCAACCTCGGGACAGCAAATCAACGCACTCTCCTGCAAGGAGGCGGCCAATCGCATGAGCATCTGCGAACGTGCATGTTCATGAACCCACAAACCTATGAATCCACTCCGCATGAAAGTCTGGTCGCCGTATCTCGTCGGCGCGGGCATTGGGGTGTTGAACTGGCTGACGTTCGCCACGGTGGACAAGCCTATCGGCATCACCACGGCCTTTGAATACAGTGCCGCGCTCACCGAGCAGGAGGTCGCCCCACATATAGCGCAGCCCTATCTTGAGGCGAAGGCGAAGGACGGCAAGGTGCCGAAGATCGACTGGGAATGGATGCTGGTGCTCGGTGTGTTCATCGGGGCTTACGCCAGCGCGAAGATGTCGGGAGATCGGGCACCGGAGGAGAAGGTGCCGCCGCTCTGGCGATGGCGCTTCGGGTATTCGCCAGGCAAACGCTATGCCGGGGCTTTTCTCGGCGGGCTGATCATGATGCTCGGTGCGCGCATCGCGCAGGGCTGCACCAGCGGCCATGCGATCAGCGGCATCCTGCAACTCGCGCTTTCGAGCTGGATATTTGCGCCAGTCATGGGTTTGGCGGGCATGGCCGTGGCGTTCCTGATCTACGGGAAGGAGGGCCGGAGCCATGTTTGATGAGCCGCTCAAACTCGTGCTCGGTCTTGTCACCGGCATCCTCTTCGGCGTGCTGCTGCAAAAGGGGCAGGTCGCCAAATTTCAAAAGCTCATGGGGCAGTTTCTGCTCAAGGATTTCACAGTGGTGAAGATCATGGCGACGGCCATCGCGGTGGGCACCGTCGGCGTGCATGCGCTGGTGGCGATGGGCTTGGCGGAGATTCACATTCAAACCGCTTCGCTGGCGCGTGTGATCGTCGGCGGAGTGTTGTTCGGCACTGGCCTCGCGATCTTCGGGCTTTGTCCCGGCACGAGCGTCGCGGCGTGCGGCGAAGGCCGGCGCGATGCGATGGTCGGCGTGTTCGGGATGTTCATTGGCGCGGGCGTCTATGTCGCGGCGTTTCCGGCGTTGCTGCCGATGATCAAAGCAATGGTGGACTATGGAAAAGTGACGCTGCCACAACTCAGCGGCACCTCGCCGTGGCTATGGGTGGGAGCACTGGTGGCTCTTATCGTCATCGCTCTCGCGATGATCGAGCGCATTTATCCCCGAAAACTAGATGCCAACCTTTAACCAAAACCCAAAACTCCATGGCACTTGTCTTTGAACGCATCCAAACCGAAGGCATCGCGGAGCTTTCTTATCTCCTCGGCGATGACAGCGACGGCGTTGCCGCCGTTTTCGACCCGACTCCAGACGTGGACAAATACGTCACCTTGGCGCGCGAGAAGAAGGTTTCCATCACCCACATCTTCGAGACGCACATTCATGCGGATCTGGTGAGCGGTGCGCTGGAGCTGTGTGCTCGTGTCGAGTCGGCCAAAGTGTTTTGCAGCCATGAAGGCGATGCGCGCTATGGCTTTGATCACGAAAAGTTGAAGGCTGGTGACAAGTTTACACTCGGCAAGTCGATCGTCACGGTGCGCCACACGCCAGGACACACGCCCGAGCATGTGAGCTACGAGCTGGCCGAGAAAGATCACCCCGAGACTCCATGGGGCGTGCTGACGGGTGATTCGCTGTTTGTCAATTCGGCGGGCCGGCCCGATCTGCTCGGTTCCAGCGAGACCGAGGAACTCACCAAGAAGCTGTTTGAAACACTGCGCGGGTATTTTATCGCGCTGCCTGACAGCGTCGTGATTCACCCCGCGCATGCCCACGGCTCACCGTGCGGCGCGGACATCGGCGACCGGCTGGAGAGCACCATAGGCTACGAGCGGAAGTTCAATCCTTACCTCCAGTTCACTGACTTCGAGAAGTTCAAGGAACATGCCCTGAGCAGCGCGCCGCCGGTGCCGAAGTATTACCCGCTGATGAAGAAGCTGAACGCCAAAGGGCCGGAGGTGCTCGGCAATCTGCCGCGTGTGCCAGGCCTGCCGGCAAAGACCTTCAACGAGGCGGTGGAGAAGAAAGCGGGGGTGCTCGTGGATACGCGGCTGATGCTGGCTTTCGGCGGCGGTCACATCAGGGGCGCGCTGAGCATTGGTGCCACGCCCATGCTCTCGATCTGGGCGGGCTGGTTGCTCGAACCGGACAAGCCGATCCTCCTCGTGCTCGATAGCGACAGCAAAGTGGATGAGGTGGTGAAGCTCTTCATCCGCACCGGTTACAACAAGTTCGCGGGCTATCTCGTCGGCGGGATGACGGCATGGGACAATGCCGGACTGCCGCTGGAGGACGTCGGCCAGATGACCGTGCATGAAATCAAGGACGCCGGAACGGGCTTGCAGATCGTGGACGTGCGTTCGCCTGACGAATGGCAGAAAGGCCACGTGCCGGGAGCAGTTCACATGTTCCTGCCGGAACTACGCAAGCAGTCCGTCGCGCTCGACAAGGAAAAGCCAGTCGCGGTGTATTGCGACAGCGGCTATCGCGCGAGCATCGGCACGAGCATTCTCAAGCAGGAAGGTTTTGGCTGCGTCTGCAACGTGCCCGGAAGCTGGCAGGCGTGGAAGAAGGCGGGATTTCCAATCGAAGGAAAAAGCGAATGAAGAACTTTCTGACCATTTTGTTGTTGCTGCCATCGCTTGCGAGCGCGGCGGACTTTGGCGTGAACGCCACGGACTATGACGGTGGCGCGTGGTCGCCTTATCTCGTCGGCGCGGGCATCGGCGTGTTGTCGTGGCTGACGTTCTACTTCGCCGACAAACCCATCGGTGCGTCGTCATTTTACGCGATGGTCGCGGGCCTCATCGGCAAGAGCGTCGCGCGCAAGCACACGGAGTCGCTGAAGTATTACCAGACCAATCCGCCAGCGGTGGACTACGGCTTCGTGTTCGTCACCTGCACCATTCTCGGGGGCTTCATCTCGGCGTGGACTGGCGATGAGATTCGCAATGAATGGCTGCACCCGATGTGGGTGGATCGCTTCGGCGACAGCATCGCGTTGCGGGGGATCGTCGGCTTCATCGGCGGTGTGCTGATGGCCTTTGGCTCGCGGCTTGCGGGCGGTTGCACCAGTGGTCACGGCATCAGCGGCACGTTCCAGCTTAATGCCGGCTCGTGGCTCACGGTCATCTTCATGTTCGTCGGTGGCATTGCCACCGCCATGCTCCTCTACACCACGTTATGATCGATCCCGGCAAAGCAGTGAAGGAATCCAGCGCGCCGCCTCCGGGGGTGCCCGCAGGCAAGAAGCTTGTGGCCGCGATCATCTTCGGCACCGCCTTCGGTTTCCTTTTGCAAAAAGGCGGCGTCGGCAAATACAACGTCCTCATCGGCCAGCTCCTGCTCCAAGACTTTACCGTCGCCAAGGTCATGATGACCGCCGTCGTCGTGGGAATGATCGGCGTGTTCACGCTGCATCATTTTGCCAAGGTGAATCTGGACATTCATCCGACTAGGATCGGCGCGCAGATCATCGGCGGCGCGTTGTTTGGTATTGGCTTTGCGCTCATCGCCTACTGCCCCGGCACCGGCACGGCGGCGCTTGGACAAGGGAGCTGGGACGTGCTCTTCGGCATGGCTGGTTTGATTGCCGGCTCCTACCTGTTTGCCGAAATGTCTGCGTGGTTGAAGCGCACGGTCGAAACGTGGGGCGACAAAGGCAAAGTCATGCTGCCCGATCTGCTGCACATCCCGCGTGGCGTGTTCGTGCCCGCCTTCGCGCTGATCATGATCATCGCACTCTACGCGATGGAACGCTTTACCATCCTCTGATGCCATGACGACTCCGACTGCCCATGCATTCTCGCCGGGAGGCATGATCGTGCGCGAGATGGAGCCGTTGAATCTCGAGATGCCGTTCGGCTCGCTCGACGGATTCATCACGCCAGTGGAGCTGTTTTTTGTGCGCAGCCACTTTGCAATCCCGGACATCGACATGAAGACATGGCGTTTGAAGATCGAGGGCGAGGTCGAGACGCCGTTTGAACTGACCTATGATGAACTGAGGGAGATGGAGCCGCACACGATTCCCGTGACGCTGGAATGCGCGGGCAATGGACGCGCATTCCTCACGCCCCAGGCCAAAGGCGCGCAGTGGGAGCGCGGCGCGGTCAGCAACGCGGAGTGGACCGGAGTACGGCTCGCCGACGTGCTGCGGCTCGCTGGCGTGAAGGCCTCCGCCTCCGAAGCGATCTTTGAGGGTGCTGACGAGGGCGAGATCAAGGAGCCGCCTGGACCTGCGGGCAAGATTCATTACACGCGCAGCATGCCGTTGAAGAAGGCAAAGGACGATGTGCTGCTCGCTTTCAAAATGAACGGTGAGGAGCTGACGCCCGCGCATGGCGCGCCGCTGCGTGTGATTGTGCCCGGCTGGTATGGCATGGCCTCGGTCAAATGGCTGACGCGGATCATTGCCAGCGACAAGCCGTTCAACGGTTACTATCAGACCATCGACTACGCATACTGGGAACGCGGCACAAGCGCGCCGACACTCATTCCCATCACCGAGATGCAAGTGAAGGCGCAAATCGCGCGGCCCGGATTTGCCGACGCCGTGCGCGCCGGGGAGATGTATCAAGTCACGGGTGCCGCGTGGACCACCGAGGCTGAGATTACGAAGGTGGAAATCAGCACGGATGGCGGCGCGACGTGGGATGACGCGCGCCTGCTCAGAGAGCCGGTCCGCAACGCCTGGCGGCTGTGGGAATATGATTGGCAGGTGCCGTTCAAACCAGGAAAGGCAACGCTCATGGCTCGCGCGACGGACTCGGAAGGCCGCACGCAGCCAGCGAAACGGGACGACGACCGTGGCAGCTACATCGTGAACCACTGTCTGCCCATTGAGGTCAATGTGCGGTGACGTCAGGTTTCAGCTAGCCGCCTGCGGCTGATGATGTCCCGCTCGATTCATTCGGTCTGAATCATCAATCGCCGGGTTATGCAAGGGACAATGCGATGTCACAAGCTATGCAACAAAGGCAGAAGGAGCTGCTTATTCTGAAACAAATCCTCCTTCCCCCATGAAACGCTTCACTCTCTTGCTCCTGCTCTTCATCGGAAGCGCTCACGCGGCGGAGCCGGACACGCGCATCGCCGCACGGCAGATCGACACGCTGCTCGCCCAGGATTGGCAGAAGCATTCACTGAAAGGCAACGCACCCGCGAGTGACGAAATCTTCGTCCGCCGCATCCATCTTGATCTCGTGGGGCGCATCCCGACGCATCAGGAGACGGTTTCGTTTCTGAGCGCCACGGACAAAGACAAGCGCGCAAAACTCATCGACCAGTTGCTCGCGAGCGAGGGCTTCACGATGCATCAGTTTCACTTCTATGCGGATCTGCTGCGGGTGCTGAGCAAGGGCACTTACAATGGCGATGCGGGCCGCGTCACGGGCATGGCGTATGCGGAGTTCATCAAAGACAGCGTGCGGACGAACAAGCCGTATGACCAGCTCGTGCGCGAGCTGGTCAGCGCGCAGGGCAAGGTGTGGGAGAACGGTGCGGTGGGCTATTACCAGCGGGATCGCGGCATGCCGTTGGACAACCTTTCCCTCACCATGCGCATCTTCACCGGCACGCGCATTGAGTGCGCGCAGTGTCACAATCATCCCTTCGACAAATGGACGCAGATGCAGTTTCACCAGATGGCGGCCTATACTTACGGCGTGCAGACGGTGATGGGCATCTACAGCCCTTCGTTCTTCGGGATGCTCGCGCTGCAAAAGGAACGCCGCGAGAAGAACGGCACATCAATGGACGACGAGATCCATCTGCGGCAGGCCTTCAATGAGATGATCGTGCCGATCAAGCACGCCTGGGTCAGTCGCAATCCGCAGCAGCTCCGCCTGCCGCATGATTACCAATACGACGACGCCAAGCCGAAGTCGCTGGTGAAAGCCGCCACGCTCATGGGAGCGCCCGCTGAGTATGATCCGAAGGGCAATCCGCTGGAGTCATTCGCTGCATGGATGACCTCGCCGGAGCATCCGCGCTTCACCGTGGTCATCGCGAATCGTTTGTGGAGGAAGCTCTTCGGCATCGGCCTCATCGAACCGGCGGATGAGATCATGGACACGACCGTGGCGGCGAATCCAGCGCTCATGGAGCATCTGCGGCGGCTCATGATTGCGCAGCGTTATGATGTGAAGGCCTTCCTGCGCGTGCTGTGCAACACGCAGGCTTATCAACGCGAAGTCACGCGCACGGAACTCGCCCTGGGCGAGGTTTATCACTTCACCGGCCCGCTGCTGCGCCGCATGACGCCGGAGCAGATGTGGGACAGCTTCACCACGCTCATCCACACCGCACCCGACCTGCCGAATGTGCCGCTGCGCGAGGCGACGGACACATTTCTCGCGAATGCGCGCAAGCTCGGTGAGGCGCTGGAACATCTCACGCCTGCCGAGCTGCTCCAGCGCGCCGACATCACCAGTGAGGTTTTCCGCAAGAACGCGGCGCAGTTCAAAGTGCTGCAACAAGGCATCGCCGAGGCGCAAAAGCGCGAGGACAAGGCAACGGTGAAGGCACTGGCGGGTGAACTCGGTGTCTTGCGCAAAGCAGCGATCCAAACCGCCGACGAACAAATCTACATCCCCGCCGTGATGAAACTCTCGGCTCAAAGCAAGCAAACCGGCGAGAGCTACAAGGGCATCGAAGTCCCCGGCTACCAGCCACCTGACCGCAGCGCCGAAACTGCCGCGCAAACGCAGCTTTTCCTCGCCGATGCCGCGCGTGTCGGCATCCCACCTGCCCAGCACGCCATCTATCTCAAACATCGCCAGTCCATGATGCGCCTTTGGCCCCGCGCCGCTGAGATCGACAGCCCCGCGCCTGCCGGACACGCATTACGCGAGTTCGGCCAGAGCGACCGCGAGTTCGTCGAGAACGCCAACCACGACGCCAGCGTGCCGCAGGCACTCGTGTTAATGAACGGCCAGATGCTGCCCAACATCCTGAACTCATGGTCGCAGGTCATGCTCGCCGTGAAGCAAGCCCGCTATCCCGACGACAAGATCGAAGCCGTCTATCTCGCCCTTCTCTCACGCAAGCCCACCGCCGAGGAAATGGCCGCCTGGGCAAAAGCGCAGTCGCATGGCTTGAACACGATCCAAGACCTGGTCTATGCGTTGCTGAACTCGCAGCAGTTCATCTTTATCCAGTAGGTAACGACAACCATGAAGACGAACCCGCTCACCCGCCGCCACTTCCTCCGCGCCGCTGGCACGGTCATCGCGTTGCCCGCGCTGGAGTCCATCGGCTTTCGCCGCTTTGCGTCCGCAGCAGCGGTTGTGGCGAGACCAAAGCGTGTGGTGTTTCTCGGCTTTGGCTGGGGCGTGACGGAGGAGTCGTGGTATCCAGATGCTAAGGTGACTGGTGCGCAATACAAACTGCCGCCGGGGCTTGCACCGCTCGCGCGACATCAGTCGGACTTCACCGTCGTGCAGGGGTTGACGAACAAATTCGCGAACGAGGCACATTGGGGCAGCACGTTCTGGCTCACGGGCGCGAATCGCTATGCGGAGCCGGGACAGAGCTTTCATAACAGCATCTCCGCCGATCAGGTCGCAGCGGCGGCACTCGGAAAAGACACGCGCTTCACCTCCATCCAGCTCGGCAGCCCGGATGCCACGAACAACGGTCACGGCCCCGGCCTCTCGCTGGCCTGGGATCAGCGTGGCAAGCCGCTCGCGGGCATGGACAACCCCGTGCTTGCCTATCATCGCCTGTTCTCGGATGACGCGATGCCCCTCGCACAACGACAGGCAATGCTCGCGCAAAAGCGCAGCGTGCTCGACGCCGTGAGGACCGATGCGAAGCGAGTGCAGCGCGGCCTGAGCAAGGCCGACACCGACAAGCTCGACGAATACTTCCAGGGCGTGCGCGACATCGAGACGCGTCTGTCCAAGGACGAGCAATGGCTCAACGTGCCGAAACAAAAAGCGCCGTTCGACGAACCGAAGCCAGGTCTCGCCGGACGCGATGAGATCAAGCTCATGTATGACCTCATCGTCGCCGCGCTCCAGACCGACGCCACGCGTGTCATCACCTACCGGCAGCCGGTCGGCACGCTGATCAACAGTCTGGGGCTAAAAATCGCGCCACACGACATGAGCCACTACACCACCGGCGACCGCCTGGAGGCATCGCAACGCCGCGACGTGACGCAAAGCGAACTGCTCGCCGGCCTGCTCGACAAGTTGAAGGCGGTGAAGGAACCCGACGGCACGAGCCTCTTCGATCACACTGCGCTCGCCTACGGCAGCAACATCCGCACGAGCCATTACCTCGACAACTGCCCCACCATCCTCGCCGGAGGAGGTGCGCGCCTGAAATTGGGCCAGCACCTCGTCCTGCCGCGCAACACGCCTTTGTGCAATGCCTGGCTAACCATGCTGCACGGCCTCGGCATCGAAGCCGAGCGCCACGGCGACAGTTCGGGCGTGGTGAAGGCGCTCATGATTTGACTCAACCTGCTGGTAAAAGATTGGGGGTAAAAAATTCAAGAAGCCATTTTCATCTTTTACCAGCCATCGCCTGCCATGCCGATTCATTGCCCCATCGTCACGAAGCGCATCTCGCAGCAAGAGTTCAAGCTCCTTGCGAGCGAGGTGATGGGGCACGTCTTCGACATTCACAATGATTTTGGCCGCTTTTTCGATGAGGTTGTTTACAAGAAGGAGCTTGCTGATCGCATGAGTGGAGTTGTGCTCGAGTTGGAGGTCATCGTCACTCACGGCACTTTTTCCAAGACCTACTATGTGGACGTTCTGATCAACAGCAGCGGCCTGTTTGAATTCAAGGCGGCAGACGCCATTCATCCCCGCCATCGTGGACAGACTCTCAACTACCTCCTGCTTCTGGATCTAGCCCACGGCAAAGTGATCAACATGCGCCCCGAATCCGTGGGACATGAGTTTGTGAACTGCCCCGCCAGATTGGCCGACCTCAGAAATCCTCAAGTCGTGGATCGACGCTGGCTGCCACAATCCGCCGGAGCCAGCGCACTGCGCGACATCCTCATGCCGCTCATCGCTGACTGGGGAGCAGGTCTGGAGACGAGTTTGTATGAAGAGGCATTGACGCACTTTCTCGGCGGCGATGACAAGGTGCTCGTTCCTGTGCCGGTTATTGGTAACAAGGGTCATCTCGCAGACCAGCGGATGCGTTTGTTAGCTCCCAACGTGGCTTTTAAGTTCACCGCCTTGCAGGAACGGCTTGATGAGTTTGAGAGCCAGGCAAGGAGACTCCTTCGGCATACTTCGCTGCAAACGATTCATTGGGTCAACATCACGCAGACCACCGTTCAATTCGTCACTCTGACTTAACCAACATGTCCCGACTGCTATCACATATTGGATTAGCTGGTAAAAGATTGGGGGTAAAAGATGGGAAAGCCCTTCTGAATCTTTTACCCCCAATCTTTTACCAGCAAAAAGTCAGACTCCTCTCCGTCAGTCTGCTTGTCTGCCCGCTATTCTCTTCCTCTGCCGCCGAACCTCCGCATGCGCAGCTCGATGAAAAACACCGGGCGTTTTTCAAAGACTACTGCGTCGAGTGCCACAACGCGGAGAAGCAGAAGGGCAAGCTGCGGTTGGATGACATTTCGTTCGCCATCGAGTCGGTGGAGAACGCGGACCGCTGGCAGAAGATTCTCAACCAACTGAACTCTGGCGAGATGCCGCCGGAGGACGAGAAGCAGCCGGAGGCGAGTGCGAAGACGGAGTTCCTCGACGCTCTCGCAGGCACGATGGTCACTGCGCGCAAGGGCATCGGCGATCAGGGCGGGCAGATCGTCATGCGGCGGCTGAACCGGCGCGAATACAAGAACACCATTCGCGATTTGCTGGGCGTGGAGATCGATGTGCGAGATCTGCCAGCGGATGGCGGCACGGGCGGCTTCGACACGGTGGGCGCGTCGCTTTTCATGTCGGGCGACCAGATCGAGCAATATCTCGCGCTGGGCCGCCGCGCGCTGGACGAGCATTTCGAACGCAGCAGTTCCCTCGTCGCGAAGCAGCCGCTCAAAGCGCGCACGGAGGCGGAGAAAATGGGCAACCAGCGCATGGACGGCCTCTTCAAACGCACCCAGGAGCAGCACGACAACTATGTGCGCTGGACGACGGAGGTGGATGCTGCGGCGAAGCGACCTGAGAATGTGGCGATCGCCGAAAAGCTGCGGAAGGACGCGGAGAAACCCCGTCCGTCCTCCGGTGTGCCGTATGCCACGCCGATGCTGTTCTATCACGGCTGGGACCAGATCAGCGGCGCGCCATCGCCGGTGAAGTTTGGGTTTCAGGACGCGCAGGCGGCGTTCTTTGAGGAACTGCAATACAAGGGCCACTTCGACTACTATGCCGATTATCAAAAGCTGCCGGGCCGCGACACGGGCGCGTGGCTGCTCTTTTACCAGGCCTATCGCGAGACCTATGTCGAAGCGGACGCGAAGTGGCCTGCCGGGCGCTATACGCTGCGGATGCGCGTCGCCGCGAACGAGACTGTGCCGAAGGAGCGCCGCTTCATCGAGGTCGGCCAGCGGGGCGAGGACGTCAGTGCCTTCACCGTGCTCAGCGCTCATCAGATCACAGGCACATTGACGCAACCCCAAGTGATCGAGCTGAATGTGGAGGTGAACACACAGGGGAAGCGTGAATTTGCCCTCCGCGAGCGGCGGCCCAATTCGCGCGAGGCGGAGATCCGCAGCTATTACGATGCGAAGGAAAAGACCGGGAAAGCCCCGGTGCCTGCGATCTGGATCGACTGGGTGGAGATCGAAGGACCGGTCAGCGCGACGCCCGCCGTGGCGCAGGAGCCATTTCGCGCGCGCACGGAGGCCGAAGTGCTCGGCAACCAGCGCATGAACAACAACCTGAAGCGCCTCAAGGAAGGGCATGAGCAATACGCGCGCTGGATGGCCGCCGTGGAGGCAGCCGCGAAGCTGCCGGAGAATGTGAAGCTCGCTGCCGAGCTGCGCGAGAGCACGAAAATCCCCTCCATGAACCCCTTTGACGGACGCCGCGTGGGGCTGCTGTTTAACAACAAGTGGGAGGTGATCAAGGGCGCGCCCGCGCCGCAGACCTTCGGCCTGGGTGATGCTGAAACAGCGCGCGTGCAGGAGTTGGAGCACATTTACCAGTTCCAATATTTCACCGACTACATGAAGCTGCCCGCACGCGACACCGGCGCGTGGCTGGGCTTTTACTTCGCGTATCGCGAGACCTATGTGGCCGCTGACGCGAAGTGGCCGCCGGGGCGCTACACGCTGCGCATGAGAGTGTCGGCGAACGAGGCGGCACCGAAGGAGCGACGCTTCATCGAGATCGGCCAGCGCACGCCTGACCCCAAGGACGTCACCACCTTCACCGTCGTCAGCGCGCATCAGGTCACGGGCACGCTGAATGAGCCGCAGATCATCGAGCTGGACGTGAATGTGAGCGCCGATGGCTTCCGCGAGTTCGCACTGCGTGAAAAGCGCCCGAACTCGCGCACGGCGGAGATGGGCCTGTTCCACGATCACTTTGCCAAAACCGGCACCGGTCCGGTTCCGGCAGTGTGGGTGGACTGGTTTGAGATCGAGGGGCCGCATGAAGCACCCCGCGTTGTCACATCGTTTGTTCCCCGCACGCAGGACCGCGCCGGAGTGAGCGAGGTGATCGAGCGCTTCGCCACGCGCGCCTTTCGCGGCCAGAAGCCGGACGCGGAATACATTGACAAGCTCCTGCTTCTCGCCGTGACGCGGGGCAAGGCAGGTGATTCGCTCGAAGACGCGCTGAAGGAGTCATTCAGCGTCGTGCTCTCCTCACCGGGCTTTCTCTACCTTCAAGAAACTGGCTCCCCATCTTTTACCCGCAATCTTTTACCAAAAGAAGAGGCTGGTAAAAGATTGGGGATAAAAGATGAAAATCGAAAAGCACTGACTCCGCTCGAACTCGCCTCGCGCCTCTCTTATTTCCTCTGGAGCGCACCGCCAGACGATGAACTGCTCAAAGCCGACCTCACCAATCCCCAAGTCCTCGCCGCGCAGGTTGACCGCATGATCGCCAGTAAGAAGGCCGATGAGTTTGTCAGCGGCTTTGCGCATCAATGGCTCGGCCTCGACCGGCTCGATTTCTTCCAGTTCGACTTCCGCAAGCATCGCGCCTTCGACGACAGCGCGAAGGCCCACGCACGAGAAGAAGTGTATCAAACGCTCGCCACTTTGCTGCGCGAGAATCTCAGCCTGCGCTGCCTGCTCAAATCCGACTTCGTCGTCATCAACGGCCTGCTCGCCGACTACTACGGGCTCGACGGCATCACAGGCGACGAGTTTCGCAAGGTCTCGCTGCCCGCCGGATCGCCACGCGGCGGGCTGCTCGGCATGGCCGCCATACTCGCCATGGGCAGCAATGGCGATCACACCAGTCCCGTGGAGCGTGGCGCGTGGGTGCTGCGCAAGCTGCTCCACGATCCGCCACCGCCCGCGCCGCCGAATGTCCCACAGCTCGACCGCCTCAAAGGCAAGGTGCTCACCGTGCGCGAGCGCATGACCGCGCACCAGGAGGAGCCGCAATGCGCAAGCTGCCACCGCAAGATCGACCCCATCGGCTTCGGTCTCGAAAACTTCGACGCCGCCGGCAAATGGCGCATCGAGGACAGCTACCAGCTCGGCACCGGCCCCAAGAAAACCTGGCCCGTCAATCCCGCCGCCGCCTTCCACCACGGCCCCGCCTTCAAAGACTACTTCGAGCTGCGCGACCTCATCACCGCGAAGTCCGATCAGTTTGCCCGAGGCTTCACTGAAGCCCTCATCGAATACGCCCTCGGCAGACCCTTCGGCTTCACCGACGAAGACCTCGCCGTTCGTGTCGTGCAGCAGGCGCAGCAAAAAGACTTCGCCTTGCGTGAGTTCATCCACGCCCTCGTCGCCAGCGACACCTTCCACATGAAATAGGCCGCGCATCACAGCCATGCTGCGTAGCCCGACAGAAGAACACCTGTGTTCAGGTCGTTTCATGGAACGCCTTTCCATGCCATGAAACTTCTTCGCGCATCCATCTTCCTTGCCTATGCCTCACATCTGGCCTGCCACGCGCAGGAAAAGACGAAGGAGGATTTTCTCCAGAATGACTCACGCAGATTGTCGCAGCTAGAAAAGGCCGTGGTGCTCACGGATTTGTCGAAGATGGAACCGGCTGCGGCGCTCATCACTGGAAAGCGCCAGAAAGGGAAGTGGAAGATGATTCCCTTCACCACGGCGGAGATGAAAGGCACAGCGCTCTCGATCTACAGCGCCACGAATCCGCCGGTGGTGAAGCTGCCGCTGACACAGCGCGGCTGGCATGGCGTGTATGTCGGACTCGCGACGACCTCGGGCGGCTTCAACATCGGCGGGAACGGCATCAAGGCGAAGCTGAGCGATGAGCCGGTGTTCCGACGTATGGCGAACAATCTTGCGCTACTGGAAAACCGGCGCGCGGTCATTCAAGAGTGCTTTGTCACTGTGGCGGATTTGAAGGGGCAGTCCGTCGAGATCGCGCCGATGCCGGGACTGCCTGCGACGGTTTGTTATGTGAAAGTGGTGCCGATGACCGACGCGGAGGTGAAGGCGAGCCAGACGAAATCGAAGCATCGCACCTCCATCGCCACATTTGACGGTCATAGCTGGATCTGGCCCTTCAAACCAACGACGGCGGAGGAGCTGGCAGAGGAGTTTCGTGGCTATGAAGGCACAGACATCGGCAAGTGGTGGTTTCAGGTCACGGGCAGCGATCTGGTGTGCTATCCGAGCAAGGTGGGCACTTATCCAGGCGAAGGCACCATCGACTTCCCCACTGGTGCGTACATGGTTTATACGAAGTCGCTGGAAGCGCTGTTCAAGAAGGGCATCAACCCGCTCAAAGTCGCGCGTGATGCCGCGAAGGCACAGGGCGCGGAATTTCATGTGATGCTGCGGCCCGCTGGCTGGGTCGGCTCGATGCCATATGAGGAGACCTTCAACAGCAAATTCTTCTACCAGCATCCCGAATGGCGCTGCATCGACCGCGACGGTACGCCGACGTTTTACATGAGCTACGCCAATCCCGAAGTGCGGAAGCAGTTGATCGAGATTTTCCGCGAGATGTTGGAGCTACAGCCAGAGGGTGTGGGCTTCGTCTTCAATCGCGGCATGCCGCTCATGCTGTGGGAGGACGCGTTTTGCGAGCGCTTCAAAAAGATGCACAACGCCGATGCCAAATCAGTCGAGGACGACGATCCCCGCATCCATGCCACGCGCGCAGCCATCATGACGGACTTCTTGATGGAGGTGCGTGCCCTCCTGGATGAAACAGCGACCAAACAAGGCCGCAAAGAGCGCTACAAGATCTCGCTCGGCACCTTCGCCAAAGAAGCGGATAACCAACGTTGGGGCCTCGACCTGCCGAACTGGATTCAGCGCGGCCTCGTGGATGACATCGCGACAACGTGGTTCGCCTACCACACCTCCTTCACCAAGACTCCCGGCCAGGTGGACATGGACTACTACCGTCGCATCACCAAAGGCACGAACACGAAGGCCTACCCGATGGTCATCGCCTGGAAAACCGGCAAGCCAACAGAACTCTGCAAAAACGTCGCCGCCTATCTCATTAAAGGCGATCCAGGCGTTGCCATCTGGGACCCGCAGGTGATGAAAGGCTGGCCAGACAACTATCCCGGCAACGTCTTCGACATCCTCGGCAAACTCGGCCATCGCGATGACCTGCTGCGCTGGGCAAAAAGCGGCATTCCACAGCCACTGACGATCCCGCTCACGCGATTGGACGAGAACTACTTCAGCCGCTGGTTTCCGAACACAGGTTTTTGAAAGCGCGCTTGTTGGAATCTGAATTTCCAGTTTAGGATCCAATCATGTCTCCAACCCGCCGCTCATTCCTCAAGCACGCCAGTTTCGCGTCCTTCAGCCTGTGGATCCCCAAAACCTTCGCCGAGGCGACAGCCACCAAGCTCGCACGCAGCATGCCGGAAGCGGAAGGCGTGTCATCGAAAGCGATCCTCGATTTCCTGGATGCTGTGGCGCGTGAGAAGTTCGAACTGCACAGCTTCATGATGCTGCGGCATGGCAAAGTGATCGCGGAAGGCTGGTGGGAACCGTATGGGCCGGAGCTGGTGCATACGATGTACTCGATGAGCAAGAGCTTCACCTCGACGGCGGTCGGTTTTGCCGTCGCGGAAGGCAAGATGAGCGTCGAAGACAAGGTGGTGTCGTTTTTCCCGGATGATCTACCCGCGAAGGTCAGTGAGAACCTCGCGGCGATGCGTGTGAAGGATCTGCTCACGATGTCCACGGGTAACGAAAAGGAGCCGACGCAGACCTGCGTGAAAGAGGAGAACTGGGTGCGAACGTTTCTGGCGCAGAACATCGCGCACCAGCCGGGCGCGCAGTTCATGTACAACAGCGCGGCCACTTACATGTGCTCCGCCATTGTGCAGAAGGTCACAGGCAAGACGGTGCTCGAATACCTCACGCCGCGTTTGTTCGAACCGCTGGGCATTTCCGGCATGCGCTGGGAGACCTGCCCGCGTGGCATCAACACAGGAGGCTGGGGGCTGAGCATTCAGAGCGAGGGTCTCGCTAAATTTGGTCAATTGCTGCTTCAGAAAGGCCAGTGGAACGACAAGCAACTTCTTCCCGCCGCGTGGATCGAGGAAGCGACGCGTTTCCACATCCAGCAGCCCGGCGAGGACAAAAAAGACCGCCCGAAGGCGAAGAACGACTGGCTGCAAGGCTACGGCTATCAGTTCTGGCGCTGCCAGAACAAGGCGTTTCGTGGCGACGGCGCCTTCGGCCAGTTCACCATCGTTTTGCCCGAGCAGGACGCGGTGATCGTGATGACCAGCGAAAACAAAAACATGCAGGGCCAGCTCGATCTCGTGTGGAACCATCTGCTGCCTGCTTTGGATGCCAAATCGCCGCAGGCAGCCGATTTGAGCAGACTCAAAACGCTCCTGCTCGCGCCGCCGAAGGGGCGCAAGACCTTGCCGGACATCACGAACAAGTCCTACAAACTCGAAACGAACGATCTCGGCCTCAAAACCGCCTCGTTTGCATTTGAGGGTGGTCAATGCGTGTTCAAAGCCGATGAGCACACGATCACGTGCGGCCTCGAATCGTGGCTTCGTGGAGAAGCCGCCTTTCCCGGCACGCCGCCACGTCTGATCTCCGGTGGCAAGCCGAGGAGCGCCGTGCCTTCCAAAATCGCCGCCAGCGCGACGTGGATGGATGACAGCACGCTCGTCATGACCTGGCGCTACTACGAAACGCCGCACAGCGACACGCTGACCTGCAAGTTCGACGGCGAACAAGTCACGATCAGCTTCCTCAACAGCATCACCGCGATGAATCCGAAGGCCAAGGATGCGCGTGTGCCGTTGAAGGGACGAATTGCCTGACGAGAGTCATTGTCTCCGTCTTCCCGAGGTCTAAACAGTCCCCGCCAGTGTTGGAGGTTCGGGGCGGTTTTGGCCTGTTGTGTGCTGCAACAAATGGCGGTTTCCCTTCGTTCCCTCGGTCCCCATATTCCCCTCATGAATCGTCGTCGTTTTCTTCTTTCATCCCTCGGCTCCACCCTCGCGCTGCCGGGAATGTCCTCGCTCATGGCCAAGACCGTGGGCGGCTCCGTCCAGGCGGCAAAAGGTGCGGGAATGGGCGCACGGCGCTTTGTGGCGATTGGGAACCTGCTCGGCTACCAGACGAAGAGCCTGTTCCCCACGACGCAGGGCCGGAACTACGAGAAGACGACGCTGCTGGAGCCAGTTTGGGATATTCGCGACGAGATGACGGTTTTGCGCGGTCTCGATCATGGCGTGAAGGGCGGGCATTTCGCGGTGCATTCGTTCCTTTCGGGCGTGCTGAACTCTGAGGCGCAAAATCGGCCGGATGGGAATGTGACCATTGACCAGTTCCTCGCGGACGAGGTGGGCTTTGAGACGCGGTTTCCATCGCTCACGGTCGGTTCGGAAGGCGGCATCCATGGCGGTTGCCAGATCGCGTGGACGAAGTCTGGCGTGCGTGTGCCGCCAGTCACGAATCCAGCCGAGTTGTTCGAGAAACTCTTCGTCACCGACTCGAAGGAGCGTCAGGCTCGTCGGGCGGAGGAGAACCAGGTGCAGGCTTCCATCCTCGATTCCGTATTGGATGAGGCGAACCGTCTCTCGAAGCAGGTGAACAAGGAGGACAAGGACAAGCTCGACGAATACCTCACCTCCGTCCGTGATGTGGAAAAGCGCTTGGAACTGCGTCAGCGCTGGACGAATCAGCCGAAGCCGAAAGCGCCCTTCGACAAGCCCGCGAACCGCAACGCCGTGGAAGATCTGCCGCTGCTGTATGAGATGATCGCGCTCGCCTTGCAGTCGGACAGCACGCGCATCGCCACGCTGGAGATCGGCGGTGATTTCATGCCACAGCATCTCGGCATCAAAAAAGACTGGCACGGTCTCTCGCATCACGGCAATGCCCCCGAAGCCATCGCGGACCTCATCACGCTGGAGAAGTATCAGATCGAGCACTACGGCAAATTCGTCGCCCGACTCGCGAAGATGAACGACGGCGAGCGCACGCTGCTCGACTCGACGACGGTGCTTTTCGGCAGCGGCATGGGCGATGGCAATTCACACAAGAACTCCGACCTGCCCATCCTCCTCGCTGGGGGCGGCTACAAGCACGGCGAATTCCGCGAAGTGCCGCGTGAAGGCATCAACAAGGTGCCGCTGTGCAACCTCTTCGTGGACATCGCGCAGAAGATGGGTGTGGAGACCGATTCGTTCGGCAGCAGCACGGGGCGGTTTGCTTGAACGGAGGATTTTAACCGCTGATTAGACGCTAATGGGACGCTGATAACAGAAATCAGAATTCAGATCATTAGCGTCATGTCAGCGTCCAATTAGCGGTTTTTAAACTGGCCGCCCACACGCTCAAACGCTTTCGATCTTGAACTCAAAGAACCTCATTCAGAACCTCCTCTTCACGTCAGCGGTTTTCGCGGCATCATCTGCGCACGCCGCCGATACCCCACCGAAGGTCGTGCAGCAGTTCCTTGGCAAATACTGCCTGGAGTGCCATGACGCGGATGTGCAGAAGGGCGACCGCGCTTTTGATGCGTTCGCGCTGCCACTGAAGTCGGTGAACGAGCTCATTGAGGCACGCGACATCATCGACCAGCTCACTTTGAAGGAGATGCCGCCGAAGAAGGCAGATCAGCCGAAGGACGACGAGCGCATCGCGATGATCCGGGCGCTGCGTGATGGCACGGTGGCGGCGCATGCGAAATTTCAGACCACGGGCAGCCGCACGGTGATGCGCCGCCTTTCCAGCCGCGAGTATGAAAACACGCTCGCCGTGCTGTTTGGCCGCCGCGTGGACACGCTGGGCCTCACGGCGGATTTTCCGAAGGAGAAGACCACCGAGCACATGGACACCATCGGCAAGTCGCTGGTGACCTCCGGCTTCCTCGTGGATCAATACTTTCAGTCCGCGAACCGCCTCGTCGAAACACGCCTCGGCAAACCGGCGATGGAACCGAAGGATTGGAAATTTAACAGCCACTTCGTGCAATACGAGGAACTCAGCGGCTCACACAAATCCGCCTTCAACTACCGCTACCTGAATCTCTACGAGCAGCCGAACACCGACACGCGCCAGGGAGGTTACGGCCACATCGAGGACTTCCTCAAAGGCGTGCCCGTCTCCGGCCTCTACGACCTCGAAGTCGAGGCCACGGCGCTGCATCGCGACACGCATTACGACCCTGCCATCTTTGGCATCGACTTCTCCGAGCCCTTCATCCTCGGCGTCGTGCCGGGCGATGTCACGAAAGGACACATCCACTACCCGCAGGCCATCGAGCCGTTGCTCGCCAGCGCCGTGGTGCCGGACAACACGCCCACCTGGTTCAAATTCCGCGTGTGGCTCGAAGCGGGGCAAACACCGCGCTTCATCTTCCCGAACGGCCCCTTTGAATCCCGCGCCTCCGTCGTCACGATCAACAAACGCTACAAGGATGAGTTCAAAGACGATGTCGGCTCCTCCGGCGTCGGTCGTGCGCACATCTTGAAGGAAGGCAAGCTCCCGCACATCCGCATCAGCGAGATCAAGATCCACGGCCCCGTGCCCGAAAAGCCCGGCAGCGCCGAGGAAGTGGCCGTTTTCGGCAAGGACGGCTTCCAGGAAACTCGTGCGCTCGATCAACTTCATGCCTTCGCTGAGAAAGCCTACCGTCGACCGCTCACCGATGCGGATCGCCAGCCCATCCATGTGCTTTATGACAAGCGCATTGCTGAAAAGGCCTCGCCACGACAGGCCGCGCTCGATGCCGTGAAGCTCATCCTTTGCTCTCCGAGCTTCCTCTACCTAAGCGAGATCACCGACGAGTCCGCGAAGGCTCTCAAGCCCCACGATCTCACCACACGCCTCTCCTTTGCCCTCTGGGCCACACCGCCCGATGAAGCGCTGCTCGCCTCAGCCAAGTCCAGCAAACTCACGCAGGATGCCGAACTAAAAAAGCAGATCGAACGCATGCTCGCCGATGAACGCCTCAGCGGCTTCGTGAACGGCTTCCTCGACAGTTGGCTGAACCTCCGCGACCTCGGCGGCATGCCACCACCGCGTGAGAACTACCGCGCCTACTATGCCGAGGACCTGCCCACCTCGATGAAGACCGAGGCGCGGCTCTTTTTCCGCGACCTGCTCAAGAACAACGGCTCCGTCGCCCAGTTCATCGACTGCGAGCACACCTTCGTGGACAAGAAACTCGCCAAACTCTACGAGCTGCCCGAGGCGAAGACCCTGCGCCTCGCCGATGGCTTCAAGAAGGTCAACCTCAAAGGCAACACGCATCGCGGCGGTCTGCTCGGCATGGCCGCCGTGCTCACCGTCAGCGCCAACGGCGTCGAGACCTCGCCCGTCACGCGCGGCGTGTGGGTCAGTGAAAACATCCTCGGCATCCCGCCGCCCCCGCCGCCGGATGTCGTGCCCGCCATTGATCCCGATGTCAGCGGTGCCACCACCATCCGCGACCGACTCGCCAAACACCGCGCCGACGCCGCCTGCGCCGAGTGCCATCGCAAGATCGACCCGCTCGGCTTCAGCCTGGAGACCTTCGACCCCATCGGTCACTGGCGCAGCACCTACCCGAAGCCGAAAAAAGCCAAAGACGCTCCGAAGATCGACACCACCGGCGAATTCACCTCTGGCGAAACGTATGCGGACTTCGCCAGCTTCAAAAAAATCATCCACGAGACCCGCGCCGATCACTTCACCCGCCACCTCATCCGCCAGCTCCTCACCTACACCACCGGCCGCACCATGGAGCTCAACGACGACTTCATCATCGACCAGCTCCACGAAAAGGTGAAGACGCGGGGCCTCGGTCTGAAAACGCTGATGGTCGAGTGTTTGATGAGCGAGGTTTTTCGATCGAGGTGAGGTGTCCGCTACAAAAAGCAAAACGCGGCTGAAGTCATACAGCGTCTAATTGACGTTCCAGTTGACGCGCGCGCTGCTGAAAGGACGCGCAATCGCATGACATCCGGGTGAAACGCGGCGACAGGAAAGTGGCGTTATTCCTGCTTTATCTTCTTCATGCAACGATTCACCTGTGACTGCGGCAATGTGCTTTTCTTCGGCAGTTCCAAATGCCTGAAGTGCGGCGGAGATGTGGGCTATGATCCGGTGCAGGGATTGATGGTGCGGCTGCGGCCCGGCGGGAAGATGAAGCGCTGCGCCAATGGCGTGAAGCATGGCGTGTGCAACTGGACGCTGCCTGCGGAGGTCAAAGAGACGCTGTGTGTGGCCTGCAGCATGAACCGTACGATCCCGGACCTGAGCACGGGACGAAATCTGATGCTGTGGGGGCGCATGGAGATGGCGAAGCGGCGGCTCATTTACACCATGCTGCGTCTGGGCATCACGCTGCCGTCAAAATCGGTGAATGCGCAGGCGGGCCTGGCGTTTGACATTGTGAGCACGCTGTCGAACCCCAACGTGACAACGGGACATCTCAATGGTGTGATCACCGTGAACCTGGAAGAAGCGGATGACACGTATCGACAGATCAACCGGCAGCAACTGGGCGAGAACAGCCGCACGTTGCTCGGTCACTTCCGCCATGAGAGCGCGCACTATCTCTGGCAGCGCTGTTTGTCGGATCTCAACTGGGATGATCCGCTGCGGCTGGCGTTTCGGGAACGTTTTGGCGATGAATGGCTGGACTACTCCACGGCGCTCAACACGCACTACCAACGCGGCGTTCAAGCAGGTTGGGAGCAGAGCTTCATCACCGGTTACGCGGCGTCACATCCGTGGGAGGACTGGGCGGAGACGTGGGCGCACTACTTGCAGATCGTGGACGGTCTGGAGACCTGCGAGAGCCTGGGCATTCATGTGAAACACATCGCACTGCCGCTGGTGATGCTGCCGGGCGAGGCGGGCACACTGCCAGCGATGCTGCCACAAAACGGGATCACGGATGGTGAATTCCTGGCGTGGCTGCAGCGTTGGATGTGTCTTTCCACGGTGCTGAACGAGATCTCCCACAGCATCGGTGAAGCGCCGCTGTATCCGTTTGTCATCTCGGTGCGTGTGGCGCAGAAACTGCGTCTGGCGCATCATTTCGCCCAGGTGTGGGCACTCAGGACTTCCTGAGCGCCTTCGCCGGTGCTGATCGCGGATGATTAGAATGAGCGATAAGACGTCCTCGATGAACCGTAGGGACTGACAACATTCCGTTGCTGGCCATGGTTGTGACCGTCGCCCGGGTAGTGGGCGTGAGAGCCGCCGTAGTAGTACTGTCCGTTGTGTTGGTACCGGTTGGTGTAGGTTCTGCCTTGGTAGCTGTACCTGCCGGTTTGATAATTCCCGCCGGAGTAATAACGACCCCCGAGATAGTAGGCGGACCCAGAGTAGTTGGGGGGCAGTGTCGAGTAAGTGTTGTAACCGCTGCGGTAGTTGTTGCCGTAGCCGCCGCCAGCATAACCTGGATCGACGACACAGGAGGTGATGGACAGAGCGGCGAGAAGCGGGAGGAAGAGCAAGGAACGAGTGTATTTCATGGGTTTGAGGGGTTTAGGGGCGGGTTGAGCGGACGATTGGCTGCGAAAATAGGAAAGAGGAGGGAGACTAAATCCGCCCGGTGGCGAGCAGGACGATGAGAATGATGACAATGAGGCCTGCACCGCCTCCCAAGAGGTGGTTGCCGGAACGGAATCCATATCCACCACCACCGAGCAGCAGGAGAATGAGAAGAATGACGATGATGTTCATGGATGTCTGAGTTTGGGGTTGGTGGCCGACCGATTTACGAGGTGCCAGGTTCAAGCCGCCTTCTTGTGGGTCTTCATGAGTTGAGCATAGGCCCGCGCACCTCCCGAGTGCCATGGGGTGTTCACCCCATGGCTTCAACAACGTGTCCGAGCCTATCATCTGCATCAAGATGCCGCGTGGCCGCCGTAATGAGTGACGCAACCTCACGGGGCTTCGTTCAGGCACAAGATAGCAACTTTATGAAACTTAAATCACTACTGACCACCATCGCCCTCGCCGCCTCATCTCTCTGTCTGCAGGCCCGGGGGCCTGCGCCAGCCAATGTGGATGTCTTTCGCGCCACGGAAGATGTCACCGAACTCATCGGTCTGGAAGTTTGGAACCTCCAGAATGTCAGGCTGGGCAAAATCAAATTCATCACCGCTGACCTGCTCAATGCGCGCCTGGTTGAGGTGGTCGTGACCACGAGCGGTGGTTTTTTGGGTTTTGGCGGAAAGACAACGTCCGTGCCACCCCGCTCGCTCACGCTCGACAAAGCCGCGCAGGTGGCACGACTAGACATGAGCAAGGCAAAATTCAACGCCGCGCCCAAGTTCATCACGTCCGATGTGGCGGCTTATTCCGACCGCAGACGTCTGGCCACGATGATGCGCTATTATGGTCTGGAGCCCTGGTTCTACCTTGAAGGTCAGGCCGTCCAAAAAAACGCCCGGATTTTGCAACTGGGCTATGTCCACAGAACGGACTTTCTGCTCAATCTCCAAATCAAGAACCAAAGCGGGCAATACTTGGGGAAAGTGGGAAGCCTGATGATGGATCTCCCCAAGGGGCAGATCGTCCATGTCATTGCCTCCACGGCGGCCATGGGCGGAGCCAAAAACGCTGTCATCCAGGCAAGGGACTTGCAGTTCAATGCGGCACACAATGGCCTCGTGCTGGACCGCACCCTGGCAGAATTTGCCGGCGAACCGCAGTTGAAATGGCATGGTGACCGCAAAGAATCCTTTCAACAGGAGTCCTATGTGAACCGGGAGGTGCAGGCCGACAAAGGCCTCCATTCCCGGCAGAGCGCGCAGGAAGGCATCGTCAGAAACGCCACCGTGATGGAGGAGGGCGAGAGCTTTCGCGACGAGCAGAAAACCCGCCTCATCAAACAACGCATCCAGGCCGATCCCGCCCTCTCAGCGCATGCGAAGAATGTGGAAGTCGTCACGCTGCACGCCCAGACCACGCTGCGCGGCCATGTGAACACCATTGAAGGCAAGCGCCGGATCGGTGAGATCGCCGCCAAGGCCGGACGTCCGGAAAACGTGAGCAATCTCATCGAAATCAGGCCGCATTGAAGTGTTTTAAGGCGGGCGTTGCTTCAGCGCCCGCCGTGAGGCCTGCGTTCTTTTGGAAACACCTCCGGGCCACGCCGCCTGATCTACTCGTTCGTCAGGATGACTTTCAAAGCGCGTTCGCGCGCCGCATTGCCAAAGGTGTCGTAAGCACTGATGACCTCGCTCAGCGGGAAGTGATGCGTGACAAGCTGCTTCGGCAGCAGTCTGCCAGACATGACAGTCTTCAGCAGCAAGGGGGTCGTCACAGCATCGACGAGGCGTGTGGTGATGGTGATGTTCTGCGACCAGAGTGTTTCGAGATGCAGCGGCACGCTTTCACCATGCACGCCGACGTTGGCGATGTGCCCGCCGGGGGCGATGATGGCCTGACAGATCTCAAAGGTGGCCGGCACACCGACCGCTTCGATGGCCACGTCCACACCTCTGCCAAAAGTCATGGCCATGATTTTCGCCAAGGCTTTGCCATCGCTGTTGTTGATCAGCTTGGTAGCCCCCAGCTTTTTGGCGACATCGAGACGATGGTCGTCACGATCAATCATGATGATGTCCGCCGGAGAATAGAACCTGGCCGTCAGCAGCGCGGCAAGTCCGACGGGACCGGCACCGATGATGGCTACGATGTCACCGGGCTTCACGCAGCCGTTGAGCACGCCGCACTCATAGCCGGTGGGCAGAATGTCACTGAGCATGACCATGGCTTCTTCGTCCGCATTTTCAGGGATGTGATGCAGGCTCGTGTCCGCCCAGGGAATGCGCACGTATTCGGCCTGCGTACCATCAATCGTGTTGCCCAGGATCCAGCCACCCTGCTCGCAGTGAGAGCACATGCCACGTCGGCAGTATTCGCACTTTCCGCAGGCCGTGATGCAGGAAATCAGCACCCGGTCGCCTTGATGGAAGCGTGTGACGCCTGTGCCGGCTTCCTCAATGATGCCAATGCCTTCGTGACCCAAGATGCGCCCTTCAGACACGGTGGGGACATCACCTTTGAGAATGTGCAGGTCCGTGCCGCAGATGGTGGTCTTGGTGATGCGTACCACGGCATCGGTCGCCTCTTTCAACACCGGTCTGGGCATGTCCTGCAGGCCTTTCCTGCCTGGACTGTGATAAACGAGAGCTTTCATAAGGTGTTCCGGGTGTGCCTGAGCTTGTTTTCCATGGCTCAAGCGATAGGCGATGAAGAAACACGCCCGCCATGGGGTGAGCACCCCAAACGGCGCTCCGTTCAATGAGACGGCCTGACAGACTCCTCTGTCAGGCGCAACGCCACCTGCTCTTCAAACCAGCGCTGCACATCAAGACCGGGATACGTCAGAAAAAGGGCATTCATGGCCAGCACCGATTCCGCTGGCCAGAAATCCCTGGTTTCCATGGGTGCTGCCGCAGGCATGAGGTGTGTTTTCATGCACATCTTTTCGGGCTACTTCGGGGCGATCGCCGGAGCGTCATGCTTGAAGTGATCACGGACGCGAGCAGCGATCTGCCGGTCTGTCATCTTGTCAGCCGTCTCAACGACAACGACGCAGCCTTTGGGCAGGGCTTTTTCGAGTTCTTTGTGCAACTCGCCCTTGGCCTCGCCAGGGCCGAAAATGAAAATTTCTTCCGCCTCGCGAACACAGGCAATGACCTCCTCATAGTAGCGATGCAACTGCGCGGTGAACTTCCGTTGGCTCACATCATCCGCCTCGGTCAGTTGTGCTTCAAATGGGGTGGTGGAGCGTTCGCCATGGATGCGCCCCGGCTGCCGGTCCGCATCGGACAAAATCACTTTGATTTCCTCTCCGGCACTGGATTCCGAAACGATGACTGCTCTCCGATGGTCGATCCACAGACCGATGTTTGTTTTCATGAGGGTTGTTGGTTCAGGCGAAGCTCAGGCGTGACGCAGAGGGATGCTCCTCCTGCAACGTGGTCATTGAGCTGTCAGGTTGCGAAGATTCATAAGTCGCGCAGAAATCGCTCCCGCCGGCTTTGCTGAGGACTTCCTTCGCCAGCGTGACGGCGTCATCACTCTCTGCCACCACCGAAACCAGAAGTCGCCCGTCTTTCATTCTGTCTGCATAGAGCCGGGCCTTCGCCCAAGGCACTCCCTGATTTTGCAGGCCGCCCACGAGATCGCCCAGGGCGGCCATCATTGGCCCGGTGCCCGAAAGGACCGAAATGTCACGGATGGAAAACGCCTCACTCTTCAATCGCTGCACCATCTGGTCAGCTTGAAGACGGGAGAAGGCGATGCAGAAGACGGAGTCCTGTTTCATATGATTGGGGAGTGCGGTTGGGCTGATCCTAGACGCGCACCTCCTGGCATCACCATGGGGTGTTCACCCCAAATGGGCGGCATGGGTCGAACGTGGCGTGTCATCGTTCATGGCGGCCATCTCCGACCTCACAGGGTCATGGTGAGATGATGTTCAGCGATCAATTCCGCCTGTGCACCGAACCAGTCTTTCACATCATGGCCGTCCACTCCGCCGTGATTCTGATAGTTGAGATAGGCCCGGTACGCGACTTCATCAGTTGATGGGGCGAACGATGTCAGCGTGTGATTCTGCGGTGCGGCGGCACCTGGTTTGAAGACTGTGAGGTGTGTCATGGAAGCAAGATCATCCACCTGCCACGCCCTGTTTGCGATGGGGTGTAAACCTGCTTTGTGCTGGAAGCCGCCCTCGCCCTTTCTGCGACCACCCCGGGCCTTTATTTCAAAGCAGGGCCGCTCTCGGCGAATTCCAGCGCCACGTTGAGGGTCTCCATGAATTCGTTCACTTTGATAGGCTTGGTGAGATAGCGGAAGAAGCCGGCTTCGAGGCCTTTGGCGATGTCGCTGGGGATGGCGTTGGCGCTAACGGCGACGATGGGGATGTGCGCGGTGGTGGGATCGAGGCGGATGAGCTTCATGGCGTCAATGCCGCTGATGCCTGGGAGATTGATGTCCATCAGGATGACATCCGGCAGGTAGCCGTGGGCGAGACTGATGCCGTCCTTGCCATTCTGTGCGGTCAGCAGTCGCAGATCGGGCCGGCGGGAGATCAACTGCTCGATGAGCTTCAGGTTCGCGGGATTGTCTTCAATGTAGAGCAATAGGCGTGTCCGCGTGCCTGCCTCGCTGGGTGCCGCGATCAGCGTGGTGCTGACGGCTTTGATAAAATCCGCATGGGGATCCAGATCGGCGCCGAGTTCGATCCAGAACACGCTGCCAACGCCGACAGTGCTCTGCGCGCCGATGGTGCCCTCCATGAGTTCCACCAAGCGTTTGCTGACAACGAGGCCGATGCCGGTGCCTTCTTCGCCCGTGGCTTCTTTGCCCAGGCGATTGAAGGCTTGGAAAAGCTGCGCCAGCAGTTCGGGAGTCAGCCCCGCGCCGGTGTCCCTGACGCTGATGCGCAGGCGGTCGGCGGGGGTCAAATCGCAGTCCACCACGACCGTTCCTCCGGCCTGGTTGTATTTGATCGCATTGGACAGCAGATTGATGAGCACCTGCTTCAGGCGTGTGCGGTCCGCCTTGATGAAACATGGATGCTCGAATTTCGGAAACGACATGCTGATGCCGCGCTTCTGCGCCTGCGGCTCGATCATGGCCTGGCATTCGATCATGACCTCGGGCAGCGAGACGGCCTCCAGCGAAAGCGACAGCCGGCCGGACTCGATCACGGCGAGGTCGAGGATGTCATTGATCAGTTCCAGGAGAAACCAGCCGGCGTGAAGGATCTGCTCGATGCTGGCCTTCTGCGCGGGCGTGGGCCCCGGCGCGTCGGACTCCATGAGCTGGGCAAAGCCGAGGATGGCATTGAGCGGAGAGCGCAGCTCGTGGCTCATGCTGGAAAGGAAGTCGGACTTCGCGAGGTTGGCCTTCTCGGCAATGGCCTTGGCCTTTTCCAACTCGACGGTGTTTTCCTGGAGCACCTTGTCCCAGCGTTTGCGCTCGGTGACATCACGCGCAGCGGCGAAGACGCCTTGCAGGACACCATCGCGATTATGGAAGGTGGTGGCGTTGTAGGAGACCACGGTTTCCTTGCCGTCCTTGGCCCGCGCCGTGAGTTCATAATCGGTGACCTTGCCTTCGCTGAGCACGCGTTTGATGCCGGCCTTCGCCAGCACCGGGTCGGTGAAGTAGTTTTTGAACAGCTCTCCAATCAGCTCCTCGCGCGAGCGGCCGGTCAGTGTTTCCATCTGATTGTTCACGTCGGTGATGATGCCGGCCGGATCGGTGGTCATCAGCGCGTCGATGTTGGATTCGATGAGCGAGCGCGTGTAGAACTGCTGGTCGCGCAGACGCTGGTCGAGTTTCTTCTGCTCCTCCTCAACCTGCTTGCGAGCGGTGTTGTCCGTGCCGATCAGGAGATAGCCGATGATGGTATTTCGGGCGTCTCGCAGCGCCGTGACCGACACCACCGCCGGGAAGCGGCTGCCATCCTTGCGGATGTAGGTCAGTTCATAGATATCCTCGATGCCGCGTGAGGCTTTGAAGACCAAGGCCTCGAACCCAGGTGCGATCGTGGTGGCAAGTTCGATGCTCAAGGCCCTCGCACGCGCGACCACTTCCTGCGGGTCTGAAATCTCGGCCGGGGTGATCTTGTTCACCACTTCGGCGGCGGCATAGCCCAGCATGCGTTCGGCACCGACGTTGAAGATCTGGATGACGCCCTTCTCGTCGGTGGCGATGCTGGAGAAGTTGGCGCTGTTGAAAATGGCGTTCTGCAGGGCGCCCGCTTGAAGCAACGCCTCCTCCGCCTGCTTGCGCGCGGTGTTGTCCGTGCCGATTAAAAGATAGCCGATGATGCCGTTGTGATCGTGGACATCACGCAGCGCGGTGACCGACACCACCGCCGGAAAGCGGCTGCCGTCCTTGCGGATGTAGGTCAGTTCATAGATGTCCTCGATGCCGCGTGAGGCCTTGAACACGAGCGCCTCGAAACCGGGGGCGATGGTGGTTCCCAGTTCCAGGCTCAAGGCTTCGGCGCGCGCGATGACTTCCCGCGGATCGGAAATCTCCGCCGGGGTGATCTTGTTCAGCACATCGGCGGCGGTGTAGCCCAGCATGCGCTCGGCACCGACATTGAAGATCTGGATGACGCCTTTTTCATCCGTGGCGATGCTGGAAAAATTGGCGCTGTTCAGGATTGCATCCTGCAGGGCGCCCGTTTTCAGGAAGGTGTCGTTGCGCAGGTTGTCAGTGAGACTTCCTGACGTTGCCCCATCTGCAGGATCGTTGTCTGAATGGCGTCGTGATGGTGGTGTCATTGCGGTGGTTCCCAAATGACATCCGTTTGGCCGGGTTTGTCGCGGTTGGCACAGTCGGGGCAACACCTTGGAGATGTTATGGGGTCTTCACCCCATACGAAGGCCGCCGGTTTAGGCGATGTCACCTGCCGCTGTTCTCGCTTCACTCTTTGCCAGGACCAATCAATTCGATCAGCATGGGAGCAATCTCGCTCAGCGGCAGGATAAAATCGACATCGCCGGTCTTGATCGAAGTGTGCGGCATGCTGAAATCTTGGGATGAGGGCCGGTCCTGGGCGATGACCATGCCGCCCTGGTCCTTGATGATGCTCACCCCGAATGAGCCATCGCCATCGCCACCCGTGAGCACCACGGCAATGGCCTTCTTTTGGTACACTTCGGCCACCGAAGCAAACAGCGGCTCGGCCGACGGGCGCGCATAATGAACTTTTTCCGCCGAGGAGGAGGACAACTCAAGGATGCCGCCTTCGACCACGGACAAGTGGTGATTGGGCGGAGCGACAAAAACACTCGAATGGCAGAGGATGTCGCCAGTTTTCGCCTGCCTGACCTCCAATAGAGAACGGCTGCTTAAAATCTCAGCCAGGAGACTCTCATGACACGGGGAAAGATGCATCACGATGGCAATGGCGGCGGGGAAGTCCGCCGGCAAGCCGCCTAGAATGACGGACAAGGCTTTCAAGCCACCCGCAGACGCCGCCATGGCGATGACGCAACGGGCCGGATCGCATGGAGTCTCATTCATGAAGCATGCTGTGGCTGGGTTTCGTTGATCTGTCTGGCGCTAGACGAGGGTCACCTGCACGCTGCTCTCGATGATGCCGGTGGCGATGAGCCGGGGTGCCTTCATCTCTCATCGCTGTGAGCGGAGAACTCGCCTCCGGTGGGTTCATTTTCACCTGCCTGGAATCGTTCTGCTGTCTGTATGCTGCCGGCCTCGGTTGACCAAAAGGCTGAACCTAACGTGCCACGGACGCAGGGAGGCAAAGCATTTTCTCCATAGACATGATTGAGGCCAATGTGCAGGCCAAGGCTGATGGGAGCATTCTCACCTGCCAGCGTGATGAGATTGCCCACGCATAGCGGTCCGTCGTGATGTGAACATCGCAACGGGCAGTTTGGGCAGGGTCTGAGGTTGTTCATCGCCGTGGAATGTGGGTTGGGGGCAGGTCATCGCCGGCCTCACATCGTCACGCTGAAATGATGTTCTGCGACTTCAAGGCATTGGAAGCTTTGGAGACTTTCATGGGGCTGACATCATGCCAAGGCACGGTGTTGTTACCATGGGGTGTTCACCCCAGATGCAGCCATGACTGGCCCCGCTACACGATGGTCACCTGCACGCTGCTCTCGATGATGCCGGCGGCGATGGCGTGGCGGGTCAGGCCGGCGGTGTCGTGGATGTTGAGCTTGTCCATGAGGCTCTGGCGGTGCTTTTCGACCGTTTTGACGCTGATTTTAAGCTCGTCGGCGGTTTCCTTGTTGGCTTTGCCTTCCGCGATGAGCTGGAGCACCTCCATCTCGCGTGAACTCAGTTTGGTGGGGTCTTTGTCCGTGCTCAGTTCACCACGGTCATGGGATTTCTGCTTCTGATGGTTGCGGCGCTTGGAAATGACCGGGCTGAAGCAGGTTTTCCCCTCCTGAACGCGGCGGATCGCCTCCGGCAGCGTATGGGCGGCCGTTTGCTTGATGAGATAACCCACAGCGCCGATCGCCATGACCTTGGCGACGTAGGCGTCATCGCTGTGGGCGGAGAGGATGAGCACCTTGGTGTCCGGGGCGGCATGGAGGATCTGCCGCGTGGCTTCCATGCCGTTGAGCAGCGGCATGGCGATGTCCATGACCACCACCTGAGGATGAAGCTTGGCCACGAGTTCCACGGCCTGGCGGCCATTCTCGGCCTCACCGACGACCTCGATGTCGGTCTCCAGTTTCAGCAAGGCCCGCAGGCCTTCGCGGACGATCATGTGGTCTTCAGCCAGCAGGACGGTGATGGGTTTCATGGGCATTGCAGGGATACGGGTTTGATGGGCTTAAAGTAAACACGGCCTTGATGAATCTCACGGATCGCCACAGCCAGGATGTGAGCGTCACTTTGCTTGACCAGGTAGCCTGATGCACCCAGCGCCCTGGCCTGCTGGGCATAGGCTTCCTCGTCGTAGGAGGAGAGCACCAGCACCTTGGTGGACGCCGGTGTGCTCGCCCGAATCCGTTTGAGGGCCTCCAGCCCGTTGAGCAGCGGCATGGCCAGGTCCATGACCACGACATCCGGCACCAGTTTGCTGGCGAAGGCGACGGCTTGATGCCCGTTGCAGGCTTCACCGACGACTTCCATGTCGGCTTCCAACTGGAGCAGGGCACGCAGCCCCTCACGGACGATCGTGTGATCATCGGCGAGCAGAACGGTGATGCGTTTCATGGGCATTCGAGGGGTGAAGATTCGGATGATTTTTCCGGCGGGCACTTTTCCGCAGCGGCCACCACCGGCGGTGGAATTTCCACGCGGACGGTGGTGCCTGCGCCAGGAGCGGACTCCACGCAGAACGTACCGCCGACCATCTCGACGCGCTCGCGCATGCCGAGCAGTCCCAGGCGGTTGTTCTTGGTTTTTGCCTGCGTGGTGCCATCCACCTCGAAGCCCTGGCCGTCGTCTTTGATTTCCATGCGGATGAGGCCCTCGATCTCCTGGATGCTCACTTCGGCATTATTGGCTTTCGCGTGACGTGACACGTTGGTGAGCGCCTCCTGGGCGATGCGGTAGAACACCGTGCGGATGTCGCTGTCGGATTGCTCAATGCCGGCAAACACCGTGAGCGTGACACGGATGCCCGTGTCCGCCATGTAGCCCTTGAGGAAGGACTGAAGGGCGGGGATCAAACCGAGATCATCCAGCACGGCGGGGCGCAGCTCGCGCGCGAAGCGGTGCACGATGTCCACCGACTTCTCCACCAGCAGTTGCGTGCTGCTGATCTTGCTTTGCAGATCCTTGATGCTGTCCATGGACTCGCCCTTCAAGGCCGCCAGCCGCACATTGATGCCCGTGAGCGTCTGGGCGATGACGTCATGCAGCTCACGGCTGATCTTCCGGCGCTCCTCCTCCTGTGCCGACAAAAGCTGGCGGGAGAGATGCCGCAGTTCCTCCTGCATCTGCCGGGATTTCTCCAGCAGCCGGCTGGAAGTCTGCTCGCTGGAGCGGAGGGATTCCTCCACCGCCTTCCGCTGCACGATCTCCTGTTTCAAATCCGCCACCGAAGCCGCCAGCTCCAGCGTACGCTGGCTCAGCGCCTTGATCATTTGATTCAGGTGCGTGTTCGCCTCCCGCGCCCCGCGATGCGTTTCCTCGATGGGGGTGAGCGCTTCGGCGAAAAACATGCCCGCCCGTCCCATCAGGCCATCACTGGTGCTGGAGGAATAACCGGGCAGCACCAGCGCCACCAGGGCGATCTCGTGCATCCGCGCCAGATCCAGCGTCTCCAGCCCGAGGCTCATGGCATGACGTCCCAGCGCACGCACCGGCTCCAAGTCTGCCTTGGGGTCCGCCTTGAGATAGGTCTGCAAGGCCGCGAGGTAGAGCCGCGACATCTCGCCGAGATTAGGTTTTATGGGGCGTGCCGAACTCATGGGCGAAGCGGTTGATGGTTTCCACGGAGGCTTCCACCAGCCGTTGGGTGGTGGCGATTTCTTTGGCGAGGCCCAGATGCTGGGCGGCGGCCTCTTTCTTCAAGGACAGCAGTTTCACATGGATGCCGAGCAGGGTCTGGCCGATCTCGTCATGGAGCTGGAGGCTCATCTTTTTCCGCTCCTCCTCATTCGCCGCCAGAATCTTGCGCGTCATGTCCAGCAGGTTCTTCTCCAGCAGCAGGGATTCCTTGAGCAACAGGTCGAAGGCCCGTTCACTCGTCTCGAGAGCGGCTTCCGCCGTCTTGCGCGCGGTGATGCCCCGCTGCAGTTCACGGTTGGTGTCCGTCAGCTCCTGCGTGCGCTCACTCAGGGTGACATTCAGTTGTTTCAAGTCCACGCTGGCCTCCAGCGCGATGCGGTGCGTCTCCTCGATGGGCACGATGGCTTCGGTGAAAAACAGCACCGCGCGCGCGGTCATGGCCTTGCGCACGGCGGCGGAAGAGTCCGGCAGCAGCAGCGCCGCCAGCGCCAGCTCATGAATCTTGGCCAGATCCAGCGTCTCCAGACCGAGGGCCACGGTCAGGCTTCCCAGCGCATGCGCCGCCGGCAAGGCCACCGGCGGGTCTTGCTCGAATTGCCTGCGCAGAGCCGCCAGATACTGATCTGACAGCCGGCTCAACTGGGACGTCTTCATGGGTGTTTCCAAATTCAACCCCCCCCCGCAGCATGGCCTGCTCCCTGGTGGGTGGATCAATCACGATCAAAGTCCGCCACTTGCAGCCAAGCGTCCATGGGGTGAAACCCTACCATGGCCCAGCGCTCCCCAAGGAGCGGGGACATCCTGTCCCCGTCGATCCCAGCCGCCGTTCCGACCTCCGCGTGGGCCAGCTTCCACCCTGCCGGTGGCCGCACATGACCCGCCGGGTGGCTGCGCCGTACCCGCTGGGTGGGAGTGACGCCCCGGGCGGGTGGTTCATCGGCACCCGGCCACTGGCGCGCACGCACTGGCGGGGTGGTTGAGCGTGACCCAGTGGGTGGCGGAGTCACACCCGCTGGGTGGCAGGCAGCCACTGGCCGGGTGGCTGTTAACCACTGGCTGGGTACGAGCTGGCCACTGGCCGGGTGCGTGGCGCGCACCCGGCGGGTGGGAGAGCGGCACTGGCGGGGTGGGAGCCCGGCACCCAGGGGGTGCGAGGGGCGCACTGGCTGGGTACGGCGCGATTTGGCTGCCGGTGAGGGCCAAAAAGGGCGTTTTGGCTCTGTTTCGCCCTCCGGGCAGTCCTTTTCGCCCCTCAACCCGTGAGGGGAGATCATAGGGTGATGAGGTTCGTGCAGGTGTAGCTGCGCATGCTGCCATTCCCGCCGGAAAAGGCGGGTTTCACCCCATTTTATATGCGCCGAGCGCCACCCATGGTGCCGCCCGCTCAGTGAGCCAATGATCAGATCATTGAGCCAACCCCCAAATAAACCAACGCACCCAACCCATGAAAATCAAACTCCACACCCTCGCCTTCGCGCTCATCGCTTCCTCCGCAGTACTCGCGGCGGACGTCACCACCAAGACCACCACGGTCAAGGCGGACGGCTCCACCGAAACCACCATCAAGACCACCACGGGCACCGGCACCCTCACGGAATACATTCCTGGCACCACCTTCATCCTGAAGGAAGTCACCGGTCCGGTGACCTATCTCTATGGCAAGACGGTGGCCTACGTCACCAAGAGCGGCAAGGTGATCACGCAAGACATGCTGAACACGCGCATCCGCGTGGGCAGCCCGGTGAGCGTGCAGTATGTCACCGACGGCAACAACCGCGTGATCAGCCGCGTCGTCGTTGACGATTGATCCCCCTTTCATCTGTCCAAGGCCTTCACAGCAGGCCGTGACCGTTGATGTCGGCACCTCATTTTGAGGTGCCGCTTTTTTGTGCCGGCTTCGATCCTGCGGACAAGAGGGCCGGGGGAGACAGGCGCAGACAATGCGCTCCTAAATATCCAGCTTCGGCGGCCCAGAGGTTGGCTTGTGGAGCGCGGACTTTAGTCCGCAGCATGTCGTCGAAGCAATGACCTTTGGAAGAATCTACGGCGACATGAGTGTTGGCGGAGTGCTGCGGGCTGAAGCCCGCGCTCCTCTCGATCAAATCTGCGGCGCTACGATACAGCAGGTCGTGATGGAGGCGGAGTGCTCCTCCGGCGGCAGCAGTGTTTCCAGCGCGGGTGTTGTCACCCGCCTGGATGGAGGCCATCACTTCGTCTTGTCACCGGCTGTGACTTCTTTTTTATGCGCTGCGAAGGCCGCGAGGACTTCGCCCTTCTCACGCGCGGGCACTTTGGCGAAGTCAAGGCTGCGCCCCAGCTCGGCCGCCACCTCGTCGAATTCTTCTGGCGAGATCTTGAGGTCACGATGTGCCTCCTCAAGGCCCAAATGAGTTTTACCCGGCTGTGTTGCCGAGAACTTGAACGGCCCGCCCGTGACCTCGCAGACCCACAGGGTTCGCATGAACTTGAGGCCCGGCAATCTGTCCAGGCTCTTCGTGTGCCATTCCCTGAGGGCTGGATTCTTGGAAGTCTTCCCCACGATCGGGTTCTCCACAATCGCGTCGCTAAAGTGGTTCACGACCGCGGCGAGGGCGAAGACGCCGCCAAGCCGTTCATACAGGCTCTTCTCGCTGTCTGGTGCGGCTTGCACCGCAGTCGCGACGAGAATGGCTGCGAGAGCCATCGCTATCGCGAGTGGTTGGATGAATGAAGTGAGTGTTTTCATGTTCGATTGGTTGTTTGTGGTTTGTTTTGTCGCTGACAGTCCTGGGGTCGCGCTTCGATCACGCCGCCTCCTGATAGCTGTGCGCGAAACTGCGGCTGCCGAATGACCGGCGGAGCTTCTTCAAGCCCAGCTCCATGCGTGTTTTCACCGTGCCGAGCGGCGAGCGGGTGGCCTGCGCGATCTCGCGCTGGCTCATGCCTTGGAGAAAGGCCAGCGCGATGACGCGCTGCTGCGGTTCGGAAAGCCGCTCGAGGTGAGCGCTGAGGACATGGCGCAGATCCGTCTGCTCGCCTGATGCGGTGGGAGCAAGTGAGACGGGAAGGGCCCTGGTCTCGTCCTCATAGCGGGTGCAGGCCCTGCCATACGCCTGCGAGCGGCGGACGTGATCAATGGCACGGCGGCGGGCGACCGTGAGCAGCCAGGCCAAGGGTGAGCCTTTTGCCGCTGAATAGTGGTGCGAACGCCGCCACAACTCCAGCAGGCACTCCTGCGTGACGTCCTGGATGGAACAATCATCACTGACGATGCGCCTGACGATGCCCCTCAGCATGACTTGGTGACGCTGGAACAGTGTTTGCAGCGCGTCGGTGTCACCCGCCTGGATGGCGGTCATGAGAACGACATCCGAGGGCAGGGGTGACTCAGCCTGACCAAGATCAGGATGCAGGGGCGAGGTATTGGCGGTGATGGACTCGCCTGACGGCAGCGTGGTGTTCCGGGGAAGGGTCTGCATTTTCATGGCAGGAGCATGGCAGCGGCAGGCCCGCCGGTGCCATGGGGTGTTTTCCCCGTTTTGCAGCCACGCTCCTTGGACTGCTGAAGCGGCGGCGGCCATGCAGTTCAGATGGCCTCAGGGCTATCGGCGGAGGTTCTGCCGCGCCACCGCCAGCAGCTTCACGCGGCCTTCCTGCGGCGGCACGACGGATTGAGCCAGGCCTACCACCATGCTGATGACGGCGAGGGAGATGTTCGCATATTCCTTCGCCAGTTCGTCACGCACGAACTGCAATTCGTGCTTCTGGTGCGTCTTTGATGGTGTTTTCTGCTTTCTGGCGGGTGGCATCCTCCTGACGCTCTGTTTGCTGGCATCGGCACCGCGAGGACGCCATGAGCCTGCTGTTGGTGTGGCGCACAGCGGCTGACGATGGCTGGCGATGGTCCTCAACTGAAGGTGGACTCCTTCACGCCTCACGCTCGTGTCGGGCTGCGCTGAACGCATGGCGTTGCCTCTCTTGCGGCACGCCACGCCATCCGGCTCATCGGCTGCTTAGCCGAATCTGGGGCCATTTTGAGGTGGCAGGTTGCCGGTAGGACAAGCCCTGGAAAGACGGTGGGGTGACCGCCTGCACCATGGGGAGGGGCCTGGGTGCTGCTCTCGCCGCCATTTCTTGCCCGAGCTGATGCATCCAGAAGCCATACGCACCCATCATGAAAATCGAAAGGACCGCCACCGCACCCAGCGGTGAAGCTGAATAGGACGGCTTGGGCACCGGCGCTTTTTCCCGCCAGATGCCATACGGCATCTCCCCGCCATGAACGCCGCCGTGGTGCCCCACGGGCAGGGTGTGCTTCAGCATCTCAATCGATTCAGTGGCATCCACCCCCAGCCAACGGCTGTAGGTTCGCAAAAAACTGCAGGCATAGGTGGGGCTGCCGAGACCGTCGAAGTCGGCGGTTTCAAGGCAGCGGAGCGAAGCGGCAGGAATGCGCGTCCGGTGCGCCACATCGCGCAGCGTGAGACCCAGTTGCTCACGCCGCGCTCGAAGGGTTTGACCAAAGGGAAAGATCATGGCGGGATGAAAATGAAATGTGCGAACACCGGATCAATCGCTGGAGAGCGCGCCAGCGCGCTCATCAAAAACCGGCTCGTTCGCAGTTGAGGGCACCCATGGTGCAGTCCGCTCCATGACCCGATGCTTGAATCATGGAGCAACCAACCCACACACCCCAACAGGAAGACATTCCCGGCACCACCTGCATCATGAAGGAAGTCACCAAGAGAAGGTGAAGAACAAACGTGCATCCACCGCCCGAACCGCAGGCGATGGATGTGGGCATGGAAATGAAAACCCACAAGGTCTGGCTCTCGATCGGCCTGCACACACTCGTGGAGGCCCAGCGCTGGGCCCACGAGGACGGCGAAATCGTTTTCTACCGAGGGGATTGCATCATCGCCAGATACCCCAAGGGTTTGGTGCTCAAGATCGCGGTGGGCGAGGCCGTGGCATACGAGCGCGCCCACGCCGAGAACGGTTAGCGCCCAGAGGCCCAAAAAGGAGGCGCGAAGTTTGTGCAACTTCGCGCCTGACGGTCCTGTCGTCTTTCTTCGGTATAAACGGAAGATTGCTTCTGGGACCACGGATGAATCGCAGGACGCCGCGCAAGCGGATGTATGCCGTGAAATTTATTTCAGCGGTGGAGAGCCGTTCGAATGCGGCCCATGGGCTGAACACTCAAAGGCGATGGCAGGCGGTGGACTGGCTGCCGACGAGACCCGACGGCTTCAGGGGCCATCCAAACCCATCCACAACCGGGTGCAGCCACGTAGATGAGATGACCCTGGCTGCGCTGAACCCAACCCACCTCATGAACGAAGACACCCCACGCTTCCTGAACCGACTGGAAAGCGGACTCCGCCTGGCTGCCGCGCACCTGCAAGAACTGGTGGATGAACTGGCCGCGACGCTGCCCTGCGCCCGGGCTTTTGACCGCCTGCCGGACACCGCCGACGAGTGGCACGCGGACTGGCAGCAGCATTGGGACATCTTTGAAGCGGTGCTGCGCCGGATCAGCGAACTGGCGAAGGAAGCGAGCGGCGGCCGCGCCAGGAGCGCCGAGGACCAACGCTCGCAGGCGTTGGCCGCAGCGCAGGCGCTTCCGACCGAGGCGGTCAAACTGAGTGAGCTATGGGGCACCCTCCAGACGCAGGCGGGCGGGCTCAAGGAGGAAGCGGTTCGCAAACAGTGGGGGGTGCTGGCGCGTCTGCTGGAGTCGGATGCGGCGGCTCTCCACGCCGGTGCCCAGGCGGTGCGCAGCAAGCTGGAGCTGCTGGTGGAGCATGTGACGGAACAGGCCTATCAGAAGGATTTAGCCAAGGCCGCCATCGACATCGAGCGGGAGCAGCACCGGCCCGGCCATGTGCTCGAAGCCATGTTTATGTGGGTGGAAACGGATGAGGAACGGGTGCGCAAAGAGCGTGCCCTGGAGGGAAGGCAGGCAGGAGCTTAGCGCCGGCAGGGGCTGATAACTCAACTTTGATTGTTCGTCCGACGCGCTCACCGCGATCAACAGCCTCTTCAAGCAGGCCAAGCGTGTCATCATCCCCATGGGGTGAACACTCCATACTTTCCGCCGCTGTCTCCCGCTAAGGTCAGGGGTGATCCACCCTTCCCTGCCCTGTTGTTCCCGCCTGCTCGCCACCACGTCCTTCCTCTGCCTTCTGCTCTGCTCCGGCTGCATCTCCCTGCCACCCGCGCCGCAGGCCAGGTACGGGGCACCGGTGGATGATGTGTCGCATTGGGATGGCGATCACCTGACGGGCAGCCCGTCGGTGCGCATCAGCCTGTCAGAGCAGCGGGCGTATTTGTACAAAGGCGACCAGCTCGCCGGGGTGTCGCTCATTTCATCCGGCCGTGAAGGGCTGGGCACCGTGACGGGGAGCTATCGCATTCTCACCAAAGAGCGGGAGCACCGGTCTTCTCTGTTTGGTGCTTACATGGATGCCAACGGTGAGGTGATGCAGCGGGATGTGGACACCCGCAAAGATCCCAAGCCACCCGGCGCGATTTACCAGGGGGCTGACATGCCGAACTGGATGCGCATCACCGGCGGCACGGGCATGCACGCGGGCTTCCTGCCCGGCTATCCTGCCTCACATGGCTGCATCCGCATGCCCGGCTTCATGGCGGAGCACTTTTTCCACGCGGTGGCGGTGGGCACGCCGGTGCGCATCGAGCGGTGAGCGCTCCGGGGCAGAAGTCGGGTTATACCCCATGGCGTTTCCAGCGCTGCCGGGCTGACGCTGCGCGTATTCCAGAAAACCACCTCAAACCTCATGCATCGCCCACTTTCATCCCTCCTCAGCATCGTCTCGCTCGTGACATGCGCCGCCTCAGCTCAAGAGCCCGCCGCACTCAAACCAGAGCCATCGAGCACTATGGCCAAGACCAGCGAGATCATCGGCCTGACGGTCAAAAACAAGCAGGACGAAACGCTCGGCAAGGTGGACAACATCGTGCTGGACCTGGCCTCGGGCCGCGTGGTGGCGGTCATTGTTTCCTCCGGCGGCTTTCTCGGCCTGGGAGATGAACTCAGCGCCGTGCCGCCCGCCGCGCTGCGCTTCACGCCCGACCGCAGCACCCTTCTGCTCGACGCCTCCAAGGAACGGCTGGGCAGCGCGCCGCATTTCAAGCCCGCCGCCTGGCCGGACTTCGCCCACACCGGCTACACCGGCGGCGTTTACCGCGCCTACCAGGTGACCCCATACTTCGCCACCGCCGCAGACAACACCGCGCGCAATGCACGCGACCGCGACACGGCGGACACGCTCACGCCGATCGACCAGGGCAGCAGCAAGGCGGACACCTCCATCACAGCGCAGATCCGCCGGGATGTGACCGCGCTGAACAACATCTCGGTGAACGCCCAGAACGTGAAGATCATCACCCTGAACGGCCGCGTCACCTTGCGCGGGCCGGTCAACACCGCCGATGAGCGGCAGCTCATCGGCTCCATCGCCGAGCGGATCGTGCGCGCCAAGAACGTGGACAACCAACTGGAAGTGAAATCCGCCACCGCCGCCAGCAACTGATTCGATCTCGCCACCCCCAACCTGAAAACCCCACCACCATGCACTCAAAATCTGTCTTCTGCATCGCCACCTCCCGCACCCAGGCTGATCAAATCGTCGATCAGCTCAAGGCCGCCGATTTTTCCAACAACGACATCTCCGCGCTGTTCGCCGACACGCACACGAGCCACGACTTCGCGCACGAGAAGCACACCAAGGCTCCTGAAGGCGCCGTCACCGGGGCAGGCACCGGCGGTGTCATCGGCGGTGCGCTGGGCTGGATCGCCGGCATCGGCGTGCTGGCCATTCCGGGCTTCGGCCCCTTCATCGCCGCCGGTCCCATCATGGCCGCGCTCAGCGGCGCGGCCATCGGCGCCGCCGTCGGCGGCATCACCGGCGGTTTGATCGGCCTCGGCATCCCTGAGTTCGAAGCCCGGCGTTACGAAGGCAAGCTGAAGGACGGCAACATCCTCATCTCCGTTCACACCGAGAGCTCCGAGGAGATCACTCAGGCGGAGGACATCTTCACCCGTGCCGGAGCGCAGGACATCTGCACCACCGGCGAGACGACCGCCCCCGATGAGGGCCCGGCCACGGAGGTCATCATCTACCCGCCCCAGAGCATGACCGGCACCCGGGCGGCATAAACGCAACAACCCCCAACACAACCTTGATGAAAACAGCCGTAACTCACCCACGCGCGGACGGCAAAATTGGCTGGGCGCTCCTGTGGCTGCTCGGCATTCCCCTGCCCGTCCTCTTCATCGTCTTCCTGCTGCGCGGCTGCACCTGACTTCCAGCCCGTCACACCGGCAACGAGCGAAACGTGCGGTGCGACAGTGAAACAATCGGGGGATTTGCAAATAGTTGATCCCCCTCGTCAGCACGGGCCGCCAGCGCACCGGCACGTGCTCACAAAAACGGCCCTGCAACCAGTGACACGGTTGCAGGGCTTTCTTCCACCCTGATCCAGCTCATCTCAGACACACTTTAACACCATGACATCCGAAGCCGATCCCAACAGCATCAACGGCGGTCTTGCCGACCATCTCTGCACGCACAAGGAGGCGATCCTCACCGAGTGGCGGAAGCGTGTGCGCGACGACACGGCGATCGTTGTGACGAAGTCCTTGAACACGACCGCTCTCACGAACCACCTGCCCGAAATTTTTGATGACCTGATCGCCACGCTACGCCGCTACGGCAGCGAGACCGTGGCCGAGCAGACCACCAAAGACGCCGAGGAACACGGTGCCACGCGGCGGCAGCAGGGCTATGAGCTCCCTGAGATGCTGCGTGAACTCATGCACCTTCGCGCCATTCTCATCTACCACCTGCGTCAATTTGAGGATCTGCATCCCGATTTCGGCCTGGCCTCAAGGCTGTTCGTTTCCACCACCCTGCACCGCTTCGTCGATGAGATGGCGATCCATGCCACCGAGGAATACCTCTGGTCGCAGATGTGCCTGCAAGACCAGATCCTCAGGGGCGCGCACCACACGTAAATGAGGCTAGCACCATCAGGAACCGTCATGCCACAAGCCCGCAAGCATCACGCCGCCTGCGGAAAGAAAAAGTCGGGTTTCACCCCATGGCGAATGCTCGGAGCGACACATAACGATGCGGCCTGTGAAACCAACCACAACCGCACAGGCAAACCAAACACCCCCACCCATGAAAGCCAACACCATCACCCGCTTCTCCACCACCACGCTCGCCTTGTGCGGCCTGTTCCTGCTCGGCTCCCACAGCCAGGCGGCCGAGAAAGACACCCTGAACTCCGCCGATGTGAAATTCGTCAAGCATGAAGCCGCCGCTGGCATGGCTGTCGTCAAACTGGCCGGACTCAGTGCGCAGAAAGCCAGTCGGGCCGACGTCAAGGCCTTCGCCGAGATGCTCGTCACCGAGCATACCAAGGCCAACGAGGAGCTGACCAAACTGGCGTCCACCAAGGGCGTGGAACTCTCCGCCGTCATCGACCCCAAGCATGCCGAGACCTTCCAGAAGCTGGAAAAGACCGAAAGCGCTGACTTCGACAAAGCATTCCTCGCTGAAATGACCAGCGGTCACAAAAAGTGCGTCAGCAACTTTGAAGACGCCGCCAAGGACTCCAAGGACAGCGATCTGAAAATGTGGGCGGAGAAGATGCTCCCCACGCTCAAAACCCATCTCGAACAGGCCAAGGAACTCGCTTCCAAGTAACCTGGCAGGAAGCGCGGTTGCGCAGCACGTGGTCCGGGAGGCCGCGACTGCGCAACCCACTTCGCCTGACATTCACCCCCCAAAACCGAACAGGCCGGTCTAAACCTCCGGTCTGGCTGTGACAGTCGCGGCTCACTGAGCCCGACTGTCACTTTTTTGGTGGAGATCCCAAGAGAACCGCAACGCCCGACAACTCAGCTTTCCCCTTCCTTCCATGACCGCCACAGACCAGACCATCGACACCTGCAACGCGCTGCTGCGCGATGAAATCACCGCCGTCGAGACTTACACCCAGGCGATCGAAAAATTCGACTCCGACGCCACCGACGCTGTGCTGGAGAGCATCCGTAATGATCATCGGGTCAATGCCTTCGAGCTGCACAAGCTCGTGTCTGACAGCGGCGCGGAACCTTCCGGCAGCTCCGGCGCATGGGGCGGTTTTGTTCAGGCGCTGGAGAATGCGACCACACTCCTCGGCGAATCTCCGGCCTTGAAAGCTCTGCAAGCCGGCGAGGAGAACGGCATCAGCCAGTATGAAAACGCGCTTGCCAACGCGGACGTCTCCGAGGCGGCCAAAATGCTGATCAAACGCACCTTGCTCCCCTCGCTCTCAGGCCACCTGATCGAACTGCAGCAGCGCCGGGATCGTGCTGCATAACGACCTGATCCAAGCTCACTGAGGGTCGGGTTTCACCCCATGGAGAATGCCTCCGGTGCGGCCTAGCCTGATGAGCTGGAACCCACCGCTTGCAGCAAACATCATGTGGCCGGTCATTCTTATCACCATCGTGATCACGATTGTGCTCACGATCGTGTTTCTCAATCTGCGCACGGGCGAGAAACAGATCCGCTATGCGGTTCAGCATGAATTCACGGTGACGGACCCGCAGTTCCTCCGCAGCATGGGTCAGTTGCTTGGGCCGGCCATCCTGCCCGGCAACCGCATCAGGGCCCTGCACAATGGCGATCAAATTTTCCCCGCGATGCTGGCCGCCATTCGCGGCGCCCGGCAAACCATCACCCTTGAAACCTACATCTACTGGTCGGGTGAGATTGGCGGGAAGTTTTCCGACGCCTTGAGCGAACGCGCCCGCTCCGGTGTGAAAGTCCATGTGATGCTCGATTGGGCAGGCTGCAGCCGAATCAAAGCGAAATACCTGGAGGAAATGAAAGCCGCCGGAGTCGAGGTGGAGCGTTATCATCCGATCCACTGGCATACGCTGGCACGCATCAACAACCGCACGCACCGCAAACTGCTCGTGGTGGACGGCCTGATGGGCTTCGCCGGCGGCATCGGCATCGCCGACCAGTGGACGGGCCACGCCGAATCCAAAGACCACTGGCGTGATTCCCACTTCCAACTCGAAGGCCCGGCGGTGGCACAGATGCAGGCCGCTTTCACCGACAACTGGATCAAGACCCGTGCCAGGGTGCTGTTTGGCCCTGAATACTTTCCTGAGCTGTCACCTGTGGGCGACAGCCTCGCGCAGGTCTTCAAAAGCTCGCGCGGGGAAGGCAGCGAAAGTGTGCGCCTGATGTATCTGCTTTCCATTGCCTCGGCGGCGCGCAGCATCCGCCTCCAGGCCGCTTATTTTGTGCCGGATGACCTGACCATCGCGACGTTCATCAGCGCGCGCCGCCGCGGCGTGAAGATTGAGATCATCCTGCCTGGTCTGCATACCGACGAGCACTGGGTGCAGCACGCCTCCCACCATCTATGGAACGACCTGCTGGATGCCGGGATCGAGATCTATGAATACCAGCCCACCATGTATCACTGCAAGGTCTTCATCGTGGATGAGATCTGGGTTTCCGTTGGCTCCACCAATTTCGATGACCGTTCCTTCCGGCTGAACGACGAGGTGAACCTGAACATCTACGATGCCGCCTTTGCCGCTGAGCAGGTCCAGATCTTCGAGCAGGACCTCGGCAAATCACGCCGGGTGACCCGTGCGGAGTTCAAGAACCGTTCCGCCACAGGAAAAATCTGCGACCGGCTCGCACTCACGCTGCGACGTCAGTTGTGAGATCCCATCCACAAACCCTCATGAAAACCCACACATTCAACATCATGGCGACAGTCTCCCTGCTCGCCCTCGTCAACAGCTTCACCCTGGCCGGAGAGCCGGAGAAAAAGGACGCCGTCCCGCGCACCAAGGCAGAGATGGAGGCTGCCACGCGTCTCCAGATTTTTCTCGACCGCGCGGAGTTCGCCCCGGGCAAGATCGACGGCCACTACGGTCAGTTCACCGTGAAGGCACTGGCGTTGTTCCGCCAGTCACGTGGAGAGAAAGCGGCACCACCTCCAGAAAAGCCTGACACAGCACCTGATGTGAGTGGAATCGACCTCAGCAGTGTAGATCCGCTCTTTCTGGCCTACACGGTGACTGAGGCCGACCTGAAAAACCTCGGGAACGTGCCGGATGAGGTGCCAGCACAGGCAAAGCTCAAGATGCTGACCTATCAAACCGCCGCTGAGGCCATCGCGGAGAAATTTCACACCGATGTGGATTTCCTGACGGAGCTCAATCCTGGCAAAACCAAGGAGATCCAAGCTGGTGACACACTCAGCGTGCCCAATGTCGAACCCTTTGATCTCACCACGGTGAAGGATTTGAAACCCGGCGGCGAACTAGCGGCCAATGATCTCGACGATGAGGCCGAAGCCAAGGATGAGCCCACGGAGACCAAGACCGCGGTAAAAATCGACACGCAGACCAGCATGTTGACGGTGCATGAGGAAGGGAAGCTCATCGCCGCCTATCCCGTGACGATCGGGTCTGAGCAGACCGAGTCACCTTTGGGCGACTGGAAAGTACGCGGTGTCGCGAAGATGCCGAATTTCCGCCATGACAAGGCGATGCTGAACAAAGGCGAGCGCAGCGATGAGTTTCACATTCTCCCGCCCGGTCCGAACAATCCGGCGGGTGTCATCTGGATCGCGCTGAACAAGAAAGGCATGGGCCTGCATGGCACCAGTGACCCCGACAGCATCGGCCGCTCCGCCAGTCACGGCTGTGTGCGGCTGGCAAACTGGGACGTGACCAGGCTCGCAGGCAAAATCAAAGCTGGTGTGCCGGTGGCAATTCACTAAAGCGCCAAACACCGAATCATGGAGAACAACGCACCACCACCACCCAGCAGCCAGGCAGCGGATGAAGAAATCCCACCGCAGCAGGTGGAACTGCACATTCCCTGGATCACCTTCGTCAAGGTGGCCGCCGCCTTGCTGGCCGCCTATGCCGTGTATGTGCTGTGGTCGCTGCTGCTGCTCGTTTTCCTGGCCCTGTTTCTGGCGGTGACTCTGCACGCCTTTGTGGACTGGCTGGATGCCAGGGGCATGAAGCACTGGGGCAGCCTGCTGATCGTGATCGGCGGACTCCTGACGGTGCTTGGCATCGGCATCGCGCTCATCATTCCCGCGTTGATCGAGCAGGCGGATGCCTTCAGCAAAAATCTCCCGCAACTGCACGAGGATGCGCTCAACCAGCTTCCCGTGGGCAGCGGCATTCGTGAGAGCATCCAGAGTCTGCTGGACAGCGTGAGCTGGTCAGAGGCGAGCACTTGGTTTGGCCATTTCGTGTCCGCAGGCGGCATTGCTCTCAGCGGGATCTCGCAGATCACACTGCTGCTCGTGATCGCCATTTATCTGCTCATCGATGGGCACAAGACCTATGACTGGCTGCTGGCCTTCTTCTCACCGTTGAAGCGTGCGAAGCTCCGCCTCACGGCCAGCGAAGTCTCCCAGGTGATTTTTGGTTATGTCGCCGGGCAGGTCATCACCTCATTGCTGGTGATGGTGTGTTCCTTTGCCGTGCTCAGCCTGCTGCATGTGCCTGGAGCGCTGATGCTTGCGATCCTGGCGGGTGTTTTCGACATCCTGCCCATCCTCGGCTTCTTCATCGCCACGGCACCCGCCTTCCTGCTGGCGCTGAGTGTGTCGCCACAGACGGCTTTCATCGTCCTGGGGCTCTACATGCTGCTTCAACTGATCGAGAACTACCTCATCGTGCCCATGATCTATGGGAAGAACCTGCGTGTTTCCACACTCACCGTGCTGCTCGGCCTGCTGGCCGGCGCGTTGCTCGCGGGCATTCCTGGAGCACTCGCGGCGCTGCCAATCATCGCCTCCTACGCCGCGATCGAGCGCATCTGGCTGAAGCCTTTCCTGCGCGATGGTGTCTCCGAAAAGCATGAACTGCAAAAGGACCTGCATTTCGGCGAGAAGGACTGACCTGCGATGAAAATCTTCTTTTCGCTGCTCCGCGAGACGTTCCGCCAATGGGACGCGCACCGCGTGCCGAAGATGGGCGCGGCGTTGTCCTTCTACACGGTCTTCTCGCTGGCTCCGCTCGCCATCCTCGTGCTTTCGCTGGTCAGTCTGGCGGTGGAGCGCGACGCGGCGCGCGCGGAAATCGTCGGGCAGTTCAGAAACTTTGTCGGCCATGAGGGCGCGGAGGTGATGGAGATGATTCTGACCAAGACCGGCGTGGAGCACACGGGGATCCTCGGCACGGTCATCGGCTTTGTGGTGCTGCTGATCGGCGCTTCCGGCGTGTTCGGTGAGCTGCAGGATTCGCTGAATCAGATCTGGGGAGTCTCCTCCAAGCGCCACCCGGTTTTCATCCTGGTGAAGGAGCGTGTCTTCTCCTTCGCGATGGTTTTCGTCATGGGGTTCCTCATGCTCGTCTCGTTCATGTTTTCCGCCGCCATCGCGGCGGCGGGCAACTACCTGCACGGGCGCTACCCCGGCCTGGACGGTCCGTGGGAATGGGGCAACGCCGTGATCTCGCTGCTGGTGATCGCGCTGTTGTTTGCGCTGATCTTTCGCCTTGTCCCTGACGCACGCATCACCTGGCGGGATGTGTGGCCCGGCGCTTTGATCGCCGCCGTGCTGTTCGAGGTGGGGAAGTTCATTCTCGGGTTCTACTTCGGACGCAGCGCCATCGCCTCCAGCTACGGTGCGGCGGGATCTCTCATCATCATCCTGGTCTGGGTGTTCTACTCCGCGCAGATCCTGTTCTTCGGCGCGGCCTTCACCCGGGTTTACGCCATGCGTTTCGGCTCGCACCGGGATGATGAAGCGGCGGTGATCGCAGGCTGAGCCGGCTTTCCATGCGTGGGGTTAACACCCCATGGCCAATGCGGAGCATTTGGCTGCATGATACAACATCATCTGGCGGCCCCCTGAAAATTTCGCCAGCCCGGTCAACAGCGCGCATCGGAACACCGCACATCCCATGGTATGAAAACAACCAACACATCCCACCTGTTAAACAGCCTGGAAACCGGTCTCCGCACGGACTCCTCGCAACTGATCGGCCTTGAGAGAAATCTGGCCTCGATGCTGCATCGCTCACGCAGGCTCGGCGCGGAGTACGGCTCGCCCGGCGACTGGATTACGAGCTGTCACCAGCAGTGGGACAACATCGAGAACATCCTGCAACGAATCAGCGGGCGGATGGATGAAATGCATGACGCCATCGCCAGCAGCAACCATGACCGCCTCAACACGGCATGGGATGCCTGCGAAACCATTGAATCCGAAGAGATCGAACTGGTTGGCGAGCTGAGTTCCTTGCGGACACACGCGATTCAACTGAATGAAGCCGCCAGAAATGATTGGAACATGCTGACGCTCGTGATCGAGTTTCATGTGAATACCATTCATGCCTGTTCCCAGGCCGTGCGAGTCAGGCTGGAGCTCCTGAAAGAGAATTCCAGGAATGAAGACGATGGCGGTGTTCCAAACAGCCCGTCCCCGGGCCGTCCCGGTGCGGGCGGAATGGATGCGGCAACCTGCACGTGGACATTCGACAAGGCGGCCATCGAGATCGAACAGGAACAACACCAGGTGCTGGGTTTTGTGGATGACGTGAAAGCCCTGTTCATGTGGGTCGAAACACCTGAGGAGCGGGTGAATCAAAATCGATCCTTGTCGGGCTGGCATGCCTGAGATGGCACGCAACACAGCGAGCTGGAGGCCAGCTACAACGCGAATGCTTTTTGCTCATCATCCTTGGTCTGGATGTTCTATTCCGCGCAGATCCTGAACCTGTTTTTGGGCGTGGCATTCACACGCGTTTACGCCGTGCATTTCGGGATCACACCGGAGCGATGAAGACACGTTGAAAGCGTGATCACCTTTTCCCTCCACGCGTGGGGTTACACCCCATGGTGACTGCGGGATGCCAGCGCCATGATCCTGTATCAATAAAGCTTCCGAGGCTGCCGCACACGCGGCCCACCCCACGAAGCATCACCCAGAAAAAAACAAAGGACTCGTATGAAACTCAAACTCAACTTTATCACCAGCGCTCTCGCTGCATCATGCTTCTGCCTGCAAGCACAGGGGGCGCCTGCTGTGGAAATGCCGCCTGTTTACGTGGAAGGAACACGGAAGATACCCAAAGCCAATGGAGACCTCTACCGGCAGGTGGAAAGTTCCACGGAACTCATCGGGTTGGAAGTCTGGAACCTCCAGAATGAAAAACTCGGTAAAATCAAATCCATCACTGCTGACCTCGAAAATGCACGCCTGGTCGAGGTGGTCGTCGCTTCCGGTGGCGGCTTTTTCGGCGTCGGTGGCAAAACCACGTCAGTCCTCCCTCGCGCACTCAAGCTTGATGAAACCGGAGATGTGATGCGTCTTGATATGAGCAAGGCGCGTTTCGATGCCGCATCCAGCTCCAAGACTGCCGGGCATGTCCAGACGACCGAGTCCATCCTCGGCCTGCAAATCCATAACACGAAGGGCCAGTATTTGGGCAAGGTAGGCAGCCTGATGATGGATCTGCCCCAGGGTCGGATCATTCAGGTCGTGAATGTGACTCAAGCCATGGGCGGCGACAACAGCTACGTCATTCAGCCAAGTGCGTTGCGCTACAATACAAAGCGCAATGGTCTCGTGCTGGATCAATCCTTTGCGGAACTCAAGGACGAGCCGCACTTCAAGTGGGTCGGCTCCCATAACAAAGCCTTTCAGCAGGAGTTCGCAAACAACGCGCAAAATGGCACTGCTGGCAAAGCCATCGCGATGGGGCATGGACAGAATCTCCGCGATGCGCAGAAAACCAGCCGCATCGAACTGGCCATCAAGACCAATTCCAGTCTCTCACACCATGCCAGAAACGTGAAAGTCGCCACACTTAACTCCCAGACCACGCTGCGCGGCCATGTAAACACTGCCGAGGGCAAGCGGAAGATCGGCGTGATCGCCGCAGAGGAAGGCAAGCCGGAGAATGTGAGCAATCTCCTTGTCGTGAGGGCATTGTCCGGCCGCACTTCAAGCGAATAAGTTCGCCCGCCATTTTGCTTCAACATCAGCCGGAGGTTGGAAACAGCCTCCGGCATGTTATTGGGTTGTCTTGAGGCGCTGGTCGGGATTGCAGACTGAACGCCGCTCCTTCCCTTCCAATGACTTTCGAAATCGCTCTTCTGTTCAGCATCGTCGTGACCGCGTTGGTGCTCTTTTGGTGGGATCGCTTCTCGCCGGACATCATTGCGCTGGGCGTGCTGCTCTCACTGGCCCTCACCGGCCTGGTTCCTGCGGACAAGACCTTCGCGGGCTTTGGCAGTGACACGGTGATCATGATCCTCGGTCTGTTGATCCTCACGGCGGCGTTGCAGCGCACCGGCATCGCGGATCTGGCGGGCCGGGCGGTGCTTCTGCGCGCGGGGGACAATCCCAACCGCCTGCTGATGGCGGTGATGATCACCACGGCCAGTCTGAGCGCCTTCATGAGCAACACGGCGGCCACGGCGCTGTTCGTGCCGGTGGTCTTCGGCATTGCCAGAAAATCTGGCATCAGTCCCGGCCGATTGCTCATGCCGCTGGCGTTTTCTTCCATCTTGAGCAGCTCGGTCACAGTCATCTCGACCTCGACCAATCTTGTGGTCAGCGGCATGATGACACGCTACGGCATGCCGCCCATCGGCATGTTCGAGCTGGCGGCGGTCGGCGTGCCCATCTCCATCGTTGGCTTGCTCTACATGTATTTCATTGGCCGCCGCATGATCCCGGAGCGTGCCGCGCCGGATGAGCAGGGCGAGGAGTTCGCCGCCAGGCCCTACTTGAGCGAGATCGTCATCCAACCCGGTTCCAATCTCGATGGCAAAACTCTCGAAGAGGCCAGGATAGGCCAAACGCTGGGTCTCACGGTCATCCGCATCATTCGCGACAAGAACGCCCGCCTTCAGGCGCATGCGCGTACCGTACTGAAGGCTGGCGACGTGCTGCTGGTACAAGGCAGCCAGGAGGACATCCTCAAGGTCAAGGACACGGGCGGCATGGAGATCAAAGCAGATGTGAAGCTGTCTGATCCCGAGCTGCTGGACAGCGAGAGCGCGCTGGCGGAGGCCATCGTGCTGCCCGGCTCATCGCTTATTGGCCGCACGCTCAAAAATCAGCGGTTCAGCGAGCGCTATGATCTGCAGGTGCTGGGGATCAACCAGCGCGGCGTGAATGTGGTGCAAAAGATGAGCCTCACGCCCATCAAGCTCGGTGACGTGCTGCTGCTCCAGGGACGGCGCGAGCGGATCGCCGCATTGGGTGGAGAACGTGCGTTTCACATCCTGGGACCGCTGGATTCCATGGAAGAAGTGCGTCCGCGCCGTCAGCGCGCCGTGCTGGCGGTCAGCATCTTTGTCGGCGCCATTGTGCTGGCCGCATTCAATGTCACCTCATTGCCGGTGGCTGTCATGCTGGGCACGTTGCTGGTGTTTGCCACCGGCTGCATCACGCCGGAGGAGGCTTACGGAGCCGTTGAATGGAAGGCCATCATTCTCATCGGCTCCATGCTGACTTTGGGCGCGGCCATGGATCATACGGGTGCTGCGGCGTATCTGGCCGGGCAGATCGTCGCGCTCGTCGGTGGCGCGGGGCCGCTGTGGCTGCTCAGCGGGTTCTTTGTGCTCACCGTGCTGCTCACGCAGCCGATGTCGAATCAAGCGGCCGCCATCGTTGTCATTCCCATCGCCATCCAGACCGCGCTGCTGGCGGGGCTCAATCCACGCCCCTTTGCAATCATGATCGCGGTGGCGGCCAGTTGCTCCTACCTCACGCCGCTGGAACCATCCTGCCTCATGGTGTACGGGCCTGGCCGCTATCGGTTCGCGGACTTCGTCAAAGTCGGCTCGTTGCTCACGGTGCTGATCTACCTCATCGCCATCACGCTGGTGCCATGGGTATGGCCGCTGCGCTAGGCACGCCTCGTGTCCGGCGGCTCACGCTTGAGCACTGAAATAGGTGCCATCGGTGACATTTTGCACCCGGCGTTCCATGCACTGATGCAGGTGCCGCACATCCATGTCACGCGGATGCGCCCTCGACTTGAGGGCCGCTCTTGCAATGGCCGCATTCTCCGCCTCACGCAGATCATGGCCCTCGACGGAGCATTGCATCAGGAAACGTCCCGTGATGAGATGGTGGATGCTGGCTTGGTAACTCATGATTATGTCCGGTTGAGGTGGAGTTGCAGATCAAACTGGAGCCTAGTAGCGGCGGCGGTTTCGATCTTGTGAGCCGCCGATAAGATTCCCAGCGAGAGCACCGACGCCGGCGCCCACAGCGGCGCCGCCGAGGCTCCTGGAAGCGAGTCCGCCCACGGCTGCACCGCCGAGGGCACCGATGACAGTTCCCTGACGAGCGTTGGGGCCGTTCGTGCAGGAGACCAGTGAGACCGACGAGAGCAGCATTGCGATGTAGAGTGTTTTCATGGTGGACAGCTAGCCTCAGGCACCTCTCAATCGCTATGGGGTGTTTCCCCCAAACGCAGCGCTGATGAGTCCGGCGTGACCGTGCTCGACAAGACGCCGATTGTGGAGTCTTCTAAAGACACAGCCGCTACGCGATCCATCGCGGCGGGGCTCGTGATCGAGCCATGAAAAAGTCAGCACCACCCCCAGCGTCGAAACGCACGGTCAAAGCCGCCACGCCAGCGATTCAGAAATCCAAACCGAAGAACGACCGCTCATGTCCCATCGTCGGCATCGGTGCTTCAGCGGGCGGGCTGGAGGCCTTGGTGCAGTTCCTCAAACATGTGCCCAAGGACAGCGGCATGGCGTTTGTGATCGTGCAGCATCTGGACCCGACGCAGAAAGGCATGATGCCGGAGCTGCTGCAACGCGCCACGGCCATGAAGGTGATGCAGGTGAAGGACCGCACCAAGACGCAGCCGAACTGCGTGTATGTGATCCCGCCGAACAGCGACATGTCCGTCCTGCGCGGCGTGTTGCACCTGCTGGTTCCCGTTGAATTGCGCGGACTGCGGCTGCCGATCGACTTCTTCTTCCGTTCGCTCGCCGAAGATCAGCGTGAGCGCAGTGTGGGCATCATCCTCTCAGGCATGGGCAGTGATGGCACGCTGGGACTCCGCGCCATCAAGGAGAAAGCGGGTGTGGTGCTGGTCCAAGATCCCACCACGGCCAAATTCGACGCCATGCCGCGCAGCGTCATTGAGGCGGGCCTCGCGGACATCGTGGCCTCGGCTGAGGAGCTGCCTGACAAGCTCATCGCCTACCGGCGGCATCTGCCGCAGCTTGCCAGTTCGGTGATGCATCTGGAGGAGAAGGTGCAGAGCGCTTTGGAAAAGATTGTCATCCTGCTGCGCGCGCACAGCGGCCATGATTTCACGCTGTATCGCCGCAGCACGCTGTATCGACGCGTGGAGCGCCGCATGGGCATTCATCAGGTCGGCAAGATCAGCGGCTACGTTCGCTACTTGCAGGAGAACCCGCAGGAGCTGGGCATTCTCTTCAAGGAGCTGCTCATCGGCGTGACCAATTTCTTCCGCGACAAAACCGCCTGGGAGCAACTGGCGGCCAAGGCGCTCCCGCTGCTGCTCAAAGACCGGCCCGCAGGCACCACGCTGCGCGCCTGGGTGGCCGGGTGTTCGACGGGTGAGGAGGCGTACTCGCTCGCCATGATCTTCAAGGAGACGCTGAAGCACCTCAAGTCCACGGACAACATCTCGCTGCAAATCTATGCCACCGATCTGGACAAGGACGCCATCGACAAGGCCCGCATCGGTTTCTTTCCCGAGAACATCGTCGCCGATGTGTCGCCCTCACGGCTGACCCGCTTTTTCATCAAAGAAGACGGCGGTTATCGAGTAAACAAAGAGATCCGCTCGATGGTGGTCTTTGCGCCGCAGAACCTCATCATGGACCCGCCGTTCACGAAGCTGGACCTCCTGTGCTGCCGGAACCTGCTCATCTATCTCACGCCGGAATTGCAGAAGAAGCTCTTTCCACTGTTCCATTACAGTCTAAATCCCGGCGGCGTGCTGTTTCTCGGCAGTGCGGAAAGCATCGGCAACTTCACACACCTGTTCACTGCGCTGGCGCTCAAGGAGCGCATTTTCCAACGCAACGAAACTGCCATGCAGGGCAGCCACCTGGACTTCCCCGCCGTGTATGTGCCAGCCCACATCGACCGCCGCGAGTCTTCAGTGCCAGCGCGTACTCCGGTCCCCAGCCTGCAATCACTCGCCGATCAGTTGCTGCAGCAGCGCTACGCCCCGCCGGCGGTGCTGGTGAACGAGCATGGCGACATCCTCTACATCAGCGGCAGAATCGGCAAGTACCTGGAACCCTCCGCCGGCAAGGCGAACTGGAATGTCATCGCCATGGCGCATGATGCTTTGCGCAACGAACTCTCCAGCGCGCTGCAAAAAGTCATCCGCAAAAAAGGCACGGTCACCGTCCGTGGCATCAAAATCGGCCCCAAGGCCGACCTGCGTGCCGTGGACATCATGGTGCAGGCCATTGAGGAGCCGAAAGAGCTGTTCGGCATGGTGCTCATCGTGTTTTCCGACGCGGTCATCCCCGCCGAGCCCCATGCTGAGCCTGCGAAAGGCAAGGCCGCGGCCAGCCACAACGCGCGTGAGCGTGAGCTGCAAAACGAACTCAAGCATGCCCGCGATGAAGTGCAGGCGAGCCATGAGGAGATGCAGACTTCGCAGGAAGAGCTCAAGTCGATGAACGAGGAACTGCAATCGACCAACGAGGAGCTGCAATCGACCAATGAGGAACTCATGACCTCGAAGGAGGAGATGCAGTCGCTCAATGAAGAGCTGCAAACGGTCAACGCCGAGCTGCAGGCCAAGCTGGACGAGCTGTCCGGCACGAACAACGACATGAAGAACCTGCTCAACAGCACGGACATCGCCACCGTGTTTCTGGACAACGACCTGCATGTGCGCCGCTTCACCTCGCAGGCCAAGACGATCATCAAATTCATCGCCACCGATGTGGGCCGCCCCATCACCGACCTGGCCTCCGATCTGCTCTATCCTGCGCTGGTCAAAGACGCCCAAGAGGTGCTGCGCACGCTGGTCTTCAGCGAGCGCTCCATCACCACCGAGAACGGGCGCTGGTTCACCGTGCGCATCATGCCTTACCGCACCGTGGACAACCGCATCGACGGTGTCGTCATCACCTTTGCCGACATCACTGCCGCCAAAAAAGTCGAGGCGGGTCTGCGTGATCAGCATCGCCACATGACCAAGCAGGCGACCGCACAGGGCCTCGCGCTGGACAAAGCGCTGGGCAAATCCAAGAGCCTCAGCATGGCCGCCACCAAACGCAAATCCAAGCCATGAAACAACGCGCCGCCGATCTTCGCCACCGTGCTGAACGCCAGTTGCTCAAGCATCCTGCGAAAACAAAGCAAGTGGCAGACCATGCCCATGCGCAGCGCACGCTCCAGGAACTGCAAATCCACCAGATCGAGCTGGAACTGCAAAACGAGGAACTCAAACTGACCAAGGCCGAGGTGGACGCGGGTTTGGAGAAGTTCACCGACCTCTATGACTTCGCTCCCGTCGGTTATTTCACGCTGACCACCGACGGCACCATCCAGCAAGTCAATCTCACCGCCACCAGCATGGTCGGCGTGCAACGTTCCCGGCTGGTGGGGAAGCGCTTCGGACTGCTGCTGGCCCCCGGCCTGCGTCCGGACTTCAATGACTTCCTCGCTCAGGTCTTTGCCGACGATATCAAGCAGTCAGGCGATTTCGAGCTGCTGCGCCAGGACCAGCCGCCGCTCATCGTCAATATCGCGGCCAAGCGCCAGATCAATGAGAAGGAATGCCACGCCGTGGTGGTGGACATCACCGATCGCAAAAAGGTTGAGAACATCCTGCGCCGCAATGAAGCGCTGTTCTCCGCACTCCTCAACCAGGCCCCCATCGGTGTGTATGTCGTGGATGACCAGTTACGCATGGTCCAGGTCAATCCGAAGGCGCTGCCGGTGTTCAAAAACGTCCGTAAACTAATCGGCTGTGACTATGCCAAAGTCATCCACTCCCTCTGGTCGAAACAGATCGCAGATCAAATCTTGAAACGCTTTCAGCACACGCTGAAAACCGGCGAGCCGTATCAGTCGCCCGAGTTCGCCGCAAAGCGCAAGGACACCGGCGCGAAGGAAATCTACGAATGGCAGATCCAGCGTGTCACCCTGCCTTCCGGCGACCATCGCGTGGTCTGCTTCTTCAACGACATCACCGAGCGCAAACGGATCGAAGGCGCGCAGCGCCGCCTGGAGGTGATAACCGCCTCGAACACGAAACTGAAGCAGGAAATCATCCATCGTCAGGCTGTGGAGGCCGCCCTCACGAAGAGCGAAATGCTTGCGCAGGAACTTCTGAGACAATCGCGTCAGTTGCAGAAAAATCTGCGCCAGATGTCCCATCAAAACCTGCTCGCCCTGGAAAATCAGCGCAAAGAGATCAGTCATGAACTGCATGATAAAATCAGCCAGGTCTTGATCGGCATCAATGTGCGGCTCGCCGTCTTCACCCGCACGGCGGCGCTCAATCCACGCGCCATCGCTCCCGTGCGCCAACTGGTGGAGAAAGCCGTCAAGATCGTGCATGACTATGCCCGCGAGCTGCGCCCCGCGATGCTCGACCAGCTCGGCCTGATCCCCGCCATCCGCACCTACATCGATGAAATCCCCAAACGCAAAGGCCGCCTGATTCACTTCTCTGCCTCTGCCGGCGTCGAAGCCCTCGACAACGACAAGCGCACCGTCCTTTACCGCGTCGCGCAGGAAGCACTCATCAACGTCGCCAAACATGCGCGTGCTCATGTCGTGAAAGTCAGCCTGCAAAAGATCCGTGGCAGCGTGCGTCTCGAAATCGCCGACGACGGCAAAGCTTTCGAAGTGGATCGTCTATCCTCCACCCAATGGAGTCACCGCCTCGGCCTCACCGGCATGAGAGAGCGCGTGGAAATGGTCGGCGGCCTCTTCAGCGTCGAATCCTCCCCCGGCCAGGGCACCACCATCCGCGCCGAGGTGCCCATCGGCAAAAGCAAGAAGCGCAAATAGCGCCCTGCATCCGCTGAACCGTTCACCGTGCTCGATAGTCGGCTCCAGCATTGAAAACGAATGATCCCGCGCCCTTGCGGGCACAGGATCGGGATGGCGCGGCTGAGTTTGCCCGGTGAGACGGGCTCTATTTCGTGCGCACCACCAGCACGCGGCGGTCCTGCTGCATTTCGGCTTCGTTGCCTTTGGGATACATGGGGAAACCCTCACCGTAGCCATGGGCGCTCAATACGCCGGCCGGCACGCCGTAGCGCTGGGTGAGTTCGTCAAACACGCGCTGAGCGCGGGCCGCCGACAACGACAGATTGAATTCATCCGTGCCATCGGTGCTCGTGTGGCCTTCAATGTCATACACTGCGCCTGGCTCGATCTTGCTGACCGCGAGGATCACTGCGGACACATCCTGAAGGGCGGCACGCGACTCGTCACTGAGCAGTTCCGCCGTCTCCTTCACAAACAGCACCGGGAGAGTCACATAGGGCAGCTCGCGGCTTTGCCCCTGGTCCTCCACGATCACCACATTGCGCTCTGAATTATACACACGCCGTGGCTGGCCGGGAGTTTCCACGACGGTCGTGATCTTGGTGGTCTTCACTGCAGTCTGCGGGGCGGCCGTCACGATCACCACCTTGGGTGCCAGTGACAACTGGCGATGCACCACGGCGGAATCCAGTGTGCGCACCACGATGGATGGTTGCTGCACCACAACGACACTTGCTGCCGGTGGAGATGCGGGAACGACGGTGACCTGGGCATGCAGGGGAAGCTGCACCAGGCAGAGGGCAGAGAATAGAAACAGCGGGGTCTTCATGAGTTTATGGATGTCTTTGGGTTTCGGTTTGCAGCGCCATGTCTCGCTGGTTCTCCGCCTCGTTGCCATGGGGTGAAACCCGACTTCGTTCACTCTTGGGGTGTGATCAGGCGGCTTCCGTGGATGCAGCAATGGTGGGGTTACACCCCATGGTGAATGCACCGGGATCAGCACAGCTTGGGGTCTATGAATCACGAACCGCCAGCACCCCCTGTTGAGTTTTCCATCCGGCGCGCGCTGGATGATCTCAAAGAATTCTCCCACCGTGAGCCAGCCCAGGCGTTCGCCGCCGCGATCGGCGTCGGCCTGCTCATCAACCTGCTGCCGTCCAGGATGGTCGTCGGCATGGCCGCCATCGTGGGTGCCACGCTCGTGCGCCCTGTCCTCCTCTCCCTCGGCGTCACCAAGGCCATGGAGCTTTGCTGCCAGAAATCCTCCAACTCATCCCAACCATGAACATCCCCACTCTTCCAGATCTTGCCGCTGATGCCCGCCTCGTCGTTGATCCCGTTCTTAACGCCTGTGCCAAACCCGCCGCCCAGGCCGAGAAATACATACGCCAGCATCCGGGCGGCACGCTGCTCGTGGCGGCAGGTCTTGGCATCGTCGCCGTGCTTCTCGCACGCGCTTTGACTCCAGCGCCACCACGGAACCGCGCCCTGCGCCTGCTTGAGGACATCCAGGAACGCCTTGCCAGTCTTGCCGAAGACGGCGCGCACGCGGTGGGCAAAGGCATGGACAGCCTCGGAGATCTCCATCTCGACCGCTCCTTTGACAAACTCAGCCGCAAGTTCAAGGGCCTGTTCCATTGAAATCACAACATCAAGAAACCGACACACACAACCCACCAACTCGCTCATCCATCTTATGAAAACACTCTCCATTCCATCAAACCCCATGCTGCGTGCTGCCACGCTGGCCGTTGTCAGCCTTCTGGCACTCGCTCCCATCTCCCAAGCCAAGGATCAAAAGGGCGGGAAGGGCAAGGGCAACTCAGGCGACAAAGGCAACTCAGGCAACTCAGCCAGCAAAGGCAACCAAGGTAACCAAGGCAATAGTGGCGTGAAAGTTCCTGCCTTCGGATTTCCAGGGAACAAATTCAAGGATAAGGCCCACCCGGTTTATCTCACGCATCCTGGCTCGAAATTCAAGCTGTCGAAGGGCGATGGCTATGCCGGTCCGGGCTACTATTACGGGCCGCCCAACTCACCCTATTACTATGCGCGTCCTGACGTCCGCTACTTTGCCAACCATGGCGCCATCCCACGGGATTTTTACAACCAGGACGCCTATCGCATGAATTCCGACGATGCCCGCGTGCAGCAGGCGCTCGCACGCCTGGGTTACTATCGCGGTTCCATTGATGGCCGGTTTGGCCCTCAATCCATGCGTGCGATGAACAGCTACCAGCAGTCGCAGGGCCAGCAGATCACCAGCGCCATCGGCGCCGTGTTGCTCCGTTCGCTCGGTCTGCAATGACACACGGTCGCGTCACCGGCCTCCAACGATTCCAACAGGAACCTTTCAACCGTGAAAAACCATCTCATCCTCGCCATCATGCCGTTGCTCCTTGCCGCCTGTGGCAAGAGTGCCGTCGTCACGACGGCGGAGAAGGTAACCATCGTGGCCACCAGGCTGCCAGCCAGCAAGGAAAAGAAGAAGGAGAACCTGACCATCATCGTCTATCCGCCCGGGACCCGGGGCACCGCTGCCAATCATCCGATACCACCGCTGCCATCGACCCATCTGACGAGGTCACCTGGAAAACAGTGACGATCTGAATCCGAACATCCTGACAGCGGTCTGGCGAAAGCCGGACCGCTGTTTTGCTTTGAGCATCCTGCGTGAAGCCCTCCTCGCGATCCTCATGGATGCATGACTGTAGGGTTACACCCCATGGTGAAAGGTCCGCCTGGCCGATAGTCTCCGGGCCATGAAAAACACCACCTGCCCATCATTCAGCTCGCTCCTGTTCATCGCGTCGCTCACCACTGCCAGCGTCACGTTCTCACAGAACATCGAGGCCACCGCCACCAGCACCACCTCGGAGGGAACCGTCAGCGAGTTTGGTCCGCAGGGGATCATCATCAAAACCGCCACGGGCACCCAACCGGTGCGCTACATCTCCAACGAGACAACGAACTTTGTGGATGAGAATGGCAATCCCATCTCCGCCACGCTCGTGACATCGGGCCTTCCTGTCACCGTGTATTACACCAAGGTGGGAGACACGCTGATCGCCTCCAAGATCATGGTGAGAACAGGCGTCGCCGCACCGGCCAGGATCCTCGAAACAACGCAGACCATGACCATGTCCGCAGGAACCATCAGCGAGTTCGGACCGGAGCGGATCATCATTCAGACGGAATCATCTCCCACTCCTCTCCCCTATACCTATAGCAAGACGACAACCTATGTGGACGAAAGCGGAGCGCCCGTTTCCATCGAGACCGTGAAGTCCGGCCTCCCGGTCACGGTGTATTACACCAAGGTGGGAAACACGCTCGTGGCCAACAAGGTCATCATGAGAAAAGCCGTGGCCGTCCCGCTCATCGAAACCAAGAAAACCACGACGATCACCACCGAAACGAAATAACACGCCGCCCCCCCATGAACATGAACAAACTGCTCCTCTCCTGCCTTGCCTCCGCCAGTCTTCTGTCCCTCTCCAGTTGCGAGACCTACGATGATGATGACGATCACCGCCACCACGGCGGCACCACCACCACGACCACGACCGAAGAAACCACTCTGAGCAACCCGCTCACCCGCACCCCGCTCTCCACAACCGTGGAAACGCAAACCACCCGGTCTTACTAAACTGCGGCCCACACAAGAATCCTCGCGGAAGCGGTCTGGCGAAAGTCAGGCCGCTTTTTCGTTGGCAGTGCCCAGGCTTGGCAATCGTGCGGTAGGGTTACACCCCATGGCCATCGGACACGCAACAGAAGAGAGTGAGTCCTATGACAACACTCGAAATCAAAGGCGACTGGAACATCATCAAGGGCAACCTCAAACAGAAGTGGGCCCAGCTCACCGATGACGACCTCCAGTTCATCGAAGGCAAACAGGATGAGCTGCTTGGCCGCATCCAGAAGCGCACCGGCGAAACCCGCGAGGCCGTGGAAGCCGCCATCAAAGAATACCGCACCGCCCTGGCCGCATAATCCCCCGTCAGTTAACCATCCACATCCACAAGCTCATGAAAACATCATCCATACATCGCACGCTGCTGCTCCTGGCAGCCTCACTCCTCGTCGTCAGCGTCACCAGTTGCCGCACTTTCCGTGGCTTCGGCCGGGATGTCCAGCATGTCGGCGGCCATATCGAACGCGCGGCAAATTAATCGCTGCTCGCGCAGACTTGAGGCGTTGCTGTCCAGATCCACCGGTCCGACAGCAGCGCTTTTTCATGCCTAAAAACGCCGCTGGTTCACCGCCGTGACCGTGACGCACATGTTCTGCATCGTGAAGTTGCCGAACATCGTCGCCAGCGCCACATCCGCCGCATCGCGGCCATAGGCCACCACGATGCGGTTGCCGCGTGTCACGTCCTCCGTCGCATCAAAGGTGAACCAGCGCCCGCCGATGAAGGCCTCGAACCACGCGTGCAGATCCATCGGGCGGAGTTCATGCAGAAAGCCCACCACCATGCGTGCCGGCACACTGATGGCACGGCACAGGGCGATGCCCAGATGCGCAAAATCACGACACACCCCGCGCCGCGTGTTCAGCGTTTCCAGCGCGGTGGTGAAGCTGTTGCTGGAGCCGGACTCGTAGCGCACGTTGTGATGGATCCAGGTGCGGATCCGCGCCACCTGCAGGTAGTTCGGCGGCGCATCGCCGACGACGTCCGCGGCCAGCACGGACAGCTCGTCAGACTGGCAGTAACGGCTGGGCAGCAGGTAATGCAGGAGTTCGGTCGGCAGATGCTGCACCAGAGTCAGCGGGGCCATCAAGTCCGCATCCACGAGGTCTGCCACCTGGGCGCGATACTGGACGGAGAGATGAAAATCTCCGGCAGGCATGACGATTCTCTGGCACAGATTGCCATACACATCGGTGTACTCGACCACCGGCACCTGGGGCTGGAGCTGGAACTCCTCCCGCATGATCCACTGCGCCCAGCCGCTGCGCGGACGCAGCATGAAAATAGCCGGCACATCCTCCGTGGTGCGGTAGTCAAGCTGGCAGGTGGCATCGAGAATCATGGTGTTGACTTTCCTTCGTCGGTGGCGGCAGATGAGCAAACAGAATCAGCTCCCAGCGGCAGTTGTCAGGAACGACGAGGCAGATTCCACCATCAAATCGCAAGCAGCAGCGGGAGGACCAACCATCATTCGTCCAGCACACATCGTATCTGCCTGGTGTGCGCTCCAAAGGGCAACTGCGGGCCGCGCTCTTGCAACACGACAAGGTGCGCACGAATGGCAAACCACACGACCACATCCGCCCAGCGTGCGTCACAGGTGTCGTAAACGCTCACGACGAACTCCCCCAGCGTCAGTTGGTTTTTCTTGGAATAAGCATTCATGGCATCAGCATGGGAGGCACATCCCGGCAGGCGCCATGGGGTGTTCACCCCATGACATTCGCCCGTCTCCAGGCCTTCCGATTCATGCGGCGGTAGGGTTAGACCCCATCGCGATTGAGAGGCGTGAACCTTAGCGTGCAGCCTATGAAATCCATGCCCCCGACCCAAGCTGCCCGTCACCGCCCGCCGGCATTCCCCGTTGCCCTCACACTGGCGCTGTCCGCCATGCTGTTCGCCCCTCTGAACGCCACCGAGACGGACGACCGGATCGTCTCCGCCGCCCAGAGCTCCTACGTCTTTAAAACCTTCCTCATAGATGATGCGATCAGGACTGAGTCCAAGGATGGTGCTGTGACCCTGACCGGAACCGTCCATGAGGATTCGCACAAACAGCTCGCGCAAGAGACCGTCTCAGGCCTGCCGGGTGTGAAAAGCGTGAGCAACATGATTGAGGTCAAAGACAGCCCGCCGGCGCAATCCGACACGTGGCTCTACCTGAAAGTGAAAGGCGCGCTCGCCTATCACAGCAGCGTGAGCGCCTACCACACCAAGGTGGATCTGAAGCAAGGCGTGGTGACGCTCACGGGCGAGACCGCCAGCGAAGCCCAGAAGGAACTGACCACGGCTTACGCCAAGGATGTCGATGGCGTCAAAGACGTGAAGAATGAGATGACGGTGGTGGCGAACAAACCGACCGCCACGGCCGCTTTGGTCACAATGATCGACGATGCCTCCATCACCGCCCAGGTGCGCATGGCCCTGCTCACGCATCGTTCCACAAGCGCTTTCAAAACCACTGTCTCCACCACCGTGGGCGTCGTCACCGTGGGTGGCGCAGCCAAGAACGCCGCTGAAAAGGAGCTGGTCACCAAGCTCGTCACCGACATCAACGGCGTGAAAAGCGTCGTGAACAACATGGTCGTCGAACTGGCCGCCGCCTCGAACTAACCCCCCCGGAGACTGCCGGCGGCAGTTTTCCCATCACCAAAAGGAATCAATCCCATGCTTCAGACCATCGCTGTCATTCTCATCATCCTGTGGCTCCTCGGTCTCGTGACCAGCTACACCGTCGGCGGCTTCATCCACATCCTGCTCGTGGTGGCCATCATCATCGTCCTGCTGCGCGTCATTCAAGGCCGCCGCGTCCTCTGACGTGCGGCGCCCTCACCCTTTTAACCTTATGAAACTACTGCTGTCCTTTTTTGCCGCCGCGATTTTTCTCGGCGCAGCCCTTCCTTCCGCCGGAGCCCGTGACACGGCCTCGATGGATTTCTTTTATGACAATCTCGATCCGTACGGAAACTGGCGCGAAGTCGGCGACTACGGCTACGTCTGGCAGCCGCGCAATGTCGATGACGGCTGGCGTCCCTACAGCGACGGGCGCTGGGTTTACACCGATGCCGGCTGGACCTGGGACTCCGCTGAGCCCTTCGGCTGGGCCGTGTATCACTATGGCCGCTGGGCCAATGTGTACGGCATCGGCTGGGTATGGGTGCCGGGCACCGAATGGGGACCCGGCTGGGTTTCGTGGCGTCACAGCCCGCGCTACACCGGCTGGGCGCCCCTGCCGCCCGAGGCGCTCTTCCTCCGTCTCATCGGCTTCAGTGTCTGGGTGGATGACTATTACGACATCGGCCCTGGCAACTACCGCTTTGTGGAGAACCGCGATTTCGGCGCACGCCGCCTGAATTCCGTCTTCATTGATCAGCGCCAGAACATTCAGATCATCAACCAGACGACGAACATCACCAACATCACGTACGTCAACAACATCGTGAACAATGGCGGGCCCGTCTATGACCAGCAGGTCCGCTACAGCGCGACGCCGATCCAGCGCTACCGGCTGGACCGCCGCGAGAACTTCGAGGGCGATCCGCGTCGGCAAACAGCCGAGCATCTGCGTTCCCGCGTCAGCGGTGATTCATTGAGCGTGCTCGCGCTGCCTTTCACCCAGCAGGCGTCAGCCCCTCCGCCTAGACTGGCCGAGAAAGTCGGCCGCGCCGAAGTCAATCACGGCTGGAAAAACGCCGGATCGCCTGCGGAAGTCACCGCAGTGCGAGAACGGATGAAAAGCAAGGTTCGCGTGCCCGACCAACTGCCGGCACAGCCACGCTTTGAACGCCCTGCGCCCCCCAAAATACCACGCGACGAAGTGCGCGTCCCACAACCAGCCGAACAGCCGCCCAAAGCCAGGCCCAACCGCGATGAAACACCGCGCAATCCGAACACGCCGCCCATGACGCCCGAGAAAAAGTCGCAGAGCCCCGATCGTCCGCCTGCACCAGCCCCTGAGGCAAAGAAAGAACCCATGCCCGGCACCCAACGCCCCACCGACGCTCCCAATCCTGGGGGCAGAAACAAAATGAACGATCCTCGCGCACCGCGCACCGAAAACGTGCCGCCAACACAGACAGAGCGGAAACCGGAGAACAAAGACCTCGTGCCACCACAGCAACGCATGCAGCCCAAACCGCCAGAAATCACTCCTCAGCGTCCTGATCGTCCCGAACGACCTGGGAACCTCAGGCCCGGCCAACGCCCCGAAACAGCGCCCATGCCACAGCGTCCTGACACCGTCCGTCCCGGCTCACGTCCCCAGACGGCACCCACACCGCAGCCTCCTCCGCAACGCCAAGAGCCACAACGTCCGGCCATCAGACCTGTGCCCGTCGTGCCACCTGTGCCTTCCGTCCCGCCGCCTGCCGTGCCAAGACCGCCACAGGTGACACCGCCAGTGCCGTCGCCTCTAATTCCGCCGGTCGTGCAACCACCCGCTACACGTGAGAAGCCCCAGACTGGAAGGGACCGCCCCGTCAAGGAACGCAAAAAATCCGCAGAGGAGCCCAAGTAAGCTGCTGCACGAAATCGCAGACGCGCTCCCCAACGGCACACCATGATCATCACCCATCGCCCGCCGATTCGTCCCACTCTAGGCCACAAGCTCTTCGTTGCTGATCTCAGCTTGGGTCTGGTCTTTAACTACAAGAACACCAAGCTCGCTTACGCCTTTGCGTGATGGGCCAGGAAGTTCGATAACCAGCGTGAGCCGCAGGTTTTCGATACCGTTTCGTTAAACTGGACGTTCTAACGTCTAGCACCTCATCATCCCATGAAACCACAGATCATCGTCGGCATCCTGCTCATCCTCGTCGGCATCGTGGCCTTTGCCTATCAAGGCATCAGCTACACCACCACCGAAAAGGCCATCGACCTCGGCCCCATTCAGGTGACAGCCGAAAAAACGCACACTCTTCCTCTGCCACCCGTCGTCGGTGCCATCGCACTCGTCGGCGGCATTCTTCTGCTGCTTCAAGGCAGAAAAAACGCTTGAACGACCACGCCTGCATCACCCTTCGAAATCCAGCAACCATGAATATCACCAAAAACATCGGCATGCTGCTGCTTGCCATTTATCTCATCCTCGTTGGCCTCAGCGGCGCCTTCGGGTTCAACCTCGGCCAGCTCAGCATCGCGGTGCCGATCCTCGCCCTCGCCGCCGGCGTCTTGATTCTCATCGGCAAGTAGTGCGGGCCGTGCTTTCTAAAGAAGCCGGGTTGCTTAACAGCGGCCCAGGCTGTCTGCTGCGGCATGTCGCAGCATATGAAAGGATCATCCATTGAGCACCTCCCTTTTGCCCCAGCGCATCGCCTTTCTCGGCGATTATCTGCCACGGCTGTGTGGCATTGCGACCTTCACGCACGATCTGAGCGAGGCGGTGGCAAGCGCGGCTCCTGACGCCGATTGTTATGTAGGAGCGGTGAATGATCGCGTGGAAGGCTATGAATACCAGCAGCGGGTGCGCTTTGAGCTGCTGGAGAAGGATCTCGACTCCTACCGGCGGGCGGCGGATTTTTTGAATTTCAACAACGCGGACGTGCTCTGCGTGCAGCACGAGTTTGGCATCTACGGCGGCCCGGCGGGCAGCCATCTGCTGGCGCTGCTCAAAGAGGTACGCATGCCGGTGGTGACCACGCTGCACACCATCCTGCGCGAGCCAAACACCTCGCAGCGCAAGGTGATGGAGGAACTGGTGCGGCGCAGCGACCGCCTGGTGGTGATGGCGCACAAAGGTGCGGAGATTCTGCGCGAAACCTACGGCGTGCCCGATGCGAAGGTGGACATCATCCCGCATGGCATCCCGGACATGCCGTTTGTGGACTCCAGCTTCTACAAGGGGCAGTTCGGTGTCGAAGGACGGAAGGTTTTGCTCACCTTCGGGCTGCTTGGGCCGGGCAAAGGCATCGAGCATGTCATCGAGGCGCTGCCGGAGATCGTACGGCAGCATCCAAACGTCGTGTATCTCATTCTGGGCGCCACGCATCCGCAACTCGTGGCGCGTGAGGGCGAGCGCTATCGTCTGAGCCTCGAACGACTCGCCGAAGAGCGCGGCGTGAAGGAACATGTCATCTTCTACAACCGCTTCGTGTCGCAGGAGGATCTCAAAGAATTCATCGGTGCCACGGACATATATCTGACGCCGTATCTCAATGAGGCGCAGATCACCTCCGGCACGCTGGCCTATGTCTTCGGCGCCGGAAAGGCGGTGGTTTCCACCCCTTACTGGCACGCACAGGAACTGCTGGCGGACGGGCGTGGTGTGCTCGTTCCCTTCCGCGATCCAACGGCCATCACGGCAGGCGTGTGCGGGCTGCTCGACGATCCGCCGCGCAAGGAGAAGATCCGGCACGATGCTTATGCCATGGGGCGCGAGATGATCTGGCCCGCCGTGGCGCAGCGTTATCTCGAATCGTTTCAACACGCCCGCTCCGACCGCAAGGCCTCGCCGCGCGCGGCCTTCGCAGGATGGACGCTTGCCAGCAGGCCCTATGATCTGCCGCCGCTGCGGCTCGACCACATCGTGCGCATGAGCGACGGCACCGGCATCTTCCAGCACGCCATTTTCAACGTGCCCAACTTCCACGAAGGCTACTGCACGGATGACAACGCGCGCGCCTTCATCCTGTGCAACCTGCTGGATGAGCTCGGCGGCCAGCCGCCCGCGGAAAATCTCGGTAAGCTGGCCACCAGCTACCTGGCCTTCCTGGCCGCCGCCCTGGATTACACCAGCGGGCGCTTCCGTAATTTCATGAGCCATGAACGCCGCTGGCTGGAAGAAGCCGGCAGCGAGGACAGCCATGCGCGCGCGCTATGGGCGGCGGGCACCGGCGCGGGACGCTCACGCAATGACGGGCACCGCAGGCTCGCCGCACAGCTTTTTGAGCGCGGACTGGCCGTGGTGGCATCCTTCAGTTCGCCACGCGCCTGGGCCTTCACCCTGCTGGGCATCCACGAGTACCTGCGCCAGTCTGCCAGCAATACTGCCGTCAACGAGGCACGCGTTGTGCTGACGGAAAAACTCGTGACGCTCTGGAAAAGCTGCGCCACCGAGCACTGGCCCTGGTTTGAGCCAAGCGCCACTTACGACAACGCGCGTCTCTGCCAGGCGCTGATCTTCAGCGGCCAGTGGATGCCGCATCCCGAGGCCTTTGAGATCGGCCTCAAGTCCCTGCGCTGGCTGGCATCCATCCAGAAGACGCAATCCGGCCACTTCCGGCCCATCGGCAGCAACGGCTTCTACCAGCGTGATGGCGCACGAGCAGACTTCGATCAACAACCGGTGGAAGCGCAGGCGATGGTATCCGCCTGCCTTGAAGCCTTCCGCGCCACACAGGATCCTGCATGGTTGCGCGAGGCCAAGCGAGCCTTCGAATGGTTCCTCGGCCGCAACGACCTGGGCCTGCCGCTGTATGATTCCAGCACCGGCGGCTGCGGTGACGGCCTGCACCATGATCGTGTGAATGAAAACCAGGGCGCCGAGTCCACCCTGGCCTTCCAGCTTTCCCTTGCCGAAATGAACTGCGCCGAACACTTGATCACCGACCCGTTGCGTCCTGCCGTATGAATCCCATCCGCATCCGCCGCCACAATGTGACCTTCCAGCCCGAAAGCTCGCGCGTCATCGTCCGCCCGTTCATTCCGGGGAAACCCCAGATCGTCGCCACCATCCTGGACCGCGCCCTTGCTTTAAGCGAGGTGGAGGCCGACGCCCAGTTGCAGGGGATCCTGGTGGAGTTTGCCTCCCGGCACTTCGACATCGAATCGGTCCTGCTCGTGCATTATGAAAGGGTGCGCCCCCAGATCTCCCAGCAGCCGCCACTTTCCCGCGTGCGGCAGCTTCTCATCGGCGCGCTGTTCTCCGGCGAGTATGCACTGGAATCCGCCGCGCTGTTCAATCCCTCCATCGTGCCGCATCCCGACCAGAGCGGCGTGCCCGAGGGCGGCCTGCGTTTCATCATGAGCCTGCGCGCCACGGGTGAGGGCCACATCTCTTCCATCGAATTCCGCACCGGCCTCATCGCGCCGGATGGCATCATCAGCGTGGAGCCGGTCTCGCGTTTCGTCACGGTGCCGGAGATCGTGCCCAACCCCACTTACAAAAAGCGGCGTTTCATCACGAAACTTCAGGAGATGGGCTTTGAAGGCGTCCACGCAACTGCCGTGATGGAATCACTGGCGGAGGTGTTTACCCTCCATGAACTGGACGAGAGCATGCGACGTGTGCGCCGCGAGTCGAAACCTGTCAGTCGTGACCTGCGCCGCGCCCTGGAGCTCTTCCGCTGGCTCGCCGACTCCAACTACGAACTGAACTTCTCTTCCAAGCTTGCCATGAGCGAGCGTATCATCTTCCCCGTCTCGGCGAACGAGACCAACGGCATCGAAGATGCGCGCTTCGTCCGCTTCACCGATGACGACGGCTCCATCCTGTATTGCGCCACCTACACCGCCTACAACGGCCGCGCCATCCTGCCGCAGTTTATCGAGACGCAGGATTTCCTCCACTTCCGCGTGCTCACACTCAACGGCAGCGCCGTGCAGAACAAAGGCATGGCGCTCTTCCCCCGCCGCATTGATGGCCGCTACGCCATGCTCTCACGGCAGGACGATGAAAACCTCTTCATCATGTTCTCCGACAACCTCCACCACTGGAGCAACCCGCAGATCATCCTGCGCCCGTCCGCGATGTGGGAGTCCGTGAAGATCGGCAACTGCGGTTCGCCCATCGAAACCGAAGCCGGCTGGCTCGTCATCACCCACGGCGTCGGCCCGATGAGAAAATACTGCATCGGTGCAGCTTTGCTCGATTTGAATGATCCCACCCAGGTCATCGGCCGCCTGCGCGAACCGTTGCTCTGCCCCGAAGGCAACGAACGCGAAGGCTACGTCCCCAACGTCGTCTATAGCTGCGGCTCCCTGCTCCATGGTCGTGAATTGATCCTGCCGTATGCCATGAGCGACAAAGCCTCCGCCATTGTCAGCATGTCGGTGGATGAACTGCTGGCGGCTTTGCTGGCGAGCGGAAGTTGAAGACAAAAAAGAGCGGCCATTGCTGGCCGCCCTCTCTGTGGTCTTGGGGGTTGTGAGTGTTTGCCGCGTTTAGTAGCGGTAGTGATCGGTCTTGTAAGGGCCTTCGACGGGCACGCCGATGTAGTCGGCCTGGTCCTGCGTCAGCTTGGTGAGCTTCACGCCGATCTTGGCGAGGTGGAGACGCGCGACTTCTTCGTCGAGCTTCTTCGGCAGCACGGTGACGCCGATTTTGCGCTTGCCTTTGGTGGCCCAGAGTTCGATTTGCGCGAGGGTCTGGTTGGTGAAGCTGTTGCTCATCACGAAGCTTGGGTGGCCGGTGGCGCAGCCGAGATTCACGAGGCGGCCTTCAGCGAGCATGAAGATGCTGTTGCCTTTCGGGAAGGTGTACTTGTCCACCTGCGGCTTGATGTTGAGACGCTTGACGCCTTTCATGGCGTTGAGCTTATCGACCTGAATCTCGTTGTCGAAGTGGCCGATGTTGCAGACGATGGCCTGGTCCTTCATCTTCTCCATGTGCTTCACGGTGATGATGTCCTTGTTGCCTGTGGTGGTGACGTAGATGTCGCCGGTGCCGAGGGTGTCTTCGATCGGCATGACGCGATGGCCTTCCATGGCGGCCTGCAAAGCACAGACAGGATCGATTTCAGTGACGATGACCTGAGCGCCCATGCCGCGAAGTGCAGCAGCGCAGCCTTTGCCCACGTCGCCATAACCACAAACAACGCCGACTTTGCCGGCAATCATGACGTCGGTGGCGCGCTTGATGCCGTCGAGCAACGATTCGCGGCAGCCATAGAGGTTGTCGAACTTGGACTTCGTGACGCTGTCGTTCACGTTGATGGCAGGGAAGAGCAGTTTGCCGGCCTTGGCCATTTCGTAGAGGCGATGCACTCCGGTGGTGGTCTCTTCGGAGACGCCTTTGAGATCCTTGACGATCTTGTGGAAGATGCCGGGCTGCTCTTTGGCGATCTTTTTGAGCAGGTCTTTGATGACCTTCACTTCGTGGTTGTCGGAAGGGGTTTTGACCCACTTGTCGCCGTTTTCCATCTCGTAGCCTTTGTGGATGAGCAGGGTCACGTCGCCACCGTCATCGACGATGAGCTGCGGACCTTTGTCGCCAGGGAAGATGATGGCCTTCCAGGTGCAGTCCCAATACTCTTCCAGCGTCTCGCCCTTCCACGCGAAAACCGGCGTGCCAGTGGCGGCGATGCCGGCAGCGGCATGATCCTGGGTGGAGAAAATATTGCAGGAGGCCCAGCGCACGTCGGCACCAAGTTCCTTCAGCGTCTCGATGAGCACGCCGGTCTGGATCGTCATGTGCAGCGAGCCGGTGATGCGGACGCCTTTGAGCGGCTTCTGCGGGCCGTATTTTTCGCGCGTCGCCATGAGGCCGGGCATTTCGCTCTCAGCGATGGTGAGTTCTTTGCGACCGAAGTCGGCGAGGGAGATGTCTTTGACGAGGTAGTCGGACATGGGGTGTCGTGTGGTTTCAGGTTTGGGGTGAAATGGAACAAATCAACGTATCAGGATGCGATGATATGTTCTAAAGATGCCGGGGTGTCAACCGGGGATTTGGCCGGTCTGGGAGGCCCTACGGGTCAAGGGCCGGGTGGCTCCCCCACTTGACCACGTCTTGACGGCGCAGCCCGCTTGACTGGCGGCAGCCTTGACCCACCTCGACTCCGCCCTTGACCTTCCCACCTCTTTCATGACTCAATCCGGCATGAACGACTCCATCGCTCCCGGCGCTCGCGAGTTTCACACCACGCGCTGGAGCCTGGTGCTGGCGGCGCAGCATGGGAAAGACGGCACGCAGGCGCGCAAGGCGATGTCGGCGCTGTGCCGGGACTACTGGTATCCACTTTACGCCTTTGTGCGGCGGCGCGGGCATGCGCCGCATGATGCGCAGGATCTGACACAGGCATTTTTCACCGATCTGCTGGAGCGCAATCCCACCATGGCCGATCCGTCGCGAGGAAAGTTCCGCTCGTACCTGCTCGGGGCGCTGAAGCACTTTCTAGCGAACGACTGGCATCGTGCGAACGCACAAAAGCGTGGCGGCGGGCAGCAGATGGTCGAGTGGGACGCGCTGGATGCGGAATCACGCTATGCTTTGGAACCTGCGGAGCAAACCGACGCCGATGCGCTTTATGACAAGCGCTGGGCCATGGAGCTGCTGGCGCGGGCGATGAGCCGGCTGCGCGCTGAGTTTCTGGCAAAGAAGGACGAAAGCACGTTCGATGCGCTCAAGGGCACGCTAAGCGGCGCGGAATCATCGCGCGAGGAACTCGCCAAAAAACTCGGCATGAGCGAGGGCGCACTCAAAGTGGCCGTGCACCGCCTGCGGCAACGCTACCGCGAGGTGCTGCGTGCCGAGATCGCCGAGACGGTCGATTCGCCCGCCGATGTCGAAGACGAGATGCGGCATCTGGTGGCGGTGCTGCGTGCTGGCTGATTTTTTCTGTAACCAGCCCTCAATTTTCTTTCAGGAAGGAGTGCCCACGATGAATCCCGACATGAACACCCCTGCCACCTGCCCCCAATGCAGCTCCACACTGCCCGCTGATGCCCCGGAGGGCCTCTGCCCTGCCTGCTTGATGCGTGGTGGCCTCGACACCGATGCGACGATCAAGATGACGCCTTCGCAAAAGCCGTCAGCCGCCGAGCCGATGCCCACACCGTTGCCGGAGGAGTTGGCGCCGTTGTTTCCGCAGCTCGAAATCCTCGAACTGCTTGGTCGCGGCGGCATGGGCACGGTTTACAAGGCACGGCAGATGAAACTGAACCGTTTCGTGGCGCTGAAGATCATCTCCGCCGAGGCGGGGGCTGATCCGCACTTCGCGGAGCGCTTTCAACGCGAGGCGCAGGCGCTCGCGAAGCTGAACCATCCGCACATCGTCAGCGTGTTCGACTTCGGCGAGACAGGCGGCCTGTTTTACTTCCTCATGGAGTATGTGGATGGCGCGAACCTCCGCACGCTCATCCGCAGCGGCGAAATGAAGCCAGAGGCCGCGCTCGCGCTCATCCCCGCGTTTTGCGACGCGCTGCAATACGCACATGACGAGGGCGTGGTGCATCGCGACATCAAGCCGGAGAACGTGCTCGTGGACAAGAAGGGCCGCGTCAAAATCGCCGACTTCGGTTTGGCAAAACTGCTCGGCCAGGACGCCAACGATCACACGCTGACACGCACCGGCATGTATCTCGGCACGCCGCGCTACATGGCCCCGGAGCAGGTGGACAGGCCGGACAGCGTCGATCATCGCGCGGACATCTACAGCCTCGGTGTCGTGTTTTACGAGATGCTCACCGGCGAGATTCCAATGGGCCGCTTCGCCCCGCCCTCGCAGAAGGTACAGGTGGACGTGCGCTTCGACGAGATCGTGCTCCACGCGCTGGAACGCGATGTCGCGCTGCGCTACCAGCACGCGAGCGAGATCAAGACGGATGTGGAGGGCGTGACGAGCACACCGAGACCACCTGCTGCGGCAGTTTCGTCCGCATCGCCTGCCATGGTTGCTCCCGCTCGTGTGGACGAGGCAGAACCGCCCGCCGCCATGCCGCTGCCAAGCTTCTTCTGGCTGCGTGCCTTTGCCCTGCTCATGCTCGGCTGGCTGGTCGTCGGCGCGCTGTGGAATTTCTGCACGCCGGGCTGCCTGCTCGGCGCGCTAGTGATGGGCATCATCGTGATCGAGCTGGCGCTCCGTCATGCCAGGCAAAAACCCGTCTGGGCGCAGACCTGGCGCGACGCCTCGGCGTGGGGTCGGGTCTATTTCGCGGGCAGCTTCATCGTGCTCGCCGTGCTGCCGTTCATGCTGACAATCAGCGCGATGGATGTGAAGTGGGAAACATCCTCCCTGCGCTGGAATCTCATGGCGCAGTCGAAAGAGGCGTTTGAAACGGCGCACAAGGGCAAGGAATACCAGCTCATCCGCGGACTCGATGCCTTCAAGGATGAGGTGCCCGCGACCGAACTCGTTCCAAGCGCCGTCACCTGGTTTGGCGGCTGGCAGATCTGGGGCGACAACGGGCCGCACCACAATCTTTTCGGCTGGCTCTCGATCATCGCCTCATTCTGCTCCGTCACGCTCATCCTGACCTTCATGATCCAGCAGGTACTGGGCGCGGAGAAGTTTTCCGTGTGGCGCATCGGCACCAGCGGCTGGCGGCCCGCGCTGGCGCTCACCTGCACCATGCTCGCCAGCGTGGTGTGCGCGTATGCCGCGCTGAACTTCTGCTACATCACCTCGAGCACCGGCGGCAAAGGCAAGTTCACCGCGACACCCGTCATGGTGGCGGCCACACCGCGCCAGGTGGAAATGGCGCTGCACAAATGGGCGGCGGAAAACGGCTACGCGCGTGGCGACGACAACCGCTGGAGCGTGGACACCGTGCCAAAAGGCCAGCGCGTCGCCGAAGTCGCGCTGTTCAATGCCTGGAAGGCCTCGCCCTTCGACCGCTGGCAGATGACTTGGTCCGGCCTGCGCCAGATCACACCGCATGTCACCGTGCAGACTGTGGGCACGGACAAACCGCTGCAAACCATGGCCACCTATTCTGGCAGCATGATGCAGTTCGATGCGCAGGAAACAGCGCTGTTCGAGGGCGTGATGAAGAGCCTGGCGGAAGCGATTTCCAACGCTACGGCAATGGACGTGAAGAAGCCGCTCGAAGAGCAGATCGTCCGCAAACCTGCCGGGACTCCCACAGCAAGCAATGTGTCGCCGTGGCTGCTGTTCTTCGGCGTGGTGGGCCTCGCGGTGTTGTGGAGCGTGCTCAGGCATGGACGCCAGGGAAAAGCAGCCGGTGCGGCACTGTCTTCCGAGCCGCGACTCAGCCGCTGCGCCTTGTGGGGCGCGATATTGGCACCGTTTGGCTTGCTGCTGCTTCCCGCATTTTTCACGACGCGCACCGTGTCCAGTTCGGACGCAAATGGCATGTCCCAGCAGCCGCAGATGACGTTCATGATCCTCTTGGGCGTGCTGTTCGTCATCAGTCTGGCAGCGCCCATCGGCACGACGATTCTCGGCGCGGTGTCGCTCGGCCACATCAAGCGCTCCGGCGGCAAGCTCTACGGCCTGCCGCTCGCCTTCGCGGATGTGGTGCTCTTTCCCATGCTGCTGCTGCACGGCGGGATGGCAGTGCTCCTCGGCCTGCTCATCGTCTCGATCGTGAAAATCGCGGGCGTGAATGCCGGGATTGGACTGCTTGAATTGGGCCTGCTGGCGATGCTGCCGCTGATCGCAGATTTTTTCATCGTGCGGGCGCTGTGGCGGAAGGTGGCGGGCAAGCCTGCATCAAATGGCGGTGACATCGGCTCCAAGCTGAATCTGGCCGCCGTCGGTTTGCTGCTCGCCGGCATCGTGAACGCGCTCGCGGGACTGGCTTGGATTGGCCTGAACGTCAACACGCTGGTGGCAGCGGCCAAGCAAGGCGCGCCAATGGCGGAGCCGGTGGTGATGCTGCTGCTGAGCCTGGGCAGCATCGCGGTAGTGTATTACACCATTGGCAGCGCGTTGTTCCTGATGCATCGCAAGGACGACGGCGACATCACCTTCCCGCTGATCATGGCCGCCCTCGTGCCACCGGGCTGCATCTTCGGCCTGCCTGCGGCCATTTACGCGTTGGTGCTGCTCAGCAAGCCGGAGGCGAAGGCGTTGTTTCCGCAGGCAAAGCCGGAGAGTGACACTTTGTAACCTGCCGTTCCGCATCCGTCAGTAAGCCCGTGAACAAGCCATCCATCATCTCATGAGCACACCCGATCCCACTCCTGCCTCCAACATTCCGTTCCAGCCGAAACGCTACCCCAAGTGGATGCCCGTCGCCGTGGTCGCCGCTTTCCTCATCGGCGTTTTTGCCATCAAGATGATCCTCCCGCCGCAGTGGCATGCACGGCTCGAACTGAAGAACACAGGCACAAAAGCCGTGACCATCGTCTTCAAGGAGCAAAGCACTGTCACGAAGCCCGGCGAGATCTGGAAGGGCGACTTCCGCGCCAGCGACACCATCAGCATCCATGCTGGCGAGAGCATTCACGCGCCATCGCACACCCTCACGATGCCCGCAAAGAATCCCAAGCCGTGGACACCGAGCCACTCGATCGTCCAGCACTGGACCGCCGACGTGAATGCCGACGATCCGCAGAACATCCGCATCGAGAACCGCCGCTACACCGAGGTGACGATGCCGCCCTCACCCTGGGAGCCGTGGCCATGATGAATGGGCTCCACCGACTCTGGCAATGGCTCAAGCAAGGCGAGCCAGGAACCATCAGCTCGTTTGGGCTGCTCATCCTTGGCATCGCTCTCGGAGCCGTGGCCATGATCGCGATGCTCGGCATCGCGCTGACGGCTAGAGCGTCGTCGAATGTGTTGCCTATGATCGCGTTCATCATCCTCGGCAGCCCGCTGATCTGGGGCTTCATCGTTGGAGCCATTCAGCCGCGTCAGGCGTTGCTGTGGAGCACCAGCATTTCGTTGCCCATGCTGGTCTGGGGATTGTTCTGCCTGCTGTTCGTTTTGTTTGAAGGCCCCGGCTTGCTGATCTGGTTGCTGGCGGCCTTCTTCATGGCGGCGCTTGCGGTCTTGGGCACCTTGTTCGCACGCCGCCTTCGTCGATGACATCTCATGAATGCACACCCCATGCCGCACTATCCGCAGTTCCCGCGCACCGCGATGTATCATCCCGACTGGATCACCGCCGGTGTCAGCGGCGGCGCGAATCCGCTGTGGCTCACGGAATGGCTGACGGAGGTGATGGAGTTGCGTCCCGGCATGCGCGTGCTCGATCTCGGCTGCGGTCGCGCCATGTCCTCGGTCTTTCTGCATCGCGAGTTCGGCGTTCAAGTCTGGGCCGCCGACCTGTGGTTCGATGTCTCGGAAAATCATGAGCGTATTCGTGACGCAGGCTGCGCGGACGGCGTGTTCCCGCTGCATGCGGACGCACGGGCGCTGCCCTTCGCGCGTGATTTTTTCGACGCCATCATCAGCATCGACTCCTTCCCTTACTATGGCACGGATGAGATGTATCTGCCGTATCTCGCGCGCTTGGTGAAGCCCGGCGGTGTCATCGCCATCGCCATCGCCGGAGCCGCCGTGGTGCAGGAATGGGATGCCGATGTGCCCGCGCATCTGCGTGACTGGTGGACGCCTGATCTCAGTTGCCTGCATTCGGCGGGATGGTGGAGAAAGCATTGGGAAAAGAGCGGCATTCTCACAGTGGAGCACTCCGACACGATGCCCAAAGGCTGGAAACTCTGGCGCGACTGGCTGCACGTCATCGCACCCGACAACACGAGCGAAATCGCCGCACTGGAGGCGGATCGCGGCAGCTACCTCGGCTATGTCCGTATCGTTGGACGACGCAGGGCGGATGTGGCGTTGCCTGATCCCGTGCTTTCCATTCCCCCGGCTTATGTGAAACAACCGCTACTTCAAGATCATGCCTGAACGTCGCGTCATCGTCTATGGCAACGCTGGCTCCGGCAAGACTACCATGGCGCGCAGCCTCGCTCTGCCGGTGCTGAGTCTTGATCACATCACCTGGGCCGCTTCCGGCGTCCGTTTGCCGATGGCCGAGAGTTTGGCGGCTTTAGAGGCATTCATGAGCGAACACTCGGAATGGGTGATCGAAGGCTGCTATGGCGACTTGATCGAACACGCGGCCAAACACGGCACCGAGCTGCGTTTTCTCAATCCAGGCGTCGAAACCTGCATCGCCAACGCCCGCAACCGGCCCTGGGAGCCGAGCTACTGTGAATCCGCCGAGGAACAGCAACGATTGCTGGACCCACTGATCGAGTTCATCCGCCTCTACGAGACCCGCGATGATGAATACGGCCTGGCACGACATCGCGCGATCTTCGCAGTTCACAACGGACCCAAACGTGAATACACCCGCCAGTAGCAGCAAGGCATGCCTCCCTGAAACTTTTTCTGTAACCTGCCCGCTGCCCTCTTTCAGGAACTCATGGAAACCTATCCATCTCATCCATGAACACTCCAAACCCATGCCCGAAATGCGGCGCCGCACTCCCCGCCGACGCGCCTGAGTCTCTCTGCCCGGCCTGCCTCATGTCCGGCGCGCTGGCGTCGAACTTTTGCTCTTTGAAAAGCAACTGGCCGGTCACATCTGGCTGCTGCTCGCTGGACTCGTGACGTCGATCGTCGTGCTGAACGCGGGTCGTCAGCGCAAGTCTGCGTGAAATCGCCGCCCATGACGTTATCACCTGACATGAAACTCCTCCGCCTGCTGCCCGCCCTCCTCCTCGCGCTCTCCCTTCACGCCGAAGACCTCCATCCCGCCGCGGATGCCGCCGGCTTTGTGCCGCTCTTCAACGGCAAGGATCTCTCAGGCTGGAAAACAACGGGCAACTGGCTGGTCGAGCCTGATGGCAGCGTCTCGCTGCATCCGCGTGAAGGCGAAAAAGGATGGCAGCGCTACGACGCCTACATCTCCACCGAGAAGCAGTATGCCGACTTCACCCTCGACCTCGAATTCAAGATCAATGCCAAGGGCAACAGCGGCGTCTTCATGCGCGTCGGTGATTTGAAGGATCACGTCAAAAGCGGCTTTGAAGTGCAGATCCTCGACACCTACGGCCTCGAAAAACCCGGCCACCACGACTGTGGTGGCATCGTGAAGGGCATCGGCCCGTCAAAGAACATGGTGAAGCCTGCGGGCGAGTGGAACCGCTACACCATCACCGTCAAAGGCCGCAGCGTGAAGGTCATCTTCAATGGCGAGCAAGTCATCGACGCCAGCCTCGACGGCATCAAGATGGCCGACCGCCCCAATCTCGGCCACATCGCCTTCCAGGACGAAGCGCTGCGCGTGTGGTACCGCAACGTGCGCATCAAGGAGCTGAAATAGCCGAGCTTCGCGCACGTTGCAGCGGGCATGAAAACTCTGCTTCTGCTCTTTTCGTGCCTTTCGTGTGTTTTGTGGGCCGCTGATCGTCCGAATGTCTTGTTCATCGCCAGCGACGACATGCGCCCGCAGCTCGGCTGCTATGGCGACACGACGGTGAAATCGCCGAATCTCGATGCGCTGGCGAAGCGCGGCATGGTTTTCCAACGCAGCTACGTGCAGCAGGCGCTTTGCTCGCCTTCACGCATCTCGATGCTTAGCGGGCGTTATCCCGCCACCACCGGCATCTTTGAAATTGGCCGCACGTTGCGCACCACCATGCCGGACATCACCACGATGCCGCAACACTTCAAAAACAACGGCTACCACACCCGCAGTCTCGGCAAAATCTACCATGTCGGCATTGATGACGACGCCTCGTGGACTATCCCCGCGTGGCACAGCAAAAAACCGCGCACCAGCGCAGCTACCCAGCAGGCTGTCGCCAAATATTTTGCCGATGCCAAAGCCAGTGGCACCACTCTGCCGCAAAAAGGCAAGGGCAGCCGCACCTCCGCCGTGCCCGCCTTTGAAGCCGTCGATTGTGGCGACGACGACCTCATGGACGGTGATTGCGCGACGAACGCCATCGCCCAGCTCCGCGATCACGCGAAGACTCCCGACAAGCCCTTCTTCCTCGCCGTCGGCTTTGCCAATCCACATGTGCCGTGGATCAGCCCGAAGAAATACTGGGATCTCTACGACCGCGCGAAGCTCCCGCTCGCCTCCAACGAGTTTCTGCCCAAAAGCGCTCCCGCCTTTGCCGCCACCTCCGGTCAGGACTTCCGCTGGTATGCCAATGTGCCGCAGGGCGACCTGACCGAGCCGTTCAAACGCGAGTGCCTGCACGGCTACCTCGCCGTCATCAGCTATGTCGATGCCCAGGTCGGCCGTCTGCTCGCCGCGCTCGATGAAACCGGCCTCGCCAAGAACACCATCGTCGTCTTCTGGAGCGATCACGGCTACTACATGGGCGAGCACACCTGGTGGGGCGCGAAGCACAACAATTACGAAGGAGCCACGCGCAACTGCCTCATCGTCTCCCAGCCCGGCATGAAACACGCCGGTGAAAAGACCGAAGCGCTCGCCCAGTCCGTCGATCTCGCCCCCACGCTCACCGACTTGTGCGGCCTGCCCGCGCACACCGCCTTTCAGGGCCGCAGCTTGAAGCCCGTGCTCGAAGATCCCGCCGCCACGGTGAATGACGCCGCCTTCAGTTGGTATCCCAAAGAAGGCTGGCTCGGCACCGCCATGCGCACCGACAAATGGCGCTTCGTCGAATGGACCAAACCAGGTCAGCAGTCCGTCCGCGAACTCTACAACCAGGTCAACGACCCCCAAAACAATCTCAACGTCGCCGACAAACCCGAGCACGCCCAGGTCCTCGAATCGCTGAGCAAGCGGCTGAGAGAGAAGTTCCCCGTGCAGGAGTTCAAGGAGCCACCAGCAGCGGGGAAGAAGAAAGGGAAAAAGAACCGGCCATGAAACACCAACTCCTCATTCTCCTTCTCTTTTCGTGTGTTTCGTGGGCCGCTGACACACGCCCGAACATCCTCTGGTTCGTCGTGGATGACATGTCGGCGAACTTTTCCTGCTATGGGGAGAAAACGATCCAGACGCCGCATGTGGACCGCCTGGCGCGCGAGGGCACGAAGTTCGCGAATGCCTTTGTCACCGCGCCGGTGTGCTCGCCGTGCCGCTCAGCGCTGATCACGGGCATGTATCAGACCAGCATCGGCGCGCATCATCATCGCAGTGGGCGCGGCGTGGAGAAAATCACGCTGCCGGCGGGCGTGGTACCGGTGCCGCAGTTGTTGCAGCAGGCGGGCTATTACACCTGCATCGGCAGCGGTCTGCCCGGCGTGAAGGGGAAGAAGGGCAAAGGCGGCGGCGGTCTTGGCAAGACCGATTACAACTTTGAATATGACGCCAGCATGTATGCCAGCGCCGACTGGGCAGGACGCAAGGACGGCCAGCCGTTTTTCATGCAGGTGCAGCTCAGCGGCGGCAAGCAGCGCGGCGGCACGGATAAAAAAGCGCAGGAGCTCTCCCAGCGTGCCGCGAATGAGTTCGGCGCGGCGGTTCAGCCGGAGGCGGTGACACTGCCGCCTTACTACCCGCGTGATCCGGTGCTGCTGCGCGATTGGGCGGCGTATCTCGATGCGGTGCGCTTCACCGACCAGCATGTCGGTGCCGTCCTCGCACGGCTGGAGGCGGAGGGCATCCTCGACAGCACGCTCATCATTTTCATCACCGACCACGGCATCAGTCATGCGCGCGGCAAACAGTTCCTCTACAACGAGGGCACGCACATTCCTTTCGTCGTGCGCGGCCCAGGCATCGCCAAAGGAGCCGTACGTGACGATCTCGTCATGCAGATCGACCTCGGCGCGATCTCACTGGCCGCCGCTGGTCTGCCGCTTCCTCAGGCCATGCAGGGCCGCGATGTGTTCTCCAAGGACTACACGAAACGCGATGCCATCTTCGCCGCACGGGATCGCTGCGATGAAACCATCGAGCGCATCCGCAGCGTGCGCACCGACCGCTTCCTCTACATCCGTAATTTTCATCCCCAGCGCCCGCATCTGCAGCCCAACGCCTACAAGGACGGCAAAAGCATCGTGCAGACCCTGCGTGCATTGCATGCGAGCGGCGAACTCGATCCGCTGGGCGAGAAGCTGCTCTTCAGCCCCACCCGCTCCGCCGAGGAACTCTACGAATGGACCACCGACCGCTGGCAGCTCACCGATCTCGCCACCGATCCCGCCCACTCGGCCACCCTGGCGTCTTTGCGCACGCGCCTCGATCAATGGATGGTCGAAACCAAAGATCACGGCCCTGAAACCGCCTCAAGATACGACAGCGACATGGCCGAGTACCTCGGTCGAGGCAATCCGGCCGTGGAGAAGAACATCGCCCAAATGAAACAGTGGGCGGCGGAAGGAAAGTGAACATCCCCAGCCACCCAATTTGAAACTCATCTCGCTCCGCCTCTTTTCGTGCCTTGCGAGTACTTCACTGCCGCAGTGACAGCACCATCTCACGCGCCCGCACGAGGAAATCGGGTTTCGTTTCACCTTGTTCGAGTTTGATGGGGGTGCCAAACGTGACGCTGCCGAGCACGGGTACGGGCAGTATTTCGCCTTTGGGAAGGATGCGGTTGAGGTTTTCCATCCAGACGGGGACGAGTTGCACGTCGGGCCGTTTTTTGGCGAGGTGGAAGAGCCCCGGCTTGAAGGGCTGCGGCTCGGGACTGGTCTGGCGGCCGCCTTCGGGGAAAAGGATGAGCGAGTGACGTTCGCCAAGGGCGTTGATCATGTCATCAAGCGGATTGCACTCGGGCGTGGGCTTTTTGCGCTCGATGAGCACGGCGTTGAAGACGTGGCAGGCGAGATACGGGCGCAGGCGGCCGACAGACCAGTAGTCCTTGGCACCGACCATGCGCGTGACGACACGCACCTGTGGTGGCAGCGAGGCCCAGAGCACGGGACCGTCGAGATTGCTGGTGTGATTGGCAAAATAGACGCGCTGCACCGGCTCCGGCGCGCAGCCCTGCCAGCGGGCGACGGAACCTGAAAATACTCGAAGCGATCCGGCGATGAGACTGCGAATCATGTGCAGATCATGCGCGATGAAGATCAAGTTGTCACGCCTCTTGCTGACTCGTAAAGCATCGCATGTCGAATTCTTCGCCAACGCCACCTGATTCATCCACCTGGATGGAAGCAGTGGCGGATTTTTTGCTGGAGGAACCGGCGGTGGAGGCGATCCGGCTGAATCCAGAGTCGAAGCGTGTCGAAATGGCGACGCTGGGCCGGGTGGATGGCGAACTGCTGCAAGCGAAGCTCACCGAGGTGCTGCGCGCGGTGGATGCGCGGTGGTTGCAGAAGACGGAGGCGGTTCCGGTGCATTCGGCCATGCTGGAGGTGCAGCAAAAAGATGGCGCGCTCGTTTTAGAAAAACCTTCCTGTCCCACAGCGCCGAAGTTCTGGAAATGGCGTGATTTCGCCTGGCCGGAGCCGGATGAGATGGAGCAGGAGAGCGATGACGAATGGCGCATGCTGGCCTGGCAGGCGGCGATTTGCGGCGTGTCGCTGCTGGCGGGTTATTTGGCCGAACGCTTTTCCTCGGGACCGGCGTGGGTGCCGCAGAGCTTGTTCGCGATTGCGCTGGTCTCCGGCGGCTGGGACGCGGCGAAGGATGCGTGGGAGAATCTGCTCGAACGTCGTCTTGATGTGCATTTCCTGATGCTGGCCGTCGCTTTGGGTGCGGTGGCGATCGGGGCGTGGGAGGAAGGGGCGCTGCTGCTGTTCCTTTTCTCGACTTCAGGGGCGCTGGAGCATTTTGTGATGTATCGCACCCATCGGGAGATCAATGCGCTGACCAAATCGGCGCCCAAGATGGCGCATGTGCTGCTGCCGGATGGCACGACGGAAGATCGCGGCGTGCAGGGCCTGCGCGTGGGCGATGTGATCGTGGTGAAACCAGATGAGCTGTTCGCAGTGGATGGCACGGTAATTTCAGGCTCGACGGCGGCGGATGAATCGACGCTGACAGGCGAAGCGGTGCCGATCACGAAGGAAACGGGCGCTTCGATCTACGGCGGCACGTTGAACCAGTGGGGCATGGTGCAGGTGCGGGTGGACCGCCCGGCGACGCAGAGTGCGCTGGCGAAGATCATCACGCTGATCCAAACAGCCCAGCATCTCCGCGCCCCCTCGCAACGCTTCACGGATCGTTTTGGCACGCGCTACACGATTTTGACGCTCAGTATCGTGGCGCTGATGTTTTTTGTATGGTGGCTCGGTTTTGGCATCCCGCCGTTTGAGAACACGGTGGTGTCGAAGTCGTCGTTTTATCGGGCGATGACGTTGCTGGTCGTCATGAGCCCGTGCGCACTGGTGTTGTCGATTCCCTCGGCGATTCTGGCCGCGATTGCGTGGGGGGCGCGGCGTGGCGTGTTGTTCCGCGGTGGTGCGGCAATTGAAAAACTGGCGGAAGTCGATGTCATCGCGATGGACAAGACTGGGACGCTCACCGAGGGCGAATTGAAGGTCGCGAAAATCGAAAGCTTCCCTGCTGGCCGCGAAAACGACGTTTTGCGCATCGCGGTGAGTTTGGAGGCGAACTCGAATCATCCCATCGCACGGGCGATCACGCGACACGGGCAGGCGCAGGGCATCGCGGCGGAAAAACTGGCCGAATTTCAGTCTATCGCCGGTCAGGGCCTGCGTGGACGCACGGCGGGCGGCCTGAGCTACGTGGGACGGCGTGAACTCGTCAAAGACAGCGCGCTGGGCGAGGTGCTGGCGCAGGTTCCCGATGCGCCGCTGGGTTTCAGCGAGGTGTGGGTGCTGCATGAGCAGATCGTGGGTCGTGTGCTGCTCAAAGACGAGATTCGGGCCGGCAGCCGCGCTGTTTTGGAACAACTGGCCGCCGAGGGCGTGCGCACGATCATGCTGACGGGTGACCGACGGGCGGCGGCCATCGAAGTGGGCGAAAAACTCGGCATCGCCGAGGTCCGTGCCGGTTTGCACCCGGAGGACAAAGTGGCCGTGATCCGCGAACTGACCCAGGCAGGCCGCAAAGTAGCCATGGTCGGCGATGGCGTGAACGACGCGCCGAGCCTGGCCGCCGCCTACGTCTCCGTGGCGATGGGGGCGCGGGGCAGCGACGCGGCGCTGGAGCAGAGCGATGTGGTTTTGATGCAGGACAAGATCGAGAAACTGCTCTCCGCAAGACGCATCAGCCAGCGGGCGCGGCGCATCATTCAACAGAACCTGATCATCTCCCTCGGCAGCGTGATCGTGATGGCCGTGGCGTCGCTGTTCGGCATCGTGCCGCTGACACTGGGCGTGCTAACCCATGAAGGCAGCACGGTGGTGGTGTGTTTGAACAGCCTGCGGCTGCTGTTTGAGAAAGAATGAGGCGGCGCTCATTTCTCATCGGCAAAACTCCGTGCTGGACGATTCCCGCCTTTTCTTCATAGAGTGATTAAATTCCCGGCATGCGCATCCTCTCCAAAGTCCTCTGGACCCTCGCTTTCCTCGTCGCCACCTTTCTCTGGATGGTGCTCTTTGAGCACGGATTCAGCATGAAAGGGCTGACCGAGGGGACGGGTGCGGAGTTGCGTGCGCTTGCCTCTTGGTTTGGCGGCGGGAAAAAATAGCCGTCGCCCCCACCTCATTCAACCCGTCAAGACCACCCCAGGATTATGATCGTTCAGGAAGCCGAACTCGACCCCAAGTATCAAGCCCTTTGGAAAAAAGCGCTCATCTCCGCCGAGCGGAAGAACTGGGAGTATGTCATCGACCAGGTGCTGCCCATCGTGACGGCCAATGTTGGCTTTATCGACGGCCGCAAGCTGCTGCGCAGTGCGGAAAGTGAAGCCACCGGTGGCAGTGGTGGCAAGAAGTTCAGCTTTGGCCTGGGTGGCTTTAAGCCCAATTCCAAAAAGGAGCCTGCGGAGCAGATTGCCGACATGGAAGAGAACATCTTCCGCAAGGATCCCTTCAACCTCAACGCAAACGAGCAACTGTACGACATCGCGATGAAGATGCACTTCCCGCAGCTCGCGGCCTTTGCGCTGGAAACCATTCGTGCGGGTCATCCCGAGAACACGAAGCACATGCACAAACTGGCGCAGCATTACATGGCGCACGAAGAGCCGGAAAAGGCCAGCGAGGTGTACCGGCTCATCGTCAAGGTCGATCCGCGTGACATGGACGCCATGAAGGGTGAAAAAGACGCCGCCGCCCGCACCTCCATCCTGCGCCAGGGCTGGGGCGTCGGGGGTGACTTCCGCAGTGCAATGAAAGATTCCGGCGAGGCCGCGAAACTTGAAATGCTCAACCGCCAGGGCATGACCCAGGAGCAGATGGAGCAGTTCCTTGCTGAAACCATCGAGCAATACAACGCCGACCAGACGGACATCGCCATCGTCAAGCGCATGTCCGACCTCTACGAGAAGCTCGGCCATATGGACGACGCGCTGATGTTCTACGATTACGCCCTCACGCTAAATCCAGGCGATGTCGCCCTCCAGCGCAAGGTCGAGATCCTTCGCGACAAGGTGCTGGACCATAAAATCGAGGAGTACGAACGCGAGATCGAGGCCAATCCTGGTGCCCCGGACATCGACGACAAACGTGCGCAGGTGACTGAAATCCGCCGCCAGCGCTCCAGCGTCGTCATTGGCGAGGCCAAAAGCCGCGTGGACCGCAATCCGACCGACAAAACGCTGCGTTATGAGCTGGGCCAGGCCTATTTCAACGCCGGCATGTACACCGAGGCAATTCCCGAACTGCAGCAGGCCAAGTCAAACCCGAACATGCGCATCAAGGCGATCCTCATGCTGGGTCGCTGCTTCGAGCGCAAGAACATGAACGACCTTGCCAAGACCTCGCTGATGGAGGCTTCCAAGGAGCTGGTCATCATGGACGCCATCAAAAAAGAAGTGCTCTACGAGCTGGCGCACGTGCTGGAGAAAATGGGCGACAAGACTGCAAGCCTGGAAGCGCTCAAAGAGATCTACAATGCGGATTATGGCTACAAGGATGTGGCGAAACGCGTGGAGTCCTCCTACTCTTAAGGCACACCTCCGAAAGGACGCTGATCACCTCATTCCGCTGTGCGGGATGAGGTGATTTCATTTCAGGGCAAATGGTACTGGAAAGCATGATCTCGTCCTCCATCATGCGCGCTGATGCCTGCTGAACTCCTTGCTGTTTCCCTGCCCGAACTTTGGGCCTCTTTTGTCCACGCCATGCCCGTCATCATGGGCCTGATTTTGATCGAAGGCCTGCTGTCAGTAGACAATGCGCTGGCCATCGCCGCAATGGCATCCCATCTGGATGAGAAACGCCGCAGCAAAGCGATGAACATCGGCTACATCGGCGCGTATGGTTTCCGGATTGTGGCGCTGCTGTTTGCCTCTTGGATCATCCACAACCACTGGGTGATGCTCATCGGTGCACTGTACCTTGTGTGGCTGATGTGCGCGCACTTCGCCGGGCAAAAGGACATCGGAGAAGACGAGGGCGAGGCGGTAAACGTGCACCATCGAACCTTCGCCGGAACGATCACCATGATCTCGCTCATGGATCTGAGCCTGAGCGTGGACAATGTGGTGGCGGCTATCGCCCTGAGCCCAAAGGAACTGTGGCCGGTCTATGTGGGTGTGACCATCGGCATCATCGCGCTGCGGCTGGTAGCGGGCGTGGCGATCAAAATGATCGCCAAATATCCGGTGCTGGAGCACACAGCGTTCATCCTGATCGGCTATGTCGGACTGCTACTGCTTTCAGAACTGCACTTTCATGCCTTTTTTGAAACACTCGGCCCCCTGAAAGTGAAAATAATGAAGTTCGCGGGCATCATCCTCATCACGGTGCTGACCATCGCATGGTCGCGGGTGGAAGTGCTGCAGAAGGTGCTCAATCCCATCCTTCGCGTGCTACTGCTGCCGATGAATGTGGTCGCCGCCTTGATTGGGGCGGTCATCGTCGCCATCACCTGGCCGTTCAGATGGATTTGGATGACGGTGAGGAAATAATCCGCGCCTTACATTCTCCTTACAACCTGCTCACAAGCTGCTGACTCATTCATTCCGGCCTGTGACAGGATAGCGGCAGATCAACGTAACGTGACTGAGGTCACTGAACGATAGATCAAACATTTCTCCAAATGGTGGTTGTCCTTCTGGCTGTTGGAAACACCCGTGAATCGCCGGGGCGGAACTCAAAAGTCCGCCCCGGCTTCTTTTATGGATTTTATAAATTTTGGATGACCAAATAGATGGCGGGGCTAAATTATGCGCTACGCGCATGCTTCAACGTCGCTCCACGATCCTGTTCATCATTCTGGTGATCCTGCCACTGGCCCTGCTGGCCTGGCTGGGAACATACCTCATCCGCGATGCGGAAAAACGCACGGACGCCTCGATGCAAGCCATTCTGGCTGAGCGTCTCAGCTCTGCAGATCACCACCTCCTGCATGACATGCGGCAGCTTACTGACCGCCTCGATACGTGGGGGGCGCAAAGCATCGGCTCAGCCCGCCTGATGTCCCAACGTCTGGCCACCCATCCGTGGGTCGCCCAAACTTGGTCTGTGGCAGGTGACACCTCCCCCGTCGAGTCATTTGAAGGCAGGGCCACCTATCGCCCAAATCAAAGCTTCAACGCCGGGGACCGAATCAAAGCCATTCTCGAATCGACCCAGAACCCCGACAGCATGCCGCAATTCGTCTCCGCGCTAGAGGATGGCGGCCCGCCATTTCAACGCATTCATGTTTCGGGACCGCTGACACCGGCCCAGCAACGCTCCTCTCAATGGATGACCTACCTGAAAATGTACGGCTATCACATTGATGACAGGCCCGTGCTGTCCGAAACACCTTTCACTTGGAGTGGCTGGCATGTGGGTGACTCCATGTTCATCTACTGGCATCGTTTTGCCGATGGCAGCCTCAGTTGCGCCATGATGAATCCGCGCTTGCTGATGAATTCCTTGTTCCAACGCCTGCCTCAACCCGGACTGGCCGTTCCTCCCGGCCGAATGATGCTCACCACAGTCAAAGGCATACCATTGCACCAATGGGGCAAGAAACTGCCTGGTTCCGAAGATACTCCCGCGGCGCACCGCGCCTGCTCTGAGCCTCTTTCGCAATGGGAGATGGCCTACACGCCGGCGAACGAGGAATTTCCCAAACCCTACCTCTTCCCGATCCTTCTCGGCGTCAGTTCAGGCATCGTGCTCGTCTTTGTCGTCGGCTGGCTCTATTTCCACGAAAGCGCACGTGAAATCCGCGTCGCCCAGCAGCGAGTGACCTTCGTCAATCAAATCTCCCATGAACTGAAAACGCCCCTCACCAACATCCGCCTCTACGCCGAAATGGCCTCCCATCGGGCCGAATCTCAGGGCGATACCATTGCCAAGCGCCAGCTCAGCGTCGTGGAGGCCGAAACCTCGCGACTCGATCGCCTCATCCAAAACGTCCTCAACTACGCCCGCCAGCAGCGTGACAAGCTCACCGTACAGCCCAAGCCGCTCGCGCTGGATCAAATTGTCTCGCGCATTGTCGAATTCTGGAAGCCGTTGCTCGAAAACAAAGGCTTCGAAATCGTCTCCACGCTCAACGGCCCGGACACGATCAATGCCGATCCCGACGCCATCGAGCAGATCCTCGGCAATCTCATTTCCAACGTGGACAAATACGCCAACGCCGGAAAGTGGATCAGCATCCGCACCGAGCATGACGCACGCAGCGCACGCATCATCGTCGAGGACCACGGCCCTGGCATCCCCGCCGGCAAGCGCCGCACGGTTTTCGAGCCCTTTGAGCGCCTCCGCTCCGACCTTGCCGAAGGTGTCAGCGGCACAGGCATTGGATTGACCATCTCGCGCGAACTGGCACAATTGCACGGCGGCACGCTCGCCGTCTGCCCCAATTATCGCGACGGCGCGCGCTTCATCCTCACCCTCCCCAACCACTCATGACTAAAATACTCATCGCCGAAGACGACGACCACACGCGCGATGCCCTGCGCGAGGTCCTCACCATGGAAGGCTACGAAGTCATCCCCGCCAGCGACGGCCTGCAGGCCGTGGACTTTTTCCGCGCTGAAAGTCCCGACTTCGTCTGCCTCGACGTCATGATGCCCGGCCTCAATGGCTACGAGGTCTGCAAGCAGATCCGCCGTCAGGATGAAAAAGTCCCCATCCTCTTCCTCACCGCCAAGGCCGAGGAAATCGACACCGTCCTCGGCCTCGAACTCGGTGCCGACGACTACATGACCAAGCCCTTCGGCGTGAAGGAAATCATCGCCCGCATCCGCGCCATCCTGCGCCGCACCGCCTCACGCGGCGGTGGCAAGACCGACGACGATTTCACCATGGACGACCTCCGCATCGTCCCCACCGAACTGCGTGCGTATCGCGACAAGACCGAACTCGCGCTCAGCCCGCGTGACGTCAAAGTCCTGCGCCTTCTCTTCGAGCGGCGTGGCAAGGTCATCGACCGCAACACCCTCGCCGACGAAGTCTGGGGCGTTGATTACTTCCCCGAAAGCCGCGCTCTCGACCAGCACATCTCGCAGCTTCGGAAGCGCATCGAAAAAGACCCCGCCCAGCCACGCATCATCCGCACCGTACACGGCGCAGGCTATCGCTTTGAATGACGCATGATCGAATCAGCGTAAAATGACGCTTCCATTCGTCATTCTTCCCTCATTCGTCATTCATTCTCATGCTCACCTTCGACGCTCACCTCGACCTCAGCCTCAACGCCCTCGGCGGATTCAACCGCGACCTCCGCCTCCCCGCCCATGAAATCCGTCGTCGTGAGGCCGGCATGACCGGCAAAGGCCGCGCCACAGGCACCACCGCCTTCCCCGACATGCGTCGTGGCAAAGTCGGCCTCTGCGTCGCCACCCAGCTCGCCGGTTGCATGCCCGGCCCCTCGCCCATCGCCGGCTGGATGTCACCAGAACAGGCTTGGGCTGAAACACAGGGTCAGCTCTCTTGGTATCGCGCCATGGAAGAAGACGGCCAGATGCGCCAGATCACCAACTTGCGCGAACTCGATGAGATGATCACGCTTTGGAACGATGCGAGCATTCCCGACGACACCAAAGCCATCGGCTACATCCTCAGTCTCGAAGGCGCCGACTCCATCCGCACCGTCGGCCATCTCGAAAAGGCGTGGGCACAGGGTCTGCGTGCCATGGGTCCCGCGCACTACGGCGTCTGCCGTTACGCCCTCGGCCACGATCAGGTCGGCCCGCTGCGTCCTGGTGGCAAAGAACTCATACAGGAAATGGACCGCCTCGGCATGATCCTCGATGTCACTCACTTGAGCGACGAATGCTTCTGGCAGGCGCTCGACATCCATCACGGCACCGTCTGGGCCAGCCACAGCAACTGCCGCGCCCTCGTCCCCGATCCGCGCCAGTTCTCCGATGATCAAATCAAGGCTCTCATCGAACGCGGAGCCGTCATCGGCGCCGCCCTCGATGCCTGGATGATGGTCCCCGGCTGGACGCGTGGCAAAACCACCCCGCAGGAAGTCGGCCTCAAACTCGAAGTCATCTGCGACCACATCGACCACATCTGCCAGCTCGCCGGCAATGCCAATCACAGCGGCATCGGCACCGACCTCGACGGCGGCTACGGCACCGAGCAAACCCCTGAAGATCTCGACACCATCGCCGACCTCGCCCGCATCCCCGCCATGCTCGAAAAGCGTGGCTACAAGCCCGAGGACATCGCCAACATCATGCACGGCAACTTCCTCCGCCTCATCCGCGAGGCCTGGGCTGAATAAACGTCACGGCTCACCAATGGTTGGATTCGCGACCACAGCCGCCGTGGTTTTGACCGCACGCGTTAGCACCTCACGCGGCTGTTTGCCGCTGGGCACCGGTTCGTAGGCCATGCCTTTGTAGCGCAGCGGTTTGTAGCCAAGCGCGAGCAGCGCATCGAGCGGCGCTTGTTTGAGGCCGGGCTTCCAGTAATCCGGCGCGCCGCCGGTTTCATAGTAGTAAATCCATGAGTGATCAGGCGTGGCCCAGCCGCCGCATAAGATCACATGCCGCCGTGGAATGTTCAGCACATCGCCGGGGCGCAGATCGCTCGCGCTGGGCAGTTCCGTGCAGACGGCCGGCAGTTGAGTGGTGTCATGCACACTCGGCAGCTTCAAACATCGTGACACAAAGCCCGAACAGTCCACGCCTGCGGCCCGCTCACTCACGGCGGCATTGTCGGCACGGCGCTTCTCTGGTGATGACACATCGCCACCGGCGCTGCCATTGGAAATGGCGAGATCAAATGCCGCCGGATCATCAAAACCGCCCCACTTGTAGGGGACGCCATGATTCGCCTCACCTGGAATCCACCAGCCCCGGCGTTCGTGCTCTGGTTCGTGGCTGGCATCAGGCGTGTTGACCAAAATGCCCGCCTTGTCCTTCCCATGCAGGATGTTTCTCGCAAACGGTCGCCAGGAATGATTCGTGTAGCTTTGCGCAATCGCCATCGCTTCGTCCGGTGTGACTTGAGAAGGCGCGAAAGGATCGCCTGGGATGAGCGGCGTCGCGTCGGTGGCGCTTTTCTGTTTTGAACTCGAAACGCAACCCGTCGCGAACAGCAGGATAACAAAGGAGGCGCATTTCATCAGCGCATGATGAAAGGTCTGGCGAAGTGGGTCAAACGAATGCAGGCCGGCTCTCAATTCGGCATTCCCCAATCGGTTGACCGATTCCTCCGACCTTGCAGACTGTGCCTCATGTCCTCCCGCCTCCTCTGGTGCTTCATGCTGGTCGTGTTCTCCCTGCGAACCGATGCTGCGCCAAAATCATCCGCGCGTACGGCCCTCGTCATCGGCAACGCCAAGTACGAGGCCACCGTCGGCCCGCTGCGCAACACAGACAACGATGCCAAGGCCGTGGCGAAAACACTGCGTGGCCTTGGTTTCTCTGTGATCGAGAAGCATAACGTCACGCGCGATCAATTGCTGCGCGCCGTGATGGAGTTCCGCGCCACATTGACCGATGCGGAAGTCGGCCTGTTTTACTATGCGGGTCACGGCATCGCCGTCGCAGGCTCCAACTACCTGCTGCCGATCAAATCTGGCTACACCCCCGCAGGTGCCGATGACGTGACGCTGCGCATGCTCGCAGAGACCAAGCTCTTCAACGTCGAACAGGCCGTGGCCGACATGAACGCCTCCGGCGCACGCTGCAACCTCGTCATCCTCGACGCCTGCCGTACCACCGCCGTCGCCCGCACTGGTCGCACCCGCGATGTCACCAACCCCGGCGGCCTGACCGAGATGAAACCACCCGCAGGCTCACTCATCGCCTTCGCCACCGATGCAGGGCAGACCGCACTTGATGGTGACGGCACGAATGGCCTCTACACCGAAGAACTGCTCAAACACCTGCGCACGCCGGGTTTGACCATCGAGCAGGTCTTCAAACGCACTCGTGCCGGAGTGCTGGAGCGTTCAGAAGGCGGGCAGATCCCCGCCGAATACTCACGTCTTGTCGGCGATGACATCTTCCTCGCTGGACCGGCTTCATCATCGCCACCGATGGCGGCTCCAACACCGCTGACACTCGACGACATCGCCAAACTTGCCGCCTCAGGAAAAACGAAAGACTGCATCGAAGCCTTGAAGCAATACGCACAATCTCATGACGCCGGCGATTACGCCGTTCAGCCGCTCGAAACACTGCTGGAGCAGGTGAAAGAAAACCTCAAAGACACCACCACGGCCTCTCCCAAGGTCGAAACCGCCGCCGCCACCTGCGAACTCGTGCTCGAAGCCCTGCGCGACTGCCTGCCGCCCGATCATGCGAAAAAGGCCACGCTCACCGCCAAGGCCCTCAACCGTCATGGCGACGCCCTGCTGCTTCTGGGTCGCGCGGATGATGCCCTCGACGCCTATAACGCCGCATTGCCCCTCACACCCGACGATTCCTACATCCTCTACAACCGCGCCCGCGCTCATCTCGCCCTCGGCAACATCACGGAAGCCAAAGAGGACTTCACCGCCGCTTCGAGTGCGAAATTCAATCAGCCCAAGGCTCGTAAGATGGCCGAGGAAGCACTTACAAAGCTCAAATAACCACGGTCATGCCCAAATCCTGGTCCGATAAATTCGCACATCCGCCCAAGCCGGACGTCAGCCGACTTGGGAAACCGTATGCGGGTCACGCCGAAGGCGAAAAGATGCTCATCCCGACGCCTGCCGTTGTCGCGGCGTATGTGGAGAAGATTCCAAAGGGTGAATCGCGCACGGCGCCGCAGATGCGTGAGGATCTCGCTGCGGCGCATCGGGCGGACTTCACCTGCCCTCTCACGGCGGGCATCTTCCTGCGCATCGCGGCCGAACTGGCCTGGGAGCAGCATCAAAACGGCAAGGCGCTCTCCAAGATCACACCCTTCTGGCGTGTGGTGGATGTAAAATCACCGATGGCAAAGAAGCTGGCCTGCGGCGTGGATTTCATCGCGAAGCAGCGGAGGCTGGAAGGCCTCTCTTGAACCCATTGGTGGTTCTGCGCTCACAGCACCTCTCGCTTCGTCAGATCGCGTGACTTCAAGACCTCGTACTTGGTCAGTTCGCGCCACTGGCCTTTCACGAGGTTTCCCAGCACGAGCATGCCGATCTTCACCCGCATGAGGCGCAGGACTTCGATGCCGAAGGCTTCGAGGAGACGACGGATGTGGCGGTTGCGGCCTTCGTCGAGGGTGAATTCGAGCCAGGTGTTCTTTTCGCCGGTGCGGAGGATTTTCACCTCCTTGGCGGAGAGATGCTCGCCTTCATCCTCGATGCCGTGTTTGAGCTGGGCGAGGCGTTGTTCATCCACACTGCCGCTGATCTGGACATGGTAGGTCTTGTCGAGGTGCGAGTCAGGATTCGTGATGGCGTCGGCCCAGACGTTGTCATTGGTGAACAGCAGCATGCCCTCGCTGGCCTTGTCAAGACGACCGACGGGCGAGAGATGCGGCAGTTTGGAATTCTCGAAACAGGAGAAGACGGTCTCGCGACCGAGTTCGTCCGAGGCGCTGGTGACGAGGCCGCGCGGCTTGTTCAGCATGACGTAGATGCGCGGAGCCTGATTGATGCTGACGTCGTCCATGATGATGACATCCTTTTTGAGCACCACGGGGAACTCGGGGTTCTTCCGCACCACGAGGTTCACCTTCACCTTGCCCATGCGGATCAGCTCCGTCGCCCGGCTGCGCGAGCAGAAGCCGAGCTTGGACATGGCGCGGGCGAGTCCGGTGCGAGGGGCGGGGGGCGAAGACATAACGCAGATTTAGCGCAATAGATGACATTGTGCTGAAGGAATCTCGCGGTGAATGGTAGGCTGGCCATGCGAGTTGGTAAAACAAACCCGAATGCCCGCGCTTTCAGAACCTTCATTTTGTGATGTCCCGCCGTTCCCTCCCGCTGCTTTCCTTCTTGCTCGTCTTCATGACGATGCCTGTGGCGTTTGGCGCGACGATTGACGCCATCACCTTCAATGCCGAGCCCGGAAAGCTGTTCCTGCCTGTGGAGGAGGCTGTGGAGGAACTGAAGTGGCCTCTGCTGCGAGATGACATGGGCAAAGTCTTTCAACTGAACGAAATGACCCTGCGCGCCGGCTCGCTGCGAAGCCTGACCGACGGCACGGAATTGGTGAGCACGGAGCAACTGGCCCAGGCAGGAGCGTCGGTCTCACCTCTGACCGAGGATGGCCGGGTGCGGGTCGGTGGCTTTTTTCGTGGCTTCACGTTGGTGGTGTCACCGCAGCGCGTCGAAGTCAGTCTGGCGAAACAGCAACTGCAAGGCTGGCAGGGAAATCGTCTGGTGCTGCAAACACGCGTCAGTTCCGGACGCAATGGCCGCACACCGTCGGGCGAGTTCCACGCCGGGCCTTACCGAGCCCAGATGCACCGATCCAGTCTATACGATTGGGCGCCGATGCCCTGGAGCGTGCAGATCAACCGCCATGTCTTCATTCACGGCTTCAGCAGCGTGCCCAACTACCCCGCCTCCCACGGCTGCATCCGCGTGCCGCTGACGGAAGGCAATCCGGCCAAGTTTTTCTACGAGTGGGTACTCACTGGCACGCCCGTGAGCGTGAAGCGGGACTGATCTTCACGCCCTCGGCTTCAAATCACGCTCGATGTCCTCACGATCGACGCGATTGCGCGCCTTGATCTTGTGATCGCGTTTGTTGCGTCGCTCCACGGTCATCTGGCGTTTTTTTCGCTGTTTGCGCAGTTTGGCGATCTCGTCTTCGAGCTTCAAATAGCCCTCGTAGCGCTCTGCATCGAGCTTTCCGGCCTCCACGGCGGTGCGGATGGCGCAACCGGCATCGGTGCCGTGTTTGCAGTCGTGGAATTTGCACTGCCGGGCGAGTTCCTCGATGTCTGCGAAACGTTCGCGCAGCGTGGTCTCGTTGGTCCACATCTGGACTTCTTTGATGCCAGGATTGTCGATGAGGATGCCGCCCTTCGGCAGGACGAGCAGCTCACGCGCGGTGGTGGTGTGGCGGCCTTTGCCGGTGACTTCGTTCACCTCATCGACCCACTGCCAGTCATCGCCGAGCAGCAGATTGATCATCGCCGATTTGCCGACGCCGCTGGAGCCGATGAAGGCCACGCTTTGGCCGCGCTTGAGATAATCCTTCAACACCTTGAGGCCCTTGCGCTTCTTCACGCTGGTCACATGCACGTCCGCATCGGCGTTGAGCGCACGAATTGCCTCTGCGGCCTCCTGACTCTGCGCTTCGGGATAAAGATCGCTCTTGTTGATCAACACCACCGCCTTCGCACCGCTGCGGCCAATGACCGTGAAGTAGCGCTCCATGCGCCGCAGACTGTAATCAGGCCCGGCATCGGTGACGACGACGACCGCGTTCACATTCGCGGCGATCACCTGTTCCTCGGCGCTCTCACCTGCGGCTTTGCGGGAAAAGCAGGTCTGCCGAGGCAAACGGGCACGGATGATGTTGTCGCCGTTCTCACCGCCGACTTCCAACGCCACCCAATCGCCCACGGCGGGCAGTTCGGCGTCCGTTTCGGCATCGTGATAAACCTTGCCGCTCAGGATGACCTCGAACTCGTCGAAACCGTTCGCGCCATCGTCCAAGAGGGCACCATAGCTGATCTTGTTGTCACGGATGAGCCGCGCCGGTTTCCAGCCCTGCTCGCGAAACGGCTCAAAGTGCTTCGCGAAGAAATCATTCCAGCCGAGGTCAATGAGGTTCATCGGCGCCACTGATACATCCAGCGTTCAGAGATCACCTTCGCTCCATCTTTCAGCTCCATCATGATCTCCAGCAGATTGCTTTTCTCCGGCACATCGAGTTTGAAGAAGGCACGCCAGCCGCCGGTCTCGTTGTTGCGCATCACACGCTTGTCCAGCACCTTCCCCTCGCCACCGCTGAGCACCACGTCGATGTCAGGCGTCCATTTGTCATCGTGCGGATTAACCGTCAGTCTCTGCGGCGCAAAGTCGATGACATAAAGATGATCGTCCGAGTCCATCACAAAGCCGCGCCGTGAACTGGTGACCTTGTACAAGCCACCCGGCTCATGCTGGTCGAGCCAGTTGAGCTTATACTCGACCTTCAACGGTTCCGCAGGCGTGGCGGGCAGTTGATCAGGCTTCCACATCGCCACGATGTTGTCCCAAGTCTCTTCGCCGGTGGAAAGCTCGACCAGCGTCACGGCTCCTTTGCCAAACCCGCTCATCGGCTCCACCCACACTGCGGGACGACGATGATAGTTGGCTTCGAGATCCTGGAAGTTGTTGAAGTCGCGGTCACGCTCCGCGAGGCCGAAGCCTTGGAGCTTGTCCGTCTCGAAAATGCTCAGGCGCAGGTCTCGGCTGACATCCAGCGGCCGCCAGATCGTTGGGCCATCTGCGATCTCGACCTGCAAACCGTCCGAATCATGCACCTCGGGGCGAAAATCATAAGGTTTGGGATTCGAGTTTTCGCCGAACCAGAACATGCTCGAGAACGGCGCGATGCCGAGCATCTTCACCGGCTTGCGCAGATGCAGTGTGGCCTTGATCTTCATCTCAGTGGTCACGCCCGGTGCGGTTTCAAACTGGTATGCGCCCGTGATGCTCGGGCCATTGAGCAGCGCGAGCAGTTTGAACGATTTGTCGCCCGTCTTCGGCTGCTGAAACCAGAAATGGGTGAAATCGGGAAACTCCTCCGGCTCTCCGCCGATGGTGTTCACCGCCACCGCACGCGCTGAGATGCCGTAGCCGAGTTTTGTCGTCACCGCGCGGAAATAACTCGCGCCCATGAACACCATGAACTCGAACGGCCGGCCGATGAGAGAGTCGGGCGCGAGCACCTTGAAGCCCGCATAGCCGACCGGGTTCCTAGCATTGGCTGGCAGCTCAAGGTCATGGTAGTTAAAATGGGTGCGATCAAAGGGCACATTCACGGTGGAGGCCGTCTGCATGTTGTAAAAGATGACGGGCTTCTTGAACATCCATCCAGGATGGAAGAACTCCACGCGACAAGTTTCCCCGAGGTCTCCAAACAGGGCTTTTTTTCCATCGAAAATGATCTTCCGATGCCCGTCGTATTTCAGGCTGTCAAAAAACGGGTCGAGCTGCTGCGTTGGTGCCTGGTAGGGCTGAAGCGCGAGCTGCGCGGCCACTTTCTCCAGATTCGCAAAGTCTTTGACCGATTCCAAGGCCACTTGGGCGAGGCACGGACTGGCAAACAACGTGAGAAGAGAAAGCGGGAGGGGAAACTTCATGCAGGAGGAGGCTAGAATGCAGCACAGGACATGCCAGTCAACCAGCGCGGCAGGAAGCTCTTGCCAGCAGATGGGCGAATGCAGCATCATCAAGGCATGAGTTCAAACCCGCCCGCGAAGCTGTTGCCGGTCTTCCTTTTCAATGGTGCCTACATTGCCCTGGCGGTCGCCATGTCCATCTCACGAGGCAACCGCGAGTTCATCTTCTACATCGTTGTGATGCTCGTGCTCGTCGCCGTGATGAGCCTCGTCCACCGCCGGGTGAAGCTCACCACCGGCCTGTTGTGGGCCTTTTCCGCCTGGGGACTGGCCCACATGGCCGGCGGCCTCTGCCCGCTGCCCGCAGGCTGGCCCTACAATGGCGATCACGCGGTGCTCTACAGTTGGTGGATCATTCCCGAGCGGCTGAAATACGACCAGATCGTCCACGCCTACGGCTTCGGCATCACCACCTGGCTGTGCTGGCACATTCTGCGCAACGCCCTGCGTCAGCCCGACGGCGGCCCCGTACACCCGACTTTTGGCATGCTCACGCTGTGCGCCGCCGCAGGCATGGGTTTCGGTGCTTTGAACGAGGTCATTGAATTCATCGCCGTCCTCACCATTCCAAACACCAACGTCGGCGGCTACGAAAACACCGGCTGGGATCTCGTCGCGAATCTCGTCGGCACCATCCTCGCAGCGCTGGCCATTCGTTTTACCGCGAAATCTGCCGTGTGAATCGGACGGCTGGCAAAGGACGCGCCTGAGCCTGGCTCAGACGGTTTGGAATTCAGCCAGTGAGCCGTTGCTCGATCCAAACTGATCTACCTCCGCACCCATCTGCTGAAGCATGGAGACGAAGAGATTGCTCAGGGGTGTGTTGGCATCGCGTTTGAAGGCGAGGTGTTTGCCGTGCTGGAAGCCACCGCCGGCGAGGAGGATGGGGAGGTTGGTGTTGTCGTGCGTGTTCGCGTCGCCCATGTTGCTGCCGTAGAGGATCATCGTGCGGTCTAGCAGGCGCGCATCGCCATCGGGCTTGGTGGCGAGGTTTTGGAGGAGCTTGTGCAGCAGCGCCATCTGCTGGCGGTCGGCGTCTTCAAGTTGTTTTACTTTTTCGACGGCCTGGCCGTGGTGGCTGAGGTTGTGGTAGCCGTCGGTGGTGTTTTGATCGGGATGCAGTTTGAAAACCGGCGTGGCAAAGGCATCGACCATCAGCGTGACGATGCGCGTGCTGTCAGACTCCAGCGCGAGCTGCGCCATGGCGAGCATGAGGTCAAATTTTTCAAAGAAGAGCTTCTTGTCCTGGATGTCGGCGGGCGGTGGCTGCTGCGTTGCGGGCTTGGGCCTGAGTTCCCACTCGCGGGCGGTGAGCAGGCGCTCCTCCACCTCGCGCACGGAGGTGAGGTATTGATCGAGCCGCGCCTTGTCATCGCTGCCGAGGCTGCGGCTGAACTGCTTAGTGTCATCGAGCAGTGTGTCGAGGATGCTGCCGCGTTCTTCGAGGCGACGGAGCTGCTTTTGCACCGCCGCAGGATCGCCCTGGACGAACATTTTCTGAAACAAGGCGGGAGCGCTGTCCTCGGCAGGCAGCAGCACGCCATCGCGTGTCCAGGAGAGGCTGCGGTTCGCCTTGTCGATGTTCACGCCGAGGTTCAGCGTCGGGAATCGCGTCACTTGCCCGAGCTTCTCCGCCGCGAACTGGTCGAGGGAGATTTGATTGCGAAACCCGCTCTTCGTCGGCCCGCGTGCGGCGGTGAGGAAGCAGTTCTCCGTGCTGTGCCCGCCATTCACATCAGGATGCGAGAGTCCGCTGAACACTGTGAAGTCTTTGCGGAAATCCGCGAGCGCCGAGAGGTAGGGCGACAACTCGTAATCACGCCCCGTGCCCTGCGGAAAGAATGGCTTCGGCAGCACGCCGAGGTTGTTCGAGATCAACAGCATGCGCTTCGGTGTCAGCGGTTTCGCGCCACGCGCAAACACCGGCATCAGGCACTCCAGCAGCGGCAAAGCCAGCGTGACACCCGCACCGCGCAAGAAGCGGCGGCGCGGGAGGCTTTTGGCGATGTGAGGGGAGTTCATGCTGATTTGTTACTCTTGATAGACTCTTCCCATCTGGGCCACGAACTCGTTGAAACTTGAAGCAACCGTCATCGCTTCATCAGGCTCCAGTCCAATGCATGGCAATGCCACAATAGTCCAAGGAGTGCCGTTTCGGGTGTCAAAAGCCAAGATCTCACCACCTCCGTTACTACCAAAGGCAAAGAACCCGGGTGCGTATTTCGGAACTTCATATCCAACACCAAACTCAATCACGTCCTCAGCGTTCCATATTTGAAACCAGCCGGGTTGAACACCCAATTCGCCTTCGCCGCCATTCGTTTGGCGCAGGAACGTCAAATAATCCTCCGGCAGATTATAACCTGATTCAGAGGCGAGTTTAGCGACCATGGTTTCGGTCGCTGGAGGCTGGCGATCCCAAGCAGCGGAGGCATCTTGAATGAGTTCGATAATGGTCATGTCTGTATGACTTGAATGAGGTAGCACACCTCAATCTTTCTGACCTCCGAGAAAAATGCGGCTCTGCACCAGCGCATGCAGCAAATCGCCAACGCGATAGCCATCTTTCGCACATGCATCGAGCATCAACTCGATCTCTGGACGATCCGAAAAGCGCACGGGTGTGCCGGTGGCGTAGATCGTGAATTGATGGAGTAGATTGCGGGCGAGCTGGCGCGGATTGGAGGCGAGGTGGGCCTTGAGATCTCGGATGTTTTGGAAGCTGCGGCCATCCAGCAGCTTGCCGCTGGCATCGACGTGGGCGGCAAGCGTGTAAGCGTAATCATGGCCGGCACGGTCGATGCCGGTGATGCGCTCGCCTTCCTCCAGGCCGCGATAACGCGTGCGCCAGCCGCCGAGGATGTCGAAGTTTTCCAGCGCGAGGCCAACCGGATCAAATCGCGCATGACAAGCGGCGCAGGATTTGGATTTCGTGTGCAGGGCGAGCAGATCGCGGATGGTTTTGGCACCGCGAATGTCCGGCTCGACGGCAGGGACGCTGGCGGGCGGCGGCGGTGGTGGTTCGCCGATGAGGCGCTCCATGATCCAGGCACCGCGCACGACGGGCGAGGTGGTGGTGCCGTTGGCGGTGACTTTCAAAATGGCGGCCTGCGTCAGGAGTCCACCAAGCGGGCTGTCCTTCGGCAGCGTGACCTGGTGCATCGCCGAGCCGCTGAGTGGCTGGAGCGCATAGTGTTTTGCCAGGCGGTCGTTGGCGAAGATGAAATCGGCATCCACAAGCACCTTGGCGGGCAGGTTGTCGCGAATCATCGCGGTGACGAAGGCGCGTGTTTCCATCTCCATGCTTTCGACGAGATAATCATCGAAGCGATATTCGGGATAGAGTCGGATGTCCGGCTCGTCGCGGCGGATGTGGCGGAGATTGAGCCAGTAGTCGGTGAAACTTCGAATGAAGCGCTCAAAGCCGCTGCTGGTGATGAGACGCTCGGTTTCACGTTTGAGCACCTCTTTCTCACGGAGCTGCTTTTTCGCCGCCAGTTCGCTCAGGACGGCATCGGGCCGAGTATTCGTCAAAAAATGCGAGAGACGTGAGGCGATGGCAAAATGATCGTCTTCACGTTCCGGCTCCCGCAGATACAAGTAGTGCCCGGAGCAGAGGAAGGCTTTGTAACCGGCCAGCATCGACTCGTTGAACGGCGCTTTTTCATTGAGCCGGCTTTGGATGAGCGCATCGAACGTCTGCAGCGCCTCCTCAGCGATGGGTTCGCGTGCGACGAGCTTCACGAAGCGACGCAGCAGCGTTTTGGGGTCTTGGGTGGGCGAATAACCGAACAACACGCGATGCGATGGTGGCGGCCATGTTGCCGATGAGATCGGTCCCTCGACTTCGAGCCATTGAAAAGCGACGCCGGGTTGTCCCCCTTCAGGAAACGGCGGGTAGCGATAGGTTGGCGGGCCGCCTTTGACATTGCGGGCGAGCGGCACAGGCAGGCCGAGCAGGCTGTATTCAAAGGTCTCGCCAGGAAGCAGGCGGATGATCGTCTCAAAGGTCGTTTTCTCCGGCGGCACGTCCATAATGCCGCCTGTCGCGCGGACATCGCCGGACACATCGGGGCCGGAGGGCTTGCGCGCACGGAAAGTCATCGGCACCGGCTGAGTGGCTGGCTTGAGTTGATGGCCCTGCAACTGCAACACGGCGCGCGCGGAGAAGCGCACCTTGTATTCTCCCGGCAGCCTCGCGACGAAGCCCTTCGGGTAGCCGTAGTAGGGCCAGTGGGCGGAGCGAAAGAGCGCGAGTTCGAGCGTGGGATCGTCGCGCATGGCATCGAGCTGCTTCGGATCGACGGCTTGGTTGTCCTTGGCGAAGAACATCGCTTCGCGCTCGCCAAAGGTGGATTTATCCGTGAACAAACTCGTGCCTACAGCGCGGAACTTTGTCACCGCAGGCGGTTTGGGTTCGGTGGACATCGCCGCACGCAGCGCAGCTTCGGCGGCATCAAGATAGGCCGTGAGCTGCACGCGCGACATGTCGAGCGTTTCGGCGCATTTGTTGAAATGATGCCCCTCGCGGTCCTCGGGTAGCATGTCACGGATGTCGAGGCTCGGGAGCTGGAGGACATCGCGGAGGTTCTGTTCGTATTCGTCGCGATTCATCCGCCGCAACGGCCCGCGGCCATCCGCGACGACTTCGGCGTGATCTACTGCATGAATCGAGGTGGCAAGCGACTTCACCAAGGCGGCACGTTGCTCCGCAGACAAATCCTCGGCCTTCGGAGGCATCTCACCTTTCTCGACGCGGTCGTGGATGCGAATCCAACGCTCGCGCGTGGCGTGATCGGTGAGATCAAACTTCAGCGCGGTGAGATCGAGACTGCCTTTGGCGGTTTCCTTGTCGTGGCACTCGATGCAGCTCTGCTCGATCTGGGGCGGCACAGTTTGAGATTGCACCGCAGAGATGGGGAGAACGCAGAGGATGACGAGGGCGCGATTCATCGTTTCACGTTGAGGCATTCGTTGAGGTGATCGCTGTCGTAGGCGTGGACGTTGGTGATGCGCATCTCCTCCATGCCGGTGCTTTTCTCGACGCTGCCTTCGATTTGATCCACCAACTGTTCGCGCGTCAGCCGCCAGACGACTTTGCCATCGGTGGTGATTTCGGCGAGGAGATCGCGGCCTTCGTCAGCGGTTTTGAGGTGGAAGTCACCGCAGGCGATGAGGACGTGCCCGTTGCTCGACTGCGACATGCCGAGCAGATAGCGACAAGAAAGGCCGAGGTCTTCGATGGTCCAACAATGCTTGGTTTTGCCCGCTGCGTCGATGTGGAGCAACTGACAACCGGTGGAGGTCGCGACGAACAACGAGCCATCGCCCGGCTGTAACATGGCGAAGGCCTTTTTCACAGTGGGCGTGGGTTTCAGCAGCGGATTGAGCGCAATGCCTTGCAAAAGTTTGCCGGTCTTGGTTTCGACCTTGAGCAGCGTTTTGCGTCCGTATTGGCCGACCCAAAAGGCGTTCTCTCCCGGCACGGCGCGGATCATGCGATAGCGAAAATGCAGTGGATCGTCTTTGAGGTCGGGCAGCGGAGTTTCGCTCATGACGGCTCCGCTGCGGTCCACGATGCGGATCTGGCTCACGCCGCTATCCATGAGCGCAAACTGCTCGCCGCCCTCCAGCACGGCGACGCTGTTTGCCTCCGCGCCTTTGGCACCAGCACGCGCCTTGTGATCCAGCACGAGCTTCTTCGCCGCATCAAACACCGCCAGTCCGCCGCGATGTGCATAGGCGATGCCGCCATCCGGCAGACGCCAGGCATCATAGATGCCGCCGTGGCCGGGATGCTTGAGGAGGTCAGTGACTTTGCCAGCGCGATTGATTTCGATGACCTGGCTGTCAGCAGCGAGGAGATAGCGCTCCTCGGCGGAGAGCCGCATCGCCAGCAAGGCACACAGGAGAAATGGGATCGCGAGCTTCATCGGGTTACAGGGAGTTTAGACGATGCCATTCACCACATTTTCCAGCGGCTGCCCTGTCACCGCTGCGAGCGCGATGCGGGCCGACGTGCTGCGCATCTCGATCTTCGACTCCACACTGCAAAACGCCGCGTGGCAGGTGGCGATGAGGTTGGGCACCGCAGCTTCTTCGGCAGTGCGCAGTGGCTCGTCTTCGATCACATCGAGTCCGGCTCCTGCAATATGGCCTTCGCGCAAGGCGGCGAGGATGGCGGCTTTCTTGATGACGGCACCGCGGGCTGTGTTCACGACGAAGGCACCCGGTTTGAGCAGTGCAAGCTCGCGCTCGGCGATGAGGTGATGCGTTTCGGCATTCAACGGACAATGTAGCGAGAGGACGTCGGTTTGGACGAGGAGTTCATCCAGCGTGCGAACGCGTGTGACTCCCACGGCTTTGTCCGCGCCGTTTGGCAGATACGGATCGTGGAAAATGACGAGGAAGCCGAGCGCTTTCGCCCGCAGCGCTGTCGCGGTGCCGATGCGACCGAGGCCGACGATGCCGAAGGTGAGCGTGCTGAGACGGCGGAGCTTTGGGCCGACTTTGATGTTCCATCCGAGCTGTTTCGCTTCAGCATCAAGAGGCATGATTTGGCGGCACAGGGCCATGGCGAGCGCGATGGCATGATCTGCGACCTCTTCGGTGCCGTAATCCGGCACGTTGCATACGGCGATGCCTCGCGCTCTCGCTGCGGCGATGTCCACGCTGTCAAAGCCGACGCCGTTGCGGATGATGGCGCGGCAGTTTTTGAGCTTGGCGATGCCTTGAGCCGTGAGCGGCATGTTGTGCCAGATGATGATGGCGTTCGCACTGGCGATCTCGTCATCCAAGTCTGCGTCAGTGTCGCAGAGATGTCGCGTGACCTTTGCGGCACTGCCGATGATGGCTTTTTCGATGGCGGACTCCGCATCGCCCTGCGGGGCGGTGCGCCAGTCGATGATGGCGATGGTGGGAGACATGAAATGGGAAGGATGGGAGGAATGCGACGGATGCAGGTGGTTACTTGGCCCAGAGCAAGATGGGTTTGGTGCCGGCGCTCACGGTGGTGTCGTCGGGTTTTACACCAGCATCGTGCGTGATGGCAGGCATGAGGGGCATGCGTTCGGAGCGCATGACATGGGCGCCTTTAAGATCCATGGGAACGTTTTCATGTGTGGCATGCCATGCGGCGAGGATTTTCGGCGCGTCTGCTTTCTCGGGTGTGAACTCAAAGAGATAGCCGTCCTGCTCGGACTTGTGAATGGCGCGAGTGAAGCGGTAGTCGGCGAGGTGTTTGAGCATCCATGCGATGGCGTGATAAGCGGGCTTGGGCTGGAAGTTGCGCGTGACGCCGGAGCAGGCGTGGAAGGCGGGTTTGTCGGCGTCGTTGAAAAAGAAGATGAAGGCTTTGTCGATGCCCATCTCGGCAAATAGGAAGTAGCTGCGCACGAGCCACATGGCCTGCTCGTCATCGGTGCAGGTGATGAACTTGGCCATGTCGCCCTTCGGATCAGGCTTCTGCGTGCTGCAATCCCAGCCGAACTCGCTCACCCACATCTCGCGGCCTGCGGCGTGCTTGTCACGCCAGTCGATCATGTCCTGAATCTTGCTGAGATACGGCACGGTGGAGTCTTCGGGATAGCTGCGCTTCCAGGTGGGCCAGCCGTCTTTGATGGCGTAGCGATGGATGCGCAGCACGTCGATCATCGGCAGGTGCGGTTTGAAAATGTCCGCGCCTTTCCAGTAGCGGTCACTGCCGCCAGCCTCGGTGTTGCAGGTGGCGATCTTGAGCTTGGGATTGCCTTCGCGCAGACCGGCCGCCATCGCTTTGAAAATGCGCAGGTAGGTGGCGTCGTCGATGTGGCCGGGCTCGTTGCCGATCTCGACGCAATCGACGAAGGGATATTTGCCACCAGGGCCGAAGTTTCCGGCGAAGCCCTTCGCATAAGCGTGGGCATCGCGCTCGATGTCTTTCCAGTTCGCCGCTTTCATGTCATCAAACTGGAGGCAGACGCTGATGCGCAGGCCTTTGTAATGCCAGGAGCGATAGACCTGCTCCCATGAGACGCGGTTCTTCGCGAAAGGCCACTCGGGCATGACTGAGGTGTCCTTCGCGAGGTCCCACTTCACTGGATGGTAGTCGCGCACCACGCGGCACACGGGCTGGTAAAGATCTGGCTTGAACTGCACGGTGTGACCGCAAAGGCCGACGAAATCGCGGAACAAAGGACGCGCTAGCGATTCAGCAATGAGGTTGTGAGTCAGCGTGACCAACAGAGCCGTGAGGAGTGAAGGGGTGTGCTTCATGGTGGGCAGCGATTTCATCGCGGAAACGGACGCAGAACCTTCGCCAACGACTGGATGCGTGCATCGTCAGGCTTGCCATCGTCACCGAGCGTGGGCTGGAGCCAGCCGCCTTCGTCGTGCTCGTTCCAGGCATAGATGATGATGGCGTTGGCGGGGTTGAGATCGCGATTGGCTTGGGTCCACTCGATGGCTGCGCGGACGTGCGCTGCGATTTCATCCGGCGTGGCGGTCGTGGCATCGATCAGAGGCTTTTGCTGATGCCATGGCGTGGGGTCGGGCGTGGCCGTGACCCATGAGCACCATGATGGCGGGCGCTCCTGGCGTGGGCGCGTGTCCCAGCCTGCGGTGGCAAAGGTGATGCATGGGGTAAGCTCGCGCTTCCATTTCCCCCACACCTTCTCACTCACCGAATGGGACGTGAGCCGCTCGTAGGTTTCAGGATCGGTGGTGTAGCCTTTGCCCGAGCAGGCATACTCGGAGATGGCATCGAAGCCGAGCGCCGCGCGGTCTTTTTCTGCCTCCCAGCCCATGAGCACGAGATACGGTGCCTTCAGGCCTGCGGCGATGGTTTGGCGCTTCAACTCCTCCCACTCGGCTTTCCCGATCTTGGAGGTCTTGCCGAACAAACACAGCAGCGGTCGGCTATCGAGCACGGTTTGGTAATCAGGATTCCGGAAGTGCTCCACGATACAGCTCCAGGCTTTCGTGCCTGCTTTGTCGAGTCGCGCACCTTCCTCGACGAGGCAGTAGCGAATGCCTTTCTTATCCTTCGCGGCGAGGTAGCGATTCAAACCGATGCTCAAGCCCGGCGCTTCACCGAGATAGTCCACGAAGGCCCAGTAGTTCAGCCCCGCCAGCGCGGCATACGCGATCTCCTGCTCCATGATGGCCTGCGAGTCGCCATTGATGCTCACCTTGCCTTCGTCCATCACACGCGCGAACCACGGCAGGCGAAAATGATACTTCGGCTGCCCCAGCGATGCCTCCACAGCCTTCACCACGCCACCATCGCCATACCAGCCGTCCCAGCGGATGGCTCCGACGATGGGGGCGTCATCGGCAGCGTTCAGTGCTGCCAGCGGCACGAGCAGCAGGCTGAATGTGGCGATGCGGCGAGTCATGGATCAGGCGATGAGTTCTTTAATGACACCATGCCCTTCGAGGCCGGTGAGGCGTTGTTGGAGGCCGTTGTGGTAGAAGGTGAGCTTCTCGTGGTCAATGCCGAGCAGATGCAGCGCGGTGGCGTGGAGTTCGTAGCTGTGGGTGATGTTTTCGACGGCTTTGAAACCGAGTTCGTCGGTGGTGCCGTAGCCGGTGCCACCTTGGATGCCGCCGCCGGCCATCCAGGCGGTGAAGGCTCCGGCGTTGTGATCGCGGCCTTTGCCGCTGCCTTGCGCGGCGGGCTGGCGGCCGAACTCGGTGGTGCAGATGACGAGCGTATCCTCCAGCAGGCCGCGTGATTTGAGATCGGCGAGCAATGCGCTCGCGCCCGTGTCGAGCACTGCGCCCCAGTAGCCGTGGTCGCGCACGAGGTCTTCGTGGCTGTCCCAATTGGGGCGAATTTTCTTCGCAGTGGTGTTTTCTGCGCCGCAGTAGATTTGAATGAAGCGCACGCCGCGTTCGGCGAGTCGGCGGGCCATGAGACATTGGCGGCCAAAAGGGCCGATCTCGGGATCATCGATGGCGTAGAGCTTCTTGGTGAGTTCGGTTTCGCCACTGAGGTTGGTGACTTCGGGGGCGCTGAGCTGGAGTCGCGCGGCCATTTCATACGCGGCGATGCGGGCGTCGAGTTCGGTGTTGGCGGTGCGTTGCGCCGCGTGCTGGCGGTTGAGTTTTTGCAGGAAGGCGAGCGTTTGCTGATCTTGCACGCGACCGGTGCCACTGAAATCCTTCGGCGGAAAAAGATCGGCGATGGGTTGCTCGGTGTTCGTGGCATCGAGCGTGGTCGCCTGATGCACGGCGGGGAGAAAGCCCGCGCCCCAATTGATCGGACCGCCGGGCGGCAGGCCGCGTGGATCAGGCAGCACGACGAAGGCGGGCAGGTTGTCGCTCTCACTGCCGAGGCCATAGGTGACCCACGCGCCCATGCTGGGGAAGCCGGGCAGTGTCTGGCCGGTGTTCATCATGAAGCAGCCCGGGCCGTGCAGCGCGGTCTTGCTCTGCATGGAGTAGATGAAGGCCATGTCATCGACATGCGTGGCGAGTTTGGGAAACAAATCGCTCACCCAGCGTCCGCATTGGCCGTGCTGTTTGAAGGGGTAATAGCTCGGCTGGCAGTTGCCGGGCTTGGACGCGAAGAACTGCAACTTGCCATCGGGATCAAAGGGCTTGCCCGCGCGTTTGATCAGTTCCGGCTTGAAATCAAACGTGTCCACATGGCTCAAGCCACCGGGGCAGAAGATCTGGATGACGCGCTTCGCCCTCGCCGTGTGATGTGGCTGCGCGCCGCGTGCGAGCATGGAGGTCAAAGCCAGCCCGCCGATGCCACCGGCGGCGGTTTGAAGGAAGGAGCGACGTGAGTGATGGGCGTTCATAAATCGATTCATTCTGGGCGTCCGTTCTCGGCGGGCTTCTGGCCCTCGATGAGCGCCTTCGCCTGACGCACGAAGCGGCGGCCGAGGAGTTCGTAGCCGGGTTTGGTGTAGTGCAGGTCATTGGTCATCACGCCTTTGACTTCTTTGTCGTTGAGATCATCGCAATCGACCCACGCGCCATGCGCATCGCCCTTCGCGACCTCGACCTGGGCCTCTCGCACGATCTTCCACGCTGGCGGGTTGATGCGTTCATGATCGCTGATGCGGCCGATGACGACATTCATGTCCGGGCGTTTCAAATCGCGGCGCAGGTTCGCGATGAGCTGCTTCAAGGCATCGGCATAAGGCGCGTGCAGACCGGTTTTCGAGTCGTTCTCGCCCTGCATCCAGCAGAAGGTGATCGAGGCCGGATTCGGGTGCGCTTTGAGCAACTCCGCGAACTGGCTCAAGATACGCGGATAAAAGAACGCTGTCGCTTTGGCACCCTGATCCTTCGCCCTCGCCTGCGTGACATCGACGCCGTGCTTCGTGGCGATGTCGTTCCATTCACTCACCCAGTAACGGATCGGCTGACCTCCCGCCGCGACCTTGATGTAGGCCACATCGGCGTCGGGGAAGAGTTTCTTCGCCTCCGGCTCGAAACCGAGCTTCGGGTCCATGCCAGCCATGTTTGACTGGCCGGAGAGGATGAAGAGATGCGAAGGCTTGTCCGCTGCTGAAGCGAACGAGACGAGGGCGAGTGTGAGGAGAATGAGGTGTTTCATGGTTTAACGAACCCAGATGGCTTTGCCGGTTCCGCCTTTCGGCGTGGTCTTTGGGTAGTCAGGGTTGGGTTTTTGCTCGATGACGCGGACGATTTGGTCGATGTGCAGATCGGTTTGGGCATCGCGGATACGAACGCCGGTGACGGCGACATTGCGCACGGTGCAATTGAGGTCGGGAGAGAATATTTCGACCCAGGTAGCCGGGTCATTGGGTTTGTGTTTGTAGGTCGCGGATTTCGGGCCGAGTTCGATTAGGCGGAAGTCGTCGCGCGGTGGGAAGCCGAGTTTCACGTCGGAAACAACGAGGCCGTTGGTGTTGGCGTGGACCTGGATGCTGCCGGGGCGGTGGAAGATGAGATTATCGAAGCGGAGGTTTTTTAAAGTGCCTACGCCAGCGCTGAAGTCGTTGTCGCGGCCGAGTTCGAGGTTGGGCTGGTCGTAGAGTTTGAAGTCGCGGATGTCTGTGATGCGGCGGATCGTGATGTCGTGGATGGGGCAATCCAGCATGGTGCCATCGCTGAAACGCTTCACGCCGGGCAGCAGTCGGATGGAGTTGGCGGACGGGATGCCATCGGGAGCACCGCGAACGTCCTCAATGACGATGTGATGGATGGCTCCGAAGCTGGGCGCGTAGTTTTTCCATTCCCAGGCATTGAGCGCGACGGTGTCATCGTGCGAGATGCCGCTGACGTTGCGAATGAGTCCGTCGCTCGCGGGGCCGTTCACATGCACGCCATCGCGTCCGTGCTCGTCGAGCGTGACGCCATCGACGGTGAAGTCGCGCGCGTTTGCCAGATGCACGGCGAAGGCCTTGCTCCGACGCACGGTGATGTTTCGCACGGTCACGCGGCGGACGTTTTGCAGCAGGATGACCCCATGCGTGCCATGCACATGCGCTTGCTTCGAGGAATGACCGCGCGTGTTGCCCTCGCCAAACGTTGTCCAGATGCCGCCTTCGATCTGGATGTCAGTATCGGGCTGCGTATCGGCGGGCACGGGCTTGTCGGCAAAGCCGACGATGTGCTCGTTGCGCACCATGCAGGTGTTGGTGCCGGGCTTGAGCTGGATCACAGTATCCGCGTCTGCGGTGAGCTTTTGGCCGGATTTAAGGATGATGGGGCCGTCGAGAACGTAAGGCCCAGCACGCTTTGGAAGATGCACAGCGTTGTTTTTGTCGAGCGTGGCCTGGATGGCAGCGTTGGCGGATTCGCCTTCGATGGTAGGTGCCGGGCGCAATGCAGCAGCATGCGACATCATTGCCGCGAACGCTGCCAACAACAGAATGATGCAGCGCATGAATGTGGGTTCAGAGCGGGCCATGGTCGGTTAATTCTTCTCCCATGGTGCTCTGAACTTGGGCTTTTCGGTGAGGAACTCGAGGCCGCCGCGTAACCTGCCCTCCTTGGTGAAGTAAGGGTGGAAGCCCTGGCCATTGATGCCATTGCCATCGTAGCGGTCGCGACGCGTCGAGATGGCGATGCCTTCGCGCAAGGCCCAGCCCATCCAGCCGAAGCCCGCCTCGCTAAGCAGGGTGGTGTAATACTTCGCCACTTCGGCCCGCGTGGCGTCGTCGAGACAGCCGGGGATGGTTTCGTTGACGAGCAAGGGCTTGCCGTGGCGCTGCTGGATCGCCTTGTAGCTGACGATCTTGGCCTCCAGCGCCTTGCGTTCGCGATCATACGGATGACCGCAGAGCACATCCATGATCGGCGCGTAGGTGTCGATGTTGCCGCCGTTCATGGTGCCGATGGTGATGGGCTGCTGCACACCGCAGGCGCGCACGGTGGCCGCGATGTCGCTGAGCCAGGCAAACTCGCGCTTGTTCGCGTCGCTGTTCAAATCATGCGCCAGCGGCTCGTTGCAGAGATCCCAGATGAGGATGCGATCATCCTTCGCCAGCGGCGTGACGAGCGCCTTCACATACTCCAAAGGCTGGTTCCAGCCGGGCTTCAAATTCTCCACATAGGTGCCGCCGTAGTCGAACTTGGAGTCGTGCCAGCGATTGAACAGGCATGGCATGACCTTCATGCCGTTCTCGGCGATGGCAGCGACGGCATCCATGAAGTTTGCTGTGACTTTTTCAGGATCACGAATCCACGCCGTGAACTCGATCCACAGCCGGATGCAGTTCGCATGGACCTGCTTCGCCAGCGCCACCTCCTCGCGCATTTTCGCGCCGTCGTAAAACCACCACGCATCCTCGATTCGCGCCGCCCATGACGGAATGATGCTGAAGCCGCGCAGCCAGCCGTAGTCAGGATAGGCGTGCAGTGTGGGCTTTGCGGTGGCCGCGTCGAGACGCGCGAGTCCACTGGCGAATGCGGTGACGGCCAGGGTTTGCAGCGCGCGGCGTCGGGTGATGTGTGAAGAGTTCATGCTTTTATCAAAAGTGGCGCGTGGCGGCTTCGGGCTAGTCCACATACACAAACTCGTTGGCGTTAAACAGCGACCGGCAGAAGGCGAAGAGATCGTTGGCTTGGATGAATTCGGTCGCGAGCTGTTGCTCTTCAGTGGTGGGTTCGCGGGAGAAGGCGAGGGCGTAGGCTTGATGGATTTGTTTTGAGAGGTCAGTGCCGACTTCCTTTTGCAAACGCTCGGCGAAGTAGCGGGACTGGCGGAGGATGAAGTCGTTGTTGAAGAGGGCCAGCGATTGCAGCGCGGTGGTGGTGGTCATGCGCGCGGGGGTGAGATTTGCGGGATCGGGGCAGTCGAGCGTGGTGAGGAATTTCTGCGGTGTGCTGCGCACGACGAAGCGATAAATGCTGCGACGCCACAACTCGGGTGTGTCTGCGGTGATGTGCTGATACACGGGGGCGTAGCCTTCGGTGTAAGTGAAGTCGGAGAAGCCCGGGCCGCCCGTTTGCTGGAGATTGAGTTTGCCCGAGACAGCGAGCACAAAATCGCGCGTGGCCTCAGCTTCGATGCGGCGTGGGTTTTGTCGCCAGAGGAGGCGGTTGTTGGAGTCGATCTCCAAGGAACGGCGGTTTTCAACCGCCGAGGGCGCCTGCAAAGCGCCCCTCCTTGAGCCCTGCCGATAGGTCTGCGACATCACAATCAGCTTGTGCATGTGCTTGAGTGACCAACCGCTTTTAAGCAGCTCTTCAGCGAGATAATCGAGCAATTCGATATGAGATGGCTGACCACCGCCGAGGCCGAAGTCGCTGGGCGTATTCACGATGCCTTGAGCGAAATGCCAGTGCCAGAGGCGGTTCACGATGACGCGCCGCGTCAATGGATTGCGCGGATCAGTGATCCAGGCGGCGAGAGCATTGCGGCGCTCGCCTTCGGGCGTGTCGAGGGTGCCGAGTTCGGGTTTGAGATCGCGCAGGAGGCTGAGGGTGCCGGGCGGGATGGATTCGTCGGCGGGGGACTCGGGATCGCCACGCTTTAGGATCTGCACAGCGGGCGGTTTGTCGGCGATGACGGCATAGACTCTGTCCGTGGTGACTTTGGCGTTCAGTTTCGCGCTGAGCTGCTTTTCCTCGGCTCGCAGCGTTTCCACGCGGGCTTTGTCGGCGGCGGAGAGCGGCTGGGATTCGATGTCGAGGGTGAGTTTGGCATCACCGAGGAACAAGAGATCGTTGCCGATACCGCCGTCGCCACCATCCGTGGCGATCACGGTGAGCGTCGGCGCATTAGCGGGGATGCTGAGGTCGATGCGCGCGGACTCGTCTTTGCGCATCTTGAGTCGCTGGAATTTTTGATCACTGCCAACGAAGACGGTGAAGTCAGCGAGACTGTTGGCGGCTTGTTTGCTCGCTCCAAAGCCGACCATCGCGGTGAGGCGCATTTTCGCGTAGCCACTGGCTTTGCGAATCTCAGCGAGGTCGAAGGTGACAGCACTGTTTGCGTGCAGGCCCAGGATGCTGTGGCCTTCCTTGGCAAAATCAGTGCCGTCGATGCTGGTGGAGACTTGCGAGGCGAGCGGGCCGTTGCGGATGGCATCCCAGGTGTGTGCGGAAGTTGGCGGCACGCCTTTCACAGGTGTTTTGGCGGCGACGTTCACTTCATCGCGGCCATCGGGCACGAAGAGCCATTGCACAAACTTGGGCGCGTTCACATTGCCCCACTCGGGCTTTTGGAGGCGGTTGGCTTTGATGTCACGATGGTAGCCGAGTTTGTCTTTCACGACGGCGCCGTTGCCGATGTGCAAGCCCGCGCCTTTCGTACCAGTGCCGCGTCCGTTGCCACCGCCGATCATGTCGGCGAGATCGAGACCTTCGCCGGTGAGTTTGGCGAGTTCGGTGGTGACTTCGCGAAGACGCTTCTGTGTCTTGGCCCGCTCTGCGGCGAGGCGTGCTGACTCGGCGGTGTCGAGATCGCGATCTCCGCGCTTCAATCCGGCGAACACGGACCACAGCGAGTAATACTCGCGCTGCGAGATGGGATCGAGCTTGTGATCGTGGCAGCGCGCGCAGTTCACCGTCACACCACACGCGGCGGTCATCACCTGCGTGACCATGTCATCAAGATCGAGCGTGCGGGCACTGCGGCGCAGCACATCGCTCTTCGTTTCTACCTGCCCAACATAGTCATAGGGGCCTGCGGCGAGGAAACCAGACGCCGCGATGGCCTGCGGATCATTGGGTGTGAGAACATCGCCCGCGATCTGCTCGCGCAGAAACTGATCATAGGCTTTATCGGCATTGAGTGCGTTGATGACGTAATCGCGGTAGCGCCATGCGTTGTCGCGACGCTGATCACGCTCAAAGCCGTGCGTATCGGCGTAATGCGCGATGTCGAGCCAGTGACGGGCATAGCGCTCGCCGTAGCGCGGTGAGGCGAGCAGGCGGTCGATGAGATTTTGATACGCCTTCGGATCGTTGTCTTGGATGAAGGCTTCGACTTCGGCAGGCGTCGGTGGAAGACCGTGGAGATCGAAAGTGAGTCGCCGGATCAGCGTGCGCCGATCTGCTTCGGGCGAGGGTTGCAGTTTGTTCTCGGTTAACTTCGCGTGAATGATCGAGTCGATGGACTGAGGTGTGTCGAACTTTGTCAGCGGTTGCCATGCCCAGTGCTGGAGGCGCTTGTCAGTCAGCGCGGCTTTATCGGTGGTGTTTTCGGGCCAAGCAGCACCGGTTTCGATCCAGGTTTTGATTGCCGTGATTTGCAATGGCGTCAGCGGATCACCTTTCGGTGGCATGCGCTCTTTGTCGTCTGTGTTGGTAATGCGCTGGTAGAGCGGCGACTTGTCGAGCTTGCCCGCAACGATGGCCGGGCCGTCGTGACCGCCCTTGAAGGCGTATGACTTCGCATCGAGGCGCAGCTCTCCTTTGTGCTTCTTTTCACCGTGGCATTCGATGCAGCGCTCCTGCAATAACGGGCGGATGTCTTGGTCGAAATCAACGGCTAGTGCTGGAACAGCCGCCAGGAGGATGAAGAGAGTGGTTCTCATCGTTTCGTCTTCGTTTTGGCGGCGAGATCGCGTGCGGCTTCGTCCATGTGGTGTTTCATCGCTTTGGCGGCGGCGCCAGCATCATGCGCGGCCACGGCGGTTAGAATGGCGGTGTGGTGATCGATGGCACGTTGCTGGCCGACGTTGCCGATGGTGACGCGGCGGCTTTCGCGACCGAGATCGGCGAGAGATTCGAGCATGAGCTTCAAAATCTCGTTTCCGGCGATGCGGGCGAGCGTGCGGTGAAAGTCGATGTCGGCCTCAACGGCTTCATCGTGGGTTTCAGCGGCCACCAAGCGGTCGTGGATGGCGCGAAGCTGCTTCACATCAGCCGTTTTGGCCTTCAAGGCGGCCTGACTAGCGATTTCAGGCTCGATGGCAGCGCGGGCTTCGTTCAACTGCCGCAGGCGTTCGGGTAATTCGGGCAGCAGCAGTGAAAGGGAGCCGCTGAGCGGCTTGTGGAGCCGGTTGACGGCGCGAATGCCGCTGCCGTGACGGATTTCGAGCAGGCCTTGGAGTTCGAGACGTTTCGTGGCCTCACGCAGCACGGTGCGGCTGACGCCGAGGCGCTCGGCCATGAGACGTTCGGGCGGCAGCCTGCCATCGCCGGACTCGACCTCGTCACGCAACTGGCGTGCGAGACGCGAGCAGACCTGCTCGACGAGCGACAGAGTGGGTTTGAGCGGGGAAAGAGTCATGTAATTGGTAGGAGGTCATACCAATTACGCGGATTGATTCGATGAAACTTTCAAGAACTTCCGAATTCATCTCAAGGATTTCCCAGTGGAGACGGCGGCAAGCCACCGGGTTGCCCGAGCGATGGCACACGAACCGGGACGCCTGGCATCTCGGGCCGAAACGCAGGTGTGATGGGGCCAATTGGACACCCTCTGTAAACAGAAGGGAGTGTGATATTGAGTACGCGCTGCGGCTGGCCGGACGAGGCTTGGGTAAAAATATCCAACCCGTCAATCAGTGGTTTGGGTGACACGAGGCCATGCTCTCCAGACATTTTTTCCATTCCGACGCTGCCATCGTTGCGGCCGACGATGATCAGAGCGCCGGGCCAGACGCGACCCAGGCCTGATCGAGCACACACGTCCGCGTTCCAATAAGGTGCCCAACTGTTAGACACCGGATTCTCAAAGACGAGCGGCATGCTGCCCACGCCTGTATCTGTCTGGCCTGCGGTCAGCGCCCAATGGTTTTCGTCTGGCTCCAATGCTTTGCTGTAGCGCGGGGCTGCGCCAATGTTGCCATCCGGTTTGAAGCCATCAGGGCAGCCAAAGATATGCTCGTCTTTGACGATCTGCTCCTGGATCAGGAAGCGGAAGGCGTCATTCGAGGTGGGCGAAGTCCCACCCGTAAACTTGTTTGTCACCGAATCTGGATACTGATGACCATGGTCTTTGGCAAACTGCTGCAAGGCGAGGATGATCTGTTTGCAGTTATGCACGCCTGTTGCCTGATTGCCTTCCATCTCAATGAACTTGAAGGCCGCCACAGACAGAACCCCGAGGAGCGCTGTAACTGCGATCACCAGCAGCAGCTCAATCCGGGTGAAGGCGGCAGTGCGTTTCATATTCAAAGGCATTCAAGTCGAAGTGATAGGGGAGCACAAGACTGTAATGAATCATCCTCCAAACACTTGAAGCTTGAGCACGCGGCTGAACGCTGGACATTGACGCGCCGAACCGACGACTGATCCTAAATGCCTCTCCGCGACACATTGCTCAATCTCGCCATCACCTGCGTGCTGGTGCTGATCATCGTGCTGGTGGCGATTCTGCTGAAGGAGAGCCGCCCCGCGCCGCTCCCAGCGCTGCCAGTGGGTGTGGCGCAGGTGCCGCCGGGGCAGAATGCGGACACCGGTCGGGAGCCACTGTCAGAGTTCAAGGTGTTTCCCAAGGCGCGCCTTGTGGAGAGCCGCACCAACGAAGCGGACACGCTGCGCATCAAGGTGAGCGACACGGAGGACGAGCAGGTGTTTGTGCTCTATTTCGTAGATGCGCTGGACCCGGAGTGGACGCATCCGCAGCGCGTGCAGGAGCAGGCGCGCTACTTTGGCGTGAGCAGCCAGCGCATCGTGGACGAGGGCAAAAAGGCCGTTCAATACGTGACCCAACTTCTGAAAGAACACCCGTTCACGGTGATGACGCGCTGGGAGCAGGTACCGGAGCGCAGCCGGTTTTATGCGCTGATCTTGGTGGAGAACAGCCCCGGGAAGTGGGTTTATCTGGCGGATTTGCTGGTGCAACAGGGCTATGCACGCGTGGCGGGTGTCACCACCAGCCTGCCTTCGGATGCGCGTTCGCTGAATGACTACGCCCTGGAACTGCAGGCGCTGAGGAAGCAAGCAGAGCAAAAAAAGGCAGGCATTTGGGCGGCATCGAAATTGTGAGAGGGTTGATGGTGAATGGTTGATTGTTGATAGTTTCAGAATCAGGCCACAACTCCGGCATTGATGAATCATGATGCGTTGATACGATGGCTTTGCCGTGGCCTCCATTCTCAAATCTCTAAGCCTCATCGCTGACCCAACCCGGGTGCGGCTGCTCCTGCTGCTCAAGCAGGAGGAACTGAGCGTGGCGGAGTTGCAGGAGGTGCTGTCACTCCCGCAGTCGAACATTTCGGCCCAGTTGGCAAAACTGAAGGCTGCCGGGCTGGTCAGTGATCGCCGCAGCGGCAAGAACCGGCTTTATCAACTGGATGAACCCAGCGCGAAGGACAAGGAATCCCATGAGCACTTTCTGGCACTGATCGAAGCGGCCGGCGGTGAACTGCGTGAGGTGGCCAAAGACAACGAGGCGCTCAAAGTGGTGCTGCGGAAGCGGGCGCAGACGGCGCAGGCGTACTTTGACGCTCTGGCGGGCAAGTTTGGCCGCCATTACATCCCAGGACGTTCGTGGAAGGGCCTGGGAGAGACGTTGCTCAAACTGATGCCGCCGCTGATCATCGCGGATCTGGGCGCGGGCGAGGGGACGCTTTCGCAACTGCTCGCGCAGCGGGCGAAGAAGGTCATCGCGGTCGATAACAGCGAGAAGATGGTGGCCTATGGTGCAGAGTTGGCACTGAAGCATGGCTTCACGAACCTCGAATTTCGCCTGGGCGACCTCGAAGCGCCGCCGATCCCACCGCTGAGCGTGGATTTGGTGTTTCTGAGCCAGGCGCTGCATCACGCGCAGAATCCGGAAAAGGCCCTGAAGGCGGCGCACACGCTGTTAAAGCCAGGCGGGCGGATCGTGCTGCTGGACCTGCTGAAGCATCAGTTTGAGAAGGCGCGTGATCTATATGCAGATGTGTGGCTCGGCTTCTCCGAAAGCGAGCTGCATGACATGCTGGGCCGAGCAGGCTTCAAAAAGATCGAGACCAGCGTGGTGCATCGCGAGGGCAAAAGCCCGCATTTCCAAACCATCCTGGCGCTGGCAGAAAAGGAAAACCGCCTCACTTCGTCGGGCCACTGGAGCGGTTCGTAACGCGTGCGGCGGGCAGTGTGAGGCCGTTTTGCAGCAATGTGAGACCGTTGATCTGCTTTTTGTCATCACGCGTGAAAACGAGCGTGGCCTCAACGACATCGTACTCAAAACGGTCGGGGGCAGTTTCAAACACGGGAATCGAAGGCTGGCCTTCAAGCTGGGCGAAGAGCGTGTTCGTTTTCACGGTGACGTTGAGCTTCTTGAATCCCAGGAGCGCATACTCGCCCGCGTAGGGCTGCAGTTCCTTTGCCGTGCGCAGCGTGAGGCTCGGCAGCGGCGCACTGGTGCGCTTCGCGGTCAGTTCCTGACCGTTTTGGAACAACGTGAGCGACTGGATCGCATCCTTGTCACGATTGAAGGCCATTTCAGCCGCCACAATCTTGTAGAAGAAACGATCCGGCCCTCTGGCAAACGCACCCAAGAACGGCTGACCGCTGAGCCGCACCCAGAGCTGGCCGTCGCGCAGCAGAACAGTGAAGCGGGAATCACGATCCAGCTCATAAACACCGGAATACTGCTGCATCGTCTCAGCTGGCAGAATGATCTCCTTTTGAGGGGTCGGCGCGGCTTTTTTAGCGGCCGACATCGCGGCGATGACTGCCGAGCCGCTAAGGCTGTTGTTGTTGATCAACACGACATGCACGATGCTTTTCGAGGGGATCACCTGCAGCGACGAACTGTAGCCGCCAGTGCCGCCGTCGTGATGCAGGAACGTGTCACCCTCGTATTTACCGAAAAACACCCCCAGGCCAATCTGGCCGCCATGGGCGGGTGCATCCGCATGGGGTTTCAAAGCGAGGGCGAAGGCGTCTTTGAGCGGCGACTGTGCGGGATGCAGCATGGCTTCACCAAATTTCATCATGTCAGCCGCCGTGCTGCGCAGCGCTCCGGCTCCGGCCATGGCAGCCAAGGTCCACGGTTTCACTTCTGTCGCGTCCGCGTAGGGCTTGGCGAGCGGCAGCTTCGACTCAGGGTGAACAGCGGTGTCGTGCAAGCCGAGCGGCAGGCAGATTTTCATCACCACTGCGTCCTCCCAGGTCGTCTGATACACCTTGCCGAGCAGATGACCGAGCAGACCAACGCCGACGTTCGAGTAGCTGCACGAATATGGCCCCTCTCCTTCGAGCTTGGTGCTCGTAATGAAGTCGAGCAGCAGTTTCTCATCGTAATTGGCATACGGATCACCTTCGGCCATGCCTGCGGCGGCATTGCCCGGCATGCGCGACAGTCCGCTGGTGTGAGTGGAAAGCTGTTTCAGCGTGATTGCGGCGATGCGTGGGTCGGCGAGCTTCCGTTTAGAATCAAGCAGGCTGCCGATCGTCGTCTCCAGCGTCACTTTTTTCTCCACCACCGCCTGGACCAGCAGCAGGCCGGTGAACACCTTGGTGATCGAACCAATCTCAAAGACGATCTTCTCCGGCGGCGTGTCCTTGGCCTCGGGCGCCTTGCCAGCAATGGCAAAACGCACGTCATCGCCAATGCGTTCGCCAGTCACGATGCAGCCGGCTTTGAGGCTCCTGGCCTGTTGAGCTGCAGCCTCGGCCAACGTACGAGCTTGCAGCAAGTTCGTGGTGAAAAGGACGACCAACAGCACCGGGAGAAGGCAATTCATGCGTGCAGGCTACGAAACTCGTCCGCAAACATCAAGGCGTCTGATTGACGCGGCCCCCTTCCCCGCCTCCAATGCCGCGCTGTGAGAGACACCCTGGAAGATCTGGAAAATTTCATCATCGACGTCGTCATCAACAACCGTCGTGGGATTCGCGCGTCCATGCTGCGGGTCGTCTTCCGCGGGCTTTCTGGCATCTATTCGGCGGTGGTGCGGACGCGGCTCTATTTGTACCGCCATCGCTACATTCACGATCATCACCTCGGCGTGCCGGTCATCAGCGTGGGAAATCTGACCGTTGGCGGCACGGGCAAAACACCGGTCGTCGAGATGCTGGCGAAGGCGTTGCATGAGCATGGCCGCCGTGTGTGCATCTTGAGCCGCGGTTACAAGAGCAAGCGCCAGAAGAAGCTGCCGCTCTCGAAAAAACTGGCTGCGCGCCTCGGTTTCATCCCCAAACCGCCGGAATCGCTGCCGCGCATCGTGTCCGATGGCGAGAAGGTGCTGCTGGATTCACACAACGCGGGCGACGAGCCCTTCATGCTCGCGAAGAACTGCACGGGCATCCCCGTCGTGGTGGACAAGAACCGCGTGAAGGCCGGGGCGCATGCGATTCAAAAGTTCGGCGCTGATGTTCTCGTGCTCGATGACGGCCTGCAATACCTCCGGCTCAAGCACCGCCACGACATCGTGCTGATCGACAAAACGGCCCCCTTCGGCAACAACGGCTTCATGCTCCCACGCGGCACTCTTCGCGAACCGCCGCGCAGCCTGCGCCGTGCCAGCTACATCTTCATCACCAAGTCTGACGGTGACAGCGAGGACATCATCGCCCAAATCCGCCGCTACAACCGCGCCGCCGAGATCATCGAATGCCGGCACCGCGCGATGCACTTTGAAAACATCCACACCGGCGAGCGCATCCCCATCGAAGGCCTGAAAGACAAATTTGTCGGCGCCTTGTCTGGCATCGCCGTGCCGGAAAGCTTTGAAAACGGCCTGCGCAAGCTCGGCGCGAAGGTGGAGGTCATCGCCCGCTTCGCCGACCACCACCGCTTCCACGGACCTGAGCTGAATCAGTTCGTCGAGCGCTGCGTGCGGCGGGATGTGCACTGCATGGTCACGACGGAGAAGGATTATGTGCGTTTCCCAAAGCTGGCCGCCGCCGACATTCCGTTCTATTTCATGCGTGTGGAGATCGAGATCATCCGTGGTCGCGATGTGTTCGACAAAATGGTGCGCCTGATCGCGGAACCGCGACGCGTGCCGGCCGGAGTGCTGCCGGCGGACTTCATGGAGGCCTCGTGATGAGCGCAGAGAATCCCGCCATCGTCGAGTTCAGCGTGCGCAAGGTCAACGTCGCAGGCGGTGTGAATGATGTCTGCGATGTCACAGCCCGCGAGGAGCCGCTCGAAATCCGCGTGGAAGGCCGCTCTGTGGCCGTGGTGATGCGCACGCCGGGACACGATGAGGAACTCGCCGCCGGATTTCTTGTCAGCGAGGGCGTCGTGCAAAGCCCGCGTGACATCTTGGAAATCTCGCAATGTCCCAGCACGGGCAATTCGAAGGGAAACATCGTCGATGTGCTGCTCGGCGGCGCGGTGGTGAACTGGGACTCGCTCACGCGTCACGTCTTCAGTGCTTCAAGCTGCGGCCTGTGCGGCAAGACGAGCATCGAGAGCGTGTTTCAGCAATTTCCCGCGGTGAAAGGCGATTGGAAGGTCAGTCCAGCCTTGATCGCTAGCCTGCCGGACAAGCTGCGAGCCGCGCAGGAAACGTTTTCCAAAACCGGCGGCCTGCATGCGAGCGGCTTGTTTGATCTCGAAGGCAGGCTGGTTGTCCTGCGTGAGGATGTGGGCCGCCATAACGCGCTCGACAAGATTCTCGGCTACGCCTTGCAGCGCGGCCTTCTGCCGCTCGACAACCACATCCTGCTCGTCAGTGGTCGTGTGTCGTTTGAGATCATTCAAAAGGCGCTCGCGGCAGGCATCCCGCTCGTCGCCGCCATTTCCGCGCCGAGCAGCCTCGCAGTCGATTTCGCGCATGAGGCCAATCAAACGCTCATCGGCTTCCTGCGGGGTGAAACCATGAATGTTTACACGCATCCGCAGCGCCTCACGATCCAGCCATGAAACCGGTTCAACTCACAGTTTTCATCATCTGGGGCGCGTTGTGCTCCTCGCTTCTCGTTTATGCGGGCATGCTTAGCTCGATGACGTTTGCGCCAGCACAGGGGAATCAAGGGTCACTCGGCGGAATCGTTGCACTGGCGGCCGGATGCGCGGCGGCGTTGAGTTTTTTTATACGCAAACTGCTGCTGGGCGGATTCGTCAATGGTCAGCTCACGCTGGATGATCCGGCGAATCACGGTCGCTTCATTGCCGGAAATGTCGTCGTGTTTGCGCTCAGTGAGGGCGTGGGTGTGCTCGGATTCGTCAACGGCATTACTTCCAACGGCGCTGGCGACGCCTGGCTGCCTTACATCGGCGGTGCGTTCATTCTGATGCTGCTGCACATCCCGCTGCCATCGCGTTTCAAGCCTGCTTCATGAACGGTTATTTTGATCACAATGCGACCACGCCGCTGCATCCCGCCGCGCGTGAAGCGTGGCTGCTTGCCAGCGAGAAGCACTGGCACAATCCATCGAGCCTGTATCGTGATGCGGGCCTCGCCAGCCAGCAGCTTGAATCGGCGCGCGAACGACTCGGCACGCTGATCGGAGCGGAGGCGGAACGCATCGTGTTCACTTCGGGTGCCACGGAGTCGAACAATGCGTTGTTGGCGTCTCTCCCATCAGATCAACTCGTGGCGGTCTCCGCCATCGAACATCCTAGCGTGCAGGAAACAGCACGGGGCAGAAACCGGCTGGAACTGCCGGTGAATGCCAACGGCGTGGTCGAACCGGATGCAGTGAAGGCGTTGATCGAAACGAAACGGCCCACGCTGGTCTCGGTGATGGCTGCGAACAACGAAAGCGGCGCGTTGCAGCCGTGGCGCGAGATTGCCGCGCTTTGCCGAGAGCAGGGCGTGCTGTTTCACACGGACGCGGCGCAGTGGATCGGCAAACTCGAAGCCGCCAGCCTCAGCGAATGTGATTTTATCACCGGCAGCAGCCACAAGTTTGGTGGACCCAAGGGCTGCGGGTTCCTCGTACTGCCGACGGAGGATTCCCGGCTTCATTTCATTCGAGGCGGGCCGCAGGAGAATGGCCGCCGTGCTGGAACGGAGAACTACCCGGCAATCGAAGCGATGGTGACGGCCTTGGAGACACTCACGCCGAGTTTGGCGAAGATCGGACACGAACAAACCCGACTGCGCGATGATTTCATCGCCGCAATGCGCTCGCGCTTTGAAAACCTGCGCGTGATCAGCGAATCCGCGCCGAGTCTCTGGAACACGGTGCTGATGGTGATGCCCTCACACGACAATTTGAAGTGGCTCACGCGTCTGTCGCGTCGTGGCTTCAGCATTTCGACCGGATCGGCCTGCAGTTCGGGCAAGGAAGGCTCCTCCGTCGTGGTGACGGCCCTTGGGGCGAATGCTGACGAATTGAAACGCGTGGTGCGGATCAGTGGCGGCTGGGAAACGACAAAGGAGGACTGGCAGGCGCTCGCCACGGCCTTCGGTGACGTTTCCGAGGAATTGAACCGCGGCGGCAGGCCGCAGTAGGCGGTTGCTCGGGGCGGGTTCACGTCTAGTCTCGCGGCCATGAACTGGCGGAACTTCTTCCTCGGCGCGGTCATGGCCTGCGCGTCTGCTTCAGCACGTGAATGGCGCAGCGCGGACGGTTCGCGCACGGTGGAGGCCGAGTTTGCCGGGATGAAGGAGGGAAAGCTGCTGCTGAAGAGCAAAGACGGTAAATCGACCGTGTTTCCGGCGGCAGCGTTCTCCAAAGAGGACCAGCAGTTCTCCCAGCAGGCGCAGGTGACGCTGGAGGCGGCGGTGAAGGCAGGAGCGCTCAACATGCAGGCGGATCAGGTGCTGCCGGAAGGCCTGCTCTGCCGCATCATCAACGAACTGCCGAATCAGAAAGGCACCTGGGTGGGCGCCGGAGCGCCGTTTCTCGTGCTGCGCGGTGATGATCTCACGACTGAGCGTGGCGCGAAGGTGATGGGAAAGACACTCTACCATGCGGGCACGCGCACGTTTCAGGCGCTTGATGGCACCAGCACGCTGATCAACGCCTACAGTCTGTCGCTCGACGACGCGGTGAACGCGGCGCTGCAAATCCAGATCGCCAGCGGTGGTGATGCGGCGAAGCAGGCGCCGCCGGTGCGGGAGCCGCTGATTGTAACGATCACAACCCGTGGCATGGGACTGCCTGTGGGCAAAGGCTTCTTCATCACCGATGCGGCGATTTTGAAGGACGCCAAAACCATCGTGCTGCACCACGCCGGACAGGATGTTCCGGCCAAGGTCGTGAAGACGGACGACGAGCTCGGTCTGGCGCTGCTTTCGTGCGCCGTGGAGGTGGAGCAGGGGAAATTTCTGCCGCGCAAGCCGTTGGAACTGGGCCAGAACATCTTTGCTGTGGCTCTGACGACGACTGGAAAAACCTTTTCCACTCCACCACTGACCAAGGGTATCATCAGCCGTATGGCCGGAGCGGACAGCTTCGAGCACGATGCTGCGATCGATGAGAAGACCGTGGGCGGTTACGTGATTGGGGAAAAGGGCGATGTGCTCGGCGTGTTTTTCTCCCCGCAATCACGCGTGCTGGGAAAGCGCTCCACCAAATCAGCAAGCAGCGCGGACAAGCCGGTGGCGAAAGCCTTGTCTGAATGCCTGCGCAGCGAGGCGCTGGAAAAGTTGTATGTGGAGAAGGACAAGGATGGCAGGGAGAAGCGTGTGCCCGGCGTGCCGTCCCTGAAGCCAGGCACGAATGGCGATGAGATGGAGCTTGCCGTGGCGACGCTGAAAAAATCCTCGGTGATCGTGGTGACGACACGGGAAGAAAGCAAAGCTCCGCCGCCAGCGAAAGCCGCAGGCACCGACACGCCGCCGGGGGGCGGTGGCCCGGCGACCGGCTGGAGCCTCAGCTCCTCCGGCACCCGGCACAATGCCAAGTGCCGCTTCTACAACGCTGCGAACGCCTGCCAGGCAACGGACGGGAAGCCCTGCAAGGTCTGCGGCGGGTGAAACCGCTCAAGTTCCCGGTTTGGGACGAATCATGAGCACGAGCACGAGCGAGAAGACGCACACGAGGGCGAAAACGCCGAAGATCATGTTGAGCGGCACGCCGCGGTCGGTCATGGCACCGAAGCCCCAGTCGGCCACGCCGCCGCACATCATGCTGACGAAGTTCATGATGCCGTAGCCGGTGGCGCGCAGCTCGGGCCGCACGATCTGGCTGAGAATGGGCATGTTGTTGCAGTCAAAAAAGCCCCAGCCGACTCCAAACAGGATCAGTGCGGCCACAGCGAGCGCGAAGGAGTTCAGCGCGGGCGCGTTGCCCACTCCGAACATCGCGGGCACGATGAGCATCATGCCGATGGCGCTCACATGGATGCGCCCACGCTCGCTGCGCCGCATCCAGCGGTCTGCCAGCCAGCCGCCGAGGATGGCGGAAAGCAGTGCTGCGCCCTGCCAGTAGAGGGAGGCGGACACGCCGGCCTTGCCCTGGCTGATGTTGAAGGCTTTTTGCAGGATCGCAGGCATCCAGTCGCGCACCACCCACGCGGCGAGCGCTGGCAGGGTGAAATACATCACGAGCAGGATGAAATTGCGGTTCGTCAGCAGTTCGACGACTGCCACACCAACGGAAGGCCTCGCGGAGACATCGCCATTGCTGTCCAGGCTGGTTTGACGCGGCACGTCCCGCAGCAGTAGCAGCAGCGGAATAGCGTAGAGGATGCCGGCCAGTCCGGTGAAGTCGAACATGAAGCGCCAGCCGAGATCCGGCGCGTCCGCCACGAACCCGGCAAAGCCGCCAACCATCACGCCGCAATAAATGCCCATCTGATGCACGCCCACCGCTCGTGACCGCGTGCCGCCCGTGTGATAATCCGTGATCAGCGCCAGCGCCGCCGGGATATAAAACGCCTCGCTGATGCCCATCATCGTGCGTGCCCAGTAGAGCTCGTTAAAGCTGCCCACATGTCCGGTGAGCCAGGTGATGAGCGACCACACAAACAAACTGCCGCAGATCGTGAGCTTGCGGCTGAAGCGATCGGCGATGTAACCACCAATGGGGCTGAAGATGGCATACACCCACTTGAACGACGCCAGCATGTGGCCCCAGTTCTCTTCGCTGCCGATGTCCTGGATGTCGCCCATCACAGACACCTTCATCGAGGCGATCATCTGCCGGTCCAGATAGTTCAGCAGCGCCACCGGGAACAGCAGCCCCACGACCAGCCAGGCACGGCGCATGAAAGTGGGCGAGTCGGAAGCGGCAGTCGGAGGCGTGGACATTGTGCCATTAATCACAGCCACCTCGGAACGAAAAGCCTGAATTCATGCCCAGACTTGATGCGGGCATGATCGAAGCTGCCCCAGGACAAGCCTCACAGCTCCTCCAGCCGATAACCGATGCCTGGTTCGTTGACGATGCGCGGGCCGGATTCGCCGAGCTTTTTGCGCAGGTGGTTGATGTGGACACGCAGGCCCTCGCTCGGGTCGCTGGACTGGCCGGCCCAGACTTGGCGGACGATTTGGTTTTGCGTGACAATGCGGCCCGCGTGCTCGGCGAGGGTCTTGAGCAGCGCAAACTCCGTTGGAGTGAGTTTGAGCGGCGTGTCGTTCAACGTCGCCTCGTGATGCAGCAGATTGAGCGTGAGCGGTCCAGCGGTGATCTCGGCGCTCTGGCGGGTGAAACGACGGCGTTGGATGACATCAAGACGCGCAAGCAGCTCTGCCGTGCCGAAGGGTTTCGTCACATAGTCGTCGGCACCGGCTTCGAGGGCCTCGACCTTCACGGTTTCCTGATCGCGCACGCTCAAAATGAGCACGGGCACGTCGCTCCACTCACGCAGGCGTTTTAGGACGTCGATGCCGCTCATGCCCGGCAGGCCGAGATCAAGCAGCACGACATCAGGCCGATGAAACGCGGCTTCTTGCAGACCGAGCTGGCCATCGGCGGCCTCGCAGACCGCGTAACCGCGCGATTCCAGCACCATGCGCAGCAGGCGTCGCATTTGCTGTTCGTCATCGATGATGAGGGCTTTGGGCATGGCTCAGGTGGTGCGGGTCTTCACCGGCAGGCGGAGCATGAACTCCGCGCCGCCTTCGGGATGATTGTGTGCTTCGATGTCACCTTTCATGGCTCGCATCAAGCCGCGTGCGATGGCGAGTCCGAGCCCCGTGCCGCCAGCAGGTGAGTCGGGAGCGCGATAGAATTTGTCGAACAAGTGCTCCTCGATGCCCAGAGCCAAACCGGGACCGTGATCGTGCACACGGAATTCCAGCGTGTTGTTGGTGAGACTGACAGCGATTTCAACCGGCGTTCCAGCAGGCGCATAAAGCGTGGCATTGTGCAGCACGTTGCCGAGCGCCTGCGCGAGCAAACGGCTGTCGAGCATGAGCAGTGGCAGACTTTCGATACCGGTGATGATCGAAGGATGCTCGGCAAGCTCGCGATGAAGAGGCGTGGTGGTGGCGTGGAGCACATCACCGATCTCGCACCAGTCGAGATGTGGCTTGAGCGCTTCGGATTCCACACGGGTCATCTCCAGGAAGTTCTCCACAATGCGCTGGAGACGGCGGTTGGCTGTCTCAATCTCCGCCGCGTAGGGATTGCCCTGGCCCAGGCCGTCCAAGGCCGTGCGGATGATGGCGATGGGCGTTTTCAGCTCGTGCGAAATGCTGTCGAGCAGCGTGCGGTGCAGGCGCTCGGATTCGGCGAGCAACTCAGCGCGGTGCTTTTGTGCCAGCAACTCCTCGCGCTCACGATGATGCCGCTCAAGAGCCGCCTCACGTTCTCGCAGCCGCGTGATGAGATGGCCCATGCTCAGCGCCACGACGAAAAATATCGCGAACATGATGATGTCCTGCGGTTTCTCGATGTGCAGCGTAAACTGCGGCGGAATGAAGATGAAATTCCATACCAGTGCGCTCACCACCGCCATCGCCAGCACCGGCCCGCGATTCCACCGCGTGCCTGCCAGCACGATGACCATCAGAAACACCAGCGCCGAGAAAAGATAGCCCGTGTAAGGCAGCAGCACCCAGCATGCCGAGGCCAGCACGAAGATGATCGTCAATCCCCAGCTGAACTGGCCGACCACATGCGTCGGCACCGGTTCGCGGGCTGGTTTGGGTTTGAAAGTGTCCTCGGTGTTCATGGCAACTGACTTGTGTGATTCATGGTGCCTGCAAAGTCATCCGCCGCCAGTAAACAGCGGCGCTGGAGGCGTTAAGAAAGTGTGAAAGCAGAGTTCACCGCTCCTCCAGCCGGTAGCCTATGCCCGGCTCATTTTTGATCTCCAGAGTGGAGCCTTCGAGTTTATGGCGGAGGTGGCTGGCATACACTCGCAGATAATGGCTCTGCTGCTCGGCCTGCGGGCCCCAGACAGCACGGAGGAGGTGTTTCAACGTGACAACTTTGCCCGCGTGACGGACGAGCTGCGCCAGCATCGCATACTCCGTGGGCGTGAGTTTGAGCGGCTGTCCGTTCAGCGTGGCCTCGTGATGCACAGGATCGAGCACGAGGCCGCCAACGCTCAGACAGGCCGTTTCGTCCTGGCCCTGGCGGCGCTGGATGGCGGTGAGGCGGGCGAGGAGTTCGGCGGTGCTGAAGGGCTTGGTGACGTAATCATCCGCACCGGCATCGAAGGCCGCAAGCTTCACCGACTCTTGATCACGCACGCTCAAAATCAGGACCGGAACCTGGCTCCATTCGCGGAGGCGTTTGAGAACTTCGACACCGTCCATGTCCGGCAGACCGAGATCGAGGAGGATGACGTCGGGTTTGTGAAACACGGCATCCTGCAGGCCCAGCGTACCGTTTTCAGCCTCGCGCACGGTGTAGCCCTTCGACTCCAACGCCATGCGCAGCAGGCGGCGGATCTGGATTTCGTCGTCGATGATCAGGGCGGTCATGAGGTAGAACGAGTTTTCTAACTCGTTGGTTCGGCGGCAGGCGGTGCTGTGGGAACGAGTTGGAAAACTCGTTCTACCTCGATCACAAACTCCGCTCCACCTTCGGGATGATTGCGTGCGGTGATGTCGCCGCCCTGGGCTTGGATGAAGCCGCGGGCGATGGCAAGACCGAGGCCTGTGCCACCCGCCGGGGAGCCTTTGGCGCGGTAGAATTTCTCAAACACGCGCTGTTCCTCGCCAAGCGGCAGACCTGGGCCGTGATCGCGGATGGTAAGACGGAGTCTTTGGGCGTGCAGGCTGGCAGTGATTTCGATGGTGGCTTCCTGCGGTGTGTAAACAGCAGCGTTGTGCAGAATGTTCGCCAAAGCCTGCGCAAGCAAGGTGTGATCGAGTTTCACCAGCGGGAGGTGGTCGGGTATCCATACATTCACTGGATGCATGCTCAAAACATCGCCTGCGGCCTGTCTGGCAGCAGCGATGACATCGCGCAGATCGCACCAGCCGAGATTCGGCTGCAACACTTCGGATTCGAGGCGTGTCATCTGCAACAGATTGTCCACCACGCGCTGCAATCGCTGTGAGGCCGTGTTGATCTCCGCGATGTAAGGACTTCGCATGTCATTCATGCCTTCCAATGCGGCGTGAATCACGGCGAGCGGCGTTTTGAGCTCATGCGAAACGCTGTCGAGCAGGGTGCGGTGCAGTTTCTCGGATTGGGCGAGCACTTCGGCGTGGCTGACGGCCTGGATGAAATGCTCCTTCTCCAAAACGAGCGCGAGCTGAAGCGCGAAAGCCTCGATGGTCTGCCGTGTGGTGAAATCGAGCCGCGCCTCGCGTGGCATCTGCACGCCGAGAACGCCCATGTTTGAGGTGGCGGTTTGCAGCGGGAACCAGGTGGCGGCGGACTCGGGCAGTGTGTCGGTGAAGCGGCCCGCGCACTGTTTGTTCTCGTAGCTCCAGGCCACCACGCCCCATTCTTTTGGTGAAGGATGGAAGCTGCTGGCCCTGTGCGCGGCTTTTGGCAGCGAGCGGTCCTGCTCGCGCACGACGAGCGCGGTGTCCGCATTGAGCAGCTCGTTGATCGTGCGCAGTGCCTCGGCGAGACCTTTTTCGGGTTCAGCGGCTAGCGCGGCACTTTGGGTGACGCGCAGCAAAGCATCCGTCTGACGCAAACGACGACGCTCGGCGATCTCGCGCATCCGCAGGCGGCTAGTGAGGCTGCCCATGCTGATGGCGACGATGAAGAACATGCCGAACATGATCCAGTCCTCGGCCTTGTTGATGTAAAACGTGTACTGCGGCGGGATGAAGAAAAAGTTCCAGCACAGGGCGCTGAGCGTGGCCATGAGCATGACCGGTCCACGACTGAAACGCAGCGCCGCCAGCACGACGGCGAGCAGGAACACGAGCGCGACGAACATGTAGCCTGTGATGGACACCAGACCCCAGCACACACTGGCGATGCTGAATACTGTCACCAGCGCCCAACTGTATTCGCCGATGATGGATTCGGGCACCGTCTCTTGCAGCGGTGTGAGGTTGCGTGCCTTGTCAGTGGCGGCGAGGGGTCGCACGACGCACACGTCGATGTCGCCGCTGCCGAGGATGAGTTGATCCGCGAGCGACTTCTTCCAAAGCGAGGGATTGTCCGGCTTGCCGACGACGACCTGCGAGACGTTGCGCTCACGGGCGACTTGCAGCAGCGCCTCGGTGATATTCTCACCAGTTACGGAGACGACTTCGCCACCGAGTTTGCGTGCGAGGCCGAGCGAGCGCGTGAGACGGTCCTGCTCGACGGGCGTGAGCACGCGCGAACCTTCCACCCACACGACGATCCAAGGACAATTCAGCCTCGTGGCGGCACGGCGCGTCCAGCGGATGAGGCTTTCGGCATACGGACTCGGGCCGACGCCGACCATGAGCCGTGCGTTGGTTTTCCACGGACTGCTGACGCGCTTCAGTCGGCGGATGTCCTCCAGATCGCGATCCACCTGCTCGGCGGTGAATCGCAAGGCCAGTTCGCGTAGCGCGGTGAGGTTGCCTTCTTTGAAGAAATTTGAGACGGCGAGTTCAGCACGCTCGCCGAGATACACTTTGCCGTCGGCCATGCGCTCCAGCAGTTTTTCGACACTGAGGTCGATGAGCTGGATCTCATGCGCGACATCGAGGATCGAGTCCGGCACCGTCTCGGTGATGGCCACGCCGCTGACCTGCCGCACGATGTCCACCTGGCTGTCGATGTGCTGGACATTGAGCGTCGTGTAAACGTCGATACCGGCGTCGATGATCTCCAGCACATCCTGATAACGTTTGGCATGTCGTGAGCCGGGCGCGTTGGTGTGCGCGAGTTCATCGACAAGCACGAGCTGCGGCCTTTGCGCGAGCACCGCGTCGATGTCGAACTCCTCCAACGTGAAGCCGCGATGTTCGAGCTGCTTGCGGGGCAGAACCGTCATGCCTTCGAGCAACGCGGCCGTCTCGAAGCGTCCGTGTGTTTCGATGATGCCTGCGAGCACATCCACGCCTTCTATGACCCGCTGGCGTGCGGTTTGCAGCATCGCGTAGGTCTTCCCGACGCCTGGGCACATGCCGAGGAAGATGAAGAGCTTGCCGGATTTCGCAGCCGCATCCGCCTGTTGCATCTGCGCGAGCAGAGCATCCGGGTCGGGGCGTTGATCGTCATTCATGATGGCAGAAGCTGTTCACCGCTCTTGATGCGTTTGTTCTTAACAAGGACAGGCATTATCGCAACTTATCCAGCGCGAGGTTGAGTTGGAGGATGTTGACATGATCAACGCCGACCATGCGCGATGGTTCTGGCACGGTCAGTTTCTCGATGAGTTTGTTGATTTGAATGGCGACCTCGGGCGTCAGCTTTCGTTCTTTGATGATCCGGTCCATCTGCGACCTGGCATCGGTCACGGAGATGCAAGGATAGGGCAGCAGGCCTTTCTCTTCGCCGATCTGGAAGTATTGCGGGCCGGTGAATTTTTGGGTAAGCAGCTCGCGTGCGGCCTGGACATCGTCGGGCACCTTGAACTCTTCCTTGGATTTTCCGACCTTGGCGAACTGTGCGATCAGCGCAAAAAACAGCAGCAGCAGGGCGAGTGCGGCGGCATAGAACGCCCATACACGTGGCGGCACCCGCGTGGCGTTGGATGATCGTGTGGTGGACATGGCTTTGAGTGTTGTGACGCTGGCTTACTTGAGGGCATCGAGCGCGAGATTGAGCTTGAGCACATTCACGCCAGCCTCGCCGAGGATGCCGAGGTCGGACTTCGCGGTGCTGGTGGTGATGAGTTCCTTGACCTTCTCGACGCTGAGGTTGCGGGCTTTAGCGACGCGGGCGGCCTGCAACTCGGCGTTCTTCACGCTGATGTGCGGATCAAGGCCACTGCCAGAGGCGGTGACGGCATCAGCAGGCACAACGGCATCGGCTGCGAGATCGTTCTTGGTGCGATAGGCGGCGATGCGTTCTTTGATGGCATCGTTGAGCTTTTGCGAGGTGGGTCCGAGATTGCTGCCACCGGAGCTGGCGGCGTCATAGCCGGCACCTGCGGCGCTGGGGCGCGGATGGAAGTAATGATCGGCGGCGAAGTTCTGGCCGAGCAGGGCGGAGCCGATGACTTTGCCGTCTTTGTCGGTGATGAGGCTGCCTGCAGCTTGTTTTTTGAAGGCCGTTTGAGCTATGCCGGTGACGAGGAGCGGATAAGCACCGCAGGTCACAGCGGCGAGCACGAGTGTGGCCATGATGGCGGGGCGGAGTTCGGAAAAGAGAGCTTTCATGGTGTTAGGCGAGGTGAAGGGTGGCGACGATGAGATCAATCGCCTTGATGCCGATGAAGGGGACGAGGATGCCACCGAGGCCATAGACGAGCAGGTTGCGCTGCAAGACGGCGGCGGCTCCGATCGCGCGATACGGCACGCCTTTGAGGGCGAGCGGGATCAAGGCGACAATGATGAGCGCATTGAAGATGATGGCGCTCAAGATGGCGCTCTGCGGGCTGACGAGGCCCATAATGTTCAGCGGACTGATCGCGGGGAACGTGACCATGAGCATCGCGGGGATGATGGCGAAGTATTTGGCGATGTCGTTGGCGATGCTGAACGTGGTGAGCGAACCAAGCGTCATGAGGAGCTGTTTGCCGATCTCGACGATCTCGATGAGCTTCGTGGGATTGCTATCGAGATCGACCATGTTGCCGGCTTCACGAGCGGCTTGGGTGCCGGTGTTCATGGCGACGCCGACATCGGCCTGGGCCAAGGCGGGGGCGTCATTGGTGCCGTCGCCGGTCATGGCGACGAGATGACCCTCGGCCTGCTCGGCGCGAATGCGGCGGAGTTTGTCTTCGGGCGTGGCTTGCGCCATGAAGTCATCGACACCGGCCTCGGCTGCGATAGCGGCGGCGGTCATGGGATTGTCACCGGTGATCATGACGGTGCGGATGCCCATTTTGCGAAGCTGGGCAAAGCGCTCTTTGATGCCGCCTTTGACGACGTCTTTGAGTTCGACAACGCCGAGCACCTTGTTGACCTCGCACACGACAAGCGGTGTGCGGCCAGCGCGGGAGGCGGCTTCGACGATCTTGGCGACTTCCGGCGGATACACGCCGCCGAGGGCTTCGACGTGGGCTTTGATCGAATCGGCGGCACCTTTGCGAATGCTGCGGCCATCGAGATCGACACCGCTCATGCGAGTCTGCGCGGTGAAGGGAATGAAGCTGGCATGTGGCGCGGCGAGTTCGCGACCACGGATGTTGAACTTCTCTTTCGCGAGCACCACGATGCTGCGGCCTTCGGGTGTTTCATCGGCGAGGGAGGCGAGCTGCGCGGCATCGGCGAGTTGTTGCTCGGTGACGCCAGGCGCAGGACGGAAGTCGGAGGCCATGCGATTGCCAATGGTGATGGTGCCGGTTTTGTCGAGCAGGAGCACGTCGATGTCGCCCGCGGCTTCGACAGCGCGTCCTGAGGTGGCCATAACGTTGCGGCGGATGAGGCGGTCGATGCCGCTGATGCCGATCGCACTCAAGAGGCCGCCAATTGTCGTCGGAATGAGGCACACGAGCAGGGCAATGAGTACGGGGATCGAGAAATCCATCCCAGCGTAGATGCCGAAGGGCTTCAGCGTGATGACCACGAGCAGGAAGATGAGCGTCATCGCGGAGAGCAGGATGGTGAGCGCGATTTCGTTCGGTGTTTTCTGGCGTTTCGCGCCTTCTACCATCGCGATCATGCGGTCGATGAATGTGTTGCCTTTTTCCGAGGTGATGCGGATGACGATGCGGTCGCTGATGACACGCGTGCCGCCGGTGACGGCGCTGCGGTCGCCGCCGCTTTCGCGGATGACGGGTGCGGATTCGCCGGTGATGGCGGCTTCATCGACACTGGCGATGCCTTCGATGACTTCGCCATCGGCGGGGATCACGTCGCCGGTTTCACAGACGACGAGATCGCCTTTTTCGAGGGCAGGAGCCGGGACGCTGGTCTCCACGCCATTTTTGAGGCGGCGGGCCATCGTGTCTTTGCGCGCGGCACGCAGGCTGGCAGCCTGGGCCTTGCCACGGCCTTCGGCGACGGCTTCGGCGAAGTTCGCGAAGAGCACGGTGAACCAAAGCCATATGCTGAGCTGGATGATGAAGCCATGATCGGCCTTGGCGGTGAATATGCTCACGGTGGTGAGCACCGCGCCGACGAGCGTGACGAACATGACGGGGTTCTTCACCATCAGGCGGGGATCGAGCTTCTTGAACGCGTCGCCGATGACGGGGACGAGGATGGAAGCATCAAAAAGAGATGTGGGTTTGTGGGACATGGACGTGGTGGTGATGGTTTAGAACAGTTTTCCCTGGGCCGTGAGGAAGTGCTCGACGATGGGTCCGAGGGCGAGAGCAGGAAGGAAATTGAGCGCACCGATGAGCAGCACGGTGCCGATGAGCAGGAAGGTGAAGGTCGCTCCATGGACCGGGAAGGTGCCCGCGCTCGGTGGCGAGGCTTGTTTGCCAGCGAGTGATCCGGCGAGCGCCATGATGGGCACGATCATGAGGAAGCGGCCGATGAGCATGGCAAAGCCGAGCGTGGTGTTATACCAGGGCGTGTTGGCGGTGAGACCGGCGAAGGCGCTGCCGTTGTTGCCGGTGGCGGAACTGTAAGCGTAGAGCATCTCGCTGAAGCCGTGTGGGCCGCTGTTGTTGAGGCCGACGAGGCCCCATTCGCTCACACTAGCCCAGGCGGTGAAGCCGAGGATGCTGAGCGTAAGAACCAGCAGAGTGAGCATGGCGAGCTTCACTTCCTTGGCCTGGATCTTCTTGCCCAGATACTCCGGCGTGCGGCCCACCATGAGTCCGGCGATAAAGACGGCGAGGATGACGAAGACCAACATACCATACAAACCCGCGCCGACACCGCCGATGACGACTTCGCCCAGCTCAATCATGAACAGCGGCACCAGGCCGCCGATGGCCGTGAAGGAGTCATGCATCGAGTTCACCGCTCCACAGGAGGCGGCGGTGGTGATGGTGGCGAAGAGGGACGAGTTGAAGATGCCAAAGCGCACTTCCTTGCCCTCCATGTTGCCATCCGCAGCGGCGATCCCGAGCTGCTGATGGATGGGATTGCCCGCAGCTTCAAAGTGAGCGCAAACGAGCACGCCGCCGACAAAGAGGACCATCATCGCCGCCCACACGGCCCAGCCGTGCGCCTGGTTCTTCACCATGCGTCCGAGGTAGTAGGTCAATCCGCTGCCAATCGAGAAGATCGAGAGCATCTGGATGAAGTTCGACAGCGGCGTCGGATTTTCGAAGGGATATGAAGCGTTCGCATTCATGAAGCCACCGCCGTTCGTGCCTAGCATCTTGATGGCGACCTGCGAGGCCATCGGACCTTGGGCGATGACTTGCTCCGTGCCTTCGAGCGTCGCCGCTTTTGTATAGGCGTCGAAGTTTTGAATCATGCCCTGCGACACGAGGAAGATCGCGAACACAGCGCACAATGGCAGGAGGAGATAGTAAGTCGTGCGGGTGAGATCAACCCAGAAGTTGCCCAGCGTCTTCACCGAGCTGCGTGCGATACCGCGAACCAATGCCGCAGCAATCGCGATGCCGGTGGCGGCGGAGACGAAGTTATGAAACGTCAGCCCCACCATCTGCGAGAAGTAGGACATCGTGGCCTCGCCGCCGTAGCTCTGCCAGTTCGTGTTCGTCGTGAAACTGACAGCGGTGTTGAAGGCCAGATGATGACTCAAAGCCGGTAGCCCCTGCGGATTCCACGGCAGCACATCCTGCAAACGCAGGATCGTGTAGGTGAACACGACACCGACCAAGCTGAATGCCAGCATGGCGAAGGTGTATTGCTTCCAGCCTTGCTCGCGCTGCGAATCAACACCGAGGAGCCTGTAGGTGATCTTTTCGAACGGTTTGATGATCGGATCAAGCCAGGTGCGTCCATTCGCATCGAGCACCTGCACGAGGTAGAGGCCCAGCGGCTTCGTGATGAGCGTGAGCAGGCCCAGGTAGAGGGCGAATTGAATCCAGTCGGTGGAGTGCATGGTGGTTGAGTTAGAATTTTTCAGGACGCAGCATCGCCACCGTGAGGTAGGCGAGCAGGGCGAGGGCGATGAGCCCGACGAGGATGGTTTCCATGGTGGTGGGCAGTTAGAGGGTTTCGCAGCCGTTGGCGTAAGCGCCGCTGATGACGAAGAAGGCCACGAGGAGGAAGAGGTAGATGAGGTCGTTCATGGTGTGAGGATGTTGAACCACTCTCACCATGCGCGCTCTGCTGATCCTGCCGAGTTAAGGGCAGGGCTTGATGCGTCAAAAGGGCGTTAAAACAGGGGCTAAATCTCCACCTGTTGTCCGAGCTCGATCACTCGCCCCACGGGGATCTGAAAATACGTCGCGGGCTGCTGGGCGAGTTTGCTGGCGAAGGAGAAGAGGTGCTCGCGCCAGCGGGCCATGCCGGGTTTGGCGCTGGGGATGATGATTTCGCGTCCGAGGAAGAAGGTGGCTTTCTCGGGTTCGACTTCGAGGTCGTGAGCAGAGCATTGACGCAGGAGTCTCGGGACGTTGGGCTTTTGCATGAAGCCGAAGCGTCCGGTGACGCGCCAGAAGTTGTCGCCGAGCTTTTCGACCTCGACACGGCGGCTCGGCGGCACCCAGGGCTCGTCCTCGGTGGTGAGCGTCATGAAAACGACACGCTGATGGATGGCCTGGTAGTGCTTCAAACTGTGCAGCAGCGCGACAGGTGTGCGTCCGCTGGTGCTGGTCATGAAAATGGCCGTGCCGGGGACTTTCACGACCTTTCCACTGGCGAGGCTTTTGATGAGCAACTCCTGCGAGATGGCGCTGCGCTCCATGGAGACACGCACGAGCTTGCGGCCGGTGGCCCAGGTGGTCATGACGATGAAGATGCCCGCGCCAACGGCGAGAGGGAACCAGCCACCATCGAAGAACTTCACGAGGTTCGCGCTGAGGAAGGCGAGTTCGATGGCACCGAACACCAGGCACAGCGGCAGCGTTTTGAGCACGCTCCACTTCCACAGATGCCGTGCGGCAAAGTAGAATAGTATGGTGGTGATGAGCATGGTCATCGTGACGGCCACGCCATACGCGGCGGCGAGATTCGACGAGGTGCGGAAGGCGAGCACGAGGGCGAGACAGGCGAGCATGAGCAGCCAGTTCACCATTGGGATGTAGATCTGTCCTCGAGCGTGCTCGGAGGTGTGGCGGATGCTCAGACGCGGCAGGTAGCCGAGCTGCACCGCCGTGAGCGTGAGCGAGTAGGTGCCGGTGATGAGCGCCTGCGACGCGATGACCGTGGCGGCCGTGGCGAGCAGCACGAGCGGCAGCGTGGCCCAGCCGGGCGCCATTTGGAAGAAGGGCGCGTTTGCGAGTTCCGGCTGGTGCATCAAAAGAGCACCCTGGCCGAGGTAATTGAGCGCCAGCGCTGGAAACACGAGCGCAAACCAGCCGCGACGGATCGGTCCGGCACCAAAATGGCCCATGTCGGCATACAAGGCCTCGCCACCGGTCACGGCGAGGAAGACGCTGCCGAGGATGACGAAGCCTGCATGACCGCCGGTGGTCAAAAAGTGCCAGCCATGCCAGGGATTGAAGGCCATGAGGATTTCCGGCCCGCGCACGAGCTGCGACACGCCAAGCGCAGCGAGACTGACGAACCACAAAGCCGTCACCGGACCAAAAAACCGCCCGACACGCGCCGTGCCGAGAAATTGGACTGAGAACAGCACAATCAAGATCACCACCGTGATGCCCATGATGAGCCACTGTATGTGATGATCCCACGCTGCGGCCTCAATCGCATCCGTCGGGGCCGCGCCGAGCAACCCGCCGTCCTTGAGGCCCTCCACGGCACTGAGCACCGAAATGGCGGGCGTGATAATGCCATCGCCAAACAGCAACGCCGCACCGAAGAGGCCCAGCAGCACGATCACGGTGCGGCGTTTCGAGCTTTCGCTCATACCGTGTGAGGCCAGCGCCATCAGCGAGAGCACGCCGCCCTCGCCCTTGTTGTCCGCACGCAGCACGAAGACGAGATACTTCACGCAGATGAGCACGATCAGCGCCCACAGCACCAGCGAGACCACGCCGAGGATGTGCTCATGCGTCGCGGTGATGTGATGGGGGCTGTGCGGGCTGAAGCACTCCTTCAGCGTGTAGATCGGACTCGTGCCGATGTCCCCGAAGACCACACCGAGCGCCGCGATGACAAGCGTGGCGGTGGAGAGCTTGTGCAGGCCGTGTTTGTCCGTGGAGCCGTTCATGGGGACGCACGGTGACCGCACCCGAAAACGCCACCAGTGAACGGGCGGTCAGAGGGCGTTAAGAAAGTGTGAAGGTGAGGTCGAGACAGGGCCAAGCAGTCAAACGATCGTCAAAACGGCACCGTTTTGCCCCCTTCGGAGGACACTTCAATGCCTCATCACCCGCTTGGGGACGAGGTCTGTGTACGCATGGGAAGGCTGTTTGACCGTCTCTTTTTATCCGAGAGCAGGGCCGGCTGGGTTGAGGACTTTTGAACTCAAACCGACTGGTTCACACAAATAAAGGGTTGAAACTTGATCATCCATGAAAAACACGTTCCATTATCCCTGCCTGCCTGCTTTCACGGCTACGCTGCTTGCACTGGCCTGCCTGATCCAAACTTCAGCGCTGGCTGAAGAAATTCGACGGGCCTTGCCTGCCGTCCCAATGCAAGGTGTGACCGTCAGCGCCAAGAAAGAACCCGTGACCGTCACCACCAAAACGCGGGGTGACGTGCGGATCACCACCTACAGGTTGATCCAACATCGGCTGACAAACCAGGACGCCGGCCACATGCTGGAGAAAATCACGACCCAATCGCCGCGCGGCAGTGCCAAGTATCATCGCCGTGTGGTGCGTGCCCAGCCATCGTTGGTCACGATGACCGTATGGGACCGTGGGGTGTTTGAACCTCAGGTTTATTTTGCGACCGCCGCGGATGATCGCGCCCATACACGCCGTTGAGGCGTCGGCACCGCGCCAGATGACGATCCGTCGCATTCAAAGACAGGGCGTGTTGTCCCAGCACACCGTCCGAGTCCGCATGTCGAACTGCCTGGCTTAATCCAAGAAGGAGCAGATATATTCGCAGATGCCGGAACTGACGACGATGTCGAAGCCGCTATTCGCAGCGACATCGAAGAACTGGCCGCCAGAGTAGGTCGTTTTGGTCTCACTGCCGTCGAGTTTCACCACGCAGTTGCCAGCCACGATCTCCATGCGCTCCGCCTTGGCGGTGCCGAAGTGGAAATCACCGGGATAGATAAGGCCGAGCGTCTTCTTGCTGCCATCCGGAAACAGGATGCTGTGGCTGGCGACTTTGCCGTCGAAATAGACGTTCGCTTTCGTGACGGCGGTGACATTCGAGAATTCGGCTGGGATGGCGGACATAGGGATCGAGGAATAGGCGATGATTTTGCACACGGCAAGCACCGGATGGCCGCACCTCCCTGCTTATGGCCCTGCGGCACTGTATTGCAGATCATCGAGAAAAATCTTCACCATCTGTCCGCCCGCCTGTGAGGTGAAAAGGCCGAAGCGATCCAGAATCGCGACTTGTTTTTTCTGTCCGGGCTTCAAAGCGAGCGTGGCGGACTCGGTACCGAGCGTGACACGCATCTCGCCGTTGCCACCGCCCGCAGCGGGATCATAGACCAGCGACCAGTCGAAGAGCTTGCCTGGCGTGAGGACGGGGCCGGAATCAACCTTGCCTTTCGTGCCAGTCGCCGTGGCGAACTGCGGGATGAAGTAATGGCCGATGCGCGTCGGTCCGCCGACGTGAATGCCGATGAAGTTTCCGGCCTCGTCAGGCGATTTGTCCTTCGTAGCGCTGCTGAACCAGCCGATGTGCATGTCCGAATCCGGCCCGGCGGTGACGAGCTTTACCTTGCCGCGCGCTTCAAGGCGATGCTCCAAATTCAGCGGCCCAACCTTGTCCGCGTAGTAGCCGTAGTCACCGCTGCGCCACAGGCCGCCGCCGACTTCGCCGAGGGTTTGACCGCCCGCGTGATTCGTCGTCGCGCTGAAGCCGAAATCATGCGCGCCGACGACTTCACGATCCTCATAAGTCGTGCGATTGCCCACCGCGACCCAGCGGGGGTCTTTGGAGAAATCCTCGGCGCGTCCGTCGATCTTCACGTCGTCGAAGAACATCGTCGTCGCGCCGCCAGACTTCATCATGTTGAGCACGCCGAAGCGATCAAAGGTCGCGCCTTCTTTGCGGAAACCAGGCGTGAGATCGATGGTGAACGTTTTGGTGTTTGGGAAGCGCGCCTGCGCCTCGCGTTCGGAGTTTTCAGGCAATGTTCCGTAATCCTGCGTCGTGTGCGTATCGCTGCGCATCGTAAACGTGAACTGCCCATTGCCACCGGCCCCCTGTGGATCGTAAGCCAGCGTCCAGTGATAGCGCGTGCCGTCGTTTTTGATCGGCGTGGGCCGGAACTTCCCCGGCAGATACGGTGTGATGAAGGTGCCGCAGGATTTGTTCGTGTTGGTGATCAGGCGCGTCGCGAGGCGGCCACCTTTGCCTTCAAAGTCAAAGTCGAGCCCCAGCGATCCAATCGGCCTGCCGCTGCCTCCCGGCTGGTTCGAGTTGAAGAAGCCGAAGAAAATCCCCGCACCCGGTTGCGACTTCGTAACGGCGAAACTGCCCGACGCAGTGAACTTGTCATCGAGCGTCTTCGCCGGAATCTCCGCTGCATACGAGGCCGGAGTTGTTGAACGCTGAATGCTCCCGCCGATCTCGCCCGCGGCCTTGCCCGCATGATTCGTGGCGCTGTAGCCGAAATCCTGTGTCACGATCAGCGGCTTCTCCGGCACGATGCGGTTGTTGTGTCCCTCCCATCCGGGATCGCGATCAAAGGCTTCGGTTTTGAGCAACAACGTCGGCATGCTGGCTCCTCGTGTCGAAAGGTGTTTGATGACGACGGTCGCCACCGCTGCTGCGAGCTTGCGGCTACCTTCGTCGGTAAAGTGGATGCCACCGCTGTCGTGCAATCGTGCGGACTCCTTGGCATCGCCCAGCGCGGCGGGCAGATCGTTCACCGGCACATCGAGTTCCTTCATCACGCGCAGCGCGATGACGTTGTACTCCATGACGCTCGCGTTGAACAACTGATAGCTTCGAGTCTTCCAGTATCCCTTTGAGCGTTCGTCGATGAGCGGTGTGCTGAGGGCGAACACGATCTTCGCTTTCGTCTCGGCACGCAGCCGCTTCACGATCTCGCGCAGGTTCGCCTCGTATTTCTCGGGCGGCACGTTGTACTTGCCGGTCTTCTGGTCGCGTTTCGTGTCGTGAATGCCGCTGTTGAAGTGGACCACGTCGGGTTGCTCTTTAATGGCCCACTCGTTGAGGTTCGTCAGCAACTTGCCGGTGTCCCCACCATTGACCTTGGGCGTTACCACCGTGGCGCGGTCTGCCAGCAGTTCGGCGACGAAGGGCGCGTAGTGTTCGCGGACGGAATCGCCCAGCAGCACCACCTTTGGCAGGGCTGGCTTTGGGGCATCTTGCGCCAAGGCTGTGGCTGCGAGTGCGCAGAGGAAGATGCAGATGGATTTCATGCGAGAAGAACGCTAACCGAGCGGTTCTGTTGCCGGATTGGCGTAGCTTCGATTGGGAATCGAAGCCGATTCGAGTGCCACTCGAATCTACGGGCGCTTCGTCACCGTCACGCTCTGGAGGTAGTATTTGTTGAATTGATTGCCGTCGGATTCGAGAGCGAAGTTATAGCCCCAGTAGTTCACGAACTGCGCGTCGTCGATCTGCCAGCGCACGGTGTGCCATTGCTTGTTGTCCGGCACGGTGAACCAGCCGCCTTTCGCGGCCTTGAGGCCGGTGGTGGATTCATAGACGAGCTTGAACCCGGCGTTGTCATTGGCCTCGTTTCGTCGCACGACGGCGGTGATCTCGATGGGCGTGGTCGTGTAGCTCAGAAATTCGGGATCGACGATGAAAACATTGCCGCCGGGCACGTTGCCCGCACGCGCGGAACCGCCGTAGGCGAGCACGGCGCCTGCGACAGCCTCGCCGGAGTGCGTGTGGAGGCCGCGCTCGATTTGCTGGCCTTCCATCGTGATCGAGACGGACTCGGCTTTCGAGAAATCGCCATCCCACGGCAGCGGCTTGGTCTTGTTGGCCTTGGCCTGGCTCACAAGGTCGTCTGGAACACCAATCACGAAAATCGGGGCCACGGTGAGCGCATGTTTGTCAGCACTCGTCATGTCGCCATTGAGCGGATTCACGACCTGCACGGGTTTTGGGAAGCGAATCTCGCCCGTCGTCTTGCCCTGCGCCCAAGTGATCAGCACGGTGCCTTTCGTGCCCTGAAAGGCGAAGGCGTAATGTTTTTCGTTCAACAGCGTCCAGCCGAGATACAACGGATGCTGGCCGAGATGTTGAATCAGCCGCGCCATCGCGGCATAAGCCGGGCGCGGGATTCCTTTGCGATCGAGCAGGCCCAGCGGGCCGCTGTCGCCGTCCTTGCCTTCGAACCACTGGATGCACGCCACCCCCTGCGCGATTCCCATGGTGTAGGCTTTCACCAAAGCATGAGCCTGCGTGTCCGCGCCTTTTTTGACCGCATCACAGCCCAGTTCGGTGAAGATGACCGGCACATCCGACTTCGCCGGATTATGCGCCGCGAGCATCTTCCTGACCGTGGGCACGATGTTCATGAAAACAGCCTCCGTGCCCTTGTTGCTCGCGATGCCGTCGAGCACTTCATACGGATGCAGCGTGATGTAGTCGTAGTGATCCTTCGCGCCCGCCTTGATGGCCTGTTCGAGGTAATTGATATGCACCGACTTCGCCGCGAGGCCGATGAGGCAGGTCGGATCGGCCTTCTTCGCCGCGTCGTAGGCGCTGACGACGATCTTCGCGTAATCCGCCGCCGTTTGATCGCGCCCTGTGCCGTTCGGCGGCTCGTTCCAGATTTCCCAGCGTTTGATGCGGCCTTTGGCGTGATTCACGATCTCCGAAACGTAGTTCGACCACGCGGGCAGGTTGTTCACCGGCAGAGTGCCGGGCTTGTCGAGCGTGTTCCACTTCACGCCGCCATTGAGCAGCCCGCCAAAGACGAATCCATGCTCCGTGAGATAGCTCATGTGCTCGTCCAGATCCTTCCAGTCGAACTTCCCCTGCTCCGGCTCCACCTGTGACCAGCCGGTGCAGTTAGAGCGGTAGTAGCGCAACCCGATGGCCTGCATCTGCGGCACCCAATGCGATGCGTCCTGCGCCGAGCGATTGTGAATGTGGCAACTGCCGATGCCAAAGATGCCGAGCGCAGCAGTGTCTTCCGCGTAGAGTTGCACGGCAAACACGGTAGCGAGAAGAAAGGCAAGGTGTTTCATGAGCCAGGTTTGCTGCGAAGTGCTTCGGCTTCGCGCAACTTCAGATACGATCCGGTCATGAGCCGGTCTTCGCGGCCTTCCCCGGCCTTGATGATGATGGCGGATTGTTTCAGCAGATTTTTTTCGAGACCGTTGATGCCGTAACAACGCGTCTGGCAGATGCCGCAGCCGACGCATTTGTCGGTGAGGACGACGGGCGCGAGGTGGCCGGTGCCTTCGATGGGCTGGCCAGCGGCATCGACCTCAGTGTGGACCTGGACGAACTCGATGGCGTGATAACCGGCGGCGTGGCATTCATCGACACAAAGCTGGCATGCCTCGCGGTTCGCGTGCGGCAGGCAGGCGTGTTGATCGACGATCGCGAGTCCCATGCGCGCGACTTTTTTCTCGGCGAGCGGCAGCGCGCGAATGGCACCGGTGGGGCAAACTTGGCCGCAGGCATTGCAGCTTGATTCGCAACCGGCCCAGTCGGCCTTCACCATCGGTGCCCACAGGCCTTCGAGACCTTGCTCGAAACCCTCGGCTTGCAGGACGTTGTTCGGGCAGGCTTTGAAGCACTCGCCACAGCGGATGCACATGTCGAGGAAGGCAGGCTCAGGCACGCTGCCGGGCGGACGCACGGGGTGGAAGGCATTGGGATCATCGAGATTCGCACCCCACAGTTTTGTTGTCGCTGCGATAGCTCCACCACCAGCCACACCGATGCCTGAGCCAGTGATGAGCGACATGAAGCCGCGGCGACCGAGCGCCGTCTCGCCGGTGGGTGGATCGTTCACGGCTTTGAGGTCCATGACATGCCAGCGATCGACGAACTTGATTGAGTGCGTCGGACAGACACCGCCGCAAGTCTGGCACAGGGTGCAGTCGGTCACACGCGTGGTAAAGTCGGGCTTGATGGCGTCGAAGGGGCAGATGGTGACGCATTTGTTGCAGTTGATGCAGCTTGATTCGACCTTGCGCTCGCTCACGCGGAACAAATTGGCCACGGAGAACACCGCGCCGCTCGGACAGACGTATTTGCACCAGAATCGCGGCTTCAACAGCCCGAGCGCGAGCACGCCGAGGAACAACAGGATGGAAACAACGTGCCCGGCATTCATTGATGGCACCAGATGCCATTCGCGCGCGAATCCGCTCTGCAATGGCTCACCGATAAACAACAGACCACGCGTGATCACCGGAATGGCCGCGACATAGCCGGAGATGAGCACACCGCCGAACGCCGCGATGAGCACGGCGAGCAGCAGGTAGTATTTGATGTGAACCCACCAGCCGTCTTTGGCGACACGGAAGCGGGTGACGCGCCTGCCGATGGCCCAGTCGAACAAATCGATGAGCGTGCCCAGCGGGCAGAGATAGCCGCAGAAGCCGCGTGGAATGAGCACGCACACCGCGAGAATGATGCCCGCACACACCAGCGACCACACCCAGCTCCGCGCGGCGATGGCGGTTGAGAGACTGACCAGCGGATCGATGATGAGGAAGGTTTCGGCAGGCACGATTTCTTTGCGTGCGAGGTCATCGGTGTAATGCGACGGCCACTTGCCCGGCTCTGTCTCATGCAAAGCCCACGGGCCGGCACCGAAGAGCATCTGATCGATTTGCTTGGCGCTCAGCGGCGCATCCGGCATCAGGCGCACGCGCTTGCCCTCGATGGCGGTGATGTTGAAGCGACCCACTGCGGCACCTTGATCCACAAGGAAGCGTTTTTGACCTGCATGCAGGTCTTTCGCGCCGTCTTCACGTTCCAAGCTCAACCCACCGCTGTTTTGGTCAAATTCCGCGATGCGCCAGCCTTCTTGAATACTGCCGACAGCCTGCGGTTTGGCGTGGTAGGGCCAGCAAACATAAAAAAACAGCCACGCAAAGAGCAGGAAGCAAAACGTCTGCACCACTCGACGAACGGGCGAGGACAACATCGTCGGTCCGATGCGGCGCAGCAGCTTGCGCACAGATGTTGCGACGGTTTTCTGCTGTGGCTTGCTCGACGTTCGTTGGAAGGGCAGGAAGTGATCCAACCGAAACCCACTGCGCTTGCGCTGAGGCGGCTCGTTCATTTCACGCCCTGGGCGAGTGCTTTGGCGGTGGCGTTGATGATGGCGACGCCAGTGATGGTGGCGCGGCTGGTGGCGTCCACACCTTTGACGCCCTGCTTGGCGATGATCTGCTCTGGCACGTCGCGCATGGATGAGTAATACTGTTTCTCCTTGTGCTGCGTGACCTTCACGAACTCGATGCGTTTGGATTTCACCTTCACGGCAACTTGCACGTCTCCTTCGTAACCGAGAGCGTTGGAGGTGTAGGTGCCGTCAGCCACTTTGGTGATGTCTAAAAGTTCAAACAGCTTGATGGCTTCAAGACTGGCCTGCGCGCGACTGATCAAGCGCTGGAAACGGTTTTTGTTTTTCGGATCCACCGGCGCATCCAGCACCTCTTGATAATACGCAATCGCTTCATCATAACGTCCGGCCAGACGACAGGCGTCGCCGCCCAGCAGATAAGCTCCGTGAGGATCGTCGGCATCTTCGGCAAAGGCCTCGGTGAGCTCCACCGCCCGGTCGGTTTCGCCCATGTCACCCATGAGCTTGATGGTGTTAAGGTAAAAACTTTCGCCCTCGATGAAGTCCAGCGCCATCTGCTTGCTGCCCAGTCGCCAGTAGCATTCAGCGAGGAACACGCTCTGTGGATCATCGGCCGTCACACCGGCCTGCTGCCACCACCACGCAGCGCGGGCATAGTCCTGAAAGAAGCGGAAATACATGCCACCGATCTCCTTCGTCGCCCGCAGCCGGATCTCGGCGTTGTCCTTGTTCACGGACAGCACATGCTCCATGAATTTGATGCCCTCCTGCCAGCGGTTTTCGTTGGGGTTGATGATGTCCCAATTGAACTGCCCGATATTCTTCTGGTTGTTCCATTGCCCCTTCGGCGCATTAGCCCATGTCAGGTCGAGCGTCTTGGGATAGTTGAGCTTGGTGGACTTCATCCAGCCCGGTGGGTTTGATCCTTCTTTGGCGATCAACGCCTTGACCTCATCGGGTGAGCGCGATGCGTTTGCCACCGGTGCGGCGCTGCTGGCGGGAGTGCCGGGCTTCGGCGTCAGCACGGTGCGCTGCCCGTTCACGGTCAAGGCATGCACCTGAGCCTGCGGCAGCATGCGCTGGATCAATTGACCGCCGATCATCGCCTCGACGGTGACGGTCTTGGCGGTGGCGTCATTGGCGATGACTTTGCCCTCCACCTTGTTGCCATTCATGAGTTCGATGGTGTCGGCGTTGACGCAGTGAGCCAGCAGAAGCACTGCGATGCCGATGCGAAGAAGTGAGGTCATGGTGGAATCAGGCGTTGAGAGGAAAACCTTCGGTGGCAGTGATCCGGCCGCTCTTTGAAACCAGCAGTGCATCGGTTCCCGGCGTGTGCCGCACCAGCCCCATGCCGCGCTCTATGCCGAGCACGAACACCGCCGTCGAAAGCGCATCGGCGGCCATCGCTGTCGGAGCGACGATGGACACGCTCGCCAGTTCCGTCGGCGAATGACCGGTGCGTGGATCAAAGAGATGGTGGTGGACGAAATCCTCGCTGAATCGCGTCTCGTAGTCGCCCGAGGTCGCGAGGCAGCGGTCTTGCAGTTTCGCCATCGAGACAAACGCATCGGCATGTCGCGGATGCTGGATGCCCACGGTGAACGCTGCGCCATCGGGCTTGCCGCCAAGCGCATTCATCTCACCGGCATCGATCAACGCATGAGCCACACCCGCACGCCGCAGCACCGCCATCGCCGCATCTGCCGCGAAACCTTGCGCGATGCCATTCAAAGTGATCGCCGTGCCCGCACCATCGAGCTGGAGGCGACTTGGCGTGATCTTCACCCGCCGCCAGTCCACCAAGGCACGAGCTTGGATCACTTCCGCCTCACTCGGCAGGCGGTTTTGTTTCTTCGCGTTGTGATACAGCTCCCACAGCGGCTGCACGGTGACATCAAGGGCACCGTTCGTTTCCTTCGCCATGGCCATCGCGTATTCCAGCACGGTGACCAGATGCGGATGCGGATCGTCGAGCGCCGCGTTCTGATTCAAGCGGCTAAGCTGGCTCTCCGGCCGATAAATGCTCATCAGGCTCTCCACGAGATCAAGTTCCGCGAAAGCCGCGTCGAGTGCCGCCTCCGCCGCTGCTTCATCGCGATGCCAGACGGACATGGTGATGGATGAACCAAGCGCGTGCGAGGTTCGGCGGAAGACCTGCCATGGCCGCTCTCGCGACCACAGCCAGCCTCCCGTGCCAAGTACTGCGCAGGCACCAGCGGTTCCCATGAGGAAGCGGCGGCGGTTCAGTGATGCGGAGTCTGTGTTCATGGTGTTGATCGTGACTTGGCGGCGCTATTTGATTTCGCGTGCAGTAAAGGTGTAAAGATCGGCTTCGTGAAGCTGAAACTCCAGGCGGATCACTTGGTTTTTGAGTTCATCGAGTGATTTGCCGCTCCATTTCACCGCGTGAGACACGCTGTCGCCCTTGAAGACCGGCGTGTCGTCGTAGTTGAAGCCTGCGATGGGTTTTCGCAGTGCATCCGACACACGCACTTTCAATTCACCGGCGTGCGCGTCCGCATTCACGATCAAATCGCCACCGGGCCAGCGAATCTGCCGCGTGCAGACCACCCCGCCGCCTTTCGGGCCATGCAGCGAGACGAAGCCTTCCTTGCGCAGCTTCGCGAGGCCGATGCTGCCGTCGCGCTCGGGAATGCCGTGCGGGCCGTTCCAACCTGCATAGTAGAGCCACCATTCATCACCGACATCGATCCAATCAGGACTGCCGAAGACCATGCCGTCGTCCCATGAGTCCGCAGGGCCGAGGTCGATGAGACGCGGACGTGCGGGCAGGCGCTCGAAGGTGACGCCGTCGCGGCTCCACGCGAGTTCGGTCCAGATGTCGCTGTTGAGTTTGAAGGACCAGACGAAGCCGAAGGTGATGCCAGCGTGATAGCGCGCGGGCATGCCGTAGAAGCGGTTGAAGCCGCGCTCGAGATCGAGTTCGTCGGGAATCAGAATGCTTTGCGGCGAGGCTACCCATTTGGACCAGAGGTCTTTGCCAGCGACACGTGAGATGCGGCGTGACTCGCCGGTGTTGAGAATGCCGGTTTGTCCGGCCAGATAGCGATCCTTCGCACGGCAGAACATCGCGTACTCGCCGCGCGCGGGATCGAAAATGACGCTGTTCACGGTGTCGCTGGAGATGTCGAGCACCTGGGTGTCGCTCGCCTTGTCCCAATGGATGCCGTCCTGCGAGCCGACGACATGAATGCCGTTGTTGCCGCGCTTCGCGCCCGAGGTGTGATAGGCCATCACATAGCGGAAGCCTCGGCGCGCGGACTCGGGCAGTTCGAGAATTTGCTGGCCGCTGGCGCGGAAGTCGGCACTGCCGCGCCAAACGATGTTGTTGGCCTTGGTGCCTTTCCATTCATACAGGCCGAGCTCCGGCCGTATCCAGGCGAGACCGTCTTTCGATTCGGCATAAGCGATTCCGTAGGCTGACTTGTCGTCGTCCTCCGTGCCGCGCACATGCGTCTGATACCACAGCTTGAAAATCCCCGTGTCCGCATCGCGCACGACTGATGCATAGCCGCAGCCGCCGACGATCAGCGGATTGCCCGCGTACTTCTTCGGCGCATGAAACCTGCGCACCACTTCCTCGGTCTTCATCTTGAAGGACCAGCGGTTGTCCACGATGTGGTCGTCGATGAAGAACTGCGGCGTGTGGCCAATTTCGACGGGTTCCTGCGGCGGAGCGGTCATGGCAATCGACGCGCCGAGGTGGAACACGATGGCGCAGGTGGTCAGTATGGGCGGCTTCATGGTAGGTCTCCGGCCCTGTGAACGTCGGGACGCGAGAGGCTCTCTCGCCGGATGCCCGGCCAGAGGAAGATCGGCCCGCACCGCATCGTTACCATGGCACCATGAAGACAACCACACTCATCATCACCGGCCTCGCACTCGCCTGCGGGGGATTGGCCCAAGAATCGAAGGAAAACCCGAAACAAGCGCTGCAGAGCCTGATGGAACGCGCCCGCGATGCCAAGGCCGCCGGGCGCCTCGACGAGGCGAAGGAACTCGCGGAGCAGGCGGAAAAACTCCAGCGTGAGCTTCAGGACCACGACGGCGTGAAAAAACCGCAGAAGCACGCGGAAAAACATCCGGGCAAGGACATGTCCCCCTTCAAAGGCCCGGAGGCCGAGCGCCTGCAGCACATCATGCAGGCCGTGGAGCATCTGCATGCCGCAGGTTTGCATGAACCGGCCAAAAACATCGAGGAGATCGCCCAAAACATGCGCCGCGAACTGGAGGAGCGCATGAAACACCCTGGCGAGATGAAAGCCCACGCCGAGTTGGAGGAAATGCGCCAGCAGATGCACCGGATGGCGGAAATGATCGAGCAACTCCAGGCGGAGCTCAGGAAGCGTGACCCGGACAAGATTCAGCCGCTGGTCAAATAAGCGCCTGCCAGCGGTGATCTGAATCAGCGTGGCGTTTTGGCGGCAGCCTCGTGCGAGAAGAGTCTCTCTCGAAATGCCGCGAGCATCTCTTGAAACTTCTCCTCACGGACGACCTCGGCGCTGCCGTCGAGTCTTGCGATCACGCGTCTGCCATTGGCGCTGGTCCGGGGTGACCAGACAACGAGCAAATTGCCATAATCGGTGTCACGCAGGCCTGCACCGGCATAGACGAGCGGCTCCACAGGCATGTTACGATCCACGGACGCCCAAAAAATGCGGGAGTCAGTGACGATTTCTGGCATCATCTCAGCGCAGGACTCGGGGAACTTGCCGTCGTGCGCGCTGGCATACTGCCGCGCCGCCAAAACCACCTGTTTGGCATTGTTCACGGCCTTCATCTGCGTCCCCATGCCACCCATCTCGATCCAACCGGGCAGACGGAACAGCCATCCCGTCTGATGCACGATGCCCACGGCGGCGATGCTCGTGCCGAGCATCACGACAAGCATGGCGCACCACGCCAGGGTCCAGCGCCATGGCCAGCGGTTCGATGCTCGCAGTCGAGACATGAGGAGTTGCAACCCGAATGTTCCCAACAACAGAGCTCCCAGCGAGCAAAGCAGCAGTTCCACATTGACCTGTGTCTGCGGGACGACCTCGATGAGATAAAACAACCAGCCGCACGCCAGGTGAAACGGAAGCTCCAGCAATGAGAAGAGTTCTGGGAAGAACATGAGCATGACGACCGCCACTACAACTTTTAGTCCCCACCATATTGTTCTGCCCCATGACCGGCTGACGGGCTTTGTTTCGACATCATTCACGGCTCGAACTCCCTTCGCACGCGTGCATCGAGTTCGTCGCCGCTCATCTGGACCACGGAACCGTCGGTCAGCAGCGCCCAGCGCGTTGCTCCATAAATCGCCGGCTCATAGACGAGCACATCGGACTTGGCGTCAAAAGTGAGCCCGGGAATGTTGGCAATTTCCCCTTTTGCATTCTTGCCAGCATTGAGCTGGTCCTCAAAAGTAAGCCCTGGAATGTAGATGAGCCAATGACCGTCAGGGTGCGCTCCCTTCCACAGGGCCGTGTTGAAATCGCTTATATAAGCATGCACGGGCAGCTTGCCCTCATGCTTGACGGCGTATTCCCGCAACGCGTCACGCAGTATTTCCAGCCAGTGCTTGCGAGCGGCGTCGAGCCAGGGTTTCGGATCGCGATCCGGGGTTTGCAGCTTGTAGGTTACACCGCTTTTCGCCCACGCGCCGGGAGTCATGAGTTCACGCGCACCGGAAATCATCGTGAGGATGAAGTAGAGAAACAATCCCGCCACGACGAGAAGCGCGAGCGAGCGCTTGAAGCTCAGCGGCGGCATCCAGAGGAAATCCTTGGCGAGTGCATTCCACAACCAGCGGAACACCACCGCGCAGAGCAGATATACGAAGATGAAGAACGAAATCACATCCAGCCGTGCCTTCGCCACATCGGACAACTGCACCGAAGGCATGCCGGCGAACGCCGAAGTCGTCGCGACAAGCAGCGCGGTGGTGATTCTCCAAAACCTCATGCCCGCAGGCTATCTGGAAGCCGGTTCACGACACAAGCATGATTTTGCCCTCACTCCCACACGCCCAGCTTCACGAGCTGCTTCGTCGCGGCACCGGCCCAGTCGCGATTCGCGGCGGGGCTGGCGGGACTGGGATGGAGAACGCGGCCGGTTTTGAAATGACCGTTCATCGCTTCTTTGGCACGCAAGGCGCGTTCTTCGGCGAAAGCGCCGACACCGATGACCCATTCAGGCTGCAAGGCGGCGATGACGGCACGCAGATGCGCATCGCACGCGGCCTCCATGACCGCAGTTTCGGCGGCGGGAAGTTTGTCGGGCGTGTGATTGCGACCGCTGGCCTCGATGAAGACGAGCGGGCAGTAGTTGGCGACGAAGTGATCTTGGAAAAAGGCCTCCGCCTTGCCGAAACGCTGCGCAAACAGGCCCCATAGCCGCCGACCGCTGACTTCTGACTGCGGGCAGTCGAAACCGACGACGGGGCGCTTCGGATGCTCGCGCTCCGGTTTGCCCACGGGTTCGCGGATGCCCATCCAGTCGCGCACGGCGGCGATTTCGCCGAAGGGAACGCCGGTTTGCGTCATGCCGAAGGGGCCGGGATTCATGCCGACGAGGACGACACGCTTCGTGGTGCCGCCAAAGCGCCGCAGGTAGGTCTCGTGCGGTTCCCAGGCGTAATCGAGCGGCTGATAGACGTATTCGACCGGCGCGGCAAAGCGCAGCGGGCGCAGGGTTTCGCGCAGGGTCTGGGCGGCGGAGATCAGGACATTGGCGGGCATCGCGGCATGAGATGGCGGAAGACTGTCACGTCAAGAGGTGCAAAAAGAACTCGTATCCACAGGCGCGTCCGCTAAAGTTTGCGCCCGTGATGCGACACTATCTGAGCTTCGGAATTCTGGCGGCGGCCTGCATGGCGGTTTCGTCGTTGTCGGCGGAAAACGTCAAGATCGTGCTCAAAAACGGCGCGGAGCTGCGCGGCGAGGTGCTCAAGGAGCGTGACGACGCCGTGGTGCTCGATCTCGGCCATACTGTGCTCACCGTGCCGCGCACGGAGATTTCCATCCTGGAAAAAGCGAACGCCGCCGCCAAGACCGCCGCCGTGCAGGGCGAGGACATCTATTTCGTTGAACCTGGACGTGAGGCGGTGACCGTGGAGAAAAACGTCCAGCGCGTGGCTGAGTCCGTGGTGCAGATTCAAACGGCCTCAGGTCTCGGCTCCGGCTTCATCATCAACAAGCTCGGCTACGTGATCACGAACCAGCATGTGATTGCTGGCGAGCGCGAGATCACCGTGGTGGTGTATCGCAAGAAACCCGACGGGCTGGAGAAACAGCAGTTCACCAAGGTGAAGATCATCGCGATGAACGGGTTCCTCGATCTCGCCATTCTCCAGATCGACGATCCCGCCGCTGACACGCTGCCATTTGTGCCGATGGGCGATTCGGAGACGCTCACGCAGGGTCAGGACGTTTTCGCCATCGGCAGTCCGCTCGGTCTGGAGCGCTCGGTGTCGAAGGGCATCGTCAGCATCCGCGCGCGTGAAAACGGCGGTCGCTGGTACATTCAAAGCACCACGCAGATCAATCCCGGCAACTCCGGCGGGCCGCTTTTCAACGCACGCGGCGAAGTCGTGGGCGTGAACAACATGAAGGCAGCCGGCGTCGGTGTCGAAGGCCTCGGCTTCTCGATTCCCTCGAACGTGCTGAAGCTCTTCCTGAAAAACCGCGAGGCCTTCGCCTTCGATCCACGCAATCCGAACAGCGGCTTCCGCTACCTGCCGCCACCGGCCCCGCCGGTGGAAAAAACAAAGCCCGAATCTGTAACCACCAGCGGCTGATTCTTCAGTAGCAGTCGCACCCTCATCATTCAATCATCCATGAAACGCGCCACCCTCCTTCTCTCCCTGCTGCTTGCCAGCGCCCTTCCCGCCTCCGCCGCCGACCGGCTGGAGCAATGGTACAACCTCATGCCGAAAGACACGGCCGGTGTCATCGCCGTCAGGAACACGCCCGAGCTGCTCGCCGACTGGGACAAGAGCAGCTACGCCAAATTCATGCAGGATGACGAGGCGAAACGCTGGATGGCCCCGATGCGCAAAGAGGGTGACACGCCGTGGGACAAGTTTTTCAAGGACCACTACGGCACCGGCATGTATGACACACTGAAGGATTACCCTGGAGCAGTGGTCAGCTTCCTCGTGCTGAATGACTTTGCCGAGTTCGGGAAGAACCCGCCCAACGTCTCGCTCTGTGAACTGGGCGGCAAGCAGAAGGAAATCGAGGCGCACAAGGCCGCCGAGGTTGAGGCGGAGAAGAAGGACAACGCCAGTCTCAAGCTCAGCAGCACGGACATCGGCGGCGTGAGCGTCCAGATCGCCACATCGGGCGATCCGGCGGACGACGCCTGCTTCACCTCATGGGCGATCGTGGGAGACGTGATGATCGAGTCCACCTCGCGCAAACTCATGGAATACATGATCGGCGCTCTCAAAAACGGCGCGGGCGATCCCCCCGGCGTCGCGCGTGAGCACCTCACCCGCATCGGCCAGATCACCAACGGCGGCGGCGACATGATGCTCTACTTCAACGGCGTGAAAATGCTCGAACTCGGCGAGAAGATGATTGCCGCGGAGGAGAAAAAGAAACAGGACGACAACAAGCCCGCCGCAGGCATGAACTTCAACATCAAGCCAAAGCAGATCATGGACATGCTCGGCGCGCAGGAGTTGCAGGCTGTCGCCTTCACCGTGGAACTGCAGGATGCCCAGTCACGCATGGATGTGACGATCCTGCACCCGCAGAAGCCCACCGGCATCCTTTCCATCATGCGTGGCACCAGCAACGAGGTCACTCTGCCCTCCTTCATTCCCGCCGGCATCCTGACCGCCAGCGTCGCTCGCATGGACTTCGGCACGGTGTATGACGCGATCCTCGGCATGATCTCCAAACTGGGCCCCATGGCCATGATGGTCACCATGCAGATCCCACAACTCGAAGCGCAGATGGGCTTCAAGATTCGCGACGATCTCTTTGGCAGCCTCTCCGATGAAATCATCCAGGTGCAGGACGGTGATGGCACCAAGGACAGCCAGGTCATGGGCTTCAAGGTCAAGGACGCCGACAAGCTCGGTGGTGCGCTCGAAGGCCTCAAACGTTTCGCCGGAGCCGGCTTCGGTGCCTTTGAGGAGAGCGACTTCCTCGGCTTCACCATCAACACGCTCAAGACCACGCAGACCGCCAATGCCGCCACCGAGATCGCCTACTGCAACACTGGCAAATACCTCCTCATCTCCATCGGCACACAGGACACGCTGAAAAAAATCCTCGGTCGCATGAAGGATCCCTCGGGCCCCAGCATCTGGGACGATGCGCACGTGCAGAATCTCCTCTCGCTCGCGCCAAAGAACTACAGCGGCGTCGGTGTCGCGGATGCAGGCCGCCTGCTCAACATGGTCGCCACCGCCGCAGCCGCGCTCGAAAGCAAAGCAGGCGGCAAAGCCGCTGCGGCCAAGAAAAAGGGTCCAGGCAAGAAGGCCCTCGCTCCCGAAGAATCCGCCACCACCGCGGCTCCCGGCGGCTGGTTTGACTCCAGCGCACGTCCCTCGAACGAAACCTTCCAGCGTTACTTCGGCAGCCTGCTCAGCGCCAGCTACTCGCACCCGGATGCGATCCAGATGCACTACCTGACCACGCCCGTGGAGAAGTAAGGCCCGATTCTGGATGCTTGATGCTGGTTTCTGGATGTCTGCATCGAGCATCAATAATCTAGCGTCCAGCATCACTCTCATGCGCCCCATCGCTCTCATCCTGCTCGCCACTGCTGCCTTCGCGGAACAGCCCGCGCTCTATTTCGACGGCCCGGAAATCGTCAAACTCGACTGGAACACCTCTAGCCCGCGTGCGGGTGATTTCAATGGCGATGGTCTGACCGATCTCGCCATCGTGAACTCATCGCGTGCGCGCATTGAGTTCCTGCTGCAACGCAAGGACGGGGTGAGGCCCGGCGATCCTGAAAAATCCGCTCGTGAGGATCGCTGGAATCCGATCCTCGAAGTCTCGCGTTTCGACAAGCAGCCTCTCGTCATCGGTCATGCGGCCTTCGCGCTCGTGACAGGCGATTGGAACGGCGACAAGCGCGACGACATCGCCTTCATCACTGATGAAGACAAGCTCGTGCTCCGCATGCAGGGAGACAAAGGCACCTGGACTGAGAAACGCGAGTTCACGCTCGATTCCACCACTGACGATACGGAAGTTCTCGTCGCACGCGATTTGAACGGCGACGGTCGCGATGACATCGTCCTGCTCACCAACACGCGCTTGATGGTGCTGCTGCAAAAAGCGCCCGGCGAATGGGCTGAGCCGCAAAACTACGCGCTCGGCGAAGGTGGTTGCGCTGGATTGAGCATCACCGACCTCGATGGCGATGGCCGTGCCGACCTTTTTTACACCGCACCCGAAGGCGATGCGCTGCTCGTGCGCTTGCAGCATGAAGGCGTGACGTTTGGCGAAGAATGGCGGCTCGAAATCCCCGCCACACGCCACTGGCTGCATCCCATCCGTTTGGGCGACAAGAAAAACGGCGTCGCCTGGATTCAGGATGAAACGAACATGGTGGAAGTCGCGAAGCTCACGCAGGGCGCCGCCGAACCCAACGCTGACCGTGCCGCCACCATCCGCTACGCCATGCCGCCGACCGAATCGAAGAACGGTGCCGTCGCTTATGGAGATCTCACCGGCGACGGCTTTGCCGATGTCATCATGTCCGAGCCGAAAGCGGCGCGCGCCTGGTTGTTTCAAGGCAGCGCCAGCGGTGCGTTCAGCGAAGGCCGCGAGTTCCCCATCCTCAGCGGTGTCGAATCGCTCGCCATCGCCGATGTGGATGCCGACAAAAAGGCCGATCTCGTGCTGCTCAGCCCCGCCGAGCAGTCCATTGGTGTCGCGCATTGGACAGACAACCGTCTCGCCTATCCTGAGATCGTCTATCAGGCCAAGGAAGGCGAAACCCTGCTCACGCTCACCACTGATTCGGCCATTCTCTGTGTCAGCGAGATCAAATCGAAGCCTCAGTTCATCACACTGCGCAAAACCGCCGCCACCAAAGGTTTCACTGCCACCACACAGGAGCTCACGATCAAAACCGGCCGCATCAACGGCATCCGCGTCGTCGATGCCAATCAGGATGGCCGTGGCGATCTTGCTTTGTTCTCCAACCTCGGCCCGTTGCAGCTCCTGCTCAGCACTACCGACGCCAAAGCGCCCTTCAAGCGTGTCGAAGGTATTCCAGACTCGTTTGTGAGTAAACTCGCCCCCGCCGCCCTCACCACCGGCGATCTCGACGGCGATGGCAAAGAAGAAATCCTCATCGCCCATCAGCAGCTTGCCCGCGCTTTCAAAGTCGATGCCGAGGGCAAGGCCAGCATCGTCGAGCAGTTCAACTCCCCCGATGCCTCCGCCGAACTGCACAGCGCCCTCATCTCACGCAAGGATGGCAAAATTTCCGTGCTCCTCATCGACGCCACGCACAGCAAGCTCCACGAGCTCACCGCTGGCAAAGACCGCGTCTATCGCGCCGACCACACGCATGCGCTGCCCGTGATGACACCTGACCAGTGCGTGCTCATGACGGCGGAGAAAAACACCAAGCTGCTTCTGCTGGCCAAAAACAGCTTCCAAATCACGCCTTTGGACGGTTCCACGCTCAAACTCGACACCGTCGCCACCTTTGACAGTGAACTCAAAGACACCACGCCATCCGATCTCATCGCCGCCTCATTCTCCGGTGAAGATGTGGATGACATCGCCCTCATCGACACCGCCAAAAGCCGCGTCATCGAAATCTTCCAGCCCGCCGCCGGTCAGAAATGGGACAGCGCCATGTACTTCCGCGTCTTCGAGACTGACCCGCACTTCCGTGGCAAAACCGGGCTCGAAAACGAACCCCACGATTACGCCGCCCTTGATCTCGACAAAGACGGCCGCCTCGACCTCTGCCTGCTCACCCACGACCGCGTCCTGCTCTACGTGCGGAAGAAGTGAGCCTTGATCCCGGAGGGATCAGAACAATTAGCCAGGGGTCGCAGCCCCCTGGAACACATACGAGACGCACCTTTTCTCAAGGACGCATCCCGGAGGGATGCAAGAAGCTGACTTGCCTCCCCAGCCCTTCGCGACATCATGCCGCCCACGATGAAACGCCTCTACCGCCACGCCCAGATCGCCAGCGAAGACTCTCCGAAGCTCCAGACCGCCGACGTGCTCGTCGAGGGCGACAAAATCATCGGCGTGGCCGTGAACATCACCGGCGTCGATAACGCAGAGGTCATCGACTGCACCGGCCGCATTCTGCTGCCCGGCCTGTTCGACATCCATGTCCATGCGCGTGAACCAGGCCAGGAAGACAAAGAAAACATCGCTACCTGCGCTGAAGCCGCCATCAACGGCGGCGTTACCGGCTTCGTCATGATGCCGAACACCGCGCCTGCCATCGACAACGCGGGCGTCGTTCGCAGCGTGCTCGAAAGCGCCCGCGGCACGCGCATTGGCCCTGGCATCTACACGACTGGAGCCATCACCAAAGGCCGCAAAGGCGAGGAACTCGCCGGCATCGCCGGCATGAAGGCCGCTGGTGCCGTCATGCTCACCGACGACGGTTTCCCTGTCGATAATCCGCAAGTCCTGCGCCGTGCGATGGAATACGCGCGCGATTACGACCTGCCGCTTGCCAGCCATTGCGAAGTCAAAGAACTCAGCGGCAAAGGCTGCATGCACGAGGGCAAGATCAGCTACGCGCTCGGCCTGCCCGGCATCCCGAGCATCAGCGAGGAGATCTGCATCTCGCGCGACATCCGCCTCGCCGAATTCACCGGCGTGCATCTCAACATCCAGCACGTCACCACCGCCGAGGGCATGGGCACCATCAAACGCGCCAAGGACCGCGGCATTCGCGTTACCTGCGAGATCGCGCCGCACCACCTCATGTTCAATCACGAGCACATCGGCGACTACGACACGCACTACAAGATGAACCCCCCGCTGCGCACGCCCGAGGACAACGCCGCGCTGCTTCAGGGCCTCAAAGACGGCTGGTTCGATGTCATCGCCACCGACCACGCCCCGCACACGCCGTTTGAAAAGAACCAGGACTTCGCCAGTGCCCCCTTCGGCATCACCGGCCTCGAAAGCGCCCTCGTCTCCCTCTACGACTACTACATCCGCAAGGACATCCTCGACTGGGGCCTCATCGTGAAACGCTACAGCGCCGAACCGCGCCGCCTCATGAAACTCCCACCCGTGCCGGTCAAAGAAGGCGGCATCGCCGAGTTCATCCTCTTCAATCCGAACCGCACCACCACCTTCAGCCGCGCCTTCATGAAATCGAAGAGCATCAATACCCCCTTCCTCGACAAAACGCTCCAAGGTATGGTCGAGCGCGTGGTGTATCGCGGTGAGGAACTGCTGGCGAGGTAAAGTAGCCTTGTTCCTGCGGAACAAGGATCGTCGTCACCTGTTCCGCAGGAACAGGACTACTTTGGGCACTTTACAGTGCGTTTACAGACGCCTGACCCCGCCTGAATCATCATGGCGGCATGAAGATCTTTCTTTGTGCTCTCTTTCTCGCCACGAACCTGATCGCGCAGAATGCGTGGATTTCGCCGAACACCCGCGTCATCCACACGCAGGCGGTCCAGGTCACGCAAGTCGATGCCCGCATCGACCTCGCAGATCAAATCGCCACGACGACGCTCGACATCGCCCTCCGCAATCCGACCAACCGGCCACTGGAGTCGGAACTGCTCGTGCCGGTGCCGCAAGGAGCGGTGCTGAAGGCGTTTGCTTTTGAAGGCGGCAATGCAGAAGCCACAGCCCGGTTGCTGCCGCGTGACGAAGCACGCCGGATCTACGACAGCATCGTGGCACAGACGCGTGATCCGGCGCTGCTGGAGTTTGTGGGCCATGCGGTGGTGAAATCTAGCGTGTTTCCGGTGCCGGCCAATGGCACGCAGAAGGTGCGGGTGACGTATGAACAGCTTCTCGAAGCGGACGGCGCACGACTCGACTATGTGCTGCCGCGTTCGGAGGCGGTGGAGTATGCGGTGCCGTGGAAGCTCTCCATGCGCGTCAAATCGGCCTCACGCATCGCCTCAGTGTATTCGCCGAGCCATGAGATCGCCGTGAAGCAGCCGAATGGCAACGAAGCAAGCCTCACCTGCGAAACGCGTGATCCAGGAGCCTTCCGCGTGTCTTTGCTGCGCGAAACAAAAGACGAGATGACGGCCTCGTTGCTCGCTTACCCTGACCCGAAAATCGGCGGCGGCTATTTTCTCGTCATGATCGCCCCGCCGAAGCCCAAGGCAGATGCCGCGCCAATCAAACGCGAAGTGACACTCGTCATCGACCGCAGCGGTAGCATGGCGGGACCGAAGCTGGATCAGGTCAAGGCGGCGGCTTTGCAGGTGATCGAAGGTTTGAACGATGGCGAAGGTTTCAACCTCATCGTCTATAACGAGGCGGTCGAAATGTTCGCCGCGCAGCCGGTGATCAAGAACGCGGAGACGACGAAACAGGCGCGTGATTACATCAGTGCGTTGCGCGTAAGCGGTGGCACGAACATTCATGATTCCATCGTCGAAGCGCTGCGGCAGAAGCCGCTCGATGGCATGCTGCCACTCGTGCTGTTCCTCACCGACGGCCTGCCGACCATCGGCCAGACCTCGGAAAAGGCGATTCGTGAGGCCGTGGCGAAGGGAAATCCGCACCAACGTCGCGTGTTCACCTTCGGCGTCGGTGTCGATGTGAACACGCCGCTGCTGTCACGCATCGCCCGCGAAACACGCGCCAGCGCGGAGTTTGTGCTGCCGAAGGAGGACGTGGAGGTCAAAGTCGGCCGCGTATTCGACCGCTTGCGTGGTCCGCTGCTCACCCGGCCCGCTTTGCGTGTGCTGGATGATCCGAATCGTGTCAGCGACCTGATTCCATCGCCATTGCCGGATGTGTTTGAGGGCGAACAAATTCTTTTGTCCGGCACCTATCGCGGTGAAGCGCCGCTGCATTTCCAACTCACCGGCGCATCGGCAGAAGGTGAGCGGAAGTTCGATTTCACCTTCAATCTCGACAAAGCGAGCACCGCAAACGCCTTTGTGGCCCGCCTGTGGGCCAGCAACAAGATCGCCGTGCTCAGCGAGGCGATTCGTGATCTCGGTGCGGACGGCGCGACGGCGAACACGACCGAGCTGGTGAACGAAATCGTGCGTCTCTCGACGCAATTCGGCATTCTGACCGAATACACCGCTTTCCTGGCCGAAGAAGGCACCTCGCTGGCTGCCGTGACCTCCAACGCCACGCGTGCGAACTATAACTACAGCGACAAGGCCATGAAAATGCGCAGCGGACCCGCTGCCGTGTCGCAGGCGGGCAACATCAACAAGGCCGCCGAATCGAAGCAGCTCAACGTCCGCAATCGCTTCCTCGATGAGAAGATGCAGGCCGTCGAGATCACCAGCGTGCAGCAGGTTCAGGCCGGAGCCTTTTTCAACAAAGGCAATCGCTGGAGCGATGCGAACGCCTCCAAGTCCGAGCGCGCGCCGGACCGCACCATCGAGATCGGCAGCACCGAGTTTGGCCTCCTGGTCGATGAACTCGCCGCCGACAACCGCCAGAGCCTGCTCGCGCTGCGTGGCGAGCTGCTGCTCGAGCATCGCGGCCAGATCGTGCTCATCCGCTGAATTTCTCCCGTCCACTCCACCCAAACCACATCCATGAAAACGAAACACATCCTAGTCGCCACGGCTTTGACCGCGTGCCTTGCCATCGCCAAAGAAGTTCGTCCGCCCGCACCTGTGGCGGAAGTCACCAAAGTTGAAGCCGCTGTTGATGGGCCACTGGTCCAAATCGCCGTGCTTCTCGACACCAGCGGCAGCATGCAGGGCCTCATTGAGCAGGCCAAAACGCAGATCTGGAAGCTGGTGAACGAATTCATCACCGCCAAGCAGGATGGCAAAACGCCCGTCGTGCAGGTGGCGCTCTATGAATACGGCAAGGACGCCCTGGGTTCCAAAACGAACTGGATTCGCCAGATTCAGCCGCTTACGCGGGATCTCGACAAGGTCTCCGAGGAGCTGTTCGCCCTCGCCACCAACGGCGGCGAGGAATACTGCGGCGCGGTGATCCAGCGTGCGACATTGGACCTCGCCTGGGATGCGAATCCGAAGGTTTACAAAGCGATCTTCATCGCTGGCAACGAACCGTTCACGCAGGGGCCGATTGATTCGAAGCAGAGCTGCAAAGACGCCATCGCCAAGGGCATCATCGTGAACACGATCCATTGCGGCGGCGAAGCCCAGGGCATCGCGGAGCATTGGAACCAAGGCGCGCTGCTCGCGGACGGCAAATACCTCGTGATCGACCAGAACCAGGCCATCGTTCATATCGAAGCCCCGCAGGATAAAGAGATCGTGAAACTCAACGAGGAGCTGAACAAGACTTACATCAACTACGGTGCCGCTGCTCCCGCCGCGAAAGCACGGCAAGTCGCGCAGGACAGCAATGCCGCCGCAAAGCCCGAATCAGGGGCGCAGGTGCAGCGCATCGTCAGCAAGGCCAGTGCGAATTACTTCAACAGCGGCTGGGATCTCGTGGATGCCAGCAAGGACAAGAGCTTCGACATCACGAAGGTCAAAGAGGCCGATCTGCCCGAGGAGATGAAGACAATGACCGTCGAGGAGCGCAAGGCCCACCTCGTGAAGAAAACCGCCGAGCGTGAAGAGATTCAAAAGAAGGTGCTGACCCTGAACAAGGAACGCGAGGCCTACGTCGCCACCCAACGCAAGGAATCCGCCAAGAATGACACCCTGGACACCGCGATGGTGAAAGCGCTGCGCATGCAGGCGGAGAAAAAAGGCATCGCGTGGGAGAAATAGACCCGTTAACCTTTCCGCATGCACACCATTCTGGTCATCGAAGACGACGCCGCGATCCGTCGCGGCGTCTTGGATGCACTCAAGTTTGCCGGACACACGACCTTGGAAGCCGGAGACGGTGAAAAGGGGCTCAAACTGGCCTTGAGCGCGACCTTTGACCTCATGCTGCTCGATCTCGTGCTGCCGCATGCTAGCGGCTTCGATATTTTGAAGGCGCTGCGTCGTGAGCGACCGGGAACGCCGGTGATCATTCTCTCGGCCCGTGGCGAGGAGAATGATCGCGTGCGCGGGCTGCGACTTGGCGCGGATGATTATGTCGTGAAGCCCTTCAGCGTGCGCGAATTACTCGCCCGCGTCGAAGCGGTGCTACGGAGAGCACCTGAACGTCAGCCAGTGAGCGAAACGCTCACGCTGGCCGTGGCGACGATTGACTTCGGCCAGAGCGTGGCCCGCTTCGAAAACGGCGAAAGCGCCGAGCTTTCCGAACGCGAGCGTGATGTGCTGCGCTACCTCGCGTTGAATCGCGGCAGGCCCGTTTCGCGTGAAGAACTGCTTCAGCGCGTCTGGCACATCGACAACAAGCAGACGGAGACGCGCACCGTGGACATGCACATCGCCAATTTAAGGCACAAACTGCGAGATGATGCCGAGTCGCCGCGTGTGATCGTCACCGTGCGAGGAAAAGGCTACCAGCTCGCGTGATAAGATGACGTCATGAAACTAAACTCACCATTCTTTGGCACCTCCACCGCACTAAGAGTGTTTGCATCGGCGGCGATGGGTTTTGTGCTCGGTGGATGGGTGCTTTTTGCACTTGGATGGATGGGCTTGTGTCTGGCCAGCCAACTAGCGGCTTTCGTGTTCGGCATTAGCTCGTGTTGCCCGTTCGGTGGCATTGCCACGCTCGGTGCGGTGCTAAACCTGATGTCTTGGCTTGTTTACGGCATGATGATGTCAGCATCTTGAGAAGACCATGCGCAAACCTCTCCATATCTGGATCACCTTCCTCGCCTGCCTCGGGCTGCTGCTCGCGGCGATGGCGTGGGTGAGCTGGCACACGCTGGCGCTGGAGCGCACGCGGGAGGAGGCGGCGCGGGACGCGGACCAGCAGGAGCGCGTACGGCTGGCGCTGTGGCGGCTCGATTTCCAGGCGAGCGCGCTCATGATTCGCGAGAACGCGCGGCCGCCGCATGATTTCCGGCCGTTTCATGCGCCGGAAGGCCTGGTGAACAAGGCATATAGCAATGTGGCGAAGGGCGAGGTGCTGGTGCCGTCGTCTCTGCTCGCGGAGACGCCGGAGCATGTGCTGCTTCACTTTCAGATGGACTCGCGCGGGCAGATCATCTCCCCGCAAGTGCCGCAGAATGGCGAGCGCACGCTGGCGCTGGCGCAATTCGTGAACGCGGACGATTTGACGCGCTGCGAGCAACGCCTGAGCGGTCTGCGTGAGCTGCTGGCGCAACCGGCCCATTCGATCGCTCCCAAAGCAGATGTCTCATCCTACTGGCCCGGCAGCAGTACTCGCACACCGGCACCCGCACCAACCGGGCCGCCGATCTACAACCGGCAAATCCTCGCCGAACAGGCCAGCGTGCCGCGTCTTGGCTTGGATGACAACAAGCCGCTCGTTGCCAATGACGCGAATCTGCCACGCAACAATGCCTGGGCGGTACAGGAGGGGCAAGTGGCCACGCAGCAGCAACTGCAACTCAACAGCACCGAAAACGCACTGCGCAGCCGGGCAGTCACAGCGCAGAACGAGGAAGCGATCAAACAGCAGCCGATGATCAAGATGAAGGAGCCGATGCCACCATCCAAAGTCTTCTCCAAAGCTATCGCCGAGGCTCCCAAACCGAGTGGCAAGCCTGCGGAGAAGAATATCGACGCAGAAATGGACAAGGCCGCTGCCATGCCGCTGCCCGCCGCCGCTCCTGCGGCACCGGCTGCGATGGCTGGCGCGTTCAACACACCGCCGCAGAATGGTTTCGGCACCTCCAGAGCCGCAGGCGCGAAGGAAAACCTGTCTGCGCTCAAAAGCGAGGTTTCATCCACGAGTTCGCGGCCTTTTCAAGGCGTGTGGCTGGGCCAGCATCTGGTGCTGACGCGTGAGGCTGTGGTGGATGGTGCGCGCATGGTGCAGGGCGTGTGGCTGGACTGGCCGGCGCTGCGTGAGGCGTGGCTGAAAGAGATCACGGATTTGTTTCCTGACGCGCATCTCGAACCCGCCGCGAACGTGAGTCTGGGAACGCGGCCCACGGATGATCCGCTGCGCTTCGCGGCGCTGCCGGTGCGATTGGTCGCGGGTGTGATTCAACTGCCGCCGCTGCCATTTTGGACGCCGTTGCGCAAATCGCTCGCCATCGCGCTGGCCTGCGTGCTGCTGGCGGCGGCGGCGGTCGGCCTAGTGCTGCATGGCACTGTGGCGCTGAGCGAACGCCGCGCGGATTTCGTTTCCGCCGTGACGCATGAGCTGCGCACGCCGCTGACGACGTTCCGCCTTTACTCGGAGATGCTGGCAGACGGCATGGTGACGGATGAGGCGCAGCGGAAGACCTATCTCGACACGCTGACGGGCGAGGCGGGCCGTTTGAGTCATCTCGTCGAGAATGTGTTGGCTTATGCGCGTCTCGAACGCGGCAGCGCGAAGGCGAGAGCCGAGAACGTGACCATCGGCGAGCTGCTGGACCGCATTTTCCCGCGTTTGAAGCAACGCGCCGACGATTGCGGCATGGAGGTGCACGTGCATGCCACGGAAGCCGACCGCAAGACGCAACTGCACATCGACGCGGCGGCGGTGGAGCAGATCCTTTTCAATCTCGTCGATAACGCCTGCAAATACGCCGCCCCGCGCGCGGCGGAGCCGGTGATCCATGTGGAGGCGGACACGAGCGGTAAGTTCGCCATGCTGCGCGTGCGCGATCACGGTGGCGGCATCTCCCGCAGCGAGCGGCGGCGCATCTTCCATCCGTTTCACAAGAGCGCGGACCAGGCGGCGCATTCCGCGCCGGGTGTTGGCCTTGGACTCGCGCTGTGTCGCCGACTGGCGACAGCGCTGGGTGGTGCGATCACGCTGGATGCGGCGCACAAGGACGGCGCGTGCTTTGTGCTGAGCCTGCCGAAGTGAAGGATCGCAAGGAGCGGGACTTGCCAAGTCCCGCTGATTTGAAACGGCACTTGGCAAGTGCCTCTCCTTGGTCACTTCTCACCCGCGAGTGTGACAGATCCGGTGATGATGACGTTGCCCGCGTCATCGCGGATTTCGCCGATCACCTGCCCCAAGGTGTCGAGCATGCCTTGAAGTGCGCCGCTGAGGTGAAGCGACTGGCCGGGCGTGATGCTGCCGAGGATCTTGATCTGGCGCACGGCGGTCAGACGCAAGTTTTTGAGCGGCGCTTCGCCGGGTCGCGTCTGCACCAGGATGCCGCCGAGCTGCGCCAGCGCCTCGATCATGAGCACGCCGGGCATGAGCGGTGCGCCGGGAAAATGGCCGCGCAGAAATTCCTCATCGCCTTTGAGCTTCCACACTGCCTTGGCGGAGACACCGGGCACGAGCTCGGTGAGTTCATCAATGAAACGGAACTCCGGGCCGTGTGGCAGAGCGGAAAGCGCTTGGACAAGATCGGGCGATGAATGCATGCTTTGCCACTTATTCATGAATCAACCGCAGGGCAAACCCCAAAGCACCACCGTCGCATGCTGATGAAGCTGCTGCATCGCCTGTGGCTCGCATTCGTGCTGGTTCTCAGCATGGCCTATTGGGCTGGGGGCGGGTTCCTGTTTGTGCTGGCGGGGCTGGTGCTTGCGCCGTTGCTGCCGCTGGAGAGATCACGCGCGATCGGCCAGTGGCTGCTACAGGAGGCGTTTAATGACTTTTTGCGGCTGCTGCGGCTGTGCGGCGTGTTTGAGTGCGAGTTTCGCGGCTTTGAGGCGCTGGATGGCGTCACCGGCGGGCTGATCATCGCGCCGAACCACCCGGCGTTGTGGGACGCGGTGTTCGTGATCGCGAAAATACGCGGCCTGCGCTGCATTTTGAAGGCCTCGTTGATGCACAACCCCTTCCTTCGCGGCGGGGCAAGGCTGGCGGGCTTCATCCCAAACAAGCCCGCGCACAAGATGCTGCAGCACGCCATCGAGGCGCTGCGCCAGGGCGACCGCCTGCTGTTTTTCCCGGAGGGCACACGCACACGGAAGCAGGAAAACGCTGTGAATCGCTTCCAGGGAGGAATCGGCATCATCGCCACGCAGTCGAGTGCGCCGGTGTGGCCGGTCTTCATCGAGACCAACAGCGACTACCTGTGCAAAGGCTGGCCGCTGTGGCGGCTGCCAGACCGAAAGATCAAGCTGCGCATCACCCTGGGCGAGCCGCTGGCCAGCCCGCCGGATGAAAGCGCGGCAGATTTCACCGAGCGACTGCGAGCCGTGTGTCTAGCCGGTCTCGTCGCGCTCAACAACGGGCCTAAAACGGACGCGTGAGCCTGGATTGGGCGAGTTGCCGCCGGGGTTGATTTGCACTTGCGGCGGGGGGCTTCCTCGTGTCCATCACGCCTCCCTTGCGAGGGCACATGAAGCTTCTTCTCCTCATTCCCAGCTACAACACCGGACGCCTCCTGGCGGACACGGTGGCACATGCGCTGGAGCACTGGCCGGAAGTGTGGGTGGTGCTGGACGGCAGCACCGATGACAGCGAGAAGGCCGTGGAGGCGCTGCAGTCCGCGCATCCGGGTCTGCGTCTGATCAAACAGCCGGTGAATCGTGGCAAAGGCGCCGCCATCTGCCGTGGTGCCGAAAAAGCCGCCGCCGCCGGCTACACGCATGTGCTGACGATGGACGCCGACGGCCAGCATCCGCCTGAATCGATCCCGAAGTTCATCGCGCTCGCCCAAGCATACCCGGAGGCCGCCCTGCTCGGCCAGCCGATCTTCGGCCCCGAGGCCCCGATGCTGCGCGTGCGCGGCCGCCGTATCTCGAATGCGTGGGCCAATCTCGAAACACTCTGCTGGGGCATCGGCGATACGCTCTTCGGCATGCGCGTGTATCCCGTGCAAGCACTGCTGCGCGCGTTTCGCAGCACTTGGTTCGCCCGGCGCTTTGATTTCGACACGGAGGTGGCCGTGCGCATCTGCTGGCAGGGCGTTCCAGCCATCAACGTCCCCACACATGTGCGCTACCTCACAGCGGCGGAAGGCGGCGTCTCACAGTTCCGCTACATCCGCGACAACGCACTGCTCACCTGGATGCACGCGCGTCTGATGGTGAGCTTTGTCCTGCGACTGCCACTGTTGATCTGGCGTGCGGCACGTGGCGGCAATCCGCTGAAAAATATCGTCGCACCGTGATGGGCGGCCTGAAACGGGCCGTTCTCATCTCATGCGCCCGATTCTGCTTCTGCTGCTTGGCACGGCCTCTCTCTGTGCCGCGCCGAACATCCTGTTCATCGTCAGCGATGATCAGCGACCGGACACGATTCATGCGCTGGGCAATGCGGTGATCGAAACGCCGAACCTCGACCGCCTCGTCACACGCGGCACTTCGTTCACGCGGGCGTATGCGGGCTATCCGATCTGCCATGCCAGCCGGGCGCAGATTCTCACCGGCACCCACATTTTCCGCGCTTACCCGAAGTATCCCGGCGGCGCGATTGATCCCAAACTCGCCACGCTGGCCGGAACGCTTCAAAAAAGCGGCTACCACACCTGCTACACCGGCAAATGGCACAACGACGGCCATCCCATGCAGCGCGGCTACACCACGACGAGCGGGCTTTACTCCAGCGGCGGTGGGAAAGGCATCACGCAACCGGAGATCGACGACCGTGGCCGTCCGCTCACCGGTTATCGCGGCTGGACCTTCAAAGACGCCGCCAACAAGCCGCTTCCCGACCAAGGTATTGGCCTTCAGCCCGACAACAGCCGCCATGTCACCGATGGGGCCATTCACGCGATTCAGAACGCGCCGAAGGACAAACCGTGGCTCGTGCATGTGAACTTCGCTTTCCCGCATGATCCGCGCATGTGGCCCGCCGGCATGAAGAACCGTTATGATGCCGCGAAGATGCCGCTCCCGGCCAATTTCGCCAAGGACCATCCCTTTGATCACGGCAACATCGACGGCCGCGACGAACGGCTCCTGCCCACACCACGTGTCGAGACTGAGGTGCGCGAGGAATTGGCCCTCTACTACGCGATGATCACCGATCTCGACGCACAGCTCGGCCGCATCCTCGCCGCGTTGCCATCGACAGATGAGACGATCATCATCTTCACCGCCGATCAAGGTCTCGCCCTCGGCAGCCACGGCCTGCTCGGGAAACAAAACCAGTATGAGCACAGCATCCGCAGCCCGCTCATCTTCTGCGGCCCTGGTTTGCCGCAAAACAAGCGCAGCACGGCTCTGGTGACTCTTCACGATCTCTTCCCCACGCTTTGTGAACTCAGCGACACCACGATTCCGCCCACCGTGACTGGAAAGAGCCTCGCCCCGCTCCTGCGTCATCAAACCAATCGTGTTCATGATTTCGTCACCGGCGTCTTCACCGACACGCAGCGCATGATCTGCGATGAACGCTGGAAATACGTGCTCTACCCGAAGGCAAACCGCGAACAGCTCTTCGATCTGCAAAACGATCCGCACGAACAGGCTGATCTCAGCGCTGATTCTGCGCATCAGGCGAAACGTGATGAGTTGAAGGCCAGGTTGCAGGTGTGGCGGCGCGAGAATGGTGATCCAAACCTCTGATCGGACGCAACGTCTGCCATTCGCCAGCGTTTTGTGGGCATCCAATCATGAACACGCACCGACTTCCGTCCGTGCTGACAGCCTTGCTCGTCAGCCTCCTCATCCTCGGCACAAGCCATGCGCAAAAAGCCGCACGCCAGGGACCCAAACTCAAACCTGATCTCGCCAACGAGCACTATGGCCCTCATGAACGCCATGTGCTCGATTTCTGGAAGGCGAAGTCGGACAAACCCACGCCGCTCGTCGTCTTCATCCACGGCGGCGGGTTTCGGGCTGGAAGCAAGGAGGGCATCTCTGGCTCACTCTTTGCACTGCTGGACAAGGGCATCTCGGTGATGTCGATCAACTACCGCTTCTCGCCAGAGGTCACGTTTCCAGCGCATTACATGGACAGCGCCCGCGCGATTCAATACGCACGCCTCCACGCGAAAGAATGGAACATTGATCCGAAGCGCATCGGCTCCACCGGCGGCTCGGCAGGGGCAGGCACGTCGCTGTGGATCGGCTTTCACGATGACATGGCTGATCCCAAGAGCGAAGACCCCGTGTTGCGTGAGTCCACGCGGCTGAGCTGCATGGCCGTCTTCGGTGCGCAGTGTACCTATGACCCGATCACCATCACCGAGTGGATCGGCGAGGCCGCTGCACGGCATCCGGCGCTCGAAGGTTTCTACGGCCTGAAGTGGGATCAGTATCAAACACCCGCCGCACGCGAAATGTTCAAGAAGGCGGCTGCGATCACCTACCTCACCAAAGACGATCCGCCGGTGTATGCCTTCTACTCCGAGCCACGCGGCCCATTGCCGCCGGATGCCAAACCGGGCACGGGCATTCATCACATCAACTTCGGCATCAAACTCAAGGAGCAGATGGACGCGCTCGGCATCGAATGCACGATCCGCCATGCCGATGAGAAACCGAACACGGGCCAGGAGACGAACGATTTCTTCATCAAGCATCTGCTGGGAACGAAATGACCCACCATGAAACGCGTCGCTGCTCTGATGTTCATGCTGTGCTGCGGTTTCGTCGCCGCACAGACGAAGACGAAGCCGCCGCCTCCCGTCCCGCCGCCATTGCCACCGATGGCATATGCGCTGGAGGATGCGCTCGGCGGGCTGACATTTTCGATGCCGGTGGCTGTCGTCAGTGCGAAAGGAAACAAGGATCGCCTGTTCGTCGTCGAAAAGACCGGGCACATCCAGCTCGTGACGCATCTCGATCAACCAACGCCGACGAAACAGATCTTCGCCGATTTCATCGAACGTCCTGACGGCAAGCTCGATGACAAAGGCGAGTGCGGCCTGCTCGGTCTCGCGTTTCATCCCGAGTTCGCACGCAATGGTCGATACTTTGTCTGCTATAGCCTGCGCATCGGCGATCAGCTTCATCAGCGGGTCTCGCGCTTTGATGGCGATAAAGAACAGCCGCTGATCACGCAGCTTGATCCTGCGGGCAATCACAACGGCGGTGATCTCCACTTCGGCCCGGATGGCTTTCTCTACATCAGCGTCGGCGATGGCGGCGGTGGCAACGATGCCTTCGACAACGCGCGCTTCATTAACAAAGGATTCCACGCCGCGATCCTGCGCATCGACGTGGACAAGAAGCCCGGCAGCCTGCCGCCGAATGCTCATCCGGCCATCGCTCGCGATGCGAGTGGCTCGGCATTCTTCGCCGTTCCTGCGGACAATCCGTTTGTCGGTGTCACGACGCATCACGGCGAAAAGATCGATCCCGCCACCGTGCGCACGGAGATCTGGGCCACCGGTCTGCGCAACGTGTGGCGCTTCAGCTTTGATCCGCCGACGGGAAGGCTCTTTGCAGCCGATGTCGGACAGAATCTCTACGAGGAGGTCAATCTGATCGAAAAAGGCGGCGACTACGGCTGGAGCCATCGCGAAGGTTTGCACGCTTTCGATCTCGGTCCCGGCAAAGACATGCCGCCGGCAGACTTTCACCCGCTCGACCCGATCTTCGAGTATCCGCGCACCACCGGCCTCAGCATCACCGGCGGCTGTGTTTATCACGGCACGAAGTTCCCCGAGTTCAAAGATGCCTATCTCTGCGCTGACTACGCCTTTGGCCGCGTGATCGCGGCGCGTGAGAAGAAGGGACGTTGGGAGCAGGAGATCATCGCCTTTGAGCCTGCCATCACGGGCATCAGCATCGATCCGCGCGATGGCGAGCTGCTTTTCTGCAACATGGCGAAGGGGAGAGTGATGCGGTTGCGGAGACAGTAAGCCTGCGTCCGCCCGCAAAGCATGAAGTAGCCTGGCCTTTCTAGGCTGGGCATCTCGCCATGATCACAGGCTAGAAAGCCCATGCTACAAGCGCGCCTCACGCGATGATCTCCTTCACCACGCTGCCCTTCACATCGGTGAGGCGGAAGTCGCGGCCGCTGTAGCGGAAGGTGAGCTTTTCGTGATCGAGGCCGAGCAGGTGCAGCATCGTGGCGTGCAGGTCGTGAATGTGGACTTTGCCCTCCACGCCTTCCGCACCGTAGTCGTCGCTGAGACCGTGGCGATGGCCGGGCTTCACGCCGCCGCCAGCCATCCAGATGGTGAAGGCGCGGTTGTTGTGATCGCGGCCGTCGCTTTGACCAAAGGGCGTGCGGCCAAACTCACAGGCGAAGATGACTAGCGTGTCGTCGAGCAGTCCGCGCTGTTGCAGGTCGGTGAGCAGACCGGCGATGGGTTTGTCGGTGGCGGCGCAACTGGTGGGGAGCAGGTTCTTGATGTCGAAATGATGATCCCATCCGCCTGTGCCGATCTCGATGTAGCGCACACCGGCCTCGGCGAATTTGCGGGCAAAGAGACACTGGCGGCCAAAGTTGTCGGTCGCCGTATTGCCGATGCCGTAGAGCTTCAGTGTGTCGGCGGATTCGCGGCTGAGATCGAGCAGCGAGGGAACGGCAGCCTGCATGCGGAAGGCCATTTCATAGGAGTGGATGACGCCTTCGAGGTCGGGATTCACTTCGTCGAGCGCGAGCCGTCGTTGATTCGTGCGGCGCAGAAACTCAAGCTGTGCGCGCTGCTGAGCGGGCGTGAGATGCGTGGGCACGAGGTCCGGCACGGGCAGCGAGCCGGGCTTGTCCTTCGAGCCACCGGCGCTGACCATCGTGGCCTGATACGCAGCGGGCAGGAAGGCGCTGCCGTGGTTGTTGCCACCGAATTGGCGAAGCGAGTTCATGGCGATGTAGCCCGGCAGATCCTGTGTTTCGGAGCCGAGACCGTAGAGCGTCCAGGCACCGACCGACGGCCGTGCTTGTGATGCGATGCCGGTGTGGAAAAACGGCACGGCGGTCTCGTGTGCCTGCTGATCGGTATGCATCGCGCTGAGGACGCAGAGCTTGTCCACATGACGCGCCACGTAGGGATACAGCTCGCTGACCCAGTGTCCGCTCTGGCCGTATTGAGCGAACTGCCACATGCTGCCCATCAACTTTGATGTGCCCTTGGTGCCGAAGGGTTTGCCAGCATCAGCGGTGAGCTTGGGCTTGTAATCAAAGGTGTCCACATGCGACACACCACCCTGCATGAACATCATGATGACGCGCTTCGCTTTCGCCGGGAACAAGGCCGGGCGTGGCGCTGTGGGATTGTTCAGTGCTGCGATCGCCTGTGTGCTCAATCCCGCGAACGCCGCATAGCCAAAGCCATTGAGCGTGGAGCGCAGCATGTCGCGGCGGCTAAGGATGGGGGGAGAGTTCATGGCGGTGAATCAGTGGGACAGGCCAATGATAAGCCTGGGACATGGCTTGTCTTGCTTGGGGGAAAGAGAATCGGGTGATAGTAGCCTGGCCTTTCTAGGCCGGGCTTTTGATCCCGACCACAGGCTCGAAAGCCCCTGCTACGGCGTGGAGCGCGACTCACCTCATTTCTTCTTCGTCTTTGCTTTTACCTTCGCGTTGGCTGGCTGGTTCAGCTCCCGCTCAATGTCCGCAATGGTCGGCAGCGAGCCTTGCAGCTTCTTCGGCAGCGACTCCACGAGGCGCGTCTGCCACTCGGCCACGCCGATGGGCTTCTTCACGTCGCGCAGGGCATACTCCACCTTGAGCTTGTTCTTCGCGTCCTTGCACAGCAGCAGGCCGATGGTCGGGGCATCGTCCGCATGGCGCATCTGGTCGTCCACGGCGGAGAGATAGAAATTCATCTTGCCCGCGAACTCCGGCTCGAAGGGCTTCATCTTCAAGTCCACCACCACGAAGCAACGCAGCCGCAGATGGTAGAACAGCAGGTCGAGATAAAAATCCTCGTCGCCCACTTCGAGCGGCACCTGCCGTCCGACGAACGCGAACCCCGCGCCCATCTCCAGCAGCAGCTTCTGCACATGCTCCACCAGCCCGCGCTCCAGATCTCGCTCATGCGCCTCCTCCGACAGCGACAGAAAGTCGAACGTGTAAGGATCCTTCAACGCCTCCCGCGCCAGGTCCGACTGTGCCGGCGGCAGCGTCAGCGCAAAGTTCGTGATCGCCTTCCCGCTGCGCTCATGCAGTCGCGATTCGATCTGCACCGTCAGCACCGCCCGGCTCCAGCCATTCTCCAATGTCTTGCGCGCATACCACAGGCGCGTGGCGGGGTCTTTGAGCTTGTGCAGCAGGATGAGATTCGTGCTCCACGGCAGCAGCGACAGCGGTTCTGGTGGGTCGTCCAATTGTGTCACGGGCCGTGACACTAATTCTGCAACAGGCTGTTGCACTTTTGCCTTCCGCAATTGTGTCACAGCCTGTGAGACAATTGGGGCACTCGATTCTCCCACAGGCTGTGGGAGAATTTTGATGGGAGCCCATGCCGCGTAGAACGCTCGCATTCGTTTCAGGTTCAGCGGCGAGAATCCATCCATCTCCGGGAACTCAGCCGCCAAATCCTTCGCCAGCCGCTCCACCACCTTCGCGCCCCAGCCTTCCGCCTTCTGCGCCCGCAGAATCTCCCGCCCGATGTGCCAGTAGAGCAGGATCAACTCCCGGTTCACCGACACCGCCGCCTTCATCTGCGCCGCACGGACGCGGGCTTTCAGGTCGGCGAGCAGCGGGGCGTAGCTGGTGGAGAAAATTGGTTTCATGACGGAAATATACGGGGCTACTGATCAACATCGTCGAACACTGACCTATCGCTCTCGTTGGCTGGCGTGGATGCCGAACCCCTGAAATCATCATTATCCGGATCGTCTGGTTGGTCAGCGCGTAATTCCTCGACCACCGAGTCAATTTCGCTCAGCGCCTCATTGATAAGATTCACAGCGTCTTTATCAGTCTCAAAAGATTTGCGATAGGTCTTCAGGACGTCTGTGAGAGATTCGAAATACGATTCGGGATCTTCTCTCCGAGGACAGTTCCAACGCCAGTCGGAGATGGTAGAGTCTAAGTCGGTCAACAACTCCCGCCGCACGTCATCCATCGTGGCCTCAAACTCATCATCTGTGAACATTGCTCGAAGATTCTCTCGGAGAAAGCCATCATCTGGTGTGGAGACGGCTAGATCCCTCATCTCCAGCACTGCCTTACTACGAATCTCTTCGGGTAATATTCCCGCTTCATGGAGGCAAGCCAAAACGTCCACATCACTAACAGCACTCAGATATGAGTGAACACGGAGGCCTGCAATAAACCCAGGACGCATGCCAACAAAGGCCCGTAGAAAGCTGGCATCGCAGCGATAGCTGAGGAAACTATGCAGAGCATCTCGATCTTCTTCTTTTGAGGTGTTGAGTGTGCTCATGCGTTGAATGAGCGCTTCGTATCGTTCCGAAGGCACGACAACCTTGACACCCTCAATACCAACATCGCCGCAAGTGACTTCGCGAAAGACCATCTTGATTGGAGTTCCTGCCAGATAGATGTGCATCAGTTCATGATCTTCAGAGATCAGGCTGGCGAAAGCGTCTCGAATTGTGGGGTGCTTGAAGCGCCAGAAGTGGCTGCCTCCGCTGATTGTGTAAAGCACCAGTGTGCCGTCCAGAGCAGCTAATGCTTCTCGGATTCCCGAAATGCTACCTCCAAGTAGTTCAACCGCTTGTCCTTCGTCGCCATTCAGAACGATGGGGCTCGCTAGGGCCCCCTCCCGCATGAAGATCACTGCAAGAGCCGTCCTTGAATCGGTGTCAAGGTTCCGGATCACGCCACAAAGAAACTCCTTTGGATGTTCGACGAAATTCTCGATGCCAGGTTGGGTGACGATCAGACTTTTGGTGAATACGACGGAGCCTAACCGTCTGGCAATCTCAGGGCTGAATCGTTGGTGTGCCGCCACCCCAGACAAGAGCGGTTTTAGGCGGCTTTTCACGTCCTGCGGCTGCGTCCCAAGCCGAATGTGGTTGTAGAGGATCTGTTCTTTCTCTGAAGATGAAAGCTTTTCGACTTGAATGACGACCTGGGACTCATGCACAACTGGGAACGCGGACACCTTGAGGGTATTTCGCGCAGCGTTGTAAACATAGTCGCGCGAAGTGAACAAGACGCGTGCGCCGCGTTTGATCGCAGCTTGGATGTGAGGGAAAACACGGTTCCATGATGCAACGCTCTGCCAATCGCATTGAGTAGCTCCAAATGCGTCATCTACCCAAAAGAACTGCTTGGGCTCATGCGGATTGGAATGCGCAACAAAGTCATCCGCATCCCTCACTTTCAGCGTGGAGCATCTCCATTCATCGATTGACGCAACTGCCAGCGCTGCCGCTATGGTCGATTTGCCGCAGGCCGGCTCTCCCAAAAGCAGAACAAATCCATGATCGATCAAAGCCTGGGCGCTTCTTCGGTATGCGTCGGTTATGACGAGTTTTGCGAGATCATCGCCGAGGGCACTCAGTATCTCCCTGGCTTGAGCGTATGCTCGTTCATCAAGTATCTGCCCCAAATCTCCAAGACCGTAAACCCGAGGAACCAGCATTCTTAGCCGAGAAGACTCACGAATAATTTGGGAGATTCGCTCAAGACCAAAGGTCGCGAATTTTTGAATTCCCGGAACAGCTTCGAAAGCATGCCGAAGCGCTGCATCTGTTGCGCCCGAAACATGTGCGTTCGTGAACAAAAGGTAGTTATCAGCAAGGCCACGCTTCGCGAGAATCGCGGCTTTTGCGAGTTCACCTTTTAAATCGGCCGGCGACCAGTGTTTTCCAGCCTTGGCGGTGAACTTACACTGCACTGTGAAACTGCCAGACCACGATTCGTTTGCAGTGGGTTTCCAACGGCCTTGGAAGGCTCCATCTCTGCCACCATCGCGTGAATCGAAAAATGACTGGACGGTTTGGCCAAAGACTTCGCCAATGATAGTCACACAGAGGTTTTGAAACGCTTTCCAGCCAAGCGTGTGGAGTTCGTAGCATACATCCGATGCCTGAATTTTTGCTGGCTTGCGTTTGACGTTCATGAGTCGAGAGAAATCTACAACCTGGAGGTCTAATCATCCCAAGGCTTGTAGATACGTCCACAACTTCAGCAAGCACTTAAGTCCGCCAGCCTCACACTTCGTGCCTTAATACAGATACCGGAACTCCGCCGAAGCAAAGAGCGTCTGGCAGAACGCCGCCCAGGCACTCAGCTCCGGGTTCTTGCTGTCACTCGCTGGGAAGTCGCGAATGAACGCGGTGGCGTCAGCGCTCTCTTCATCGGTGGGCGCTCGGGCAAGGATGAGTTGGTAGGCGGTTTCGAGACGAGAAGGTTCGTCGTTGGTCATCTGCATCAAGCGTCGCGCAGTGCGCTGCGAGTAATCGACGACGAGTTCGCTGTTCATCATGAACAGCGCCTGCGTGGGCACGGTGGTGATGCTGCGGCGACCTGTCACCATTTCGGGTTCGGGGAAGTCGAAGACGGTCAGATCCGCCGACACCGTTTCGTGCATGATGGGACGATACACGGTGCGGTAGCGGTCGGTGGGCGCGAGCAGGTCGGGGATGTTGGTGGAGACGATGCGGGGATCGAGGGTGCGCAGGTGAACCTGTGATTTGAGCTTCGGCGGCGTGAGATAGAGGTGGCCGCTGATGGCGAGGAAGGAATCGCGAATCGCATTGGCATCGAGCCGGCGGCGATTCGCATGCCAGTTCAGATGATTGGCGGGATCGATCTCATAAGCGGCGGCATCGTGCGCGGTGCTGAGTTGATAAACGCGGCTGCTGGTGATGTCGCGGATGAGCTTCTTCACCGACCAGCCTTGCGCGATGAATCGTTGCGCGAGGTAGTCGAGCAGCGCTGCGTTCGCGGGAGGCTGTCCGGTTTTGCCGAAGTCATCGGATGACTCCACAATGCCAGCGCCGAAGAGATGCTGCCAGATGCGGTTCACCATGACGCGTGCGGTGAGGGGATTCTCCTTGCTGGCGATCCACGCAGCGAGTTCCACGCGACCGCTTTGCTTCGGGTTCACCTTCGGCGTGCTGGCGGTGGTCAGCACTTCGGGGAAGCCGCGCGGCACGAACGCGCCGAGCTGCGACTCTTCGCCGCGAATGCGAATCGCACAGTCGGCGGGCTCGGGCACATCGCGCATGGCGGACATGGCGTAGGGCAACTGAGCGTTGAGCTTGTCATTGAACTTCTCCACGATGTCCTTGAGCCGGTCCTGTTCGTTCTTGAGCACCATCACCTCGGGCCGCGTTTTGTAGAACGCCTCCAGCTCGGCCTTGCCAGCTTTTTGCATCCCGGCTTCCTGCACGGCTGCACGTTGTGCGCGGTAGATTTTGCCGCCCAAGCCCATGCGGGCCGACGCGGCCTTGAGCTGTTCGGCGAGGTCTTCGTCGGTGAACGTGATGGGCGCACCCGCGAGCGGCTGCACGCCCTGCGTCCACTTGGCAAAATGTCGGCGCCATGCTCCGGCGAGCGGCTCGGAGCTGCGCAGGATGCCCGCGAGCGCGTAGTAGTCGCGTGTCGGGATCGGGTCGAATTTATGGTCGTGGCACTTCGCACACGCAAGCGTCAGGCCGAGGAGGGAGCGGCCCATGCTGTCGATCTGTTCATCGACGACGGTCATGATGTAGCGCTGATCATCTTCATCGAGCGTGTTCTTCGTGCCGATGCTGAGGAAACCAGTGGCGATGAGCTGTTCGTTGCGTTGCGCATTGTTCGTCGCAGGCATCAGATCACCGGCGAGCTGTTCGCGCAGGAATTGGTCATACGGCTTGTCGGCATTGAACGCCGCGATGACGTAGTCCCGATATCGGAAGTTCACTGGCAGCAGCATGTTTTGCCCGCCGCCACTCGACTCGCTGTAGCCCGCGATGTCCAACCAATGCCGGCCCCAACGCTCGCCGAACTGGGGGCTCGCGATGAGCCTTTCGATTTCGGATTGGGGATTGGGAATTTCGGATTGGCTCGATGACGGTGAATTGCGCTCTTCCAACTCAGGTGGCAGGCCGGTGAGGTCATAGCTCAATCGTCGGCGCAGCTCATGCGGTTGCGCGTCTGCCACGGGCTTGATGCCTTTTTCTTCGAGAGCTGCGAGAATGAAGCGGTCGATGTCCGTGCGCGGCCATTGCTTGTCCTTCACCTCTGGCACAGGCGGATTCGAGAGAGGCTGAAAGGACCAGTGCTTGCGCCCTTCCTCGATGTTGATCGTCGTCGCCGAGCCCGGTTTGCCCTCGCGAGGATCAGCCGCTCCCATCGCGATCCATGTCGCAAAATCCGCCACCACTTCCGCAGGCAGTTGTTTCTTCGGCGGCATCTGCAAGTCTTCATCCGCATAGCCGATGGCCTTGAGCAGCAGGCTTTTCTCAGCATCCCCAGGCACCACCGCCGCCGCCGTGTCACCGCCCTGGCGTGTGCTCTCCCGCGTGTCGAGCAGCAGCCCGCCTTTGTTTTTCCCCGACTTCACGGAATGACAGGAGTAGCATTTCTCTGCCAGCACCGGGCGGATCTTGTTCTCAAAGAACTCGACGGCCTTCGCATCGTCGGCTGCCGACGCGGCAAGGCATCGGCTGGCGGCGGCGAGCAGGCAGAGCAGACTGGGGACAAAGGCGAGTTTCATCGGGCGAACAGGTGGAAAGTAAGGTCGCACAGGGGACTGTCTTGCTCGTCAGGGGGCACATTTTGCATCCGCTGCTGATTTGGCGTGGCCAGAAACTGGATGAAGCCTCGCCACGGATAGGCGGGCAGGCGCGAGGCCGTTACCATGCGAACTCTCCTCGCCATGAACACCACGCTTCACACAATTACCCTTGGATTCATTCTTGGCGGTGCCATGGCTGGAGCATCCGGTCAAAGCACAGGCGGCCTGGCGAAGGTCGAGTCGATTCCCACACAGACATCGGCGTGGCAACTGGCCTGGGCGGACCTTGAGCGCGACGGCAAGGATGAAATCATCTATGCGAGCTATCGCGGCATTCTGACCTGTCAGGATTTGCAGAGCGGACGGGTCAAATGGTCGCATGATCTCGAAGGATTGCCGTTTGCCATCAAGACCGCTGATCTCGATGGCGATGGCAAACTGGAGGTCATCGCCGCATCGGCGTCGCTGTCCGTGTTCGCACTGACGGCCGAAGGCGGGCTGTTGTGGCGTCACCGCGGAACAGCGCCGCTGTATGCCATCGCGGCCGGACATCTGCTCGATCGCAAAGCGATGCATGTGGCTGTCGGCGGTGAGGACATGACGGCGACGCTGCTCGACTCGCAGGGCAAGGTGGTGAAGCAGATCCCTTATGTGGAGCCACCGGACTTTCGCAGGCGTCTTCGGGTGATGGACGCCGGCGACACCGATGGCGATGGTTTGGATGAGTTGCTGCTCGTCAACGGCTTCGACATGTTCAGTCTTTACGATCCGCGCAGTGGCAAGGCCATTTGGAATCTGCGCGGCAAGGACTCAGGCAAGGGCAACCTTACATCCGGCATGCTCATCGACCTTGATGGCAGCGGTCGTTGCATTGCCTATGTCGGCAGCCGCAAGTCCGTCTTCGCCGTCGATGGCAAGGGCACGATGCTTTGGGAGGCCCGCCTCGACAAAACTGCCATGGGCTGCGAGCAGATCGCGCTGGCACCCGTTGATCTGGATGGCGATGGCAAACTGGACCTGGCGGCGCAACTCGGTTCCCGCGTTTTCGGCCTCGACCGTTCTGGAGCCGTGCGATTCACCAGCGACACTTCTTATTTTGTCTTCAATGGCATCGCGGGCGCGCCGGGTCCGGCTTCACGACAGGTGATGCTGGCTTCCGTCACTGGCGCGGATCGCAATGTCCATCGCGTCACATTCGGCGCAGGCTCGTCGAATGGCATCACTGCCTTCATGGACCCGCCGGGTTACCGCGACGAGATCAACAACACCTTGCGCGCGATCCGCGACCAGGTGCAGAATCTTCCTGTAGATGCGCAGACGGCGAAGCGGCCCTACACCGTCGCCATCAGCGGCGGCTCGCCGGGTCTGACGCAGCTTCCGCGCTGGGCGGAAACGCAGGCGAAGTGCCGCGCCGCCTATCCATACGACAACATCTCCTATTACGCCTACCTGGCGCTTCAGGAGGAAGGCTTCGAGACCACCCAGGCGATGACGTATCCGGTCAGCGAGCTGCTGAAATTCGCCGATGCCGCCGAGTCCTCAAAGTGTCTCCATGTGCTCATCGTCGGCCATGGCCACCACCCCGCCATGGCGCCGGGCACTGTGAATGAATGGCTCAAACGCACGCCCACGAGCTGCCTCGGCATTCTGTTCAGCGAGCTGAATGTTTCCGTGTTTCACCTGCCGCGCTTCGAGCGCAACAAGCCTGAATTCGATCGATTCATCGACGAATCCTTTTTTCCGATCATCGATGTGGCGGTGAAGCATCGCAAGCCGACGCACCTGATGATGAAGCAGAACTGGTGGGCGTACACACCCGCGATGCAAAACCTCGGCCAGCGCCTGCTCTCGCCGGAGCGACGCGCATGGATCATTCCGTCGGTCGAGGAGAGCGCTGCAACGACTCCGGAGATCAATCTCATGGCGATGGCCGGCCTCTGGCGCAGCGGACTCGTCAAGAGCTGGAAAGCCAACATCATCGACGACCAGCTGGTGGTGAATGCTCATCTCACCGAATGGAAACCGAGCGATGCACACCACATGCTCAGGCATCTCGTCGCCTCCGCCGCTCTCGGCGCGAACTGTTTCAAGTCCGAGGGTTTCTTTCCAGACCGGCAGAACAAATACGATTTCCAGGACGCACCGATGAATCCGACGCTGTTTGGCGTGTTGTCGCGGGACATCTTCATTCACCTGCTGGGCAAGGGCCTCCTCGATGTACCGACACCCGACACGATCTCCGGCCTCAGTCCTGTCGTCTTCCGCTTTGACGAGCCATCCCTGGATTTTCTGCAATGCGACAATCATGCGGTATCCGAACCGCCGCCGCAGATTCCCGAAGCATCGGCACGCGGCCTGTTCACCGGCAACGAATGGGCTTTCGTTCAAACACGTCCGCATTTCGCGCCACGCTATTTGCTGGGCATTGACCGCCACGCGCATGCCTTCATGCCAACGAACCACCACGGCCTGCCAACCATCGTCCCCTCTTGGTTTTCGTTGCCTGCGGGCGGCTATGGCAAACAGCAATTCCACACCGACGGCGTGGACGTGATGATCGAAGGTGCGCGCCGTTCCGCAGCCGAAATGCAACCTGCCATCGCATCCGCTTTTGCCGCAACGGCGGAACAACTGCCAGTTCGTGCGACCCACTGCTTCTGGATGGGCACCCGTCGCGCGGATGGAGTGATCCGCCTCACACTCGTGGACTCGCCATACGTCGATCCCGTTGGCGTCGAAGCAGAATTGATGGCGATCGGCCCGATTCAATCCCTGCGCGATGTCATCGCCAATCAACCCATCCCGTTTACCGGCACGAAGGCGAAGCTCGCGATCCCGGCAGGTGCCTTCCGCATTGTGGATGTAAAACTGTCTGCGCCATGAACCGACAATCGCTCTCGTTGCTTCTGTTCGTGCTCATCACACTCACGGGCGCATTCGCCGATGAAGCGAAGCCCGCAAGCGTGCTTTTTCAGGAGAGCTTCGATGATCCCAAAATTGGCAAACGGCAGTGGTATGATCATACCGCTCTGAGAATGGCGGGCGGCTCGAAGGCAGGCGCTGGATGCATCGAATACGAATGGACTGACTCGAGTGGCACCGTGGCGGGTTCCTCCGCCATGCGGCATCTGTTTGAGCCCACGGACGAAATCTTCATCCGCTACTATCTCAAGCTCTCCAAAAGCTGGGGCTGGAGCGGCAGGAGCTATCATCCGCATCTCACACATTTCATGACCACGGAGAACACGAAGTGGCATGGCCCGGCGGCGAGTCATCTCACCCTCTACATCGAGCCGGTGAACGGCAAACTGCGGCTCGCCGCGCAGGACATTCAAAACAAGGACACACCGCATGGATTGACTCAGGGGCCGATCAAAGGCGGCTACAACGGCCAGATGTTCGACAGTGGGGACGAGCTTTTCACCGACGACGCCTGGCACTGCATCGAGGCGCAGTTCAAACTCAACACGCTCGACCTCAAAGCCGACAAGGTGAACGCCGACGGCATCGTGCGCGGCTGGTTCGATGACAAACTCGTCATCGAGCACACGGATGTGATCCTCCGCTCCACCGATTTCCCCAACATGAAGTTCAATCAGTTCCTCATGGCCCCCTACTTCGGTCCCGGCCTGCTGCCGCACGCGCAGAAGCTCTGGATTGACGAAATGGTTGTCAGCACGAAACGCATCGGGCCGTTGGAATCGGGAGCAAAGGCTCCGTAGCGCGGTTGAGAGCGTCAAATACCGGAAAGCCCGTCCTGCGCCCGACGTTTGAGTGGGCAGTAGCCACCCTTGCCCAGCCATGAAAACATCCATCCTCATTTGGGCCGCCTTTGCCGGCCTCACAGTCATCGGCACCGTTGGTGCCGCGGAGAAGCAGAAAAAGGCCGACATCACCGGCTTTCCCTTCTGGAAATCGGAGAAGCAGCCTCACGCCCCGCCCTTCGTGCCCGGGTTGAATGCCGCCCTCGAACTGACCGATGCGCAGCGCGAGCAGATCGCCGCGGCGCAGAACGATTTTAACAACGACGAGGCCGTGAAGGCGTCACGCGGATTGCGCAAGGATGACCCCAGCGTGACTGCCGAGCAACGTGACAAGGCCCGGGTCGCCATGGAGGCCGCCACCACACGACTTCACGAAAAAGTGAACGGCATCCTCACACCGGAGCAGCGGGCACTGGTCGAAAAGATCAACGCGGCACGCGTGGCGGCGGTGGAGGAAGTCGGCATCGTCTATAAAGACAAATTCAGCATCAAAGGCGACGAAGCCGCCCGGCGCCGGGTGATGGAGGAGAAGAACCAGGATCTCGCCGAAGGCTTCCTCGGCAAACTGGATGCACTTTTGAGCACCAGCCAGAAGGAGGCGATGGCACGCGCCGCCGCCGAGGAGGAGCAGCGCATGAAGACAGCGGTGAACAAGAAGCCGCAGAAGCAATAGCCTCCCATTGCCATGAAGCCGCCGCTCACCGCCTGGAAGCTCCTGTTGCTCATCGGCGCGATGCCGGTGGCAGGCGGCGTGCTGGCGGATGAACCGGCGTTTGCCAAAGGAGAGCCAAGTTTCCGCCGCCATGTGATTCCGCTGCTCGGTCGCGCGGGATGCAGCACGCGCGAGTGCCATGGCTCATTCTCCGGGCAGGGCGGGTTTCAGCTTTCGCTGTTCGGCTACGACTTCGACGCGGATCACAAGGAACTGACGCAGGACACCGACGGCGGCGAAGGCGAGGCGCGGGTGAATCTGGCCGATGCCGCGAACAGCCTGCTCGTGACGAAGCCCACCGCGCAGGTGAAGCACAAGGGCAAGGAGCGCTTCAAGAAGGACTCGTGGGAGCATCAGTTGCTGCAGCGCTGGATCGCGGCCGGCGCGAAGAACGATGCAACGACGAGCGGCGAATTCGACCGGCTGGAGGTGCTGCCGCGCGAGATCGTGTTCAAAGCCCGCGGCGAGAAAACGCAGCTCAAAGTGCTCGTGCATTGGAAGGGCGGCGAAAGCGAGGATGTGACACAGATCACGCGCTTCCGGACGAACGACGAATCCATCGCCATCATCTCCGAGACGGGCCTCGTCGAGTGCAAAAACAGCGGCGACACACATGTCGTGGCCTTTTACGACAACGGCGTCACGCCCATTCCCGTGATGCTGCCAGTGAGCGAGTTGGCTGGTGAAAAGTTTCCGAACGTGCGCACGCCGACCAAGGTGGATGAACTGATCGCCGCCAAACTGCGCAAACTCGGCGTCGTGCCGTCGGAGTTGTGCAGCGACGCGGAGTTCTTGCGTCGTGCGAGCCTCGATGTGGCGGGAACGTTGCCAACACTGGACGAAGTCACGAAATTCCTCTCAGACACAGTGCCAGACAAGCGCGCGAAGAAGATCGAGGAACTGCTCACTTCCCCGGGTCATGCGGCTTGGTGGGCGACGAAGCTGTGCGACTTCACCGGCAACAGCGCGAAGCAGATCTTCAACGAGAGCGTGACCGAACTGAACGGCGACTTCTCGCGCCAGTGGTGGGAGTGGATCGAGCGGCGCATCGCGAAGAACGAGCCATATGACAAGCTCGCGGCCGGCATCATCCTGGCGACCAGCCGCAGCAAGCCCGACCAGTCCTACAAGGACTATGCGCTCGAAATGGCCTCGTATCTGCGGCGCGAGAATCCAGCGGACTTTGCCGCGCGCGAGACGATGCCGCACTACTGGGCGCGGAAGAACGTGCAGAAGCCGGAGGATCGTGCGTTGTCGTTTGCGCACGCGTTCCTTGGCGTGCGCATCGAATGCGCGCAGTGCCACAAGCATCCCTTCGACCAGTGGACGAAGGCGGACTACGAGCAGTTCCAGCAGTTCTTCGAGCCGCTGCGCTACGACAGCAATCTCCGCCGCGATCCCGTGGTCAATTTCGTCACTGCCGTGAAGCAAGTGAGCAATGTCGTCGGCACCGGCAAAGAAATGCAGATGCGCGAGGCCCAGAGCGCCGAAATCCGCCGCCGCATTGAAGCGGGCGAGCTCATCCCGATTCACGAGGTGTATGTCAGCACGCGCAATCCGCGCAACACCATCGCGCGGATGATGGACAACATGCGCGCCTACTCCGGCCGCGTGCTCACGCCGAAGCTGCTCGGCGGCGACCAGGTGCTGATCAAGGAATACGCCGATCCACGCGAGCCGTTGATGCAGTGGCTGCGCAGCAAGGACAATCCCTTCTTTGCCCGCGCCTTCGTGAACCGCGTGTGGGCCGCCTACTTCCATCGCGGCCTCGTCGAGCCTGCCGACGACATCAATCTCGCCAATCCGCCGGTGAATGCGGAGCTGATGGACTATCTCGCCGGTGAATTCATCGCGCACGGCTACGACATGCGGCACCTGCACCGGCTCATTTTGACCAGCGACACCTACCAGCGGAGCTGGCGGCCCAATGCGACGAACGAACTCGACGAACGCAACTTCAGCCGCTTCGTGATGCGCCGTTTGCCCGCCGAAGTGCTGCTCGATGCGATGACGCTGGCCACGGCGGCAGGTGGGCAGCAACGCGCTTTTGCAGAAGACACGAAAAACCGCGAGATCGGCCCGAATGTGGCTGCGTTCGGCCTCGCGGAGGCTTTTGCGGGCAAAAACACGCCGGACCACGCGCTGACGATCTTCGGCAAATCCGCGCGTGAGACGAACTGCGACTGCGAACGCGCCTCCGTGCCCACGCTGCTGCAATCCCTCTACACACGCAACGATCCCGAGATGCTCGCGCGCATCGAGACTCAGCGCAGCGGCACGCCCGCTTGGATTTCAGAGCTGCGCACTGCAAAGCATCGCCCCGATGACAAAATGATCACCGAAGCCTTCCTGCGCACGCTCAGCCGCCCACCCACGGCTGAAGAACTGCAAAAAGCGCGCACCGATATCGCAGCGGCGCGTGATCCAATCGACGGCTTGCGCGATCTGCTCTGGGCCTTGCTGAACACGCGCGAGTTCACCGTGAATCATTGATCTTCTCTTCAACCTCAACCGCAACATGCCATGAACCGTCTGCATCGTGATCCATTTCTCCGCCGCGACTTTTTGCGCGTCGGATCGCTCGCCGGGATCGGTCTCGGCTTGTCGGAGTATCTTGCCCTCGCCGAAAGCGGCGGCGTGAACAGCAACGCAAAGGCCAAAGCGGCCATCTTTGTGCGTCTCGGCGGCGGGCCTAGCCACATGGACACTTTTGACCTCAAACCCGGTGCGCCGGACACGCATCGCGGTGAGTTCAAGGAGATCGCGACCAACGTGCCCGGCATCCGCATTTGCGAGCATCTGCCGAAGCTGGCGCAGTGCGCGGACAAATACGTCATCTTGCGTGGCGTGAGCCACAACCTCGCCGCGCACGAACTCGGCACGCAGTATCTCGGCACCGGCAACCGGCCGCTGCCGGCGCTGCGCTACCCGAACTACGGCGCGGTCATCTCGAAGGAACTCAAGGCCGCGATGGAGATTCCGCCGTTTGTCTCGATTCCCGGCGAGAAAGAAGACGCGACCGGCTACCTCGGCGTCGAGTTCGGCCCGTTTGAGACAGGCGCGACACCGCAAGCCGGCAGGTCGATGGAGATTCGCGGCTTGTCGTTGGGCAAAGGCATCACGCTGGCCGATGTGGACCGCCGCCAGGACATGCTGCAGCGCTATGACCAGGCGTTTGGCGATTTCGCGCAGAAGGACAAGCTGCTGGCCGGCATGGAGCAGTTCAGCCAGCGCGCGTATGCGATGATGCGCTCCGAGCGCACACGAAATGCATTCGATCTCGCACGCGAGTCGAGCTCGATCTCGGGCCTGTTCGGCACCGAGCCGTTCTCGCAGAGCTGCCTGCTCGCCACGCGCCTCGTCGAGGCTGGCGTGCGCTTCATCACGGTCAATCTCACCGGCTGGGACACGCACACGGACAATTTCGGCCAGCTCAAAAATAGCCTCCTGCCCACGCTCGACGCTGGATTGAGCGGCTTGTTCCTCGCGCTGCATGAAAAAGGCCTGCTGGACTCCACGTCCGTCTTTGTCACCGGCGAATTCGGCCGCACGCCGGTCATCAACACGCGCGGCGGCCGCGACCACTGGCCGCGCGCGATGTGCTGCCTCCTCGCCGGTGGCGGCATCGCCGGAGGCCGCGTGATCGGCGAATCCGACGCCAAAGGCGAAGGCCCGAAGGAGAAAGGCATCACGCCCGACGATGTCGCGGCCACGTTTTACCAGTCCCTCGGCATCGACCCGCACAAAGAATACCAAACGCCGACCGGCCGACCGGTCCAGATCGTCCGCAACGGCACGCCGATTCGTGAGGTGTTGGGTTGATCGGCCGTCTCAACTCCATCCGTGCTCAACATGAAACATTGGTCTTTATTCCTCATCATCGCGACTACTGTCATGGCCGCAGACACAGAAAACTGGCCGCAGTATCGCGGTGCGAACGCCGACGGTCTCGGCGAAGGCGCGACGTTGCCGGAGACTTGGAGCGAGACGGAGAATGTCGTGTGGAAGGTGAAGGTGCCGGGCTGGGGCTGGTCGTCGCCGATTGTTTGGGGCGACAAGATTTTTGTGACCTCGGCGGTCGGTGAGAAGGAAGTGCCAACGCCGCATGTGGGTGGTTACCCTGGCGGTCATATTGGGACCGGAGAGGTGCATCGCTGGATGCTTTACTGCCTCGATTTCGAGACGGGAAAAATCCTCTGGGAGTTCGAGGCGCACCAAGGAATCCCGCCGCAGATGCGGCATCCGCGCAACTCCTTCGCCTCCGAGACACCAGTGACGGATGGCGAGCGCGTGTATGCCTGGTTTGCGAACATCGGCCTCTTTTGCTGCGACATGAACGGCAAAAAACTCTGGGAGCGCCGCTGGCCAAGCTACCCGATGCGCGATGGTTGGAACACCGGCACCTCGCCCGTGCTGCACGGCGAACGCGTCTTCATCCAGAACGACAACGACCAAGAATCCTGGCTCGAAACGGTGGACAAGCTCACTGGCAAAACGCTCTGGCGCGTGCCGCGCGATGAGCGCAGCACTTGGTCCACGCCGTATGTGTGGGAAAGCGGCCAGCGCAGCGAGTTGGTGACCATCGGCATGAAAAAGATTCGCTCCTATGCGCCGGAGGACGGTGCGTTGCTGTGGGAAATCAGCGGCACCGCCGGTCTCGTGAGCCAGATCCCGATTTCCAAGCACGGACTGCTCTACGCGGGCGCGGGTTATCATTATGGGCCGCTTTACGCGATCAAACCTGGCGCGAAGGGCGACATCTCCCTCACTGGCGACGCGACGAGCAACGAGTTCATCACATGGTCGCAGAAACGCGGCTCCAGCATCCATCCCGGCTACCTCATCAGCGGCGACCGGCTCTTTGTCTGCTACGACTCCGGCCTGCTCGGCTGTTTCAATGCGAAGACCGGCGAGGAGATCATCGCCAAACAGCGCCTCAACACGAAAGGCGGCCGATTTTATGCCTCACCGTGGGCTTACAACGGCCGCGTCTTCATGCTGAACGAAAACGGCGACACATGGGTGATCGAGGACAGCTCCGAATACAAACTCGTGCGCAAGAATTCCCTCGGCGACGTCGCCTGGGCCACGCCAGCCATCGCACGCGGCAGTTTGTTCATCCGCACGTTCTCGTCGCTGTTTCGCATCCAAAACAAAAAGTAGCTAGCCATGAATCTTCCGCGCATCCTCCTCATCTGGGCGGTCACCAGCGTCATGCTGCATGCCCAGGAATCGACGGTGATCAAAACTGTGAAGGACCGCGCCGAACGCGGCACGCTGAGCGATCAGCGCCAGCTTGTGCGCGGTGACACGGGCAAGTGGAACGATGCTGCCACGCTGCAACACGCCCCACCGCTCGCGCAAAAACCGCAAAGCATGTCGCTCGATGACTGGTCTGACGAGTTAAGCGAGAAAAAGCCCGCCACTACTGCCACCGACGACAACTGGCTGCTTTTCCGCACCCGCCAGCTCGACGACAACGACCGCGTGTGGATCGAGAAGATCGAGCGCAGCGGCAACGCGTTCACCATCACGATGCACGAGGCCATCTGGCAGGGGAACTACTTCAAAACCTTCACCTGGTATGAAGTCACGGCCGTGAACCTCGGCAAGCTGCCAGCGGGCGATTACACCGTGAAGTGGATCGTGAAGCCGCTGACCTTCAAACAGCTCGAAAAGCCGCGCGAAGCCCAGAACAACTACCAGACCAACTGGCCTACCGACGATCAACCCGGCAGCGGCAAGGCAGTCGAGCTGAAGGCCGCGTTTTCAGTTCGTTGAACAAACTCAATTCCATGACATTCCAACGCATTCTGTCACCCGCCATCTCCATATTCGTTATCTTGCTGGGGTTGGTTGGGTTGAGGAGCGCCGCAGCGCTTCCTGCATTCCCCGAAGCACAGGGCTGGGGCACAGAGACGCCTGGTGGCCGCAATGGCAAGGTTATGTTCGTAACGAGTCTCGCCGACAAAGGCGCTGGCACCTTGCGTGAAGCGCTGCTCACGAAGGGCGCGCGCACGATTCTCTTTCGCGTGGGCGGCATCATCCGGCTTGAGCAACCGCTGCGGATGAGCGGGCCGGATTATTCGTTCGCGACCATTGCGGGTCAATCCGCGCCGGGTGGAGGCATCGCGATCACCGGCAGCGATTTCATCCTAAACAACGGCCTGCATGACATCGTGTTCCGCCACGTCCGCTTCCGTGCGTGCGGCGAAGGTCCGACGGTGCATAGCAACTGCCGCAACGTCGTCTTCGACCATTGCTCGTTCAGTTGGGCCGCCGATGAGAACCTCGACATCTACGTGGACACCACGGATGTCACGATCTCCCACTGCATCTTCGCCGAGGGCTTGATCAATGGAGATCATGTTAAAGGAGCGGGACACAGCTGCGGCCTGCTCGTCGGCAAAGGCGTGGACCGGGTCTCGATGCATCGCAATTTCTTCACCGGCAACAGCGCGCGCAATCCGCTGCTCCTCGGCGGCAATCTCAAGAAGTGGCGCGATGCGCATGTGCTCCATCCGAGCTTCGACGTGCGCAACAACCTGATCTACAACGCGCGCGGCGGTCATCTGCACATCATGGCCGGCCCGCTGGTGAACGTCGTCGGCAACGTGTTCGTCCACGGACCGGATTCGATCCCGCACATCGCGGAGATCGGCCTGCCCGACCTCAATGACGAGGAAACGACGACTGAGGGAACGAAAGTCTTTGTCGCCGACAACATCGGCCCACATCTCAAGAACGGCGACCCGTGGTCCATCATCTACGATGAGCCGCACCATGTATGGGGACCGCGACCGGAGATGTATCGCACGGAAAAGCCGATCCCTGCGCCGCCTGTCACGACGGCGTCGAGCAAGGACGTGCCGCGCCTCGTTTTGGAGCAAGCAGGTGCGCTGCCGCACGATGAAACCGATCAGCGGCTCATCCGCGAGTTTCGCGAAGGCAAAGGCACTGCTGGCGCGCCCGACAGGCGACGCGACACGCCCTTTCCGCCACCAGCACCCGGAACACCTGCACCCGATCGTGATAATGACGGCATGACTGACGCGTGGGAAACGCAGCACCAACTCGATCCCGCCAGCGCCGCCGATTGCTGGACGGATCCCGACAAGGACGGCTACAGCAACCTCGAAGAATTCCTCAACGGCACGAATCCCAGGAGGACCGAATGAATCAAAAAAATATCGCGCTACTTGTCATCCTCTCGTCTGCTGTATGCGTCATCGCAGTTGCGCAGCAGCCCACCGGCCTCACCGCGTGGCCGAAGTCGCACACGATGACGTTCTGGACACAGGGCGGTGTTTACAAAGGGCCGGTGCAGGACGTGTTCATCGGCGATACACGCACGGGCGCGCCTCGTGGTTATCCACGCGCCGGAGCTTACACAAATCTATGGACGCTCCGCGCTGAATGGGAGCACGATCCGGGCGTGCTGCGACGGAAGACGTTTTTCGATCTCGAGAAGGAGCGCTACGATCAAATCGCCAGCGCGATCATCGGCACGGGCACCGGTGGTGTGGCGGACGGCTACGATGCGCGGCGGAAGCTTATCGACTGTCGCAAACCCGAAGTCGAGCGCTGGATTCACTCCGAGGCGAAGCGCATCATCAAAGGAGGCTTCACGCGGGCGTTTTTCGACAACACGATGATGAAAGTCACCGGCTTCTTCAAACCCGTCGATCCCGCGAAGCCGCTCAGCGACGCGGAAAACGTCGCCAGCATGGCAGCCGGCACGAAGGCCTTCGGCGATGAATGCAAACACCTGGGCAAACCCATCGAGATGGTCATCAACCTTGCCGTGCCGTGGCATTGGGACGGCGCGCCGCGCTGGCAGGATGCGAGCGAGAAATGCGTCGAGTTCTGGTGGAATCTCGGCGTGCGCGGCGTACTGCTCGAAAAACCCGAGGCACGTCCCGCCGACAGCGCCGCCTATCAAAGCATCGTCGCCACCGGCAAAGCCTGGCTCGCACGCGGCGGCAATCTTTACGTCATCCTCGAAGATGAGGCGAAGGGTGTTGCTCTCGCTCGCGAGTGGGACAGCGAACGGACGTGGGTCTATGTCCGGTAGTTCCAGATGCAAGCAATCACGGCTTTAACCGTTGAACATTAGCCAACCCACTCCAAGCCATGCGCACACTTCTCCTGATCCTTGCAGCCTCGCTGCCATCCTTCGCCGCCGACTGGCCGCAGTTCCGCGGCCCCACCGCCGATGGCGTCACCACCGACACGAATCTCCCACTAACGTGGAGTGAGAAGGAAAATCTCGTCTGGCGCACCGAACTGCCCGGCCCCGGTTCATCCAGCCCCATCATCAGCGGCGACAAAGTCTTCCTCACCAGCTACAGCGGCTACGGCATCGACATCAAAGAGCCGGGCGACATGAGCAAGCTCAAGCGCCACGCCCTTTGCCTCGACAAAAAAACCGGCAAGATCCTGTGGGATAAAGAAATCAAGACCGACCTGCCGAACAAGCCCTACACCGGCACTTACATCACCACGCACGGCTATGCGTCGAGTTCCGCCGTCACCGATGGCAAAGGAGTCTTCTTCTTCATGGCGAATGCGGGCATCCACGCCTTCACCGTCGATGGGAAAAAGGTCTGGGATGTCAGCGTCGGCGAAAAAGCGCACGATTGGGGCGTCGGCTCATCGCCCATTCTGTATGGCGAGCTGCTCATCGTGAATGCCGCGCTGGAGAGCAATCAACTCCTCGCTCTTGACCGCAAAACCGGCAAGACCGTGTGGAGCGCCACCGGTTTCCCCGCGTCTTGGAACACACCCACCATCGTGAAGGTCGATGGACACGACGAACTCGTCGTGAACTCCAACGGCAAGCTGCGCGCTTTCGATCCGAAGGACGGCAAGGAGTTGTGGTTCTGCAACAGCATCAAGGCCGCCGAGCTTTGCCCCAGCATCGTCGCGCATGAAGGCGTCATCTTTATCATCGGCCATCCCGGAGGCCAAAGTCAGGCGGTGAAAGCAGGCGGCAAGGGTGACGTGAGTGCCACGAACATCATCTGGCAGGCGCAGAAAGGCAGCAACGTCGGCTCGCCCGTTTATAAGGATGGTCATCTTTACTTCATCAACGACTCACGCGGCGTTGCCACCTGCCTCGACGCCAAGACCGGTGCTGTGGTCTATGAACAACCACTCGCCTCCCGCCAGAAGCGCGACCGCTGGTATTCCACGCCGCTGCTTGCCGGAGATAGAATGTACTGTGTGGGCCGCGAAACCGGCACCTACGTCATCGCCGCGAAGCCGCAGTTCGAACTCCTCGCCACCAACGTCATCAGTGGTGACGACAGCATCAGCAACGCCAGCCCCGCCGTGTCCGATGGCCAGATCTTCCTCCGCTCGAACAAATACGCCTACTGCTTCGGCAAAAAGTGACCGCCATGACTCTCGACGAAACCATGCAGGCGCTCGCCGCCAAGGCCAGCGCCACCACCAAGAAGACGCTGATGCGTCACGGCGCGCCGGAGCCGATCTTTGGCGTGCGCATCGGTGATATGAAGCCGATCCAAAAGCAGATCAAAGGCGATCAAGAACTCGCCATGCAGCTCTACGCCACAGGCAACTCCGACGCGATGTATCTTGCCGGTCTCGTGGCCGATGGCAGCAAGATGACGCGCGCGCAGATCGAGCGCTGGGCCAAAACATCCGTCTGGCACATGCACTCCGGAACCACGGTGCCATGTGTGGCAGCCGAGCATCCCGATGCCATCGAGATAGCACTGAAGTGGATCGAATCGCCGAAGGAATCCATCGCCGAGTCTGGCTGGGCCACACTGTCCAACGTGGTGATCACCACACCGGATGACAAACTTCCCATCAAGCAACTCGACACGCTGCTCACCCGCGTGGTGAAGACGATCAAGTCGTCTCAGAACCTCGTGCGTTACGCGATGAACAACTTCATCATCTGCTGCGGCACCTACGTCGCTCCTCTTGCCGACAAGGCTGTCGCCGCCGCGCGCAAGATCGGCCGCGTCGAGGTGGACATGGGCCAGACCGATTGCCAGGTGCCGGATGCGGAGACTTACATCATCAAAAGCCGTCGCGGCCTGCCCGTGGCTCCGAAGCGCAAGACAACACGCTGCTGATCGTAGCACGAGTTTTCCAACTCGTGGCTTCACGGGCTAGAAAGACCGTGCTACGTCGTTCAAGACCATCATGCGCCATCTCTTTGCTGTTCTTCTGCTCCTCACCATTCCCGCTTCCACCCAAACACCCGCCAAGGCACCCGATGCCGTGGACATGCTGGCGAAGGATTTGAAGCCGACGCGCGTCCTCGTTTACAAGAAAATCGCCGACCGCGAGCTGCAGATGCACGTCTTCGAACCCGAAGGATTCAAACCCGGCGACAAGCGTGCGTGCTACCTCATCATCCATGGCGGTGGATGGACCGGTGGTGCGCCGCCACGCATGTATCCGTTCGCCGCACATTACGCGAAGCTCGGTCTCGTCGGCATCAGCATGTCCTATCGACTGCACAGCGCGAAGACGGGTGTCAGCGTCTTTGATTGTGTGAAGGATGCCCGTTCTGCCGTGCGCTACCTCCGCACCCATGCCGCCGAACTCGGCATCGATCCGCAGAAAGTCATCGTCAGCGGTGGTTCGGCAGGCGGCCATCTCGCAGTCTCGACCGCGCTGTTCGACAAAGTGAATGAAGACAGCGATGACCTCACGATCTCTGCGACTCCATCGGCCCTCGTGCTGCTCTTTCCGGTCATCGACACCTCCAAAGAAGGCTACGGCCAGGCCAAGATCGGCGAACACTGGCAGGAACTCTCACCCGCGCACAACGTCCGCGCCGGACTGCCGCCCACGCTCATCTTCCACGGCACCGGTGACACCGTCACGCCCTTCGCCGGAGCCAAGACCTTCCATGAAGCAATGGTCAAAGCCGGAAACCGCAGCGAACTCGACATCAATGAAGGCGGTGCCCACGGCTACCTCATGCGCGACAAGGCGCTCTTTGATGACACGATGAAGAAGACGGACGCGTTTCTGAAGTCGCTCGGATTGATGCCGTGATCAAAGTGGTCCGCACAGTCCCTTGTGCGGCTTCCCAATCACCGCACATGGAGTGTGCGGACTATTCCCCGATCCAAACCTGTGTTCCCACCGGCACGAGATCGAAGAGTTCGATCACCTCGCGATTGCGCATGCGCACGCAGCCGTGGCTGCCGGGGCGACCGACACCGTTCTCGTCGTTCGTACCGTGGATGTAGATGTAGCGCTGGAAGGTGTTCGCATTGCGCGGCTCCAGACCGTGCAGCCAGAGGATGCGGGTGAGCACGAAATCGCTCTTTGAGTCCATTCCAGGCGTCCACAGGCCCACCGGCTGACGCGATTTGAAGATCGTGCCGCATTCAGCGCCGTCGCCATGCTTCTCCTTCACCACGAAGCTGCCCAGCGGCGTCTTGTTGCTGCCTTCGGTGAAGCCGATGCCAAACTTCGACGTGGAGCAGGCCCATTCTTTGACAAGCCGCGTGCCATCGAACAAACGCAGGCGCTGCGTGCCGATGCTGACTTCGAGGCGTGGGTTCGTGAGGTTCATGCGGTCTTCTGGCTCAACAGCTTCTCGTAACGGAGCCGATCCGCCTCCGAGAAGCAACAGAAGATGATTTTGCGCAACGATGAAGGTGCTGCGGTGAATTCACGCACGACACCAACGGCGATTACCGCCGCATCATCCGCCGGATAGCCATAAACACCGGTCGAGATGCATGGAAAGGCGATGCTTTGCAGTCCTTGGGCTGCGGCGATTCGGAGCGAGTTCTGGTAGCACGAGCGCAGCAGCTCCGATTCGCGCTTGCCGCCATCCACCCAGATCGGTCCGACGGTGTGGATGACATGCCTCGCTTTGAGACGATGACCCTGCGTGATCTTTGCCTCACCGGTGCGGCAACCGTTCAGCGTACGGCATTCCGCCAGCAGTTCGGGCCCTGCCGCGCGGTAAATCGCCCCATCGACACCACCACCGCCGAGCAGCGATGCATTGGCCGCATTCACGATGGCATCCACGTCGAGCGTGGTGATGTCCGCGCGGATGGCTTCAAGGGTGGTCATGGAAGCTGATTTCAGCCGGAGAAGGGCTTTCAGGCAAGCACCTTTCCCGTCCTTGCATCCGGCCCGCTTGCTCGTAGTATCGCGGCCCTTTTTCACCCCAAAACTCGTTAGAATACCATGAGCACCCTCAAGAACGTCGCCATCGTCGGAGCCACCGGCGCTGTGGGCGCGGAGATGATCCGTTGCCTCGAACAGCGCCAGTTCCCCGTCGGCCAGCTTACCCTCCTCGCCTCCGCACGCAGCGCCGGGAAAAAGCTGAAGTTCAAGGGCCAGGACATCACGATCCAGGAGCTGACGCCGGATTCGTTCAAGGGCATCGACATCGCGCTGTTCAGCGCCGGCGGCGACATCTCGCGCGACTTTGCCCCGCATGCCGTGAAGGCCGGTGCCGTGGTGGTGGACAACTCCTCCGCCTTCCGCATGGACCCGGACGTGCCGCTCGTGGTGCCGGAGATCAATGCCGCCGACGTGAAGGGGCACAAAGGCATCCTCGCGAACCCGAACTGCACTACCGCGATCTCGCTGATGGCGTTGTATCCGCTGCATCAGGCCTTCGGCGTGAAGCGCATCTTTGCCTCCAGCTACCAGGCCGTGTCCGGCACCGGTGCGCAGGCGATCGAAGAGCTGGCGAACCAGTCCCGCGAGTGGGCATCTCAAAACCGAGCCTGGGACGCGGCGAAGCTCGACAGCAAGCCGCACGTCTATCCGCACCAGATCGCCTTCAATGCGATCCCGCAGGTCGATTCGTTCCTCGACTCCGGTTACACGAAGGAAGAGATGAAGATGGAGAACGAAGGCCGCAAGATCATGCACCACGACAAGTTCCGCGCTTCCGTGACCTGCGTGCGCATCCCGGTCTTCCGTGCTCACAGCATCGCCATCAGCGCCGAGTTTGAAAAGCCCGTCACGGTCGAAGCCGCGCGTGAAGTGCTCAGCAAGGCTCCCGGCCTCGACGTCCTCGACGATGTGGCGAACAAGGTCTATCCGCTGGCGCTCGACATCGCCGGCCGCGACAACTGCGCCGTGGGCCGCCTCCGCATGGACTGCGCCCTCGACAATGGTCTGTCCTTCTGGGTCGTCGGTGATCAGCTCCTCAAAGGAGCGGCGCTCAATGCGGTGCAAATCGCGGAGTGTCTGCTGTAGCCATGAGATTTCCCAGGTAAGCAGACTGGTCAGCGTGCAGGCGCAGGTGGCAGGATGCCTGCGGCAGGCTTGTTCCAGTGCAGCTTCAGCAGCTTTGAGACATCGCTGCTTTGCGCGGCGGGCGGCACATGCTGGTAGCAGAAGGAGATGAGCAGGTTGTCGAGTGGGGAGAGCTTGAGGTCGAAGGTGTTGTTGCCGCCGAAGGTGGAGTCGTGGAACTGCGGGCTGTTTTTCATGAAGCCGAACCCGGCCAGCAGGTTGTGAAACAGCACATGCTGCTGAAACTCCTCGGTTTGGTCCGGGCTGTCTTTGAGAAACACCAGCGCCTCCTTCAGGCTGTGATCCTTGTCCTGCCAGAACATGCAGCCGTCCTTGCCGACCATCTTGAGCTGCCGCCGTTTGGCGATGTCCAGCGCGGTAAAATCACGCGAAGTGCCGACGAAGACATGCAGAACGCCGTCGCCCGGCGTGTTCAGACCGGTGGCCTGGGTGATGCTGGCAAAACTGCTCTCCACAAAGCCCTTCAAGGCGGGTGAGGTGGCGGTGACCTCCAGCCGCGGCAGTGCCAGCCAGCGGGTGGTTTTGTTCTGGCGGCCGCACAAGACGATGTCGCGCACAAATTTGTCCACCTGCTGCGTGGGGGTCTGGTAGTCGAGGGTTGGTGCCAGGGCAGGGGATGACTGCGCGTCACGCGCACGGCGATCTGCGGCAGGCTGCCGTTCCCCGATGTCCTGCGCCGAAGCATGGGCTGTAAGACACATGGCTGCGAGAGTGGTGATGGCTTTCATGCGAGTGAGACGGTTGAAGGAACGGGATGGGCCGCCAAATTTACTTCGGCGTGGTCAGGAGCACGAAATCGGCGAGGTCCATCGCCATGACGGTGGCGGCGGTGGAGCCTTGCTTGAAGCTGCCGACCAAGGAAAGATGTGAAGAGGGAAAGTCTGGGATAATGCGTTTGTCGCGTATCATTATCACCTCAGTCCAGTCGCCATCATTGGCCGTCCCAGACCAAGCTTTGGCAAATTTCCTGCCTTCAACCCCTGCAAAGTAAGCAGCCGACACATTTTTACTCCGCGCTCGAAACACGATGGCCACTGGACTGCCAGTGAGGTTTTTCGGCATAGGACGAGGATTTATTCTGTTTAAACGGCTGTAGCTGTCATCGCTGTAGTTGGTGCCGCTCTGGCCGCCGAAATCGAAGAAGCATTGATAAGCAGCGCCTGGCTGCTTTGCGGTCCAGACGTAACTCAGCATGCCATCAGCGGACAGCTTGGGTGAGACCGGGTTGCTGTTGCGGCCAGATTTAAGCACCCGCCAGTCAAGATATGGGCCGATCTTGGGATCCAGGCTGGTGCCGTAATGGACATGATCCACGCTCTCCTCACCAACGACGGACAACTGACCGTTTTGAAACAGCAGGATCTGCAGTTTCTTCGTGTTTGGCACCGGACTCTTGATGGCGACGGGTATGGGCGTCCGCACCAGGTCGGCGGCGGCGTATTCGGGTGCGTAGCCGTTCTCTTCATCCGTCATTGCCCGCATCTCGCTGAGAATGCCGGGGCTGGCGCTCACGGCGTTGCCGGCTTCCAATATGACGCTTTTGCCGCTGCCGGGCTCCGTCACCGTCACGCTGCCTTCATGCACGCCGATGGTGTCGGTGCCGTCGGTGCTCACCGTGAAGAATTTGGTGCCTTTCACCGCGAGCAGCGCGGCGGGCGTTTTCAGGCGAAACTCGCCTGCGGCACGTTTTTTGAGCTCTTCGCCGCTGATGTTCATAAAAAGCCGGCCTTTGAGCAATTCCAGACTGTGATTCTTCTCGGTGGTTTCAGGCACCTGCACCGCTGTGTCCGCACCCATGCGTGCGGTTCCGGTGGTGCCGAGCAGCAAGGATGTCGCGCTATTTGCCCCGGTGACAACCCTGCCGCCTTCGGCAATCAGCGTGGCAGGGATGGCGGGAGTGATGCTGGTTTCAGTCGTGCCGCCGGAGGGAGGAACCATGGCGGTGGCGATCTCGCCTTTCGCCAGCGACGTGACAGCCCCGCGGCTGGCGAAGGGCAGCGCCTGCGAAACTGTCACCACGGTTTGAGCACGAGCATCGCTGCACATGATCGAGAGCAAGACGGCCAGTGTGCAGGCGTGCAGATTCGCAGCTTCCATAGGTGCATCGTGGGCTGCGCCATGGGTAGGTCAAGCATTTACCATCACGAACACCCCCTGTAAGCACAGAATGCTTTGGAACATAAGATCGGCATGTGCCCCGGTCTTTCATGGCAGCGGTTTGTGCTAATTCTCCTGCGTGATCAGCGTGATGCCGGTGATTTCGATGACGGGCTGCTTGTCGGGATCAGCATTGAACTGCCTGATGGAATCCAAGATGCCGCACTTCAAGAGCAAAGGGTTTGGCAACTTGTCAGTCTGGGCGCGGTCAAACGGCACAACCACGGTCCATTCCCAGGTGTTCGATGTCTTTGGTGCGCTGTTCGAAGAACCTTGGAATGGCAGGTGATCATCGCCGCTCCTGGCAGACGAGGCTGTGAGAGCCGCAAAAAACGCTGCATTGGAAATGGAGATATGTGGCAGGTTCCAGCACCGCACCACCAGTTCCAGCGCCACGGCCTTGCGTTTGATTTTACGGACGTCGAGTTCGAGCTCGGCTGCCACCGCAGGGATTGGCTGCTTGCCGTAGGCATTCACATCCAGGGCGAACTGATATTCAGTTCCAAGCTTGTTGTCGGGGTGAAAACTCTTGGTGCCCTTGCCATAAGGGTGCTGGGGTTGTTTCCACTCCGCTTTCAGCGGTTCGCGCCGCAGTTGTGCCTCGGCGTAGTTTGGCTCCAGTTTTTTCTCGTCGAGATTCAGGTTGCGAGGCTTGGAAATTTCCGTGGCGGTGACTGTCACCACCTGACCTGCGGTCAGGGCGACAGACGATTCACCACCGGGATGATACACGATCACCTCGCCCTCATGCACGCCCACCACTTCCCCGGCGGGGGTGGTTTCGGCAAAAAACCGGGTGCCTTTGACGGCGAGCAGCGCGGAAGGCGTTTTGAGGCGGAAAGTGGCAGGCCCGCGCTGCTTCACCTGCTCAGGATCGATATTCAGGAACAGCCGGCCCTTGAGCAGCTCCAAACTGTGACTCCTGCGTTCGTGGTCGAACTGCTCTTTCGGCGTCCATTTGGGATCAGGCTTCGGTGGCAGTCGAACCTCCGTTTCCGCACCGAGTTTCGCCGCTCCGGCAGTGGGCAAAATGATGGCAGCGGAAGAACCGGCCCCCGTGCTGATCGCGGCATTGTCACCAGCGGCCACAATGCCGGTGGTCTGATTCGCCTCGTTTGTGTCGAAATTGACTGTGCCGCCTTTTCCTGACGCGGTATCGGCTTTCACCATTCCCTTCGCGGCGTAAACGAGAACTTGGTCCGTGGGAACCGCGCCCTTGGTGAACCACGGGGGGGTGGGAGTGGTCGTTGTGGTCTGGGCTGAACAGAGGTGAATTTGCCATGACAGCCCTGCTGCCAGCACACTGATGCCACGAAGAAAAGTGTTCATTGAAGGCCAGCCTGCGACCGGCATGCGCGGCAGTCAAGCACCCACCACCTCGAACACCACCTGTGGCTCGGGAATGCCTTTGAGTGTGAGATCATGATGTGGTTTGGTCTGCACCTGCTCATGCACCAGCGAGTGCGTGCGGGCGGAGATGAGAATCTTGCCGCCGTCAGCCTGGGATTCGATGCGGGCGGCGAGATTGACGCCGCGGCCGATCACGGTGTAATCGAGAAAGGCCGCAGAACCAAAGCTGCCCACGGTGACATAGGCGGTATGAATGCCGATGCCGATATGCAGCGGCTCGTTGCCGTGCCTGGCCCAGTTTTCGTTCAGACGGGTCATCTCGCGCTGCATGTCGAGCGCCATGCGCACGGCACGCAGGGCGTGATCCTCAGCTACTGCCGGCGCGCCGAAGAACACCATGATGCAGTCGCCGATGAACTTGTCGAGCGTGCCGCCGTGGCGCTCGATGAGCGGGGTCATGGCGGTGAAGTACTCGTTCAAACGTGTGGCGACCTCGTCCGGCTCGGCACGTTCGGTCCAGGCGGTGAAGCCGCGAATGTCCGAGAAGAAGATGGTGAGTTCACGGCGCTCGGTTGCGGCAGGGGTGGCTTGTTCCGTGTCCACCAAGCGTTCCAGCACTGGACGGGCGATGTAGCGGCCCAGCACACCGACCACGCGCGAGCGATCCTGCTTAATGGCGGCGGCTTCCAGCCCCAGTAGGGCCAGCGTGGCCGTGCCAAAGGTCATCCAGGCAGGCACCACCGGCAGAATGAAGTTCGCGCTGGCCGCTAGGACGGCGACACCACTCCAGACGGCGGTCATCACAAGGAAAATGACAATTCCCAACCACGAGCGCGCGGGCCACATGCCGAGGCCGAGCAGCGCTCCCGCGAGGATGATGAGCAGCGCCTGCTGCCAGCGCGGCAGGAAATGCAGATGGCTGCCCGTCAGGATGTTGCTCACCACCGTGGCCTGCACAGCCACGCCCGGTACGCGACCGATGGAGGAACTGACCACATCGGTGTTGCCCGTGCTGACGAGGCCGACGAGAACGATGCGATCTTTCACCGCCGCCTCGACCTGAGCACCCAGTTCCTGCGACTGCACCGCTTGATAGAGATCGAGGTATTCAAACGCCGGCATGAAAACGCCGAGTTCACCGAGAAAATTGACCCGATACTGACATTGGACATCGATGGGAATGCGCAGCGTGCCGCGCGGCGTGTCCACCAGCGTGACTTCCTTTCCCGGCACGATGTTGATTTGATCCGCACGCAGACCCAGGGCGGCAATGACCGTCTGCATCGCCAGACTGGGATACAAACGCCCGTCATGCGCAAAGAACAGCGGCACCCGGCGGATGACACCATCGGCGTCCGGTACGGCGTTCACCGCGCCATAACTGACCGGCAGCTTCGCGAAGGGCGCGACCGGCATGTGTCCGCGCACGAGATGCAGCTCGTTCACACGCAGGCCAAAGCGGCTGGCATCCGTGATGAAATGCGCGCGATTCTCCGCTTTGGGCGCATGCCAGTCAGGCTCGGCGGCCTCAAAGTGATAGGCCAGCGTGACATTGGTCTGCTTTTCGATGGCGGCCTGCAGTCGCGCATCCTGCTCCGCATCCGCCGAGGGTTCGGTGAACAGCACGTCAAAGGTGGTGTGCTTTGCACCGGCGGCGTTCAGAATGCTCAGCACATCGCCATGCACCGCACGCGGAAACGGCCAGCGGCCAAGCTGCGAGCCGACATCGCGATCCCCGATGCCCACCAGCCGCACGTCATCGGAAACCACCTGCGGCTTCCGCAGGCGCAACCGGTAGTCCACCGTTAGATCCTCCAGCGAGTCCAGCGCGCCGCACCATGCCAGCGCGGCGAAGATCGTGCCAATGAAACCGCCAAGGATGGCGCGTGCTTTGAGCAATAGCAGACCTTTCATGCGGGATGGACCACGATATGCGTGATCGACACAAAGCCGCAAGGCGGTAAATCAACACATCTGCGTTTTGTATCTCACAGCCCCAGCAGTGCGCGCATGCGTTCCTTCGGAATGCCGCCGACTTCGCGTCCAGTCTCACGACCGGATTTGTAGGCGATGAAGGCGGGGATGCCCCGCACACCATGCTCGCGGGCGAGCTTGGGCTCTTCATCGACGTTGATGCGGATCACGATTGCCTTGCCTTTCAATTCTTGCGCAAGCTCATCGACCATCGGGCCGACGACTTTGCACGGACCGCACCAGTCGGCATAGAACTCGACGAGCACCGGCACCTTGGCCGTGCGCACGGCGGAGAGCGAGGACGTGCCGCCCGACGATGATCCCGGCCGGTTCATGTCGAACACGATCCAGCCGATGTAGAGCATGACGGCTCCGACGAGCCAGAGATGGAAGTTGCCCTTGTTCACACGGTACCATCCGGGCCGGTTTTTGATCTGGCAAGCAGGATCACGCCTTGAAGTTGATCGTTGAGACTCCCTTGACCATTTTGAAACAGAGCAAGGTGGCGTCTTTTTCACGGCACCACATGCCGGGCTTGAGTTTGAGGCGTGAATCGACTTCCGTCAGCGATTCTGGCACTCCCACAGTCGCCGGCACCGCAAGCGTGAATTCCTCGCAGGCAAACGGTGCCATGAGTGTCACGGCACGCTTCGCCGTATCGAATTCGATGCGCGTCAGTTCCTTTGCGGCCCAGTAGCGGGCGATCTCGCTGAGTTTCATCCAGTGGAGGTGATCGAACGTCGCGTGGAGTCGCTTCACGACCTCGCGGAAGATTTCGAAACCGATTTCGAGGCCGTTCCAATAAATGCCGGTCCAGTGGCAGACGATGATCGCGGGTTCACCGCGCTGGATGACCTCGACCATGCGGCCGGATTTGCCGTCTGCGGTGATGAAGGCGTCCGCGCCTTTCGGTGTCACGCAATCCCAGCCGCCGGACCAATCACCCGTGCAGCCGAGCACATGCACGACGCAGTGCGGATCGTCGGAATCGAGACCACTGGCGTTTTGCACGATGGGGGCCACGCTTTGCCCGCCCTTGTCATACAGATCGCGGAAGTAGTGCGGGATCTCCGCTTTGAAGACACTGCGACACGATTCGAACGTCGCCTGCGCAAGCTGTGGCCGCGCCTTGCTGCCGAATCCGCCGGGCGTGGTGATGCCTTCGCACGGCAGGCCGATGTTTTTCAAGATCGTGAGCGCATAGCTCATGTAATCGGCGATTTCGTCGGCGCTGCGGCCATTGCACCAGTCCCAGTTCTCCATGAAACACGGGCTGATCTCGGGATACGGGTGGCCGGTCTTCGTGTCGATGATGCGCGTGTGTGTGACCATCTCGGGATGGATGTCCCAGTTTGGCATGAGGCGCTCCCGCACGAGCTTGATGCTGTCCTGCAACTCACGCTGGCTCCAGCCGGGAATTTCGCGGTCGAGACGGCCAACGCATGCCGGAAACGGCACGATGCTGTACTTGCCCTTCACGCCATTCTCCGTGGCCCAGTCGGCGAATTTGCGCACGAAGCTGTCGGGAATCTCATCCGGCCAGCTTTTCCACGGGTAGTGGTCGTAGCGCCCGGGATTCGCCACCGCGAACTGCGGGATGGCGAACTTGTTGAGGTTTACCAAGCACGTCGAATCATCAATGATGATGCTCACCGGCACACGGGCGCGTGGATTGAGCACTTTCACCGCCGCGTCCTGCCTTGGGCGGTCACCCGGCACTTGGCCGAGCAGTTGGGAACCGAACGTGAGTGCGGAGGCCTCAAGGAAACGGCGGCGGGAAAGGTGGAACGGCATGGCCATTAAACGTCCGAATCGCCCCAGTTTTCGGCCTTGAATCCACCCCCTGCGCCGGTAAAGAACGCTCCCCCTGCGCCTGGCCGCCTCCGGTGCTTCTCCCCAACTCTCAGCCCTACGCTCTCAGCTCTTTGCCCATGAACAAACCCATCCTCGCCCAAGCCGCCAACGAAGCCCGTGGTCTCGCCATGGACGCCGTACACAAGTGCTCCTCCGGCCACCTCGGCCTGCCGCTGGGTGCGGCGGAGATCGGCGCCGTCCTCTTCGGCCACGCCCTCCAGTGCGACCCCGCCGCGCCGAAATGGCTGAACCGCGACCGTTTCATCCTCAGCGCCGGCCACGGCTCGATGTTCCTCTATTCGTGGCTGCATCTGTCAGGTTACGACCTGCCGATGAAGGAGTTGGAAAACTTCCGTGCGCTGCACAGCCGCACGCCGGGCCACCCGGAATCCTTTGAGACGGTGGGTGTCGAATGCACCACCGGCCCGCTCGGCCAGGGCGTGGCAAACGCGGTCGGCTTCGCGATGAGCGGCAAGATGGCCGCGGCTAAGTACAACACGGCGGACCACAAGCTATTCGACAGCCACGTCTTCGTGCTCGCTGGCGACGGCTGCCTGCAGGAAGGCGTGGCGCGCGAGGCGGTCGCCTTTGCCGCCCACAACGGCCTCGACAACCTGATCCTCATTTTCGACTCCAACGACGTGACGCTCGACGCCATGGCAAAGGTCACGCAGAGCGAGGACACGCATAAGGTTTACGAGGCGATCGGCTGGGACGCCATCACCATCGACGGCCATGACATGGATGCCGTGCTCGCCGCCATCGACCGCGCCAAGATCAGCGACAACGGCAAGCCAAAGATCATCATCGCCAAGACCGAAATCGGCCGTGGCATCGTCGAAGTGGCCGGCACCGCCAAGGCGCACGGCGAAGGCGGCGCAAAATTCGTCGATGCCGCCAAGAAGAGCCTCGGCCTGCCGGACGGCGCTCATTTCTACGTCAGCGACGCGGTCAGCACTTACTTCAACGAGCTCAAGACCAAGCGCGCCGAAGCCCGTGCCGCCTGGCAGAAGCGTTTCGAAGCCTGGGGTGCGGCCAATCCCGCGCTCAAGGCCCAGCTCAATGACGCCATCAATCACAAGTACTCGTCCGAAGAGCTGCTCAAGCTCGTCCCCGAGTATCCCGCCGAAGGCAAGGCCGCCACGCGCAACAGCGGCGGAGACATCCTCAATCACATCGCCAAAGCCATCCCGCACATGGTCACCGGCAGCGCCGATCTCTTCGGCTCCACGAAGAACTATCTCAAGGACGGCGGAGATTTCTCCAAGAACAACCCGACCGGCCGCAACATCTGGTTCGGTATCCGCGAGCACGCCATGGCTGGCATCGTGAACGGCATCAAATACGACGGCCTGTTCCGCGCCAGCAGCGCCACTTTCCTCGTCTTCGCCGACTACTGCCGCCCCAGCATCCGCCTCGCCGCGCTCGCCGGCCTGCCCGCCACCTACATCTTCACGCATGACTCCGTCGGTGTGGGTGAAGATGGCCCGACGCATCAGCCGGTCGAAACCGTCAGCTCGCTGCGCCTCATCCCGAATCTCGATGTCATCCGTCCTGGCGATGCCGAAGAATGCGCGGGTGCCTTTGCCGCCGCCTTCAGCCGCAACGACGGCCCCACGCTGCTCGCCCTCAGCCGTCAGGATTTGCCGCATCAAGGCCACGTCAGCGCCGCCACACGTCGTGAAGGCACGCTCAAAGGTGCTTACGTCCTTGTGAAGGAAACCGCGCCGCTCGAAGCCATCGTCATCGCCACCGGCTCCGAAGTTCAGTGGGCCGTCGAAGGCGCGAAAGGCAAGCCCGGCGTCCGCGTCGTCAGCATGCCATGCATGGAGCGTTTCGACCGCCAGGACGCCGCGTATCGCGAAAGCGTGCTGCCCGCCGCCTGCACGAAGCGCATCGCCATCGAAGCCGGTGTCTCCGCCCTCTGGTGGAAATACGTCGGCACGCAGGGCCAGATCATCGGCATTGACCGCTTCGGCATCAGCGCCCCCGGCAACACCGTCTTCAAAGAACTCGGCATCACCGCTGAAGCCGTCGCGAAGGCGCTGGCCTGATAAGGGGAGCGCGGACACTTTTGTCCGCTTCCGCGTCACAACTCACGAAGGGAGGCTGGCAACAGCCTCCCTTTTTCTTGGCGTCAATTGACGGCACTTGTGGCAAAATGAGGACATGAAAACAATCTTCAGCCTTCTGTTTGCAGTCATTCCGCTCATGAGCCACGCCCAGACAGCACCCAAAGAAAAAGACATGAGCAAAACGGACAGCATGACCTTCACCCGCGACACATCGGTGATCGAGGAGCAACGGCGCGACGGGAAACACGCGGATGATTTCCAAAAGTCGTTCCCAGCGATGAAAATCGACCCACAGACGATGACAGCGATGAAAACCACGGCGGAGTTCCGCCTCGACGACCAGCCGCTGCTGTGGTTTGCCGCCGACAAATCAAATGCGGTGCTGGATGAGCGCTGTTTTGGCGAACTGACGATGGTGAACGTCACCACCCTGGCCAAAGACGGCAAGATCACGCTGGGCCAGCTCAAAGAACCAGGCCGCAAGCTCACACCACGAGCCGTCGCATGGTTTTTGATGCGCGCCGGTGTCGTCCAGACCTTCGTGCATCTCGAAGCCACCGTGCATCTGGACAGCGAGAAGCATGAGGGTTCGCGTTACGAGGCGGTCTTTTCCGGCAAGCACCTCTTTTACACCAACGAGCGCCACGAGTCGGCCTTCCGCTTCCGGTTCATCATCGAAGAGGATGGCACGATGCGTGTGGAGGTTTGACGAGGAGCCCGGCGCCATGGCGCACAGCAGGCTGGACATGGTTCCCTGTTCCTGCTGGGATAGGCTGATGCATGCGTCACGCTTCCTCCTTGTGGCCTTTGTCCTGCCAGTTTTGCAGGCATCGGCGGAATGGGTTTCCCATCCGCCGATGCGCCCCCTGCCGGTTGTTTCAACACGACCTTTGCCCGCTGGTTCGCTCAAGTTTGTCGATGCAGTAAAGGGAAACGATGAGCACGATGGTTCTGAGACAAAGCCGTGGCGCACGCTGGGCCTCGCGGTGACGAAACTGGCTCCGGGCGACACGCTGGTGCTGCGTGGCGGGATTTATCGAGAGCATGTGACCGTGCGCTGTGCCGGGACACATGAGAAGCCGATCACGATTCGCTCACATCCGGGTGAGTTGGTGATTTTGGATGGTGGCCTCTCGGATTTCTTCGAGGCACCGGAGACGGCGTGGGAACCGTTCGCAGAAGGTGCGCCGGGGGAGTTTCGCTCGACGAAGACGTATGAGAACGCGGGCATCGCGAGCACGGACGACCAGATGGAGACGACATTGCTGGGCAGTTTCGCGGATTCGATGGTGCCGCTGCAAGGCTGCCATGCGATGGGAGATCTGCGCAGCACAAACATGTTCTGGACGCTCGGCGGCGGTGACAAGGTGAGCAGGGAGAAGTTCATCTACTGCGGCCCGAGCATCTGCTACGATGTAAAGACGCAACGCATTCATGCCCGCTTTGCCCACACGACGCTGCAAGGCCTCGGCGCGGACAATTATCGCGGTGAAACCGATCCGCGCAGACTGAAGCTCGTCATCGCGACGCTGAACGCAGGTCCGGTGCTGACGCTGCGTGAGGCGCGGTATGTGCGCGTGCAGGACATCGTGGTGCGCGGCGCGCGCATGGCCACGGTGGATGTGGAGGACTGCGCGGGCATCGCGTTTGAGAGTATGACGGCCTACGGCGGCGCGGCGGCAATTCGCGTGCAGGGAACGAAAAGGCTGCGCATGTCGAATTGCGCGCTGCGAGGCATTGCGGCACCGTGGACGTTCCGCAGCAGCCTGAAATATCGCTCCATCGAGGCGCGCATCTTTTCGGCGAGCAGTTGGACGCCGAGTGGCGGTGACAACGAAGATTTCGAGATCGCGAACTGCGAGTTCACCGACTGCGTGGACGGTGTGTTCATCGGCAATGTGCGCGACGTGAATTTTCATCACAACCTCGTCGCCAACGTCAGTGATGACGGCCTGTTTCTCACCTGCGGCACCGCGCCGGATGGCACGACGCACGGCGGCAACGTGCATCTGTGGCAGAACCGTTTTGAGCGCTGCCTCACGGTGTTTGCCTTCGGCGTCGGGCATGGACGGCAAAAGATGCTGCCCACCGGCAGCCAGACCGGCGCGGGCGTGTGGGCGCACAACAACGTCTTCGATCTGCGGCAGTGGGTGCCGTATTTCCAGCCGCACAGCGCGGAAGAGCCGCAGGATTTCACCTTCACCGGACGCATGTGCGGGGATCACGGCAGCCCGGCATGGGAACCGCTGTTCTTTTATCACAACACGATCCTGGCGGGCAATGAGCCGTTTCGCGGCGTGTATCTGGATGGACTCGGACGTGGCATCGCGAGCGGTTCGCCGCGTCGATTGCTCAACAACATCGTCGTGCAGGCCAAGGGTGTGCCTGGCACGGTGTTGCAGGAGAACAAGCCGGATTTCATCGGCGATGGCAATCTCCACTGGAGCGCCGCCAAGGACAGCGCGGTGAATGCGGAGGAGTTTCTGCGTAAGCTGCGCGGCGCGCGGACCGCGCAGGAGCTTCAAGCGGCCACGCATGATCTTTATGCAGATCCATTGTTCGATGCCGACTCGCGTTTGCAGCCGCAAAGTCCGGCGATTGGCGTGGCTGTCGCGATTCCAACGGAGTGGCCCGCGCCGCTGTCTTCGAAAGACCTCGGTGCTCTGCCCGCTGGAGTCGAAGCGTGGCAAATCGGCGTCAAAACCGGTGATCATTCGAGCCTGCCGCTGCCACAGATCGAGATGAAGCCCACGACCGGCAAACCGGTCGCCGTCGTTGAAGGCTATCCGGCGTTTGATGCACCGCTGGTGCGCTACGCATTGCGCAAACAAGGGCGAAAGGCCGAAGTCATCGAGCGTGCATGGTTGGACACAACGCGCTTGCCGGAGTTCTCGATGGTGGTGTATGCCGGAAGCCTAGCGCGTGCGAAATCACCGGTGACGAAATTCAGCGCGGAGGATTTGCCGCGTGTACGTGCTTTCCTGGAGCAAGGTGGCACGCTGGTGCTGCTGCGTGCAACCAATGAGATGTTTGCCAGCGATCACGGCAAATCGTTTCTGAACGAGCTGTGCGGCGAAACGCCCAAACTCGCCGCCGCACCGTCACAACTGCTGCTCCCGCAACATCCGTGGGTGAAGCATCTCGATTCCTCGTCTCATCCATGGCTCTCCGCAAAAAATGCTGTGCCATTACGAGCCGTGAAGGGCGAGCGCATCCTCGGCACGCCGGAAGGGCTGACGACGTTCTGCCGCATCGCCGTTGGCAAGGGATCTCTCATTTACATCGGCTGGGAGATCGCCGAATCCATCCCGCATGGCCGACTCAAAGCGACGGTGGAAATGGAACGCATTTACGAAGAGCAGTATCGTGTGCTGGAGAAGGTGCTGAGCGCAGATGTGCCATGAAAGAAGCCGCGCAGGTTTCCCCGCGCGGCTTGGTGAAAGTAGCTTTGTTGCTGCGCAACAAAGGCCCGGAGACCTGTTGCACAGCAACAGGTCAACTTTACTTCGCGGCTTTCTTGAGGGCCTCGGCCTTGTTGGTGATTTCCCATGTGATGTCGGGATCACCGATCTTGCCGAAGTGACCGTAGTTGGTGGTCTTCGAGTAGATCGGGCGGAGCAGATTGAGCTGCTTGACGATGTCGGCAGGCTTGAAGGAGAACACTTTGAGGACGGCGGCGAGGATCTTGCCGTCGTCAATGGTGCCGGTGCCGAAGGTGTCGATGTGGACACTCACGGGCAGCGGATGACCGATGGCGTAGGCGAACTGCACTTCGCACTTCGAGGCGAGGCCGGAAGCGACGACGTTTTTGGCGACCCAGCGGCCCATGTAGGCGGCGCTGCGGTCCACTTTGGACGGGTCTTTGCCGGAGAAGGCACCACCGCCGTGACGGCCCATGCCGCCGTAGCTATCGACGATGATTTTACGACCGGTGAGGCCGCTGTCGCCCTGCGGGCCGCCGACGACAAACTTGCCGGTCGGGTTGATGAGATACTCGGTGTCCTTGGTGAGCATGTTCTTCGGCAGCACCTTCTTGATGACCTGCTCGATGCAGAACTTTTCGATCTCGGCGTGGCTCACGTCCGCAGCGTGCTGCGTGGAGATGACGACGTTCACGATGCGGGTGGGTTTGCCATCGACGTATTCGACGGAGACCTGGGACTTGGCGTCGGGGCGCAGCCACTTGGCGAGTTTGCCGGCCTTGCGGATGCGTGTCAGCTCACGGCCGAGGCGATGGGCAAACATGATCGGTGCAGGCATGAGTTCCGGCGTTTCGTCACAAGCATAACCAAACATGATGCCCTGGTCGCCAGCGCCTTGTTCGCCGTGCTTTTTGCCTTCGGCTTCAGCGGCATCGACGCCTTGGGCGATGTCGGGGCTCTGGATGGTGAGGTAGTTGTTGATGAAGATCTGGTCGGCGTGGAAGACGTCGTCCACATTCGTGTAGCCGATGCCACGGACAGCGTTGCGGATGATCTGGCCGACGTTGATGACCTCATCAATGGGCTTGGTGGTGCCGAGCTTCTTGTTCTGGAGCTTCGGAATGGTGATCTCACCACCGACGACGACGATGTTGCTCTTCACGAAGGTTTCGCAGGCGACGCGGCTCTTGGAGTCGATGGCGAGGCAGGCGTCGAGGATGGCGTCGGAAATGGTGTCGGCAACTTTGTCAGGATGGCCTTCGCCGACGGACTCGGACGAGAAAATGTAAGAGCGGGACATGGTGGTGGTCTTTTGGTTATATGGACGAATCATGATTTGATGATGCGTCTTGGAGGGAGAGTATTCCCCAAAGCGGGGGCGTCAATGTGGATTTCGGGGCCGGGAGGCGGTGTGATCTGGATAGTTGATGGATGAACGAGGCCGATAAGGCGCCCTTTCGCCGCCGTTTGGCATGAATCCTCATGCGTTGCCTGCTCTCTGTCATCCTCGTTGCCCTCTATAGTTGGGCTGGTGCTGCCGAACAGCCCAATGTCGTCTGCATCCTTGTTGATGACTTTGGCTGGGCTGATCCATCGTGCTTCGGCGGCAAAGTCCCGACGCCGAACATCGACCGGTTGGCGCAAGAGGGGATGCAGTTTCGGCAGTTCTACGTGGCCTCGCCGATTTGTTCGCCATCTCGATGCGGTGTGATCACAGGGCAGTTCCCGGCGCGGTGGAAAATCACGAGTTATCTGCAAACCAGGGCGGGCAATCGCGAGTGCGAGCAGGCGGATTTTCTCGATCCGAAAGCACCGTCGCTGCCGCGTGTGTTCAAGGAGGCGGGTTATGCCACGGCACACATCGGCAAATGGCATCTCGGCGGTGGTCGCGATGTGACGGAAGCGCCGAAGTTTGCCGCGTATGGCTACGATCTCGGTCTTGGCACGTATGAGAGCCCGGAACCGACGGCTGAACTTGGTTTGATGACGACGCCGTGGGAGAGCCAACGCGAACCGCAGCAGGTGCCACGTCATGAACGCACGCGCTGGATGGTGGATGAAACGCTGAAGTTCATGCAGCAGCAAGCCGACAAGCCCTGTTTCGTGAATCTCTGGCTCGATGACACGCACACGCCCTTTCGTCCGCAGGAAGGCGAAGATGCTCGCGAGTTGTCTGCAAAGTATCGTGACGTACTGACCACGATGGACACGCAGATTGGCCGCCTGATCGACGCCATGCCGCAGGACACGTTGATCCTGCTCTGCGGCGACAACGGCCCTGAGCCGAGCTTCGACCGCACACGCAGCGGCGGCCTGCGCGGCATGAAATGGAGCCTCTATGAAGGCGGCATTCGCACACCCTTGATCGTGCGCTGGCCTGGCATGGTGCCAGCAGGCGTCGTGAATGAGACCACGGTGGTCAGCAGCGTCGATTTCATGCCCACGCTGTGCGCTTTGGCCAAAATTCAGGCACCTGCGGCTGAATACGATGGCGTGGACATGAGCGCGGCGTTTCGTGGCGGGAACGTCGTGCGTCAGAAGCCGCTGTTTTGGGAGTATGGCCGCAAACCAGGCTCCGCTGGCAAGGTGAAGGGCGGATTTCCCTACCCGAACGAGCCTGGCTCGAAATCACCCAATGTCGCGGTTCGTGACGGCGACTGGAAGTTGCTCGTAAACGCTGATGGCTCGCAAACCGAGCTTTACCACCTCGCCCGTGATCCCAACGAGACGAAAAACCTCGCCGAGACAGAATCCGCCACGGTGGAACGCCTGCGGAAAGCCGCTTTGGCGTGGCGGGCTGCCATGCCATGAAATTCCCCTCGCCAGCCGAAAATATGCCGCTAGGATGCGCGCCCCTTTCCCCCCACCCATGGCCGACCCCAAGAACATCCTCCGTCTCGGACTGCCCAAAGGCAGCCTGCAGGAGCCGACGCTTGAATTGTTCAAGCGCGCGGGGTTCAACATCGTCATTTCCTCCCGTTCCTACCGTCCTTCCGTGGATGACGAGGAACTGGAACTGCGCCTGCTGCGGGCACAGGAGATCGGGCGTTATGTCGATCATGGCTTCCTGGACTGCGGCATCACCGGACGCGACTGGATCGTGGAAAACGGAGCGGATGTCGAGGTCATCACCGACCTGCGCTACAGCAAGGCCACCTCATGGCCCACCCGCTGGGTGCTGGTGGTGCCTGAAGATTCGCCCGTGCGCAGCGTGAAAGACCTGCAGGGCAAACGCATCGCCACCGAGGCGGTCGAGATGACGAAGAAATACCTCGCCAAGCACGACGTGCAGGCCGAGGTCGAATTTAGCTGGGGTGCCACCGAAGTGAAGGTGCCGGAAATGGTCGATGCCATTGTGGACATCACCGAGACCGGCTCCTCCCTGCGCGCGAACAAGCTGCGCATCGTGGACACCCTGATGGAAAGCTACCCTCAATTTGTCTCCAGCAAACCTGCCGCCCGTGATGAATGGAAGCGGCAGAAGATGGAGACGCTCGTGCTGCTGCTCAAAGGTGCGCTCGAGGCCCGCCACAAGGTGGGCCTCAAGATGAATGTGCCCGCGAAGCAGTTGCAGGAGGTGGTCGCATGCCTGCCGTCGCAGCGCTCGCCCACGATTTCACAGCTTGCCAGCCAGGAATGGGTGGCGGTGGAAACGGTCATTGACGAAGCCACCGTGCGGGTAATCATCCCGCGGCTGAAGTCACTGGGCGCCGAGGGAATTGTGGAATACCCACTGAATAAAGTCGTCCACTAGATCAAAGCAACACACAGGAGAACACGAACATGGGATCGCTCAAAAAGCGGAGAAAAACGAAGATCAACAAGCACAAGCGCAAGAAGCGCATGCGTGCGAACCGCCACAAGAAGCGTTTGCGCTACAAGGCGTAAACGTTAGCCTCACCGCATGGCTTGTCTCCGCAGCGCGAATCGATGGCATCGATGCGCCGGACGTTGTTTCATGCACTGGTGCCGCTCGGCAGACAGGGTTTTTCGGCCCTGTCAGATGGTCCGCATGGCTGCGTTTCTCGGCGCGGTCCTCTCGCTTCGTGCCGCCGCGCCGGCGGATCTGACGCTGGGCGTGAAAGCGCCTGAAAAATCAGACCTGCAGCTTTCACGCGGCGGTGAGGTCTATGCGGACGTGCTGGCGCATTACAGCGCCGCCCTGCAGTTCGAATCCTCCGGCAAACTAAGGCAGGCGCTGGAGCATTACCTGGCCGTGTTCAAGGCCGACCCGACCAACGCGGACCTGGCCGCACACACCGCCGGAATCGCCATGCAGTTCCAGGGCCGTGAGGCGGCGGTGAATATTCTCGAAGACGCCGTGCGGGCCAACCCGCGCTCACCCGCGCCGCTGCTGCATCTGACACGTTTCGCCAGCACCTACCCGCCGGAGGATCTGTTTGAAAAAGACGAGCGACCGGCCAAGGCCATGGCCGAGGCACTGGAGAAATTCCCCATGCATGCGGAGGTTTACGAGGTGGCGGTGATGCTTCACCTCACCCAAAACGAGCGGGACAAGGCCATCGCCGTCATGGACCAGGCCGCGAACCAAAACAGCCGTGATCCGCAGTTCTGGCTGGCCACGGGACGCACCGCCGAGCGCGTCTGGCCGCTGGGGCAGGCCGAGTTCCGCCTGGAGTACAGCCAGCGCGTCGCACCGTTCTTTGAAAACGCCCTCAAGCAGGTCACCAAGGCTGACGCGGAGCAGGTCACGCTCGAAGTCGCGCAGCAGTACCTCCTGACGAACGATCCGGAGCGTGCCCGGCAGCTTTGCGAAAAACTGGCGGCGGAGCACAACAGCCTGGATGCGCGCAAGCTGCTCTACCGTCTTTACGGAGCCGCCGAGCAGAAGGACAAGGCGCTCGCCACGCTGGAGCAGATCGTCAAGCAGGCTCCTGACGATGCCGAGCAGCGGCGTCTGCTGGCCAACGAATACGACAAGCTCAAGCAGCCTGAAAAAGCCATCCTGCACCTTGAGGCCGCCATTCAAAATGGCGGCGGCGAGATCGGCGACTATGTGAAGCTCGGCTGGGAGCTTTACCAGACGCAGAAATACGAGGACATGGTGCGTGTCGGCCAGCGCAGCGTGCGGCTCTTCCCCGATCATCCGCTCGTTCACTACCAGCTCGCCATCGCACATCGTGCACGCGAGGAGTGGGCCTCTTCCGTGAAGCACTTTGCCGAAGCCGAGCAGTTCGCCGGCTCCACGCAGACGGAACTGCTCGATCATCTGTTCTATTATCAATACGGCGTCACGCTGGAGCGCATGGCCCGCTACGAGGACGCCTCACGCATGCTGGAGAAATCCATCACGCTCACACCGCGCGAGGAATCGAAGGCGGCGGCGAACACGCTGAACTTCCTCGGCTACATGTGGCTGGAACAGGGCTCGCACCTCGACAAAGCGGGCGAATTCATCACCAAGGCCAACGAACTGCTGCCCGACCAGCCCGCCTACATCGACAGCCTCGGCTGGTTCCATTACAAGAAGGGTGACTACACCACCGCTCTCAAGGATTTGCAGCGCGCCGAGTCCCTGCTGGAACAAATCCAGCCTGAAGACGCCGAAATCCTCGAACACCTCGGCCTCGCCCATCAGTCGCTCGGTGACAAAGCGAAGGCGCTCGAATATCTCGAACGTGCCAACGCCTTGAACACACCCGATCTGAAAGCGCGCAAGCGCATCGAAGAGGCCCTGAAAAAACTCAAGGGCGGCGGCAAGACCGACACCGAGAAGAAGTGAAGTGATGCCAGCATCACTCAGTCATGCAGCCGCTCTTCGGAGTTGATGAAGAACCAGCAACCGGCACCGAGGAAGTAGGCCACGGCAAAAAGCGTGATGTTCATGCTCCAGTCATTGTCTGTGGCGGCAAGCACGAGAGGCACCACCATCGGGGCGATCGCACCACCGGCATTGCCCATCATGTTCATGCTGCCGGAAAGCGCCCCGGCATGACGTCCGCCCACATCCATGCAGGCACCCCAGGCACCAGGCATGGCGAGGTCGTTGCACAAGGCGGCGAGCCCGATGGCCAGCACCGACGCGAGCGGTGCATCCGTTTGCATCGAGATCAACAGCATGACCCCGGCAACACTCATGCCAAGCACGCCGAGCCAGCGACGCGTCCGCGCGATGCTGCCAAACATCCGATCCAGCCGCGCGGAGAGCATCCCGGCGGTGATGCAACCGATGCCGCCGAAGAACAGCGGCACGCAGGCAAGCAGGGCACGCTCCATGTCCGTGAGCGTGGTGAACTTCTCCTTCAGATAAGTCGGAAACCAGGTGATGTAGAAATACCAGGCGTAGGACATGCAGAAGTACTGCGCCCACAGCATCCAGACCGTGCGTGAGGCGACCAGCCGCGCCCACGGCATGGCGTGATCACCGGGAGGCTCCGTTTCACCGATGTGCGCCAGCTCGGCGGCACTCACCGACGGGTGATCCTTGGGATGATCGCGGAACCAGTGGAAAAACGACAGCGCCCACACCACGCCGAGCAGTCCGAAGATCAAAAACACCCACTTGTAGTGCAGTCCGAGGCCGACTTTCCCTTCCGTGCCGCTCGCGAGCATCCAGCCGACGAGCAACGGCGTGAAGGCCCCGCCCCAGCGCGCGCTGAGCCAGAGAATGCCCTGCGCTTTCACACGCTCGGCCACCGGGAACCACAGCGTGAAGGCCTTGGTCAGATTCGGGAAGCAACCCGCCTCTCCCACGCCAAAAAGGAAACGCGAAACGACCAGCGAAACCAGATTCCACGCCCAGCCGGTGGCCACAGTGAAGATGGACCACATCGAAACCACCCGCATCAGCACTTTTCGCGGCCCGATGCGATCGCCCAGCCAGCCGCCGGGGATTTCAAACAGCGCATAGGCCCAGCCAAACGCCGCAAAAGCATAGCCCATCTGCGTCTTCGTCAGCCCCAGTTCCTCCTGCATCATCGGCGCCGCCTGCGAGATGCACACCCGGTCGATGTAAGTGATGATCGCCAGCGTAACGGCAAAGAAGAGCACCACCTGACGGGCGCGGGAGGGTCGAAGGGTGGATTCCATGAACGGTTGGGAAAAACGGCGATGCTGTCACGCGGCAGGCATCGGCGTCAACAGTTCAAATGCCTGCATCATGGGCAACTGAGCGAATGGGCCAGGTCCTCCGGGTTGTGGGCAGGGCAGATCGAAACTTACGAGCGTATCCTCGCGCTCAATGCCCAGGACCATGAGGCCAGGCGTCTGCTGGCTGATGGTCTCAACCAATGTACGCTCGCTCTCGGCAGGCAGCACAGGCATGCTGACGCTGTGGCAATGCTCACTAGGGCGCTGCAGATTCTGGAGCAGCTTGAAACAGACGGCAAGCTGAGTGGCAAAAGTCTCTCGTGGCCGGCCAATGTGCGGGCAAATTTGACCAGAGCCAGCGAACTGCTGGAGCAACAACAGCCACCGGAAACAACGAAGCCGTAATCATGCCGGCGTCAAAGCAGGAGCTGAGAAGTGCAGGAACACCCTCTGCCTCCCAAGCCAAACCCGCTCCAAATGCCGCTCATGAACAGAGTGCTCGACTTCCAGCAGCGTTCTGCTGAAGCTCCTGTCTCGACCCCATGTCCGACCCTGCTCCTGCAAGCTCCGAAAACTTCACCGATGCCTTGTTTGCGCAGGCATTGGAAGCTGATGACGCGAAAACCATCATCGACCATCATTCACCGGGCAGGATCTACGAGCAGCCCGGTCAGGTGATCGGCCGCTACACGTTGGTCGAAGTGCTCGGTGAAGGCGGCTTCGGTTCGGTGTGGCGCGCGGAGCAGTCGAAACCGGTGGCACGGCAGGTGGCGCTGAAAATCATCAAGCTCGGCATGGACACGCGCGAAGTCATCGCCCGCTTCGAGCAGGAGCGCCAGGCGCTGGCGATCATGGACCACCCGAACATCGCCCGCGTGTTCGATGCCGGGGTCACGGACGCCGGACGGCCCTACTTCGTCATGGAACTGGTGAAGGGTGAACCGCTGACCACCTACTGCGACCGCAACCGCCTGACCATCCGCCAGCGGCTGGAGCTGTTCATTCAAGTCTGTCAGGCCATTCAGCACGCGCACCAGAAAGGCGTGATTCATCGTGATCTGAAGCCCTCCAACATTCTTGTGAGCGAGCATGATGACGCGCCGGTGGTGCGCGTCATTGACTTCGGCGTGGCAAAGGCCACCGAGCGCAGTCTTACCGCTGAAACACTGCAAACCCTCGCCGGACAGGTCATCGGCACGCCCGGCTACATGAGTCCCGAGCAGGCGGACCCACTGCACCAGGACATCGACACCCGTTCGGATGTGTACAGCCTCGGTGCGGTGCTCTACGAACTGCTCACCGGCACCCTGCCACTGGATGATGCAGGATTTGTTCACGTCGCGCTGGAGGCCATCCTGCGCCGCATCAGGGAACAAGATCCGCCGCGTCCCTCGAACCGCATCACGTCACTGGCAGCGGACCAGCAAGCCACTGCTGCGCAACGGCGGGGAATGGAATCGACTCGTCTTCCCCATGCCGTGCGCGGTGATCTGGACTGGATCGTGATGAAGTGCCTGGAGAAGGACCGCCAGCGTCGCTACGAGACCGTGTCGGGCCTCGCGGCAGATGTGCAGCGGCACTTGAATGACGAACCCATTACCGCACGACCACCGAGCGCGGCCTATCGCATCCGCAAGACGGTGCGGCGCAACCGACTGGCCTTTGGAGCTGCTGCGGTGATCACGGTCTCGCTGATTGCAGGACTGGTGGGGACCAGCATGGGACTGGTTCGAGCCAGACGGGCGCAGGCGGCCGAAGCCGAGCGGGCGGATGGCGAGCGACGTGCCAAGGAACAACTGGCCTCTGAGAAAGCGCGGCAAGACGAGCTTCTGTGGAAAGCGAGCCGCAGTGATCACGAAGCTGCCGTGCGTGCTTTTTATGAGCACCGCAATGGCGAGGGGCTGGCTTACATTGACCGTGCTCTAGAGTATCGCCCAATGAATACCACCGCCTTGGCGGCAAGTGCGGCCAATGCCTTTGGGACCAGCGCCCCCATCTGGCGCACACGATCGGTCTCGGCTTTTGCGGGGGTGGTAAACTGCATCGCCTTCAGCCCCGATGGCCGCTACTTGGCAGCGGGAAGCGAGGACAATACCGTGCGTGTGATTGAGGCGGCTACCGGCAAGGAAATGAGCAAAGCGAAGTTTGGCGATCAAGTGTGGTCGGTGAGTTTCAGTCCCGAGGGCCGCTCCTTCGCGGCGGGCAGCGCGGACAAGACCGCGCGGGTGATTGAGGTGGCCACTGGCAAGGAAATGAGCAAAGCGGAATTTGGCGCTGCCGTGACCTCGGTGAGTTTCAGCCCCGACGGCCGCCACCTCGCGACGGGCAACTCTGACAAAACCGTGCGTGTGGTCGAGGTGGCCAGCGGCAAGGAGATCAGTAGAATGGTATTTCGCGGTTCAGTGAGTATCAGCAGGGCGGAGTTTGGTGGTTCCGTTACCTCGGTGAGTTTCAGCCCCGACGGCCGCCACCTCGCAGCGGGCTGTTCAGACAAGACCGCGCGGGTGATCGAGGCGGCCAGCGGCAAGGAGATCAGCAGGGCGGAGTTTGGCGGTTCCGTGACTTCGGTGAATTTCAGCCCCGACGGCCGCCACCTCGCAGCGGGCAGCGCGGACAAGACCGTGCGGGTGATCGAGGCGGCCAGCGGCAAGGAGATCAGCAGGGCGGAGTTTGGCGGTTCCGTGACTTCGGTGAATTTCAGCCCCGACGGTCGCCACCTCGCAGCGGGCAGCGCGGACAAGACCGCGCGGGTGATCGAGGCGGCCAGCGGCAAAGAGATCAGCAGGGCGGAGTTTGGCGGTTCCGTGACCTCGGTGAGTTTCAGCCCCGACGGCCGCTATCTCGCAGCGGGCTGTTCAGACAAGACCGCACGCGTGATCGAGGCGACGACCACCAAGGAGATTAGCAAGGCGGACTTTGGCGGTCTCGTGACCTCGGTGAGTTTCAGCCCCGACGGCCGCTACCTCGCGGCAGGCAGCTCGGACAAGACCGCACGCGTGATCGAGGTGGCCAGCGGCAAGGAGATATGCACGGTGGAGTTTGATGGCCCAGTGAAGTCGCTAAGTCTCAGTCCCAATGGCCGCTACCTCGCGGCGGGGTGCAGGGGCAATTCCGTGCTGGTGATCGAGGCGGTCAGCGGCAAGGAGATCAGCAGGGCGGAGTTTGGCGGTTCCGTGACCTCGGTGAGTTTCAGCCCCGCCGGCCGCCACCTCGCAGTGGGCTGCTCTGACTTTACCGCGCGGGTGACCGAGGTGGCCAGCGGCAAGGAGATCAGCAGGGCGGAGTTTGGCGGTTCCGTGACCTCGGTGAGTTTCAGCCCCGACGGCCGCTACCTCGCAGCGGGCAGCGCGGACAAGACCGTGCGGGTGATTGAGGCGGCCAGCGGCAAAGAGATCAGCAGGACGGAGTTTGGCGGTTCCGTGACTTCGGTGAATTTCAGCCCCGACGGCCGCCACTTCGCAGTGGGCTGCTCTGACTTTACCGCGCGGGTGATAGACTGCACGTGTCTCGGCGAGGTAGATGCAGCGATCTCGCAGGAATGGTCTGCTGCGCTAAGCCTAGCCTCTGGACTGCGATTCCAATCCAACGAGCAACTACACCCCGTTCCCGCAAATGAACTTGCTCATGCCCAAGACGTGGTTCATGCCTTCGTTGCCCGTCCGCCAAATGACGGTGAATACTGGCAGCACGCCATCCTTAAGTGGTCCCAAATGCTGCCGGAAGATCGTACTACATCACCTTGGACCGATGACCCCATTCGCACCGCCATTGGCCGCTGGCTGATACAGGCACGCATTTATACACCCACCATCACCGACTGCGCTGACCAAGCGCCATGGCATCCCTTGGTACCGGTGTCGTTGGCTCGCAAAGAGACGTTGGACATCCAGGACGCCGCACAGAGGAAGGTACGGACCACGTTTCTCGCTCGCCTCACCCTCAAGCGGCTGCGGGATGCGGACGTGAATATCTACAGTGCCGACGTGCTGACGGCTTATGCGGCCAAGGCTGCCGACTGGATGCTGGAGCTGGCTCTCCCCCAGGAAGCGGCGGAGGCACGGGCGCTGAAGTGGTAGTTCCTGCTTGAAGTTCCACACTCGACAGATCCTCATGGGTTCGCGTTTGGAGCACTGGTGCTGCTTTGCTGTTTGATCGCCGTCTCCGCTGCCTCACGCAAAGGCTGCCCCGTCGCGTCCGATGCAGCCATTCCGGCCAGCAGGGTGCCAAGCTCGGGATTCCTCAGCGCGGCGATCATCTGCGCAATAATCACACGCTGACCAGCACTGGTTTCGGGTTCCTGAAACATGCCGACGAGATCACGCAACACCGGCTCATCCCCCAGACGGCCCACGGTTTCGACCACTGGTGCCAGCAGCGCCGGATCATCGGTGATCAGTGCTGCGCTGGCGAGCAGGCCGGCGGCTTCCGGTGATTCAACACCCGCAGTGAGGCCGGAGATCAGCGCGTTGCGCGTGGCGGGGTCTGTTTCCGCGATTACGGCGTCCATCGCGGCCTGGATGCCGCCGTCGCTGCCGATCCTGCCGAGGATGTTGGCGATGCTGCCGCGCACACCTGCTGGCAGCGGCTCTTTGAGGGCGGCGATGAGGCCAGGCTCGGCCGCTTTGCCCTGGGCAGCAAGCTCCCCGCTGATTTGAATGGTTTCCTCGGGCGTGGCCTTGGCAAGTCGTATGCCGAGGGCAGTCACGTCCGCCGTTTTAACGGATGACGCCGAAGGCTGAACCTGCTCCGACAGCGGTGCGGCGGCGCTCGGCGGAGAGGTGCGGGACGTGCGCATCTGCGGCTGCAGGGGCTGCGCGAGCGGCGGCTTGGGTTCCTTGAACATAAAAAAGCCCGCCACGCTGGCAAGCCCCACCAAGGCAGCGCAGGCGGCGATCATCAGAGGGAAGGGAAAAGACGTTTTCATGAGCGGTGTTGCAGGGAAAGGCCCCGGTGAAGCAGAAGTTCTTCACCGGGGCGGGCTTGTCAGCAAGTGTCGTGGGTTCGGTCGCAGAGCGCGGTTTACTGGCTGCCTACAGAGTACCACGTCCCGCTCCACAGATACCACACATTGTTGGTGCCGGTCTGGTTCGCCAGCCAGACGCCGCTGCTGTAATAGCGGTAGGAGAAGGTGCTGTCCTGATGGGTGGTTCCTGTGAAGGTGCCCAGCCAGCTCGTGTTTTTCGCGGCATAGCGCTCCATGGCACTGGTGGTCGTGATGGTGGTGCTGCCGCCCTGGGCGGTGCCGGAGATGGTGAACGAGTAGGGGTTTTCGTTGGAGTCGTTGTTCGTCAGGTTCAACGTGCAGTTCTTGGTGCCGGCACTGGTGGGGCGGAACTTGATGGAAAACGAGGTCGTCTGGCCGGGGGCCACACTGGAGGCAGGGTAGGCATAGATGCTGAAGTCCGTCGTGTTGCTCAGATTCAGCGCTCCCACCGTCAGCGTGCCGGTGCCGGTGTTCGCAATGGTGTAGCGATTGTACTGCTCGGAGCCGACCGTGGTGCTGGTGAAGTTCGCCGCCGAGTTCTGGCTGCTATTGCAGGCAATCTGCGTGCCGGAGATGCTGATGCCAATCTCCGGGGCGGAGGTTACGGCGGGCTGGTTGTAGGGGAAGGAATTGCTAAACCGGTCGCCGCTGCTCAGCCACGCACTGTCAAAGGCCCGGACTCCTGCCGTGTAATATGAACCATTGAACAATCTGCCGCGCAGGTTTGCCGCCGGGATGACCACCCGGTGAGCTCCCAGGTTTGAATTGTTGGTGGTCGCAACATAAGTTCCAGTGATGGCAGTAGTGCCCAACCGCACCCAAACATCCGTCTGAGCAACACGATCGCCGGTGGTGTCGTTGACGTTGAAACTCACGATGACATTACCCAGGTAATCTGAGGAGGCTGAGAGGTTGGCAATGACCGGGGCGGTGTTGGGGGGGGTGCGAGAAATGAACCCGTTTACCCGCCATGAGGTGCTTCCGTATTTGATCGTGCCATTGACCACATTCCCATATTGAACTTTAACACTCGTCCAATTCCCGCCGGACAAGTCTTTCACATAGATGCCTGTGTAAACTTTTCCGTCCACAGCACCAAGCGGAGACCAATTTGCATGGTCGATTTTGATGACGTCTGATGAGACGATCTGGGACACATAAGCGACATGTCCGTAAGTGGCCATTCCTGTCTGGCGGGGCCAGACAAGCACCGAGCCAACACGAGGGGTGTTGCTGACGTGATAGTTGCCTCTGATGGCGGAGTCCCACCATGTCCAGGCATCTCCATAAATCGGGATGCCTGACCGTTCGCGTGCGTACTCAACACACTGCTTTGCCTGCACTTGCAGAGGAGCAAGCATCATTGCGGCAATGGTGAACAGAAGGATTTTGACCGTATTGTTTGTTTTTGTTTTCATAGGAGTGAAGTGATCTTCAAGTGCCTTTGCCGGACCGCCCGCCGCCTTGTGACAAACAAAGTGAATTTCTTTTCAGCCTGCCTGTGGCAGGATCGGGGCCGCCATGCCTGACGCCTCGCTGAACCCTGGAAACTCGCCCTTCTCCCCCACCCGCTGGAGCATGGTCGCCCAGGCCCGCGGATCGCGGGAGCGGCAGACGGCCATGCGGGCGCTGGGAGACTTTTACACGGCCTACTGGTATCCCCTGTATGCCTTTGCCCGGCGCAAGGGCTGGCGGGAGGAGGATGCCCGGGACCAGACGCAGATTTTTTTCCAGCGGCTGATGGAGAACGACCTTCTCGACAATGCCGATCCGGCACGCGGTCGGCTGCGGACGTTTCTACTGCTGTCGTTTCAAAGCCAGCTCTCCCATGCAGCGGAGGCCGCCGCTGCCCAAAAACGCGGCGGTGGGCGGGAAATCCTCTCGCTGGAGCTAGAGACGGCAGAGGGCCGCTACCAGGTGGATGCCATCGATTCCGCCGCGACGCCCGAGATGGTCTTCGATCAGGCGTGGGCCAGGATGATGATTCAAGCGGCGGTGGATCGTGTGGGTGAAGGTGCTGCCGCCACTGAGTTCAGCGTGCTGCGTCCGTTCCTCACCGGGGGTTCCCCAAAAGACCTGTCCTATGCCGATGCGGCTCAGGCGCTGAACATTACGGAGGACAATACACGCCAAAAGATTTCGCGGCTGGCCAGACGTCTACCACAAGCCCTGCGCGATGTGGTTCGGGAATCGCTGACAGATCCCGCCGACGAGCTGGTAAATCAAGAAATCACCAGCCTGCGAGCGGCCCTGCGCAACCAAGCCTGATTCACTCATGCCACGTCCGGGCGATGCGCTCGATGCTCAGCGCCTTGCCGGTGGCGGGATCGATGGTGATCAGGGCGCCATTGACGCGCACCGCGCCGCGACCAACGCCGAAGCGCGTGGGCATCATCGTGTGAAAACGTTCGAGCACAGGCTCGATCTGGCTGCCGATGACGGAATCCATCGGGCCGCACATGCCGGCATCGCTTTGAAACGCGGTGCCCTTTGGCAGCACACGTTCATCAGCGGTGGGCACATGCGTGTGCGTGCCGACGACAGCGGAGACCTTGCCGTCGAGATGCCAGCCCATGGCGACTTTTTCGCTCGTGGCCTCAGCGTGGAAATCGACGAAGATCACCGGCGTCTCCTCACGGAGTTTTTCGACACAGGCGGCGATGGCGGGAAAGGGATTGTCGAGCTGCTGGTTCATGAACGTGCGCCCCTGCAGGTTCACCACGGCCACTTTGCACTTTTTTGACTCCAGCACGATGAAGCCGCTGCCCGGCGTGCCTGCGGGATAGTTCATCGGCCGCAGCATGCGCGGCTCCTCGCCGAGATAGGACACGATCTCCTTCTGATCCCAGATGTGATCCCCGCTCGTCACCACCGCCGCACCGGCGCGCATCAGGCTGATGGCGATCTTCGGCGTGATGCCGCGGCCTCCGGCGGAGTTCTCGCCGTTCACGACGACGAAGTCGATTTTGAGCTCCTCTTTGAGCAAGGGCAGCAGCACGGCGACCGCCTTGCGCCCCGGTTCGCCCACCACATCGCCCAAAAAAAGCAGGCGGAACAGTCCGTCCGCAGGGTCAGCCGTGTTGTCGTTCATCGTGCCGCTACTTAGTAGATGATGAAGCCGGGGATCAAGTCTAGGATGCACTTTATGATGAAACGAATGATGCGCGCTTGTTCGCCGGCGGCGGTCATGTTCGCGTGCTTGATGGCGACGCCGGGCATGACCCAGACGATCGCGCCCGCTCCACCACCTGCTGTTCCCTCAGCTCCGGCACCCGCGCTCACGCCTTCACAAATCACACCAGGCGCGGCTCCTGTGACGACGCCTCTGGTCGCTTCGCCCATCACTCCGCCCGTTGCACGGCTGGATCGCCTGAGTGCTCTCGGCACCAAGCCGGACTGGGCCAAATTGCAGGCGTTTCATCAAACGCTGACGCGCGCCGAGTTTGAAGCCGTGATGCGGGATATTTATTCCGATCTTTCACCCCTGCCGCCGCCGTGGAAGCTGGAATCCGACGGTGTGGTGGTGAAAACCGGCGACCCTTCGAAGCCCGAAGCACGCATCGGCTTCGCCACCCGTGCGGAATCCCCCCTGCCCGGCACGCGCACCTGGCGGCGTGCCGCCGAAATGCCGCCGCTCAAGGGCCGCCCGCCGTTGAGCGATGTCCACATCGCCATCGACCCCGGCCACATCGGCGGCGGTTATGCGCAGATGGAGGAGCGCTATTTGAGCTTCGCACCCGGCGAGGCCATCCAGGAAGGCCAGCTCACCCTCATCACCGCCCAGATCCTCGCCGAACGGCTCAAGGCCCTCGGGGCCTACGTCTCCCTCGTGCGCGACCGTACGGAGCCTGTCACCGACCGGCGTCCTGCCGACTTGGCCGATCCCGCGCGTCAAATCCTCACCGAGGCGGGCTTTCCGCAGCCGCAGGAGAACTACAACAATCTCACTGGCGATGCGAAGATCCTCACCGTGCAATGGCAGAGCGAGAAGCTCTTCTACCGCGTCAGCGAGATCCAGGCGCGGGCCAAAAAGGTCAACGAGACCATCAAGCCCGACGTCGTGCTCTGCCTGCACTTCAACGCCGAGGCCTGGGGCGATGCCACCGCGCCGCAGTTCTCACCGATGAATCACATGCATATCCTCGTGAACGGCTGCTACTCACCAGTGGAACTGGAGCAGCAGGACGTGCGCTTTGAGATGTTCCATCGCCTGTTCTCACGCATTCACGAGGAGGAACTGCCGCTCGCAGAAGCCGTGGCCAATGGCATGCGGTCTGCGACGGAGCTGCCCGCCTATGTTTATACCACGCCCAACGCACGCCACGTCGGCTCGAACGCCTATATCTATGCGCGCAACCTCCTCGCCAACCGCCTGTATCAGTGCCCGGTCGTTTACCTCGAACCTTTCGTCATGAATCACGAGGAAACCTACCGCCGCCTGCTCAACGGCCACTACCTCGGCCGCACGCTCACCGCCGGACGGCTGCAGACCAGCGCCGTCGAGGACTACGTGCGCGGGATCGTGAGCGGCATCCTCGCTTATTATCAGAAACACCGTCCCTCATGAAGGTGCTCATCGCTGGTTGTGGTTTTGTTGGCGAACGTGCCGCCGATCTCCTTCACGCCGCCGGGCATGAGGTGATCGGTCTCACCCATTCGCCCGAATCCGCCGCACGTCTCGCCGCCAAACCCTGGCGCACCGAAGCCTGCGACATCTCGGATCGCGATTCCGTTGCCAAACTCAATGTCACCGGCATCGACGCCGTCATTCATTGCGCCAGTTCCAGCCGTGGCGGCGCCGAAATGTATCAAGCCGTCTATGTCGATGGCATGCGCCATCTGGTGACGGCGTTTCCGCAGGCTTTCGCGCTCTACAGCAGCAGCAGCAGCGTCTATCCGCAGGTGAGCGGCGAAATCGTCGATGAAAGCAGCCCCGCTGAGCCGGAGCGCGACACAGGACGCTTGCTGCGTGAAGCTGAGAACATCGCATTAAACGCGGGTGGAGCCGTCGCCCGCCTCGCGGGTATTTACGGGCCGGAACGGTCCTTCGTTTTGAAAAACCTGCTCGAGGGCAAGGCGGCCATCGAAGGCAACAACGGCCAGGGTCGCCTGCTGAATCAAATTCATGCCGACGATGCCGCTGCCGCGCTCGCCCATATCGTCACACAACGTCTGGGCGGCATCTTCAACGTTGTCGATGACGCCCAGATGACGCAGAAGCAATGCTCCGAACGCTTGTGTGCTATCTTTGGCCTCAAACTGCCTCCCGTGCGCGAGCCCGATCCCAATCGCAAACGCGGCTGGAGCCACAAGCGCGTCTCCAACACCAAACTTCACGCATCAGGATGGAAGCCGCGATATCCAAGTTACTTTGATGCCCTGCGAGACGACCCCGATCTCGTCCCGTCCATCTTCAGCCTCGTTCAGGGTGCCAGCGAAGTTCCCCTGCCCCGCCAGCCGAACATCCTGCTCATCGGCCTCATGGGATCGGGAAAAACCACCGTCGGTCGCATCGTCGCCCAGATGATCGGCTTCCAGCTCGTCGATACCGATCATCTCATCGTCGAAACCGCCGGAAAGAGCATCCCCGACATCTTTGCCAGTGAAGGAGAGGCCGGATTCCGCCTGCGTGAATCCACGGCGCTGCGCTCATTGCTCGGCAGACGTGGCTGCGTCATCGCCACCGGCGGCGGCATCGTCACACAGCCGCGCAATCTGCCGCTCTTGCGTCATCTCGGTTACACCGTCTGGCTGGATGCCGATCCCGAGCGCCTCGCACGCCGCACCGCGATGAACTCCAACCGTCCGCTGCTCAACGGCGAGGAAAATCCCAAGGCCAAGCTCGAACGGCTCCTCGCCGAGCGCAAACCACTCTACAAATCCCTCGCCGACCTGCGCATCCAGACCGCCGAACTCACGCCGCAGGAGACCGCTTATGGCGTCATGGAAAGCGCCCGCGTGTTCTTCGCCCGTCGGCAGAAACTCGAATCAGTGGGCTGAAAAACTCAACTCCAACTGATCCTCCGCGCCCAGCGCCCGCGCATCATGCCCGCGTGCGCGCAATTCCGCCGCAAACTCCCGCGTCGAGCCATGCACCAGGTAAATCCGGCGCGGCTGCACCCGTTCGACCGTCTCGTGCAGCTCGGGATGATCCGCGTGATCGCTCAGCGCAAACACCGCATCGACGCCATAGCGATACTTCGCGCTCGATTGCAACGCCCAGCCCGACAGCATCGCCGTGCGGATCTTGGGCAGCTCGATTTTCGCACCCGGCGGAAACACCAGCACATGCCATGCGGCCTCCTCCGCGTTGAAAAGCCGCCACTTCGGCAAAGCGCCCAGATGCGGAGCCAGCACCTCCGTGATCTGCGCCACACTCGGATGCACCATCACCGGCAGCTCCACAGCTCGCAACGCACACAGAATCTCCTGCGCCTTACCGAGTGAATAACCCAGCAGCACCGGAATGCCTCCGTCACTCAACGTTTCACGCACAAACGCCAGCATTTGCGCGATCACCTCCTCCGCAGGCGGAAAACGATACTTTGGCAGGCCAAACGTCGTCTCCATGATCAGCGTGTCCGCCTGCATCAGCTCACAACGTTCCGCGCTCAAGCCCTGCCGCAGCTTGTAGTCGCCCGTGTAGAGCAGCGTGGCTCCATCCGACTTCCGCGTCAGATGCAGCATCGCCGATCCTGTGATGTGCCCCGCCGGCAGCAGCCGCAGCTCCCAGCCTTCCCATTCAAGCACCCCACGCATCGGCAGCGCCTGCACCACGCCGGATTTCTTCACCACCTTCCTCACCGCCATGATTTGATGCGTGATTTCCGAACAAAACGTCAGATCATGCCGCGCCACATGATCGCTGTGCGCATGCGAAACAAACGCCCGCCTCACCCCAAAGTGTGGATCAAGCCACAAATCCGCCTCTGGGAGGTAAATCCCCTTCGGATGGGTGACTGTGATCAGCGGAGGCATGGGGAATCGCATTCTACGCGTTGCGCGAACGCTACGCTTCGCCAGTCTCCTCGGATGGCCTCTCTCGCCGATCAACTCGTTTCCCTCCTCGGTCCCGACCGCGTTTCCGTCACGCAGGCGGACCTCGCCACGCACAGCACGGACAAATGGTTCGCCTCCAACGCGCCCGACGTCGTCGTACATGCCCAAAGCACTGAAGATGTCTCCAAAACGCTGCGCTTCGCGAATGAGCACAAGATTCCTGTGACGCCGCAAGGTGCTCGCGTCGGCTATGTCGGCGGTGCGGTGCCGTTGAAGGGAGGCATCGCGCTTTCGGTGACCCGCATGAACAAGATCAAGGAGATCGCGCTGGAGGACGGCGTGGCTGTCGTCGAGCCGGGTGTGATCACGGGAGATTTGCAGGCTGCGGTACGCAAACTCGGTTGGTTTTATCCACCCGACCCGGCTTCGCTCAAAGAATGCAGCCTGGGCGGTAACATCGCCACCAACGCCGGTGGGCCCCGCTGCCTGAAATATGGCGTCACCCGGCACTATGTGCTCGGTTTGGAGGCGGTGCTCGCAGACGGTTCGATTGTGAAAGCGGGCGGGCGTTGTCACAAAAACAAGACCGGTTTCGATCTCGTCGGCCTCATGGTCGGCAGCGAGGGCATGCTCGGTGTCGTCACCGAGGCCACGCTGCGGCTGATTCCACATCCGCCGATGCGCGCAATGCTTTCCGCTGGTTTCAATTCGTTCGCCGAGGCCGCGAATGCCGTGCAGCGCATCCTCGGCAGCGGTTTCCTGCCCAGCGCCCTCGAAATCGCCGACAAGTTCACGCTGCGTGCCGCCCGCGAGTATCTCGGTGCTTCCGTCACGCCTGATGGCGATGCGCATCTACTCGTCGAGATCGACGGCCAGGCCGATTCGGTCAAAGGCGAGCTGCAACAGCTCGCGAAGCTCGTGCGCGAGCTCGGCTGCATCTGTTTGCAGGAAGCGATGGGCGAGGAAGCCTGCGAGGCGTTCTGGAAATTGCGCCGCGAGTTCAGTTATAGCCTGCGGAACACCGGTTTGATCAAACTGAACGAGGATATCGTTGTGCCACGCGGCAAACTCGTTGAACTCGTCGATTTCGCCGAGCAGTTGCAGGCCGAGTTCGGTTTCCCCGTCGCCAGCTTTGGACACGCGGGCGATGGAAACATTCACGTGAACATCATGGTGCCCACCATGGACGATGCCGCGATCCGCGAACGCGCCGAGGCCGCGCTCGACCGCCTGTTCCATCAAATCATCGCCTGGAACGGCGCGATCACTGGTGAACACGGCATCGGCATCGCCAAAAAACGCTGGTGGCGTGAGGCCGTCTCTCCTGCCGCGCATGAAACGCACCTGCGGCTGAAAGCGGCCCTCGATCCGAACGGGATTCTGAACCCTGGGAAGTTTCTCGATTGAATGAAGTTCGATCCCGGAGGGATCAAAGAAGGTAGCCGGTGGTCGAAGCCGCGAAGCGGCTGAACACCACCGGACAAGGCGAAAACACCTCGTCGCCCTCAAGGGCGCATCCCGGAGGGATGCAAGAAGCCGTCAAAGGCTCCTCGTTCACGTCAAATTCGCAACGCTTCTCGCATGCCTCCGGCATGCGTCCTTGGGAGTGTTCGCTGTCGCGACTTGATCCAGGGGTCTTTGACCCCTGGCTACCCTCTTTGATCCCCTGCGGGATCGTGAATGATTTTGCAAACAGTCGCTGCCTGCAAGATCATCCGCCTCCACGTTGTTCCCTGCCAACCACCATGACCAAACTGCTTATCTCCACCCTGTTGCTCGCGCTACCGCTGTGCGCCGCCGACCTGAAGTTCAAAAAGCTCACGCTCTCCAACGAGTTCTGGTGCGAAGGCGCGCACTTCGCGGATTTTGACCAAGACGGGAACAACGACATCTGCGCGGGGCCGTTTGTGTGGTGGGGGCCGGAATTCAAGGAGCGTTCCGCTTACAGCGCGCCGAAGGCTGAGCGCAACAAGCCGCTGACGGACGAGCAGTACGTTCCGAATCACGCGAAGTTCATCGAGTCCGCGCCTGAGTACAAAGGCAAGGCCGTCGATCCGCTCGGCTATTCCGATTACTTCCTCAGCTACACGCACGACTTCAACGCGGACGGCAAGATGGACATCCTCGTGTTCTCCTGGCCGGGCGACATCACGGCCTGGTATGAGAATCCCGGCAAGCGCACCACCGAAGCGTGGAAGCGTCACATCATTTTCGACGTGACGGACAATGAATCCCCGCAACTCGGCGACATGGACGGCGATGGCAAACCCGAGCTGATCTGCCACACGGGTGGCCGCCTTGGCTATGCATCCCTAGACTGGGCGAATCCCACGCAACGGGGAACCTATCACGCCATCGCCAAGCCGGACATCAAGCGCTACTTCCGCTACACGCATGGCTACGGCTTCGGCGACATCAATGGCGACAAGCGTCCTGACATCCTCGACAAGGACGGCTGGCGCGAGCAGCCGGGCACGGCTTCGGAAGAGTGGGCATTCCATGAAGTGCCTTTTGCCCCTGCCGGTGCCCGCGGTGGTTCGCAGATGCAGGTCTATGATGTGAATGGCGATGGCCGCAACGACGTGCTCACGAGCTGGGACGCGCATGGCTACGGCTTCGCTTGGTATGAGCAGAAGGCTGATGGAAGCTTCGCCACGCATCAGATTCTCGGTGAGAAGCCGGAGGACAGCCCGCACGGCGTGAAGTTCACCCAAACCCACGCCACCACGCTGGCGGATGTCGATGGCGACGGCGTGCTCGATCTCATCACCGGCAAGCGCTACTGGGCGCACGGCCCAAACAAGGACGCCGAACCCGCTGCGCCCGCCGTTTTGTATTGGTTCCAGATCAAACGCGATGGCAAAGGCAGCGCTGATTTGATTCCGCATCAAATCGACAACGACAGCGGTGTCGGCACCCAGGTTTCCGCCGGTGACGTGAACAAGGACGGCAAGACCGATGTGATCGTCGGCAACAAGAAGGGCGTGTTTGTCTTCTTGCAGGAATAATCCGGCCTACAACAACACATCGCCCGCTTGCAGCGGGTGCCCGCGCAAGAAGTCGGCGGCAGACAAACGTCTGCTGCCTTCGATTTGGACTTCGAGCAGGTTCAGCAGGCCGCTGCCGCAGCTCACGACGATGCCGTTGGCATCAGCACTGACAATCGTGCCGGGTGATGGGCAGACTTCGGCATCGGGGATGACTTGAGCACGATGGATCTTCATCTGTGCATCCTTGAGCACGCAGGAAGTGCCTGGCCACGGCGTGAACGCGCGAATGAGACGGTCGAGTTCGATGGCGGGACGATTCCAGTCGATGCGGCCGTCCTGGCGGGTGAGTTTGCGAACATGCGTGGCCTCGGCGTCGTTTTGCTTCTCACGCGGTGGGTTGCCCGAGGCGAGGAGATCGAGCGCTTCTTCGAGCGCGGCGGGGGCTTGAAGCGCAAGCTTGTCATGCAGGCTGCCGCCAGTGTCGTCAGCGGCGATGGGCAGGCGCTTCATCAGCAGGATGTCGCCGGTATCGAGGCCTTCATCCATGAACATGATGGTGACGCCGGTTTCTGTGTCGCCATCGCGAATCGCGGCCTGAATGGGAGCGGCACCGCGGTGACGGGGCAACAGCGAGGCATGGATGTTCAGGCAGCCGAATCTCGGCACGTCGAGCACAGCGCGGGACAAAATCTGGCCGTATGCCACGACGACGGCGACATCGGCGTTGAAAGCCTTCAACTCCTCGACGGCATGACGAATTTTAGGCGGTTGGATGACGTGAATGCCTGCGGCGAGCGCACACACTTTGATCTGTGGCGGGGTGAGCACCTGTTTGCGGCCCACGGGCTTGTCCGGCTGCGTGACGACGCCGACGACTTCGTGTTTGGTCGTGTTGAGCAGCCATTCCAACGAGGGAAGGCCGATGTCGCCGGTGCCGATGAAGAGGACGCGCATCGCAGCACTAGATCCGCAGCTTTTCCTGCTCGCGCCAGACTTCCAGGGTCATGACGCTGCCGAGGATGTCGTAGAGCACCTTGGCGGGTGACTGGCTGGCGTCGATATCGACGATGCGTTCGCCTGCGTAGTGATCGAGGATCGGCTTGGTTTCGGCTTCGTAGGTGGCAAAGCGGTTTTGAATCACGCTTTCGTTCGCATCATCGAAGCGGTTGTCCTTGAGCGCGCGTTTGCGCAGGCGGCGGGCCAGTTCGGTACGGTCGGGACAAGAGAGGTGGAAAACTTTGAGCACCTCGATGTCCTCTTCCATGTATTTGGCCTGCTCGACATTGCGCGGGATGCCGTCGAGCACGAGGAAGTCGATCTCGGGCTTGAACTGATGGGAATCCACTCGCTGAATGATGTTCGCGCGCCAGAGCTGCACGGTCACATCGTCAGGCACGAGCTCGCCACGGCTGGAGTATTCGACAAACTTCTGGCCGAGCGTCGTGCGGGTGTCGAGGGAGCGAAAAACGTCTCCACAAGCGAGGTGGTGAAAACGGGGGATGGAACCAAGCACCTTGCCCTGCGTGCCCTTGCCGCTGCCAGGAGCGCCGAGGATGAGGAAGGTGCGGAAACGTGCGGTTTTTTTGTCGTCGGACATGAGAGAGATGCTAACACGCTACGATTTTGACACAACTTGCGCAGCGGCCAATTTCACGCGCTCAAAGGGCAGCGAGGACAAATCATGGCTCTCCTCGCGCAAAATTTGCACCCATGGCTGGGGTGGTGCCCAGACGGCCGGATCGGTGGGGCCGAACATCAGTAACGAAGGCACGCCGCACGCGGCGGCGAGATGCGAGATGCCGCTGTCGTGACCGAGAAAGGCCGTGCAGGTGCTGAGGCGGGCGGAGAGTTCGGAGAGCGGCAGGGAATGCCAGTTCGTGTGCTGCGGGATCTTCACACCACGGGCTTCTTCGGCTTCACCGGTGATGAAAATGACCTCGTGATCGGAAAATTCGTCCGCAAGCCGCAGCCAGTGCTCCAGCGGCCAGTTTTTCTTCTCCGAACCGCTGCCGGGATGGATGGCGATGCGCGTTTTGTCATCAAGGCGGCGCTCGAAATGCGCTCGGTGCAGGTGATCGTCCTCCAGGAACATCGCGAGCTTTTCCAGGCCCTTCGCGAGCTGCTTCGATGCGTGTTCACCTTCGCTTTGCACGCGTGGTGAACATTCGATGAGCGTTTTGACGCCGACGCGTTCCATGCTGGCGCGGAAGAGGCCGTCGGGGTCGTAAAGGAAGCTGACGACGAGATTGAAGCTGCGCAGGTGCTCCGCAAGCGCTTCGTCGATGGGCGCGGTTTTGGCGAACAGCGGGGCCATCGTGCGGTGTTCGAGACTACGCACGGAATCCGCGAGACCGGCGGTGCGGGCGAGTTCGGCGATGGCGGGGTAGCCGATGACTTCAAGGTGACATCCAGCAATGGTTTCGCGCAGCAGCCGGATCGCGGGCAGCGTGAGGATGAAGTCGCCAATCGCGCCGCCACGAATGACGAGGACGCGGGGCTGTGGCTTCATCAGTAGAACAGAATCGCCGTCACAAGCAGCACCACGCCGTAGGCGATGCCGGAATACGTCGCGAGTTTCCAGCGCTGCGGTTTGGCGACGACCCAGTTGATCCAGTCACGCATGAGGAAGGGCATGCCGATGAAATACATGCCGACGATGATCCAGACGTAGGCCAGGATGGGCAGCAGCAGGCGGCTGGTCTGCGGCTGTAGAAAGGCGGCGGTGAGCACGGGGCCGGCGACCAGCAGCATGAGCGCGCCAAGAGCACGCACGGCGAGGAATTCCTTCACATAGATCAGCACCGCCACGAAACCGCCGGCGACGATCATGATGAAGGTGCGGCGCATGTGGAAGAACTCGCCCATGTCCATGTTTGCGAGGGCGAAAACGCTCCAGAGAAAATCAATCGTGAGAAGAATCACGCCCCACTTGAAAGTGCGGGGGAAGGTTTTGAGGAAAGCCTGGGTCTTGGCGGTGTTTTTCAGCGCCCAGCCATGCGTCGCGATGAGTGCGAGCGCCACGACGATGCCGGTTCCTTTCAGCGGAATGCCGCCGGCGGGAGCTTGGTGGTAGAGATAGTCGTAGAGGTCGGCAAACATGCGCTGCGGGCGGAGAAAAACGGGCGCATAGGTGGCGCAGACCGCCCAAATGCGCAAACGCGATGTTCCTGCGGGAGGATTGAGGTTGCCGTGGCAGTGTGAAGCGACAGTTTGAGGCCGTTCCCCCCTGCATGAAAGAAAAGAAAGAAAACACCCTGGCATGGTATGTCGTCCACACGCGCCCGAAGTGTGAACACATCGCCGCCTCGATGATGGCGGGGCTGGAAGGCGTGGAGACCTACTGCCCGCGCATCCGTTTTCAAAAGAGCACACGGCGGGGCAAGGTCTGGTTCGTCGAGGCGCTGTTTCCGAGCTATTTTTTCGCCCGGTTCATTCCCAGCGAGTCGATGCGGGCGGTGAAATACTCCCAGAGCGTGATCCGGGTGGTCGATTTCGGCGGAAGCCTCACTTCGGTGCCTGACAGGGCCATTGCGGAGCTGAAGAAGGAAATGCACGACGTGGAAATTTGCGAGGTGCTGGTGGACGTGAAGGTCGGAGATACTGTGGAACTGACCGAGGGGCCGATGCGCGGCCTGAAGGGCATCGTGAACGCGATGCTCAGCGGCGCGGACCGGGTGCGCGTCCTTTTGGAGTTCCTAGGCCGGGAAAATGCGGTGGAGGTGCCGCTGTCAAAAATCCTCACGGAGCACAAACCACGTGCAGTGGTGGCGCCACGGTGATACGCAGAGGCAATGCTAACGATCCGCGACGTCACCAAGACCTTCAATGCACGCACGCTTTTCAGCGCCGCGTCGATGACCATCAACTATGGCGAGCGCGTGGCGCTGGTGGGGCCGAACGGCGCGGGCAAATCGACCTTGTTCTCGCTGATCCTCAAAACGGACACGCCGGACGCCGGGGAAATCATCCGCGATGAGTGGACGACCGTCGGCTATCTGCCGCAGGAGAGCGAACCCGTCGGCGAGGAGACCGTGCTGGAGGTGGCGACGGGGAAGGCGGGCGAGATTGAGGCGCTGGAGAAGATTCTGCGTGAGTTTGAAGCCGCTGGCGATGTGGCCGGCCCGGAATACTTCGAGGCGCATGCCAAGCATGATGCTCTGGAGAACCCGCAGGCCGAGGCGAAGGCGAAACGCATCCTCAAGGGCCTGGGCTACAAGGAAGATGACTTCAACCGCAAGGCGCGCGAGTTCAGCGGCGGCTGGGTGATGCGTGCGCACATGGCGCGACTGCTGGTGATGGAGCCGGACCTGCTGCTGCTCGATGAACCGACGAACCACCTCGACCTGATCGCGCTCATGTGGTTCCGCAATTATTTGAAGAACTACCCCGGTGCGATCCTCATGATTTCGCATGACCGTGATTTCATGGATGAGCTGGTGCAGCAGGTCTATGAGATCGACGAAGGCCGCTTCATCGCCTACCAAGGCAACTACAGCGAGCATCTGGAACAGCGTGAGGCGAACTGGGAGCGCGCGAATCAGTCGTACAAGAACCAGCAGAAGGAGATCGAGCAGATCCAGGAGTTCATCGACCGCTTCCGCTCCGTGGCATCCAAGGCGTCGCAGGCGCAGAGCCGTGAGAAGCAGCTCGCGAAGATGGACAAGCTCGACAAGCCGCGGCCCCTGCGGAAACCCTTCCGCTTCAATTTCCCGCAGCCGCAGCGCAGCGGACAGCGCCTGATCGCGCTGACGGACATCCATCAGGCCTACGGCACGAAGCAGGTCTATCGCGGCCTTGACCTCGAAATCGAGCGTGGCGAGCGCACGGTGCTGGTGGGGCCGAATGGCTCGGGCAAATCGACACTGATCAAGATTCTGGCCGGCGAAGTGCCGTTTCAGAAGGGCGAGCGCAAACTGGGCACCAATGTGAAGCTCGGCTACTTCTCGCAGCATCGCGCGGACACGCTGGATCCCGATTGCAGCGTGCTGGAGGAGCTGAAACGCGTCGCGCCGGAAATCCGCGAGGATGAAGCGCGCAGCATTCTCGGCTCCTTCCTCTTCAAGCGTGAGGACGTGCATAAAAAATGCCGCGTGCTCAGCGGTGGCGAGAAGAGCCGCGTGAACCTGGTCAAATTCCTCGTCGATCCGCCGAACCTGCTGCTGATGGACGAACCGACGACGCATCTCGACATCTGGGCCATCGAAGGCCTGATCCTCGCGCTGCAAAAGTTCGAGGGCACACTCGTCTTCATCTCCCATGACGTGCATTTCATCCGCTCATTGGCGACGAAGGTCCTGCACATCACCGAAGGCAAGGTGACCACCTACTCAGGCGATTACGACTACTACCTGCAAAAAACCGGCGCGGAGGAGAATGCGCGCGCGGCGGTGATTGCGGGGTGACTCCCGAGTCTTGGAGGAAGGCGGAGACATTGATCTCTTGGCGGCGACGGTGCCGTATGGCCGACTGCGGAGTTTGAGCCGGTTTGGAAATTCCGCTTTTGGCGGTTTCTACTTGTTCAATCGTCGCTGAATCTCGCTCAGGATTTCCTTGGCTGAGGATGCAACCTCCTGCTGCGGGTCATTGCTCAATGCTCCCAGCAGTTCTTGAGTTTCCGCAGAGGGATGATTCAATAAAGCCCCGATGGCAGCCACTCGGGTGCGCACATTGGTGGCAAACTTGCTGTTGCCTCTTGCCGCTGTGTGCAGGCTTGGCTCAGCAACGGGATTTCGAATGCCCGCTATCTGCTCGGCGATGATGCCGCCAGCGGCATCGCTCTGCTCGGAGTTCAGCCGTTCGATCAGGGCATCCACAGCCGGTGCGGTGCCCATCTGCCGCAATGCCTGGGCGCTTGCGCGGATCATGCCGTCTGTTGTCGGCATCGTGGTGTCCATCACCACAAATTTGAGAGCCGGCAGCGCTTCCTCGTTGGAGATGGTGGCGACCGTTCTTTCCAGGCGGTCACGCAAGGCGGGGTCAGTCGAGTTATCATGCATGTCCAGGATGGACTGCATGGTTTCGGTAGTCGCTAGTTTGGAAAAAATCTCCTGGCACATGCGGATCACACCCGCGTCTGCGGAAGATTGGAGCAGTTTCAAGGCAGCAGGCACGGCGGCGGGGTTGCTGATGGCAGAGGCGAGACGAACAACTTGTTCACGAATGGCTCCTGGAGGGAGGCCCGCGATTAAAGCGGCGAGTTCGTGTAGCGCCTCTGGCGTGCCTTGGGCAGCCAGCCTTTGTGCAGCTTCCAGCGTGGTTGTTTCCTGGCCTGAACGCAATTGGAACCGCGCAGATGTAAACTCATCGCCAGTCTGTGCCATGGGCATGATGGGGTGCCGTCTTTCTTTGGTTGCCGGGCTGGCTTTTGAAGTCGAATTCACCCTGTCCAGGTGCGTTGTTAATTCGTGGTCGTTGGATGAGAATCCGAAAAGGTAGATGGCATAGACGCCCCCGAGGCTAAGCAAAGACGCAACCGTTGCGGTTGACCTAGCGGAAAATTTCTTTTCGCGATCCGTTGGCATCGACATAAACAAGAGATTGCAAACTGGAAAATCTACCTTTGGTGCTTCTCAACTTCTTTGAGCGCTCTCGCTCTCATTGGTCAACCAGGGGCCTGAGATTCTCGCTTCGCTGGGCGAGCCAAGTAGCGAGAGTGTTTGAAAGGGCGGCTCTGTTTTGAGGGTTCGCAAAACTATCTGTCTTGAGCAGCGCATCCACCAACTTTACTGATTGTTCGTCGCGCATTTGTGAAAACCATGTTTCAACGTGTGGAGTCAGATCATTTGCATTTGCTTGGACGTATTTCAATAAGACTGCGGTAGCTTGGGGATCTCCCATCTTCGCTAGACTATAACCGGCAGCAGAACTCGTGATGGAGTCTATGGCGCCAGCCCACAGCTCGCCCTCCATGTATGACGATGCGTCAGGGTTAGACACATGCTCCAAACTCGAGAAGGCCACCCATGCTCTTTCCCCCGCATTTTTCTCAAACTCGCTGACCGTCAATCCACCCTGTTCGATTTCGGCAAAAAGTAAGTCGAACGCCTTGTCTGATCCGACTGAGGCCAGGGCGAACCCCAAGGTGGGCAGGACGTCAGGCTGCGAGGTTTCCTGCCACGCTTTGGTGAGCAAATCCGTGAATTCCTCGTGAAAATGTCCTGACCAGTTGTTTTGCGATGCCTGCGCAATCTGATCCAAAAGCCAGCCCCTAGGTTCAGGTTGATTTGTGGACGCAAGCAAAGACAGAAGTGTCCCAACTGTTTCTCGGGTTGCTGCCTGTCCTAAAATCTGTGCAGCCTGCCAGCGAGCAAAAGGGATGTTGCTTGCGTCCATGAAGACCTCCCGAACCTGCTGGAGTACCGCGGTTAAATTGCCGGTGGGATCACGCAGCTTCATCGCAAGGGCGTTGGCGATGAAATCCAGTTTCAGCGGATCATCTGCGGCTTTGAAAGCCTCGCGCCACAAGGCCAGCAAATCATTCGCTGACTTAGCGTGCATATTAGCGGCGTATTCCATGCGGATTGCGACCGGTTGTTGCGCCAGAGCCCCGCTGTTCGGTGCAAAGGTGGCTGGAGGCGGCGGCGCAGAAGTATATTTGGGGATCTGCCGGTTAGGAGATGGTGCCGACTTTGACCGGGTATTTCGGGCGGCAATTTCAACTCCATTTAGTTTCTTCGTGGAAGCATCAACTGCCAGATGAACCCAAAGGCCCACGCCGAGAATGGCAGTTAATAAACAACTTCCAACGAGAACCCGATGTGTCCTAGCGCTCATTAATTCCACCAGTTGACCAAGCCTTTCATGGCAGTGCGGATGTCGATCTTCTGCTCCGGCTCTTTGGTGTGCAAGATCCCTTGGGTGTTGGCGAAAGGGGTGACAGAAATGCCACTGCCTGAAAACGTCTGGCTAGCGAAGGGAACGATACCATCTCCACGGTTGGCAGCGATTGACGTGCCGCTGACGATGTAATTTCGTGCTGCGTCTGTCAATGCGCTAAAGGTATAGGGCCCAGCGCCGCCTCCGAAGAACACAGAAACAAATCCCGACTGAACGCCGGTGGGTTCATTATGAACCACTCCAAAGGCCTGCCCATCGAATTGGACAGTCCCGTATTTGATTCCCACTGGCAGGTTGCCGGTGCCTTGGGCGAGAAGATCGATTGGAGACGGCGGATTAGGAAGTCCTGGACCTGACGCGAGGTCGCCAATTGTTGGTCTGCGCACATCCAAACTATTCTTATAGGCACCATAACCAGCAGCGCCACGGAGTTCATCCACGAGTCTCCAGTCATTCGAAGTTGTACGCGGGTTGTCTTTGAGGAATTGGTAGATGCGCCCGAGGGGGCTGCCCAAGTGCGGGGTGCCTACAGTCAGGAGACCCGCTACCGCATTACGTTCAGCAGAGGAAGCGGCACCTTGGAGGAATGATCTTCCCGCGATGCCTCCGCGGCTATGACCCACCAGGAGAATTTTGGCATTGGCAAAGCTGGTTCGAATATTAGCAATCGCATCTCTGACTTCGTCGGCGTGGTTAGTGAAAGAACTGAAATCTCCACTTTCTCCTTGGGAGGAGGTTGAGACAACATTTTCCAAACCCGTCCGGCCGGGATTGCGATCATACTGGCCGAACTTGACCCGGTAATAACGAACTCCTTTGTTGTCTGGAGTCGCCGGTTGGGGAGGGAAACCTTGACCTTGTATCACACCCGCATAGATCGTGGGCACACTGGGGACGATATAAGGAGCATAATTGAAGTAAGCCGGGTCACTGATGAAGCTATTCCAAGTGAATGGGTCGCTGTTCATTCCATGAAGCAGCAGCACCACAGGGGTTTCTGTCGTGACCGTCAGCGAAATGCTGCCGCTGCTGCCACTGAATCCATCCACTGCAATCTGGTAAGCCACGCCTGCCGTCACGGCAATATTGATCTGACTGGTATTCGAGCTGCCAAAATCGTCATTGCTGCCCAACGGCACCGGCGTCAGCGCGGAGACTGCACTGCCCGTGTAAACCGCTAGCAGCGTGTCGAAGGAACTGCCTGCCGTGCTAATGGTTGCCCTACCACTGGCTGATGGCGTCCAGGTCCACCACACCGACCTGCCACCCGCATTGCTTGCGTGGCTCGGTTCCCCGCTCTCCTTGGTGGCGTTGGCGTTGCTCCCGCTCACTACGCCTCCGGCACTGGTGATCGTCATGCGGCTGCCAAAGTTGTTGTTGGCGGGACCGGATGGAATGCTGATGGTGTACGAGGTGGTGGCAACCCCGCTGTCGGTCATCCCGCTCTTGAACGCCCGCGCCTTGACCGTGGCTGAAGTGCTCAAGGGAAATGCGCCGACGTAAGCCGTTGAACCGGAGGTCGGGTCGCTGCCGTTGGTGGTGTAGCGGATGGTCGCGCCGCTGGTGGCGCTGCTCATCGACACGGTCACCGCGCTCATCGTGCTTTGACTGCCGGGATTGATCACCGGCGTGGCCACTGCTGCCGCCGCAACGGGGCCGGTGTAGGCGGCCACCAGCGTCAGATTGGAGTAGGCCGCGTAGGCACGGACCAAAATGAACCAGTCGCCTGGGGAGGGGTTGTACATCGTCACGGTTTCCGTGTTGCTGCCGCTTTGGCCGGAGAGATCGTAGCTGGAGGTCGTTGGCAGCGCTCCACGCTTGACATAGAGATCCGCGTCACCGCTGCCGCCATAAGTTTTGACCTCCAGCTTGGTCTGGCCCGTGGGCACCGTGATGCGGTAAGTGCGCTGGCTGCTTGTGCTGCCACTCAGGCCGATGACCATTTGACCATTGTTGAGGGTTGTCTGCGAGAACCCGGACGCTGTGAAGACAAGTGAAGCGATAGTCAGAATGACGGCAATAAACGTGTGTCTCATTTTGTGATTCCTTTCATTCAAAATCAATATGTTCGATTAGAGGGCATAGGTGAAATAACGCAATTCTTTTTTCTGCACAGCACGGAAGGCAAGTGTGACCGCCTACTCGGGCGATTACGACTACTACCTGCAAAAAACCGGCGCGGAGGAGAATGCACGCGCGGCGGTGATCGCGGGGTGAGCCTCCTGTAAAGAGAGAGAGTTTGGCCGCCCGCCGCGCGCAAACTCCGCCAGCAGAGCGGCCCGCCGTTCCGGCGGCGTGCGCACCCGCCCACGACTGTCAGTCTTCAATACGAGAGTCGGCGTGTCCATATGCGTCGTATAGCTAATCAGCTACGACGCTTACGATGCCAGTGCTCTCAGACGGTGCTTGGCGTGACGCTAACGGCGCTGTGGGTTCACTTTCGTTTATTTTTTAACCGGCTCCTCTATCTGAATCAGATAATCTTCAAACCCAGTGCCCATGTGCACTGAGATAAGATATGTGGTTCTTCGCCAATTCGACCCATTGCGTTTAATTACACCCTCTCGTTTCCATCCATGATCCACGTCCGATGCCTTGATCTTCTGCCATTCAGGTGAGTGCTGGAAAAAACTACCAATCAATCGCACATCTGTAGATGTGTCCTCAACGGTATTAAAAGTCACATTGACGCCCATCGCTTCTACTAACGCTTGATGAGTAGGCGCATCTATTTGCAGAACACAAGCATACGCACCCACCATTATTCCCTCGTAGGACTCCCAGTTGACGTTCTTCTGAAATTTGCTCCACCCAGCGCCAATAATCACAGATGAAGGAGGCGGCCCTTTGTCGTCAACGCACGCACTCAAGAGAGTAAAAAGCAGAAGCAGAAAGCTGCGGATCCAGCGGCAAAAAAGCCCTTTTGTTATCAATGTCATTAGATGTCTGTGGTTAGGGCTTGGGCCAACCTTGCTGCCATTGAAGCTGGCCTGCTTTTGGACCAATGTAAAATCGGGCTAGCCAAGGTCCAGATTCGGAGGAAACGGTTCAAGCTGCAACTGCCTGACAAAAGGTCTGCATTCATTATTTCGGCGCATCAGCTTCCTCCTGAAAGTGCTTCAACTCCTCGGGGGCCTTCTTCATCGCCTGCTTCCGGTCAAGACGCCTGAGTTGCTGGCTTACATTCGCCTCACTCTGCATGTGGAGCTTTTCCGCCAGCCACTGCTGCGACACCACCGTCCGCCGCCACAGCAGAGCCGCCAGCAGCAGCTTTTGCGGGTCCGATTCTTTCATGGCTTCCAAGAGTGTCCTTCGTGCTTCTTTCTTACTTCGGCGGCGTGGGGACGAGTTTGGCGGAGCGCTCGGCGGCTTCTTTGTCCTTGGGACGATAGCGCAGGTATTCGCGGGCGGCGGCGGGGGAACCCTGTTCCTTGAGTGCGCGGAGGTATTCCTCAAAGGGTTTGTCCTCCTGCGGTGAGAGCGGGCGTGTGGCGGCGGCGGCGAGCAGCCAGTTGGCCCAGCGCGCGGCGGCTTCTTCGTCCTTGGCGGGTGTTTTGGGAATGGCGGCGACGGCGGCCTCGTAATCCGCCAACGTCAGCTCCTCGGTTCTGCCATCGGGTGTCAGGCGGCGGCGGGCGAGGCTCTCCGCGAGTTTGAGGAACCATTCGGGAAGCGGCGCGCCTTTCGGCGGCATGGGCGCGCTGAAAAAGCCGTGGCCGGAGACACGGAACAGAACGCTCTGCCCGTCCTCGGACACACGGGCGACCACGATGCCTTCCTCCTCGCTGCTGCTGCGTGGCGTGTCGCGAATGGCCGGCGTGAGACAATCGCCGGTGCGCAGGTTCCACACGCGCAGCTCGCCTTCGTCGGTGACGGTGACGAGGCGTTCGTCATCGGGACTGAGCGCCAGCACCGGCACGTAGGAGTCGTGACTCATGGTGACGATGTTTTGACGTGTGGCGATGTCCCACACACGCACCTCACGGTCACGACCGGAAGTGATGAGCAGCTTTTCGTCCTGGGTCAGAGTCACCGCACCGACCGCCGGCGGATGCTGGAAGGGCGCGCCGATGGGCTTGAGCGTTTTGGCATCGTAGATGAACACCGTGCCGTCAGGATCGGCGGCGGCGTACATGGTCTTCTTGCGATTGGCGCCACCGGCCTCGGAATCGCGCAACTGCCGCGGCGAATTGTCCGGCCCTTTGATGCGGGTGATCAGATCCTTGTCGAGCACATCGACGAATTTGCGGCCCGACATGCGCTCGTGGATGTTCCAGACCTGCACGAAGGGGATGCCGCCGGGAGCGAGGGCGAGCATGGAGCCATCGCGCGTGATTCTGGCGTCGTTGACGGTCTGCTGGAGGCGTGTGGAGAGCACCGCGCCGGTCTGGACGTCAAACACGCTGACCTCACCATGCCGCGACACGCTGGCCACGAGACTGGTATCCGCAGCAGGCATGGCCCGGATGACTTCACCGTCATGCTGGCGGGTGGGGAAACGCAGCTTGCCATCACTCAGATTCCAGATGTGAACGTAACCGCCGCCGTCGCCGACGATGATGGATTTAGCATCCGCGCTGAAGGCCAGCGAGGTGACCGAGGACGGATGAGTGATCGGCGGAATGTGTTCACCACCATTGCGGAAGCTGCCGACAAAAACGGTGCCGTTGTTCATGCCCAACGCGATGAGTTCTTGCTTGGGTTCGATGGCCACATGCAACAAACCTTTGTCCACCTCAATGGGATCACCAATGGCCTGCCCGAGACGGAGATCCCAGGTGGTGGCAGCGCCGTCGTCTCCTTCGGGATTGATGGGATCACCGCTGTAAATGGAGGCGGCGAAGATGCCGTCATCATCCACCGCGATCTCACTCACCACGCCTTTCTGCTTCATCACGAGGGCGGGTTCCTGCGGCTTGCGCAAATCCCAGAGGTGGATGTGGCCCATGCCGTCCGTGTCGATCTCACTGCCCGCGAGGAGTTTGGTGCCGTTGCCAGAGAAGGCGATGCAGGTGACGATATTCGGCAAACGCGGCTGGAGATTGCGGCGCTTGCCGTCCTTGAGCGACCAGAGCTCCACATTGCCATCATCACGCGCGATCACGGCCTGCTGGCCGTCGGGTGTGACATCCAGGCAGGTGATCTCGACACCGGGAGGGACCGGATGATCGGTACGCTCACCGGTTTTCATGTTCCAGGTGGAGAGGATTTCACGCATCGACACGGTCTGCCCCGGCGCGGGCATGACTTTGGGCGCGATGCGGCAGACGGCCAGCGCCACACCCGTCTCGCGGCTGATGGCCACTTTGGACGCCTCATTGGCGCCTTCGGGCAGCGCCAGAGGCGCGGTGTCAGGACGGATGAGATGCACGTTCGCCAGCAACGAGAGCAGATTCGTGGAGGCAAGATCGTTGGCTGGATTGGTGCGCAGAGAGCGGACCAGATAGGCAACAGCATCATTGTACTGGCCGCGCTCCGTGAACTGGCGGGCCATCTGCTCGTCGGAGCGGCTGTAGGATTTGATCAGGTTCGTCCGCCCAAGCTCGGCTTCGATGCGGTTGCGTTCCGCCTTGAAATACATCGCGGTGCTGGTGATGCCGCCGATCAGGACAGCGAGCGAGATGGCGATGGCAGCTGCGACACCGACACGATGACGGCGCACGAACTTCGTGATCAGGTAACGCCTGCTCGGCGGACGTGCGGTGATCGGTTCGAAGCTCAGGTAGCGCGTGATGTCGTCGGCGAGATCGTCCGCGCTGCCGTAGCGACGGTTGGGGTCACGCTCGAGCGCCTTGAGCGCGATCCAGTCGAGATCACCCTGAACGGAAGGCTCGATGGTGGAAGGCTTGGGCGGGTCTTTCTCCGCCAGATCACGCAGCAGGACGTGGATCGGCTTCTGCGCGATGTCCGAAGGCGTGATGAGCGCCCTGCCACAGAGCAGTTCAAAAAAGACGCCGCCCAGCGCATAGACGTCGGAGCGTGTGTCCACATGCGAGCTGCCGTTCTCGATTTGCTCCGGGCTGATGTATCCCGGCGTGCCGACGAGTTGATCGACGCCCGTGGCGATGGTATGGCCGGAGCCTTCGCCTTCGAGAACCTTCGCGATGCCGAAGTCGATGACCTTGGGCACCGCCTTGCCGGCCTCGTCCATCACCATGATGTTGCCGGGCTTGATGTCGCGGTGGATGATGCCCTTCTGATGCGCGTGATTCACCGCACGGCAGACGGGAATGAACAGCGCCAGGCGCTGGCGCAGATCGAGATCGTTTTGTTTGCAGTAGCTGGTGATGGAGCGCCCCTTCACCATCTCCATCACGAAATAGGGCGCGCCGATGTCCGTTTCACCCGCATCGAGAATGCGCGCAATGTTCGGATGCTCCATGATGGCGAGCGTCCGCTGCTCGATGGCGAAACGGCCCAGGATGTCCGCCGAAGCCACGCCCGCCTTCACAATCTTGATCGCCACGATGCGGTGAATCGGTTTCACCTGCTCCGCGCGATAAACGACACCGAAGCCGCCCTCGCCCAGTTTATCGAGCAGACGGTAGCGGTCGCCGATCCAGCCGTCATTGCCGGTGAGCGACTCCATGTGCGATCTGGGCTTCGAAGTGCTGCCCATGGAAGCCATCGAGCTTCCAGTGGCGGCCGGCAGACCACCGTGACTCGGCATCGTCGCCGCGCCAGGCATCGTCGGCTGCTTGTTCGTCGGAATGGCGATCGTCATGTCCTCCGGGCCGAGGGTGATGTTCCCCGTGTCCGCAAGCGAGCGCGGCTGGCTCGAACCCATCGTCGCCGCAGGCAGCGAGCGGCTGGGATTTGGAATGGCAATGGTCTGGTCTTCCGGCCCCAGCGTGACATTCCCCGTGCTCAACTCCGTGTCAGGCACCGGTGCTGCCGGTGATTTGGCCGGTGGCACGCTGCTCTTCAGGCTCGGCACCGCGATCGTCATATCTTCCGGCCCAAGCGTGACATTTCCCGTGTCGAACGACTGCGGTTCCTTGGGATCAGCGGGTGAGGGGGAATCCGGATTGGGTTTCACAGGCAAAAAAATGGAAATACCGCCGCACTGTTTCAGAGAACGGCGCGGCGGGCAAGTCTTGTGAACGAGTGCGCAAGAAAAGATACCGCCGCCACTGCCTCAACCTCGGTTGCTACGTTCAGCCACCCGGCGGAATGCCCGCCAGTCGTTTTTTCTTGATGGCATCAAGGTAGGGACCGCCGGTGTAACTTCGCATCTGCTGTGCGTCTGGACCGAGAATGGCCTCCCAAGTCAGCAATTGCTCCATCGAAAACTGTTCGAGTACATCCCGCAACGCCTCACCGTGCAGTTCCACCACCTGGTTGGAGCCGCCGCCGTTGGCCGCCTCGCGAATCCTCACCAAGCCACAGTCGGTCTGGAGTTTTTCGTCACGCTTTTTGATCCACGCCTCCTGCTCTTTGGACAATTGCAGAGCCACCTTGATGTCAGTGGCGATGACTTTCACGATGGACACCCCTCTCCGCGCACGATCTTTGGCAGACTCGGGCATGCTGGTGAGCGGGAATGCTTTGGCGGCGGCTGCCAGCCGACTCACTGCCGGGTCGGCCTTGGCCGAAGATGTCGAGTTTACAGGCTGAACTGTCGAAACACTGCCGCCAGCAGGGGGTGAGACGGTGCTTGTGGCAGGCTGCGCAGTGGTGGCAATTGATGACTGGCCTTCAGCCAACACGCACCTGAAACCGTAGGTTGCAATGTGGCAATCAGGCCGGTTGCTACTGCGGCTGGAGGACAGCGGCGGCTCGCGGTCGAGTGCACAGCAGCCACCACGCAAAACCCGAGCCTGCATGGATGGATGAGGGTGATCCTGGCACCACTCCCATGCGTTTCCGCCCATGTCATAGAGGCCCAGCGCGTTGGGCTTGAAACTCATCACCGGCGCAGTCCAGGAGTAGCCGTCATTCACGATGCTGGCGACGTAATTTCCATCCTGTGGCGTCGGCGGATAGTACCCTCCCCATGGATACACACCCTCGATCTTCCCAGACTTATCTTGGGGACTGCCCTTCGGGGTTTCCTGCGCTTCCCTTTCGCCAATGCCCACCGCGTAGCTCCATTCCTCATCGGTGGGAAGCCGGTAGGCGTGTCCTTCCTTCTTGCTCAACCATGCGCAGAACCCATTCGCATCCTCCCAGCTCACTCGCACTACCGGTTGCTGCTCCTGGTCGTCACCCTTCTTCCAACTGGTGTCCACATTGGCGGCGCTGGCCGCATAAGCGGCGTAGTCCGCCTTCCGTGTCTCATGAATGCAGAACAACACCTTGATTCCTGGCACCGGCACGAACTTCATGCCGAGAGTGTTCACGAAGGGCTTGTCCTTGGTGGCTGAGAGCAATGGCGACTCCGTGGATGACGACTGGCTGGTGGTTGTGACCACCGCCTGGGATGTCTTGAACACGGCCATCATCTGCTGCCGATAGGTTTCCACCGTCTTCGCGGCGTTGGCATTCGCGGCGGTTGTCAGCGAGGCATGCACACTGGCGAGAGACTGGTCCAGGCTGGTGACGAGGGTTATTTCGATCTTGGCAGTCTCGCGCACGAAGATGTCGCGCAACTCCTTGAGGCGTGGCGGTGCCGGATCTTTCAGAGCCGGGAGTGCAGGAAGAGGCACGACTGCTGTGGCGCTCAAATTTTTCTCGATCACCGCTACGAACGCCGTGGCGTGGGCGATGGCGGCATCCGCAGCAGCAGCCTCGGTCAGCACGCCGCTTTTGACCGCCGCATCCTTCGCAGTGACTAGTGCGGCACGGTATTTCGTGGTCAGATCACTGAGCTGCGCATAACGTGCCTTCTGGTAGTTGGCGACGCGGGTGCGGAAATCGGGGAGCTGCTGAAGATCGAAAGCGGGCGCGGAAACGATGGTCGCTGGAGTGGGCGCGGCAGATGTGGCGGTCGGTGGCGTGGGAGTGGTAGGAGCGACCACACAACGAAAACCGACATCGCTGAGGTGGTAAGCGGGCTGGAAGTCACGCCGCCATGATGACAACAGTCCGATGCGGCTACCTTCTTGCCACGATGCACCGCGGACCACACGAGAGGTGCTTTCGATGTCAAAAATATCTTCACACCACTCCCAGACGTTTCCACCAATGTCATACAAACCGAACCGGTTGATCGCAAAGCTGCCCACGGGCGCCGTCGCCGGAAACCCATCCCTATAGCCGGGCACCGCTGTCATATTTTTGTTCAACTCTGATTCGATAATCTCTTCGCCCCTGTAATTGCCCGCTCCATCAGGCGGCGGCCATGCGCCGTCCCATGGAAACACTTCGGGGATAACGCCTTTCCCATTCACTGTTTTCCACGTCCCTTTTTCTTTCGGCCTTCTTGCCACGTTTTCCTGCCCGCCGATGCCCACGGCACAACTCCACTCATGATCCGTCGGCAGCCGGTAACTCTCCGCTGTACCGAGCCGTCCAGCTTTGTGCTCGCGATCCGTGAGCCACACACAGAACGCTTGTGCATTGTCCCAACTCACCGCCACCATCGGATGCATTGGTCCCTGCTCAAATTTCACATTCACTCGTGCGAGCTTGGTCTCCTGCATGAACACCTCGTAGTCCTGCACGCGAGTCTCCCACACGCTGAAAAGCACGCGTTGCTTATCCGTCGGCCCACCAGTGATCGGCACGGGCAAGAACTTCATCCCGAGGCTGTTCAGGAAGGGCGGCTCCTTCGTGGCGGAGATAGTGCCGCTGCTTTGGGGAAGTGTGCTGGCAACCGCCGGACTGGAGCTGGCTACGGGCGCGATTTCGGGCGATGGGACGCCGCTGCCGCCTGAATCCTTGAGGAACAGCCACCCTGCAACACCGCCTATCGCAATCAGCGCCGCCCACAACAATGGGGAGCTGTTCTTTGCGGTGCGAACGACGATTTGAGGCTGCTGCGGACGATACGGCTGCCCGCCGGGATGTTGGGGGCGCGCTTGCGTGGGCAATGCGGCAGGAGCTTGCTTGGCGTTTTCCTCCACTTTCACCACTGGCTGCGTCAGGATGCTGTCGAGATTCTGCCGCATCTCCAGCACACTCTGGTAGCGCATCTCACGGTCATCCCGCAGCGCTTTGGCAATGATCCCGTCGTAGCGCGGGTCGAGGCCCGGCACCTGCAGCGAGGGCAGCTCAAACATGCCCTGCGGCAGCTTGCCAGTGAGCATTTGATACAGCATGACGCCCACCGCATAAATATCGGCGCGGTGATCCACGCCAGTGCCGAGCATGAGGGCTTCCGGAGCCATGTAGCACAACGTGCCCATTGCCATGCCGCTCTGGGTCAGGCCGCTTTCCCCGCTCTGGGTCATCTTCGCCAGACCGAAGTCCGCCACCTTCACCACGCCGTCATAGCCGACCATGATGTTCGCCGGTTTGATGTCGCGATGGATGATACCGCGTTCATGCGCGTAGGCCAGCGCGTCGCATACATGCGCGGTGATCGCCATGGCATGGTCCGTGTGCAGGCGCTTCTGCTGGGCGATCATGCGCGAGACATCCGTGCCCTCAACGAACTCCATCACGATGTAGAGCAGCCCGCTCGCCGTCTGGCCGAAATCATATACCGCGACGATGCCGGGGTGGGTGAGCTTTGCCATGGCGCGCGCCTCGTTCTTGAAGCGCTCCGCAAAGCTGGTGTCGGCCTCATCGAGCGTGTTGGAAAGAATCTTAATGGCGACAGGACGGTCCAGCGAGATCTGGCGCCCCTTGTACACCGCCCCCATGCCGCCACGACCCAGCAACATCTCGATTTCATACTGCGGCAGCATCGCCGCAAGCTCCTGTGCCGTCGGCGGCTGCCAGGAGGCGGATGACCGCGTGGCAGGAGGATTCGAGTCGTGACTCATGGCAGCAAAATGGACAGGAGACGTGCCCTGACGCAAGCCCGCATTTGCAACTCTCCGCATGCAGCCCGCTCACTTGAACCACCGCAGGCGCAGGCTGTTCAGGATCACGGAAACACTGCTCAGCGACATCGCCACGCTGGCGATCATGGGATTGAGCAGCCAGCCGGTGAGGGGATAGAGCAATCCGGCGGCCAACGGGATGCCGAGACCATTGTAAAGGAAGGCAAACCACAGGTTCTGACGGATGATCTTCATCGTGGCACGGCTGAGCGCAAAGGCTTGATGCAAGGCGCGCAGATCGCCCTTCACCAGCGTGACGGCGGCGCTTTGGATGGCGACCTCGGTGCCGGTGCCCATGGCGATGCCGACATCGGCGGCGGCGAGCGCGGGCGCGTCATTGATGCCGTCGCCAGCGAAGGCCACATACCGGTCTTTGCCCCGGGCCTGATAAACGTGCAGCAGTTTTTCCTTTGGCGAGACTTCGGCGGCGACTTCGTCGATGCCCAGATCCTTCGCCACACGCTGCGCGGTGGGCAGCGCGTCGCCAGTGATCATCTGCAGCTTCAAACCGAGCGCATGGAGCGCTTGGATCGCCTGCGGTGCGCTCTCCTTGATCTTGTCCTTGATCGCAATGAGGCCGAGCGGTTTTTCATTGAGCACGACAACGACCACCGTGCAGCCATCCGCCTGCAACTGTGCCGAACGCGCGTGGCATTCGGCATCGATAAACACACCGTTCTTTTTCAGAAACGATGCCTGACCGACGAAGACTTCGCTCTCACCAATGTTGCCCAGCACGCCACCGCCGGTGATGACCTGGAAACCGGTGACGGTGGCCAGCGGGATGTTGCGCTCCTTCGCCGCGTTCACGATGGCCGTGGCGATCGGATGCTCGCTCAAGGCCTCGACCGCGGCGGCGCAAGCGAGCAGATCACGCGCGGAAAGGCCGGGCAGAGGCACGATCTCCGTCACTGAGGGTTTGCCCTCTGTGAGCGTGCCGGTCTTGTCGAGCATCAGGATGTCGATGACCTGCAGCCGTTCGAGTGTCTCGGCGTTCTTGATCAAAACACCGAGCTGAGCGCCACGACCCAGGCCGACGGTGACGGCCATCGGCGTTGCCAAACCGAGCGCGCAGGGGCAGGCGATGATCAAAACGGCCACCGCATTCACCACGGCGAATGCGAAAGACGGCTGCGGGCCAAACTTCCACCACAGCAGGAACGTCAGCACCGCGACACCGACCACCGCTGGAACAAACCACGCCGAAACACGATCCGCGAGTCGTTGCACCGGTGCGCGACTGGCCTGCGCTTTGGCGGTCATTTCGACGATCTGGCTCAGCAGCGTATTCGCGCCCACGCGCTCGGCGCGCATGAGGAAGGTGCCATTGCCATTCACCGTGCCACCGGTCACAGCAGCCTTTGCCTCTTTCTTCTGCGGCATCGATTCGCCGGTCAGCATCGATTCATCCACAGCAGAGCTGCCTTCCGTCACGATTCCATCCACGGGAATGCGCGCACCCGGTTTGAGGCGCAGCACATCGCCGATTTGGATGTCATCCACGGGTGTTTCGATTTCCTGGCCATCGCGGACGAGCAGCGCTGTCTTCGGCGCGAGATTCATCAGCGCACGAATCGCCGATCCCGTCGCTTTGCGTGCGCGTAGTTCGAGAAGCTGCCCCAGCAGCACGAGCACGGTGATCACCGCCGCGCTTTCAAAGTACAACGCCATGCCACCATGCGTGGCCTCATGGGGCAGCCAGTTGGGAGCCACCAGTGCCACAACGCTGTAAAGCCATGCCGCCAGCACACCGAGGCCGATGAGCGTGAACATGTTGAAGCGCAGTGTGAGGATCGACTTCCAAAATCGCGCCAGCAACGGCCAGCCGACCCAAAAGACCACCGGTGTGGCCCACACCATCTGCATCCAGCCGGAGGCGTCGTGCGAAATGTCGCGGATCACCGGCAGATTCATGCCCATCGAGAGCAGCACGACCGGCACGGTCATGGCGGCGCTCCAGCGCACGCGCCACCACAGGTCACGCACCTCGTCATCACCGCCGTCGCCGCAGCATTCGGGCTCATTGCGCATGGCGAGCGGATTTTTCTCCAAGGCCATGCCGCATTGAGGACACGCGCCGGGTTTGTCAGATCGCACTCCTTCGCACATCGGGCAGATGTAGGGTGCGGGCGGCAGTTCCGTCTTTGACACAATCACCGTCCGCTCCTCATCCGAGGGGCAGTGCGGACAGGGTGTCGGCGCGTTGGGTTGCATTGCGGTGGCAAAATAGCCGCACAAACAACGCCATCACCAGACTATTCTTGGCGAATGCTGGCTCAACCCTTCGTGATGCACTCGTCAAGATTGAGAATCGCGCTCGCCACGGCATACCAGGCAGCGAATTCGGCGGCGGGCAGATTTTTCGGGAGTTCGAGGCCGGTGACGAGTTCTTTCGTGGCCTGCGCGTCGGCTTTGGCGGATTCAAACTGGGCTTCCCAGAGAGATTTGAGCACGCCGAACTCTTTGGCTTGCGGCGTGCGTGCCAGGGCGATGCGGAAGGCATGTTGCAGCCGCGAATCGAGATCCTGGCTCGGCGATTCAGTGACGATGCGTTTGGCGAAGGCCTTGGTGGCCTCGACATAAACGGGGTCGTTGAGCAACGTGAGCGCCTGGAGCGGTGTGTTGCTGCGCGAACGGCGCACCACACAGGCCATACGTGCGCTGGCATCGAAGTTCATGAAGCTCGGATAGGGCGAACCGCGTTTGAGCACAACGTAGAGGCCACGTCGGTATTGTTCGGCTCCGGGACTGACGACGTAGTTGTAATCCTGTCCGCCCACTTTTTTCCAGAGTCCATCGGGCTGTGGCGGACGGATGGGAACACCGCCCTGCTTCAAATTGAGCAGACCAGCGATGGCGAGGGCGTTGTCGCGGATGGTTTCGGCATCGAGGCGAAAACGGGGGCCGTGCCAGAGCAAAGTGTTGGCGGGATCAAGCTGAGAGCCAAGGGCGTAGGGCATAGGGCCAGACGCTTCGCGCGATTCGGGACTGGATTGGAACTCTTCGCCCTTTGCTCTTTGCCCTGCACTTTGTCTGTAAGCCGCGCTCATGACGATCTTCTTGAGCACATGCTTCATGTTCCAGCCGCTGTCGATGAACTCGACGGCGAGCCAGTCGAGAAGTTCGGGATGACTTGGGGCCGCGCCTTTGATGCCGAAGTCTTCGAGCGTCGCGACAATGCCCTGGCCGAAGAGCTCGGCCCACCAACGATTCACGGTGACGCGTGCGACGAGCGGATTGTCGCGGCTGGTGAGCCATTTCGCCAAGGTGATGCGATTGGACGGGCCTTGGGGCTTGGAATTGAAGATGGCGGGAACCGTTGGAGTGACGGGATCAGCCGGATCGGTGTAAACACCGCGTTTGAAGATGGCAGACATGCGCGGCTGCGGGAGTTCGCGCATGATTTCGGTGGTGGGGGCATCCAGCGCGGTGATCTGCTTTTGCAGCGCGGTTTTCTGGCGTTCGAATTTGGCGAGTTCGGGATCTTTGGATTTCGGCGTGGCGGCGGCTTTGCCTTTGCCACGTTTGGTGACGACGGGCGCGGGTTCTTCGACGGCAGGGAGGCATGCAACGACATCACCCGTGATGCTGGAGATGCGCAGGCAGCCCATGACGAGGCCGTTGCCGAAATTCTGCTCCATGCGAATGCTAAGCTTCGTTCCGGTGGGGATGGAAACGGGTTTGGCGAGTTCAAAGGCGGCCCAGTGAGGTTCACCGAAGCGCTGGCCGATGGCCCAGGCTTTTTTGCCGGTCTTGTCGATGAGAGTGGTGACAGCGTAGCCGTTTTGTGAGTAGTCGGCGTGGGCAGCACTGAATTTGAGGGGCTGCGTTTTGCCGTCGGGCGTGGTGAGAGCACAGTCGAAGGTGTGGAGGACGAAGTTGGGACGATTCGCGCCGCCGCGGCCGGGTCCATCGCCCGCGATGGAGGCATGGGTGAGGGCTTCGAGCAGCAATCCGCTGAGTTCGCCCCCCTTGAGCTCGGCTTCGAAGGTGTAGGTGTCTTTGTCGGGCACAGGGCCGGTTAGAAGGACGCTGCCGTCGCTTTGCAGTTCGGACTCGGCGTCGCTTTCGGTGATGAAGGCGGTGGGCTTGAGGGCTTGGACGGGTTTGGCGGAATCGATTTGGCCAGAACGTGAGGCGGCCGGGTTTCCGCGTTGGCCTCCGGAGCCGGTGAACTGCTGCTGACGTGCGGTGATCTGAGCGTCGAGCGTTTTCAATTGAGCGGCGAGCTGCTGGCGCTGCGTTTCACGTCCAGGATCGCTAATTTTAAACGGGGTGCCGTTGAAGCGGATGGAGCCGGGTGTGCTGGGATTGGCGCGCTCGGCTTCTTTCTCGGTGTTGTTGTAGTAAGCGAGGAGGGAGTAGTAGTCGCGCTGGGTGATGGGGTCGTATTTGTGGTTGTGGCACTGGGCGCATTCGAGCGTGGTGCCGAGCCAGACAGCGCCGGTGGTGTTGACGCGGTCGATGACTTGATTGATGCGGCTTTCCTCGGGCTCGGTGCCAGCTTCGACATTCGTGGGCGTGCAGCGATGGAAACCGGTGGCGATGATTTGATCGGGCGTGGCGTTGGGGAGCAGGTCGCCAGCGATTTGTTCGAGGGTGAACTGGTCGAAGGGCATGTTGGCATTCAGCGCGTTTACCACCCAGTCGCGCCAGGCCCAGACCTCGCGCAAATCATCGCGCTGAAAGCCGTGGGAGTCGGCGTAGCGGGCGAGATCGAGCCATGGGCGTGCCCAGCGGGGACCGAATTGCGGTGAGTTTAAGAGGCGGTTGGTGAGGGATTCGTACGCGGTGAGGGGAGCGACGGTGGAAGTGCTCAGTGCCGAGTGCTCAGTGCTCAGTTTCGGAGTCTGCGGACTGAGCACTGAGGACTGAGGACTTTTTTCCTTCGCCACAGCAGCCACGAAATCGGCTACTTCTTGCGGAGTCGGAGGCAGGCCGGTCAAATCGAGCGACAGGCGGCGAATGAGAGTTTCGGGAGTGGCTTCGGGCGATGGGGCGAGTTTGTTGGCTTCGAGCTTGGCGAGGATGAAGTGGTCGAGGTCGGTTTTGGGCCAGGACTTGTTCTGGATGGCGGGAAGTGGCGGACGTGTGGGCGGGACGTAACTCCAGTGCTTGAGCGTTTCGATTTTGTCGGGCCATTGGGCACCGGAGTTGATCCAATCGCGCAGATGATTGATCTCGGCGGCCGTGAGGCGGTCGCCGCGTTTGGGCATGGCTTCCTTGTCTTCCTTGGACAAGGCGACACGGCGAAGGAGGTCGGGACCGATTTCGAGATGCTTCGCAGAGGCGGTGTCGAGGCGGAGGTCGCCTTTTTGTTTTTCGCTGCCGTGGCATTCGAAGCAGGCACGCTGGAGTACGGGGAAGACGTCTTTGGCGAAGTCCGTGGGCGCGGCGTGGACGGCCGTGGCGACGAGCAACGTGATGAATGCGAGACGGATCATGCGGTCGTTGTGAACGACGGGAAAAGGCGGGACTTGCCTGAACGAGTTGGAAAACTCGTTCTACAACAGCCGGCGTGCGTTGCGCAGGCCGTCGGCGGTGACGACGGCTTGATTGCGGGCGGCGATCATGAAGTCGAGGTGGTTCTGCCACTGCATGGGGCGCAGCGAGGCGAGACCAGTGGCGCGGCGGCTGTAGCCGTAGTCGGCGATCTCCCAGCCGTAATCGGAATGGCGGTTGCGGTAGTCAGCACGGTGAATCCACGCGCCGAACTCGTCCTTGCGCCAGACCTCGGGGTCGTTGCCGGGAATGGTCTGCGCGAGCGCCCAGACGCGGCGGATGATCTCGGCGTCGTAGCCTTCGATGGAGTCGGAGACGGTGGGGAGTTCGGGCATTGAGGGGACGTTGCGAGAGCGGCGTGCCTTATTTGAGCTCGATGTTGTCGATGAGACGGGCGGAACCGAAAAAGACGGCAACAGCGATGACAACGAGCTCTGTGGTGGAGGACACAGGCTGAAGGGTCGTGGCATCGACGGCGGAGACGTAGTCGATGCGACCCAGCGGAGCGTGCTGCTGGATGTGATTCGTGATGAGCTTTTGCAGCGCGGCGGGTTCACGCTCGCCGTTTTTCCACGAGTCACGAGCAGCAACGAGCGCGGCACGGAGCGCGGGAGCCTGGGCACGTTCTTCGGGATTCAGATAACGATTGCGGCTGCTCATGGCGAGGCCGTCGGCTTCGCGCACGGTGTCGATGGCGTGGAGGACGACATTGAAGTCGAGATCGCGCACGAGACGACGGATGATGGCGAACTGCTGGTAGTCCTTTTTACCAAACACGGCGTCATCACACTGGACGAGGTTGAAGAGCTTGGCCACCACGGTGCAGACGCCGTCGAAATGGCCGGGCCGACTGGTGCCACAAAGAGCCAATGAGAGGCTCGTCTCGTGAAGCACGATGCTGCGATCGGATGGGTAAATCTCGTCGGCTTTGGGAGCGAAGATCATGTCCGCCCCATTGTCACGGCAGAGGCCGAGATCCTCGATGAGGGTGCGCGGGTATTTGGCAAAGTCTTCGCCGGGGCCGAACTGGAGCGGGTTGACGAAAAGGCTAACGGCAACATTGCCATTCGGACCGGCGATCTCACGCGCGGCACGCACGAGCGCGGCGTGCCCCTCGTGCAAGGCGCCCATGGTGGGCACGAAGACGCAGCGCGTGCCTTTGTTGATCGTGCTCCAGGAGCGGAGCTGACGGACATTGTTGATGACATTCATGATTTTAAGTCCCGGGATTCAAACACGGCATAGCCCAGGGTGAAAAGACTGATATTAACGGCAAGAACCACCGCGTATCCACGCCAGATAAGCGGCCAGTCGATGGTTTCCGCCAGGATGCGGCCCCAACTGGCCATGTGTTTTGTGATGAGGAGGTGCTGATAGTTGTCCATGAAGCCGCTGGTACGCATGATGAAGTCCACCAAGATGTACGTCAGTGCTCCAATGGTGGCAGCGGCTGGTTTGATGCGGAAGCAGGAAAGAAAGAAGGCGATGCTGCTGATGGTGGTCATGCTGAGGCCGAGATAGAGCGAACTCAGGGCGTAGCGCTGCAAACCAGGACCCCAGTCATAAAAGGCAACGACAGACACCTCTGGCACGAGGGCAAAAAAACCGCCACCCCAGCCATACAACGCCAGGCCGAGCACAAACGCCGTCCAGGCGAGAAACTGGATCATGAACACCGCGTAGCCGGTGCAGGTGAGGTATTTGAGCAACAGCAGACGAAATCGGCTGACCGGACGTGCCAGCAGCAGCCGCATGTGGCCATCCTCCCCCTCTTTGGCGACGATGTCGCCCGCCACCAGGCTGAGGAACAGCGCACCGAGCAAAAAAACCGAAACGCCCATGACGAAACTGGCCAGGGTCAGCGCCGACAGGTAATAGCTCACGTTCTCGCCTGAGCCGGCAATCAGGCGCTGGGTGGGCAGGCCGAACTTTTTGATGAGCAGAAACACAAGGATCTGCAGCGCCACAAAAGCCCCGAAGCCGATGTAGGTGCGACGGCGGGCGAAGAGCTTCAACAGCTCGCCAGACCACTGCTGGAAGAAGAGGGTCATGATTTCGAGGACAGGCCCATGTAGAGTTCCTCCAGCGTGCGGCGGTGCGACTGCCAGGCGCTGACCTGGACCTTGCCATTCACAAGCGCGGTGACGAGTTCGTGCGGCTCCATGTTGAGCGGAACCTCGACGACGCCGTGTTTGTCCATCGTGGCACCAGAGCGGACGAGCACTTCGCGGGCGAGGCCGATGTCGCTGGTTTCGAGCTGGAACATGCGGCGGGTTTTTTCCTGCGAGGGCACGGGGCCTTCAAACACCTTTTTGCCGTCCTTCAAAATGACGCAGCGGTCACACATCTGCTCGATTTCGGCGAGGAGGTGCGAGTTGAGCATGATGGTCATGCCCTGGTGCTTGCGCAGGTGCAGGATGAGTTCGCGGAATTCACGGATGCCCTCGGGGTCGAGACCGTCAGTCGGTTCGTCGAGCAGCAGAATCTTCGGCTGCGGCAGCAGTGCCTGGGCGAGGGCGAGTCGTTGCCGCATGCCGTGACTGTAGGTGGCGGTTTTTTGTGTGATGGCGCGGTTGAGATTGACCATCTGCACGACACGTTTGACCTCCGACTCGTCCCACCAGCCGGAAAGGGAGCAGAGCACGCGGAGATTCTGCCAGCCGCTGAGGTAATCGTAAAACACGGCCGCTTCATAAATCGCGCCGATCTGCTGAAGGGCGCCACCACGATCTTTTTGCACGCTGCGGCCACCGATGCGCACCTCGCCCTGATCCGGCCGCACCATGCCGAGTGTAATGCCCATGATGGTGCTCTTGCCAGCGCCGTTGTGGCCGAGCAGGCCAAGAATTTCGCCTTCCTTCACCTCGAAGCTCACATCATCGAGCGCCAGCCGCCCGGTGGGCCAGCGCTTGGTGAGATGTCTGACTTCGAGGAGTGCCATGGAGTGCGACAGTGGCGAGATGCCGGCGCGGATGCCAGTTTTTAGTCACGGAGCGTCAAACAAGTCGGCAAATTCGCGTTTGCCACCGTCGTCGCCCGACTGCATTACTCCGGCCTGTCCAAGCCCCCATGCCATGCAGTTTTATTTCCCCACAACCCTGAATCTCGGCCACGAACACAGCGAAGGCTTCCATCAGGAACTGCTGCGCGGACTGACCCACAAGCTGAACAACCTGCTGGCGGTGATCCAGGGCTTCAGCAGCCTGATTTTGATGCAGGAGGATCTCGATCCGGGCGTGAGCGAGAACATGCAGCACATCCGTGAGGCCTCCGTGGGCGTGACGAATCTGAGCGAGCGCATCCGCTCTGCCGGTGGTTGCGCGAAGATCAGCCCGCAGTCGCTGGGCCTGAATGAATATCTTCCCGTCATTGAAGGCGCGGTGATGGAGCCGTTTCAAAAGGAAGGCGTGCAGCTTGAGGCGGATGTGCAGCCTGGCCTGCCGCCGATCTTGGTGGACCCGACGAAGTTCAAGGACATCCTCACCGAGTTGCTGCGCAATGCCGCTGAAGCAGCCGCGAAGGGTGGCGGCCGTTGCGCGCTGAAAATTTGCGGTCCCGGCACGATCACCCCGGCCGATCAGCGCCGCGTGGACATCCTGGTGAGCAACACCGGCTCCCAGATCCCGCCGGAGAAAATCCAAGAAGTGTTCCGTCCGTTCCATGGCACGAAGAACAGCAATCACCTCGGCCTCGGGCTGACGATTGCGGCCATGCTCAGCCATCAGATGAACATCCAGCTCGGCGTGGCCTCGGAGAACAACACGACGACGTTCTGGCTTAGCTGCCCGATGGCCTGAGAACGGCCTCGGGGGTGGAATTTTCAGTTTTTTGTGCCAGTCCGAAGCAACGTCAGCGTTGCTGAAGTTGTCATAGAACCTGTTCACCTATTGGAGGTCTCCCATGAAACGATCCGCTCTGTTCCTCGCCCTGCTGCTGGCCGTGGCGCCGGCTGTGGCAGCCCCGAAAAACTACGGCACCATCACCACGCGCGATGGCAAGTCGTTTTACGAATGCAAAGTGCTGCGTGTGTATCCGGACGGTGTCGGCTTCACGCACCGGAATGGCGCGGCGAAAATCGCCTTCAAGGATCTGCCGGAAAATTTACGGCGCGAATTCCGCTATGATCCGCAGGCGGAGGCAAAGTACCAGCGTGAGCAGGCCGCGTTGCGTCAGGAGGAGCAGAAGCGCGAGAGACTGCGCGAGATCGCGATGCAGGAAAAACTGATGGAGGCACAGATGGCCGAGGCCAGCTACCTTGCGGCAGCACAGTCGGCGTATTATCGTGCACCAGCCAGCCCTTCGATGTCGCTGGCGCTGCCGGGAGAAACACTGCCGACGCTGACTTACCAAACGCCCTCATGGGTTGGCACACCGATCACAGGCCAGGCCCTTGGGGGCAGCGATTATCGCCGCAGCGGCTATTCGTATTGGGGCGGGCAACCGTTCGGCTACGGCGGTGGCTATTACCCATGGGGAGGCTACAGCGGCTATCCTTATGGCGGATACGGCCATGGTTACGGTGCCTATGTGAGTCCCACGATTTATCGTTCTTGGAACGTGGGCAGCGGGTTCCGCATCGGTGTGGGCATCTCCCCTTTCGGCGGCGGAATCCGCTTGTTCCCCTGACGTGTTGCTTCGGATTTGCGAAGCATAAAAAACTGGCAATCCGGCCGTTCTCGCGGTCAACTGAAGACCAGCCCGATGAAAACGATTCTTTCCGCCCTCATCACGCTTCCTCTTGGTTTTGCCTTCGCCGCACCGGCGCTCGAACTGGCCACGATCCACACCGTTCACGGCAAGACCTACCAGCAGTGCAAGATCGTGCAGCGCGATCCTGATGGCGTGGCCTTCACCCATCTCAAAGGCACTGCCCGCGTACTGTTCAACGACCTGCCCGAAACCACGCGGATCGAACTCGGCTACAACGCACAAGCGGCCGCAGAACTCGAAAGGAGCCGTGAACAGGACCGCCAGACAAAAATCAAAGAACGTCTCCAGCAGCAGGAGAGGATGGCAGAATTGAGACACGCGGCACGGCTGGCGGAGATCAAACGGCTCTCCCAGCAGCCGATAATCCTTTTTCAGCAGCCTTCGCCCTTTGCCGGGCCGGTTCCTGCAGTTGGTTTCGCCACCTCGGGTTGGGGAGGTGGTTTCTCATGGCACGGCAGGCATCGTCATGCCGCCGCACAGCCTCGCGGCTGGGACAATGTGGGCATTGCCACGATCGGTTCCGGGAGCGGTGGCATTTACGTGCCGCAGAGCGGCGGCTTCTTCTTCACTGGTTTGCCGCAGGTGCATCAAAGCCCGACACTGGGCTGGTACAATCCCGGCTTCTACGGCAGTCCTGCCATGCCACGCTTGGGAACATTCGGTGTCGTACCCGGGCTGGCGGCACCCAACCCGCCTGCCGTCGTGCCCGGTGTGAGGATTCCGGGCCGGGCCTCGTTTCCCGTTCGGCGATAAAAAGACAGGCGGACCCGTTTCCAGGTCCGCCCGTCGGTAAAGATGTGGGACTGCGGTTAGATCAGGCCGGCTTTTTTCAGCGTGGCGTAGGCACCGTTCTTGTCGAGCGTCTTGAGTGCACGCGCGGTGAGTTTCACCTCGATGTACTTGTTGAGTTCAGGAACGAAAATGCGCTTGCTGCGCAGGTTCGGAAAAATGACACGCTTCACACGCTTCGTGATGTGACGACCGATACCGCCTTCTTTCTTGGCTTTACCGCTGCGATGAATGTGGTGGCCGCGGGTGACGCCGACGCCGGTGATTTGACAGATAGTAGCCATAAGAGTTTCGGGGGAAAGGGGCCGCGATACTAGCCGAGGACTTCGGGGCGTCAACCAAAAGTCCGGCTTTCAGCATCAACGGCGCGGACGCCCCACCATCAAACTGGTCGTCTGCGGATTCATCAGGTAGCCAATGCCGAAATTCAACGGCTTCACGGCGTGCCGCCCGGAAGAGTAGGCTGAGACCAAATCCGGCTGCTGGCAGCCCGAAAAAATGTCCAAGGTGCTGCGATAGTTGCCGTAGAGCCACACATCCCATCCATGGCGGACGAATTCCCGGTAGGGCACGCCAGAAGGATCCTGGACGATGGCACTGCTGTGCCGCAGCAGAAAATCGCGGATGCTGGAGAAGCCGCCCTCATGCATGAGGTAGGACGCGCTCTTGGTGAAGGCCGGAACCCGGCCCAGACGTGACACAAAAGTCAGGAACGGTCCTCCGGAACTCACGCCGCCGTTGGAGAGGTCTTGTTTGAAGTAGAACACCCGTTTCAAGCCGCCCAAACCGCTCCGACAACGGATCATGAGGCCCGTGTTCCCCGAAGAACCGGAAAGCGTGACATTTCCCGCACCATCCAGCCGCACCGTATCGACCGATTCGACCGTGTATCCAGTGCGTGCCATGAAGGCCATGATGACTGGCAGCACGCCGCGGAAACGTGTGGCCTGCAGATCGTTGCGCATGTCCGTCGTGATGAAATAGCTGTTCTGCATGATGGTCGAAACCGAGTTATGCAGGCCGTAGAGGCCACGATCGATCTCCCCCTGCGACAGATCGCCCAGGCGCGGCAGCGGCTCCGCCGGCTCCAAGCCACACATCACATAGGTCTCTGCGGAAGGGCAGATCACGCTCGCGAACAGGAAATCCGGCCCGCTGAACGGGTAAAACAAGGCGTTCGCGCCCTGTACGTCGCCAATCTCCCCATTCGCCCAGGCACGCAACGGTTCGCGGTGCAGGGACAGATGCGTGGCCCACAGGTTGTCCATGCGCTGCTTGTGGGCGGTCCAGGCGGAGGAGTTGCGCACGCTCGACGCCACATTCTGGCCAAACGAGGCGTCCATTCCGGCGAACAACCGTGCGATGTCGTTGATGGACTCCGACTGCGTCGGCACATTCATGGACGCCGCACCGTTGTAGAGAGGACGGTTGTCAGAACTCTGCGCACGGCGGACGCTGCTGCCACCGAGGGCTTCCAGAACGCTGTTCCACTGGCTGGCTTTATTTGCCGCAGTGTAGTTTTGGAAGGCGGCATCGGGCAGGGCACAGCCAGCGATCAATAGCAGCGTCAGCAATCCACCCACTGCTCGGCAATGAGTTGAGAGGTCACGATTTCGTAGAGCCATCATAGAAGCACGAGCGTATCAGACACAAAACAAGCTCCAAGAAACTCTTTATAGCTTCTGGCAGGTTTATTTCCGCTTCGATTTACTCGCTATAAAAATTCAGCACTACTATTGCAGGGCGCTGAATATTTAAGCTTCACCCCCTCCTTCAGCCTCACTTCGGCTGGTGCATCGCAATGCAATGGAAGGCACCACCTTCGGTGACAAGATCCTTCGCCATCATGGAGATGATTTCACGACCGGGGAAGCACTCGGAAATCTTGTCCTCGGCCATGGCGTCCTTCTTTTTGTGACCGAACAGCGGCATGAGCACGGCGTTGTTCAGGATCAGGAAGTTCGCGTAGCTCGCAGGCAGGCGGCTGAGACGCCAGTCCTTCATCTCGATGGCCTGGGGCATCTCGATTTCAATGATTTCGAGCTTGCCGCCATCGGGAGCTTTCACGTCGTTGAGTCGCTCGCGAATGTCTTTGAGAACCTTGTGATTGGGGTCGGTTTCACGCGGCTCGACCATGCAGATGACGGCGTCGTCGCGGATGAAGCGCACCACGTCGTCGATGTGGCCGTCGGTGTCATCGCCTTCGATGCCTTTCTTGAACCACACGATGTCCTTCACGCCGAGCATGGCTTTCAATTCCTTCTCGACCTCGGCCTTGTTGCCCGGCTTGCCACCGTGGCGGTTGGGATTGAGCAACACAGCCTCGGTGGTGAGCAGTGTACCTTTGCCATTCGTCTCGATGGCGCCGCCTTCGAGGATCATCTTTGAGGTGAAGCGCTCCATCTTCAGTGCGGCCGCAGCCTTCTCAGGAATGGCGTTGTCGAGATCCCACGGCGGAAACTTGCCGCCCCAGCCGTTGAATTCCCAGTCGGTGATCGCGACCTTGCCGGTCTCGTTGTGCTTGATGAAGATCGGCCCGTGGTCACGGCACCACACGTCGTTCGTGTTGTTTTCATAGATGTCCACCTGGCTCAGATCGCCTTCGTTGTCGGCGATGCTCAGGCGGATGTTCATGTGGCTGAGCATCGGCGCATTGATGCGCACGCGCTCGTAGCGGGAAATGGTGCTGGCGATCTCACCAAACTTGTCCTGCAGCTTGTGGTAGGTCTTCGGGCAGCTTTCTTTGTTGGAGGGCCAGGAAAGCCAGATTGCCTCCTGCGGTTCAAATTCGGCAGGCAGGCGGTAGTTCTGAGGGTAGGAAGCTTTACTCATCAAGGTAGCGTTTGGTCAGGGGAGCGTAGGTGTCAATGCGGCGATCACGGAAAAACGGCCAGATGCGGCGGAAATCCTCCACCGCTGAAAGGTCACACGGCACGATCAAAATCTCTTCATCGCTCACGGAGGCCTTTGCAACGACTTCTCCATAAGGATTTGCCACGAAACTCTGGCCCCAGAATTCGCTCTGCTGCTCGGTGCCCACGCGGTTGACCGCCGCCACGAAACAGCCGTTGGCCACTGCATGGCCACGTTGCACGGTCTCCCAGGCGCAGTGCTGGGCGGCTCCGAGGGCGGCTTTTTCGCTCGGCAGCCAGCCGATGGCCGTGGGGTAGAACAAAATCTCCGCGCCAGCCAGTGCCGTAAGCCGTGCGGCCTCCGGATACCACTGGTCCCAGCAGATCAGCACACCAATGCGACCAAACTTGGTGTCCCACACGCGATAGCCAAGGTCTCCCGGCGTGAAATAAAACTTCTCCTCGAACCCCGGGTCCTGCGGGATGTGCATCTTGCGGTACTTGCCCAACACCGTGCCATCCGCGTCGATCACCGCTGCTGTGTTGTGATACAAACCCGGTCCACGCTTTTCAAACAACGGCACGATGATCACCACGCCCAGTTCCTTCGCCAGCGGGGCCAAAGCCTCCGTCGTGGGGCCCGGAACGGCCTCGGCGAGGTTAAACAGCTCCGTGTCCTGCGTGATGCAGAAGTACGGCGTGTTGAACAGCTCCTGCAGGCACACGATCTGCGCACCGCGAGACGCCGCCTCACGGATGAGGCGCACATGCTCGCGCAGGCTTTCGTCTTTGCTGGAAAAGGCCCGGCTTTGCACCAGACCGAGGATGACCTTCGACATAGGGCGCGAAGTGTTGAGCGCGTGGCGGGGTAATGCAAGGAAAGCTATGCACACAAACCAAGGCATGGCAGCACCGGCTTGCACGCGTGCGGACTGCTGCTACCCTCGACTCATGAGCACCGCCGTCGATGCGATCTATGAAAAGGGGCTGTTGCAGCTCCTGGCTCCTCTGCCATTACCGGAACACAGTCGAGTTCGTGTCGCTGTAGAACTCATCAGTGACGACCCGGAGCGTTCCGAGTGGCTCTCCCAGTCGCAACGTCAGCTCGAAACGGTGTGGGACAACGATGCCGACGACGTTTTCAATGAATTGCTCGCGTCATGATGTCGTCCTGCTGCCGATCCCGTTCACGGATTTGAGCAGCCAGAAAGTCCGCCCAGCGGTGGTCCTCGGTCACGGCTCGTTTCCTGGCGACCTCTTTGTGGTTCCGATCACTTCACAGCTCGCGAACACGGATTTCCCGCTGAACGCATGGCAGGCCGCCAGACTCAATGTGCCTTGCGGCATCAAATCGCAGATCTGCACCATTGAAGACCGGCTGGTGCGCAAAGTCGTTGGTCGATTGCACCCGACCGATGTGGCAACGCTTCAAACACATTTGCGCAACTGGCTGGGGCTTTGAAAGCCCACACGCCGCAAAAAAAGCCCGGTAGCTCTCGCCACCGGGCTTGGAGGATTCAAAAGCGGCTTACTCGCGGTCCACCGAGAACTTGCCCGCGCCGGTGAACAGCAGCGTCACATAGGCGATGAGGTACACCATCGCCAGCTCGCCAGAATTCGCGCCGACCAAGGCGGACTTATGGACAAAGAAGAAGGCGGTTCCCATGGTCGCCGCCAGCATCAGGGCCGCGAAACGAGTGAACAGGCCGGCGATCAGCAGCGCGGAGCAGGCGACCTCGGCGAACACGGCCAGACCCGCGTTCACATTGGCCGGCAGGCCGAACAAGCTGGGGAACTTCTCCACCGTGGCGGAGAAGTTCAGCAGTTTGCCGCGGCCGTGGAGCAGCAGCATGGAAAAACCGAGGGCAACGCGCAGGATGAGCAGACCGTAGTCGGGAGACTTCGGCAGGAACGACAGTTTCAGGAGCTTGAGCATGAGTGTGTTGGGTTCGGGTTGAGCGGGGATTAATCCAAGCATGATCCACCCCCGGCTCCGCCGACAAGCCTAAAATCCAAGGAGTGGGAGCTTCCAGCTCCCACAGTGGGGCCAGGATGGCCCCACTCCTCATCCCAGTGCTTCCAGCATCGTCTTCAGCTTCGCAAGCTGCGCGGACCAGTCGGCCTCGCGTTGCGTGTGATCGTCGAGCACCTTCTGCGGCACTTTGGCGGTGAAATTCGTGTCTGCGAGCTTCGCGCGGACCTTTTCCAGCTCCGATTCGACTTTGGCGATCTCCTTGCCCACGCGGGCCGTTTCGGCCTCCACGTCGATCAGGCCGTCGAGAGGCAGGAAAAGCTCGCCGAGAGGCGTCAGGGCCGCTGGCGTGCCTTTTTTCGGCTGGTAGCTCGCATCGACATCGAGCGGCTCGGCGTTCAGGAGGATGCGCAGGACCTCGATCTCGTGGTCGGGTAGTTCCTGGCTTGGCTTGAGGACGAAACGGACGCGCTTGTTGATGTTGAAGGTGCTCTTCAGGCCACGGCCCAGATTGACGGCTTCGTATTTGTCGTTCGCGGTCTTTTCGTCCTCGGGGAGGATGCCGAAGTGGGCGAGTTCGTCCGCATCGAGCGGTTTCGGCCACGGCGCGAACATGATGCTCTTGCCGCCTTGGTTCTCCGGTAGGTCGGTGTTGAAGCCCATGCCGTGCCACAGCTCTTCGGTGATGAAGGGCATGAAGGGATGGAAGAGACGCAGCGTGTGGCCGAGCACGAAGTCGATGACGGCGAGCGTGTTGGCTTTGCGCTTCTCATCGCTGCCTTGGAGCACGGCTTTGCTGGCCTCGATGTACCAGTCGCAGTACTCGCTCCAGAAGAAGCGGTAGAGCGTGGTGGTGGCGTCGCTGAAACGGTAGTCTTCCAGCGCGGTGCTGACTTCGGCGATGGCGGTGTTGAGGCGCAGGAGGATCCATTTGTCGTCGCTGCTGAGCAGGGCGGCGCTGATTTCGGTCTCGACCTCGCCACCTTGCATCTGGCGGAAGCGGGCGGCGTTCCAAAGCTTGGTGCAGAAGTTGCGGCCGAGTTCGACGTTCTTTTCGTCGAAGCAGATGTCCTGGCCCAGCGGGGCGCTACGCATGATGCCGAAGCGCAACGCGTCCGCGCTGTAGCTGGCGATCAGCTCCAGCGGATCGGGCGAATTGCCGAGCGATTTGGACATCTTGCGGCCCTGCTTGTCGCGGATGATGCCGGTGAAATAGACGTTCTTGAACGGCAGCTCGCCCATCCACTCGAAGCCGGCCATGATCATGCGGGCGACCCAGAAGAAGATGATGTCCGGCCCCGTGACGAGATCGGTCGTCGGGTAGAAAGCCTTCAACGTGGAGGTCTTCTCCGGCCATCCCATCGTCGCAAACGGCCACAGCCAGGAGCTGAACCAGGTGTCGAGGACATCGGGGTCTTGGGTGAAGCCGAGCATTTCGACTTTGTTGGACGCCATGGCTGAATCAGTCGTGATTTCGACTCGGTAAAGGTCATCGCCGATTTGCACGATACGCCCATGAACCTCTTCAAAATCGCGCCCATCTAGTTCAGCGCAGAATGAGGTCGATTTGGCAGTGGTGTCTGATGAGGGTGAAGCAACGCGTGCTTTTTCCCGCACGACTTCCATGACTGAAGCCAGCGCTGGGAACAGCACGACGATCTGGTTGCCTTCAAGATTGCGGCTCCACACCGGAATCCGATGCCCCCACCAGACCTGGCGGCTGATGCACCAGTCCTGCAGGCCGGTCATCCAGTGATCATAGACCTTCGCCCAGCGGTCGGGGTGGAATTTCATCTCGCCATTGGCCACGACGGCCTGGCTTTCCTTCACGCTCGGGTATTTGAGGAACCACTGCTCGCTCAAACGACTCTCGATGGGCACGTCGGCACGCTCGGAGTAGCCGAGGTTGTTCTGATACGGCTCCTCTTTGACGAGGCTGCCGATCTCCGCGAGCAGCTCGGCGGCGCGTTTGCGGGCGGCAAAGCGCTCCATGCCGGCGAGGTCTTTGCCAGCGAGTTCGTTGAGCACGCCGTTCGGATGCATTACATCGACGGCGGCCAGGTTGTGACGCTGCGCGATCTCAAAGTCGGCCTTGTCATGCGCGGGCGTCACTTTCAGCACACCAGTGCCGAAGGTGAAATCGACATGCTCATCGGCGATGATCGGCAGCAGCGCCTGGTCTTCGACCGGCAGCGGACGGCGGACGTGTTTGCCGATGAGATGAGCATAGCGCTCGTCCTTCGGATTCACGGCGATGGCCTGGTCGCCTGGGATCACTTCGGGACGCGTGGTGGCGATGGTGAGCCAGGTGCCGGGTTCCTCGACGACCTCGACTTTGAAGTGATACATGATGGCGTTCTGCGCCTTCATGACGACCTCCTCATCGCTGAGCGCGGTGAGGGAGGACGGGCACCAGTTCACCATGCGCTTGCCACGGTAGATGAGGCCCTTTTTGTAGAGATCCACGAACACGCGCATGACGCAGGCGTTGTAGTCGTCGTCAAAGGTGAAGCGCTCGCGGCTCCAGTCGCAGGAGGCACCGAGCTTCTTGAGCTGCTCGATGATGATGCCGCCGTGCTTCTCCTTCCACTCCCAGATCTTCGCCACGAGGCCCTCGCGGCCGAGATCGTCGCGGTGTTTGATGACGCCCTGCTTTTTCAGGGTCTTCTCGACGACGTTCTGCGTGGCGATGCCGGCGTGGTCGGTGCCGGGCAGCCAGAGCACTTCCTTCCCGAGCATGCGGGCGCGGCGGGCGAGGATGTCCTGGATGGTGTTGTTCAGCACATGGCCGAGCGTGAGGATGCCCGTGACGTTCGGCGGCGGGATGACGATGGAGTAAGCCGGGCGCTTCTCGCTCACACGGGCGGGATCGGCTTCAAAGCATTTGTCATCCAGCCAGCGCTGATACCAGCGGGCTTCGACGTCGGTTGGCGTGTAGGTCTTGTCGAGTTCGGGCATAAAGGGCGGCCAAGATGGGGGAAAGCCGCCGCTTTGCAAACGCCGAGGCGCATGTAAGCATGCGCCGCATGAGCACCACGACCTCTCCCGGTCCCACCCCCAGCGGCGGCGGCCTTCGCCATGGCTTGATGCTCGTCGTCGCGCTCGCCTTTCTCACCGCCATCGGCCTCGTGCTGCCGCATGGTGACAGCGGCGAAACATTCCGCGACGCGCTGCTGGCGCATGCGCTGTTTCGTCAGATCGTCATCGCCTTGTGGGCCATCGTGATCGTCGAAGGCCTGCTCGGTCTCTTTGTCTCCAAGGATGACTGGCCTGCACGCCTCAAACGTCTCCTGGTCACGTCGCTGCTGCCACCGCTGCGCATGGTCATCGCCACCAGCAAGCCCCATGGCTGGCTCTGGCTGCCCGGCGCAGGCTGGAAGCCCGCAGGCGAGGAAACCTCCGAAAAACTCGAGCAAAAACTCGCCCTGCCGATGGTCATCCTCACGCTGCTCGTGCTGCCCGTGCTAGGGGCCGAACTCACCGGTGGCGAGACTTTGGAAAATCATCCGCGCATGGCGCTGGCCACGCACCTGACCACCTGCGTGATCTGGGTGGGCTTCACGGTCGAGTTTCTGTGGATGGTGGCCGCCGCACCCAGCAAGCTGACGTATTGCCTCAAGAACTGGATCAATCTCGTCATCATCCTGCTGCCGCTCGTGGCCTTCCTGCGGATCCTGAGCGCCTTCCGCTTCGCACGCATGTTCCGTGCCGGCAAACTACTGCGCGCCTACCGCCTCCGCGGTCTGTGGACGCGCCTCTGGCGGCTCGCGCTTCTCTTCAATCTCCTCGAACGCCTGCAAAAACGCGATCCCGCGAAGTACTGCGCTGTACTGGAAAAGAAGATCGCCGATCTGGAGGAAGATCTCGCCGAACTGCGCACCAAGCTGGCGGAACAGCGCGGCAAGACCTTGGCCGATGTTTCAACTGATCCCGAAGGGATCAAAGAAGGTAGCCAGGGGCAAGGCTGAGGCACGAAGCCGCCGCCCCTGGAATGGAACCACGTCTTCTTTCTCCGAAGGGCGCATGCCGGAGGTATGCGAGAAGCTTTCAATGGCTGTATGTCATCACTGGGCTGGCGAGGGTTTCTCGCATACCTCCGGCATGCGCTCTTGATAGACGATGTTTGTTTCGATGTTCCAGGGGTGGCGCTCGCTGCGCGAGCTTACCCCGGGCTAATTTCTTTGATCCCTTCGGGATCGCCGGAGTGAGCCATACATTCACTGCCCCAGGCTCAGATACTCACGCACCGTGTGATTCATCGCACGTCGTGCCGGAGGAAAGCAGTGCGCCACTTTCTCAAAGGTTTCCTCCATCGCGAACTCCTCCGCCAGGATGTGCTTCCGTGCCGCATCGAGATGGCTGACGACAACCTGCTCGTAGTAGTCCACATCCGGCGCTCCGCGACGCTCCGCCCGGCGGTGCAAAAAGTCGGGATACAGGCAGGTCAGCACGAGGAACTGGTTCGCGCACTGCACATGAAGGAAGAATTTGTGATGCCGGCTCGCGCTCTCGATCGCCTCCAGATAATCCACGCTGTACAGGCTGTCGATGCTGTGATTGATGTCCTCCGGCCCCTTCGTCGGCGTGCAGCCGAAGTCCGCGCACACCACCGCCATGTAGTCCGCCACTGCGATCTCCGTGATGCCGAACTCCTTCAACGAATGCCGTACCACGATGAAGAAGAACAGTTCTGGAGACAGCATCGCCGCCTTCCGTGAGATCAGCGCCGCCTCGAACAGCTTGTCGTTGTCCAGGATGATCGGCACGGCATCCGGGTCATCCATCATCGCCTTGAATCCCTCCTTGCCGCGCTCGGTCAGGGCGAGTGTGTCGCGGATGAAATTCCAATCCGTCGGGGTAAAACGGAACCAGCAGCCAGGGCGAGGGAAGCGCGTCATGGAGATTAAGTGTGAACTGTCATCTACCTTTAGCATAACGAATGCCAGTTGAGTTTTTCAATTGGAAATGACTGCCATGCCGAATGTTCAATCACATTCGCCGGACCTTTGTAAGACCTCTTCACAAATCTCTTGGGCGCATCCATGCACCGTGCTAAGCAAGCTCATGCCCAGAACCGACGGACGCGCCCCAGACCAGCTTCGCAAAATTGAATACGTCCTCGACGTCGCCCCGCACGCTGCGGGCTCGGTGCTCATCGCCTTTGGCAATACCCGCGTCATCTGCACCGCCTGCATCAATGAGGAAGTGCCGCGCTGGATGAAAGTGCAGAACGTCAAAGGCGGCTGGCTCACCGCTGAGTACTCCATGCTGCCGTATTCCACCCTGGAGCGCAAAGACCGCGAAAGCTCACGCGGCAGGCCCGACGGCCGCAGCACTGAAATTCAGCGCCTCATCGGCCGCAGCCTCCGTGCCGTCGTTGATCTCGAAAAACTCGGTGCCCGCACCCTCTGCGTCGATTGCGACGTGCTCCAGGCCGACGGCGGCACCCGCACCGCCGCCATCACCGGCGCCTGCATCGCCGTCTCCATCGCCTTCAACCGCCTGCTCGAAAAAGGCAAGATCACCCGTCAACCGCTCAAGAAAAAGATCGCCGCCGTCAGCGTCGGCATCCTCAAGGGCGAGACGCTGCTCGATCTCTGCTACGTCGAAGACGCCGCCGCTGATGTCGATAGCAACATCGTCCTCACCGAAGACGGCGAATTCGTCGAAATCCAGGGCAGCGGCGAAGAAGCCACCTTCACCGAAGCGCAGCTTCATTCCATGCTCGAATACGGCCGCAAAGGCATCAAAGAACTCGTCACCATCCAGGACGAGGCCATTAACAGCGCCATGAAGCCCGCCGAGGGCAAGGACCTGCAAAAGCTGGCGGAGTTTTTCGGCAAACGCTGAGGAAGAGTTGACGGTAGTTTACAGTTGTTGACCGTGGTTGACGATGGTTTGGCCAAACCACCGTCAACAATCGTAAACAACAGCCAACCACCGTAAACTCATGCCAACGGCTCTGCTCCTCGATCCCATCTACCAACAGCATGACCCAGGCCCGGGGCATCCTGAGAGTGTTCAGCGTCATGTTGCGATCACGAAAGCGCTTACCGAGTCTGGAATCGTCGCCAAAACGCAGTCCATCGCTCCTCGCGTCGCCACCATCGACGAAATCGCGCTCTGCCATGATCGCGGATACATCGCCACCGCGAAGAAAGACGTCGAATCGGGCTTGGAAGACCTCAGCACCGGCGACACCTCGATTTGTCCGCGATCCTATGACGTCGCGATTCAAGCCGTCGGTGGTGTGTTGAACGCCGTCGATGCCGTGTTCGCTGGTAAAGCGCAGAACGCCTTCTGCGCCGTGCGTCCGCCGGGACATCATGCACGTCCGGCGCAAGGCATGGGCTTCTGCCTGTTCAACAACATCGCCATCGCCGCACGTCATGCGCAGAAGCAGCATGGCGCTCAGAAGATCGCTATCGTGGATTGGGACGTGCATCACGGCAACGGCACGCAGGACATCTTCTATGAGGACGGCAGCGTCTTCTTCGCCAGCACGCATCAAAGTCCGCTCTATCCCTTCACCGGCCATGCGGATGAATCTGGCAGTGGAAAAGGCAAAGGCAGCACCTTGAACCTCCCCTTCCCCGCCCGCACCGGCATGTCAGACATCGGCGGCGCCTTCACGAACCGCCTCCTGCCCGCCATCGACAAGTTCAAACCCGATCTGATCCTCATCTCCGCCGGTTTCGACTCCCGCATCGACGATCCCCTCGGCCAGTTCCGTCTCACCGACGACGATTTCATCGCGTTGACCAAACTTCTGCTCGAATCCGCCGCCATACATTGCCAGAACCGCCTCATCTCCGTTTTGGAAGGCGGCTACAACCTCCGCGGCCTCGCCAGCGCCGTCACCGCGCACGTTCAGACGCTCATTGGATAAGAAATCCCAATTTTCAGCGGCGTTGACAGTTAATTTACACAGCATGCCCTTGTCAGAGCGCCGGTTTTCTGATGGCATGCGTGTGCATTCTAAAAAAACACCATGTCCAACTCCCCGCTTCCGAAAGACGACGTCGCCGCCATTGATGAACTGCGTCGGGTTTACCTCCGACTCAGCACCGAGCTGAAAAAAATCATCGTCGGCCAGGACAAAGTCGTCGAGCAGCTCGCCATCTGCCTCTTCGCTCGCGGCCACGCGCTGCTGATGGGCGTTCCCGGCCTAGCCAAGACATTGCTCATCTCCCGGCTCGCCGAAACGATGTCGCTCAGCTTCAGCCGCATTCAGTTCACGCCCGATCTGATGCCCATGGACATCACCGGCACGGACATCCTGCAAGAGCTCCCCGGCGGCAAACGCGCCTTCGAGTTCGCCAAAGGCCCCGTCTTTGCGAACATCGTCCTCGCCGACGAAATCAACCGCGCACCCGCCAAAACGCAGGCTGCCATGCTCGAAGCGATGCAGGAGCACAAAGTCACCGTCGCCGGCCGCACCTACACGCTCGACAGCCCTTTCTTCGTCCTCGCCACGCAGAACCCCATCGAGCAGGAAGGCACGTATCCCCTGCCCGAAGCCCAGCTCGACCGCTTCATGTTCATGATCGGCGTCGATTATCCGAGCCGTGACGAAGAAATCGCCATCGCGAGAAGCACGACCGGTCAGAGTTTGCCAAAACTGGAGCACGTCTTGGATGGCCCGAAGGTTCTCGCCTTCCAAGACCTCGTCCGTCGAGTCCCCGTGCCTGATCACATCTATGAATTCGCCGTCGATCTCGCGCGGAAGACACGTCCAGCCAGCAGCGAGGCACCCGCTTGGTTGAAGCCTCTTGTCAGTTGGGGCGCTGGTCCTCGTGCCGTGCAGAATTTGATCCTCGGTGCCAAGGCACGCGCTGCCTTGAACGGCAGCTACATGGTGCGGCTGGAGGACGTCATCGAAGTCGCTGATCCTGTGCTGCGTCATCGTGTGATGACGACGTTTACTGCGGAGAGTGATGGCGTGACGAGCCGTGATGTGGCGAAGAGGTTGGTGGATGAACTCGCGAAGGCCTAACCGCGCTCATCGCAAAATCCTCCTCCGCCTCCTACTCTTACTCCTCCTCCCTTTCCGCACATCCAAACCCACGCCGACTGCACGCCATGTCCACCGCACGCAAGTTCGACCACGAAAAGCTAGAGGTTTACCAACTCGAACTGCAGTTCATCGCCTGGCTCACCAATCTCTTTGCAGAAATCCAGTCCTCCAAAACACCCCGCCTCTCCGAAGTCATCGATCAACTCGACCGCGCCAGCCTCTCTGCCCTCCTGAACACGGCTGAAGGTAACGGCCGCCGGGCCACTCAACAGCGCGTCCGCTTCTTCGACGACGCTCGCGGCTCAGCCACCGAATGCGCCGCATGCCTTGATGCGATCGTCGCCAAAATGGCGTGCAAGCAAGAGCGTGTTCTCGATGGCAAGGACATGCTGCTCAGTGTTGTCTCGATCTTGAGTGCGCTGATCGCTCGTTTTGAAGGAGCTTCAACCAAGGTGCCTGTGCAAGCTGGCTCTTCGGTGCGAAGGCCGGGTATCCGCCGCTCGTTCAGGGAGGAGGAGACGGAGTAGGAGGAAGAGGCGGGCTTTCATTTGACGAACATGGCTGAATCATCTCGATCATTCCTCGACCCAGCGGTCCTTTCGCGCCTCATCGCGCTGCCGCTGAACGCCCGCCAAGCCATGCTCGGCAACGTCTCCGGCAAGCATCGTAGCCCCGTGCGCGGTTCCTCGCTCGAATTCGCGCAATACCGCAAATACGTCCCCGGCGATGACACACGACGCCTCGACTGGCGCACCTGGGGGCGCAGCGACCGCTTTTACATCAAGGAATTCGAGGCCGACACGAACCTGCGACTCTGCCTGCTCATCGACACCAGTGGCAGCATGAACTTCGGCCCTGCTGGTGCCACACGCTTCGACTACGCCAAAAAACTCGCCGGCACGCTCGCCTACATCGCCGCGCAGCAGGGCGACGCCGTCGGTCTGCATTCTCTCGCCGAAAAATCGGTCGAAATTCCCGCCAAGCGCGGTGCATCGCATCTCGGCGTCGTGCTCGATCAAATGGCCGGCCTCCAGCCCGTCGGCGATACCACGCTGCTCACCGCGCTGCACGACGCCGCCGAAAAAATCCGCCAACGCGCTCTCGTCGTCATCTTCAGCGACCTGTTCGTGCCGCCCGCCGAACTGAAGTCCGCCATTCAGCACCTGCGCTTCCGCAAGCACGACGTCACCGTGTTTCATCTGCTCGATCAAAAGGAACTCGACTTCGATTTCGACCGCCCCGCCCGTTTCATCGACATGGAAGGCGGCGAAGCCGTCCTCGCCGACCCCAGCCTCATCGCCCGCAACTACCGCGAGGCCGTGAAGCAATACATGATGGAAATCGACGACCTCGTCCGCACCACCGCCATCGACTACCACCGCGTGAAGCTGCACGAGAAATACGACGACGTGCTCGTGAAGTTCTTGCTGGCACGGATTCAGAAGAAAGGAGGCCGGTGATGCATTCAAAAATCGGAATTCTTCTTCTCACATGGGTGAGTCTAGCATGGTGTGAAGACGCAAAATTCACCCCTCCGCCAGCGGGGATCAATGGCTGGCCGAACAAGCCTTATGACAAAGTCGTTGGCTATCAATTCGCCAATCCCGATCACATCTCCTTTATCGAGGATGGCGTACTGGCGCTCGACAAGTTGAAGGAGCTGAAGCGCAAAGAGACTGTTTTGAATGCCGATCAAACAGCGGCCCTTCTCAAAGCGACCTTTGAGGAAGAGAAAACGCCAGGTGGCGCACTTTGCTACGACCCGCATCACATCATCGTCTTCTACTTCGACGACAAGCCGGTGGGAGCCATTGAAATCTGCTTCCATTGCACGGGTGCAAGGTGCTGGCCGCAGAACAAGGCGGTCTGGTGGCACACCAATTTCAACGAAATTGGAAAGCTGACCATATCGTTGGGCCTTGGGGTTCGCGAGCCAGATCCGGGCAACGACTCGCCAAAGTCAGGACAGCAACGCTTTCCCACTTCGCCAAAACGATAAATGACCTTCCTCGTTCCAGCGTTGCTCCTCGCCCTGCCGCTCGCGGCGCTGCCGGTGATCATTCATTTGATCCACCTGTATCGGCGGCGGCAGGTGAAGTGGGCGGCGATGATGTTTCTGCGCATGGCGCAGCGCATGAACAAGGGGCTGTCGCGGCTGCGGCAGATTCTCATTCTGGCGTTTCGCGTGCTGGCAGTGGCGGCGATCTTGTTTGTCATCACGCGGCCGATGGCGGGCGGCTTGCTCGGGCTCACCGGTGGCGTGCCGGACACGGTGATCGTGCTGCTCGACCGTTCGGCGAGCATGGAGCAGCAAAACCTCGCCACCGGCACCAGCAAGCGTGCGGCAGGCATCGCGAAGCTCTCGCAGGCCTTGCGCGACACCGTTGGCACGCGGTCGAAGCTCGTGCTGATCGAGAATGCGCATCTTCAGCCGCAGTTGCTCGAAAAACCGGAATCACTCGTTGATCTGCCGCTCACCGGCCCCACGGACACCACGGCGGATGTGCCTGCGCTGCTGCAAGGCGCGCTCGATTACATCACCACGAATCAAACCGGACGCACCGACGTGTGGGTGCTCAGCGATCTGCGCCAAAGCGACTGGGATGCGGCCAGCGGACGCTGGCAGGCGCTGCGCGGTGCTTTCACCAGCCTCAAAGGCCTGCGCTTTCATCTGCTGACCTACGCGCAGCCCGTGTCGCAAAATCTCGCCGTCTCCGTCGAGCGTGCCGTGCGCCGCGAAACCGCCGACAAAGCCGAACTGCTGCTCGATCTGCGCATCACACGCGACGCGGCCACCGCAACGCCCACCGAGCTGCCGCTGCGATTTGTCATCAATGATGTGAGCACCACGATGAAGGTCGAGATGAAGGACTCGCAGCTCGTGCTGCAAGGCCACGCCATTCCCATCGACAAAACGACGAAACGCGGCTCTGGCCGCGTGGAACTGCCCGCCGATGCTTCGCCCTCCGACAATGTCTTCCATTTTGTCTTCGATGAACCGGCCGTGCTGCGTTCCGTGATCATCACCGAGGACGAAACTGAGGCCGGACCACTGCAAGCCGCACTCGAAGCCGCCGCCGATCCCACGCGCAAGTATGCTGCCACCGTGCTGCCCGTCTCCCGCGCCGCCGAAATCGCGTGGGACGACACCGCGCTTATCATCTGGCACGCGGCATTGCCCAAGGCGGACGATTTGATCACCCAACAACTCAGGAATCATCTCAACTCAGGACGCAGCATCCTGTTCCTACCCACGGAAGCACCTAACAACGAAACCTTCGGCGGCCTGCACTGGGGTGCGTGGAGCGGCGACAGCAAACCCGCCTCCGTCGAGTGGTGGCGCAACGACTCCGGCCTGCTCGCCAACACGCGCAGCGGCACCTCACTGCCCGTTGGCGAGCTCGAAGTGACTCGGCGTTGCGAAATCCTCGGCGAAGGCACACCGCTGGCACGACTCGCCGAAAACAAGCCGCTGCTCATGCGTGCGGACATTCCCGGTGATGGCAACGCCTGGTTCCTCGGCACGCTGCCCGGTTCCGGAAGTTCCAGCCTCGCGCGTGATGGCGTAGTGATGTTCGCCATGCTGCATCGTGCCTTGAATGAAGGTGCCAGCACGCTCGGCAAAGCGCAGCAACGCGAAGCCGTCGCCACCGACACGCTGAATGACTGGAAACGAGCCGGAGAAGCGATGCTGAGTTCCGAACAATCGCTGCGTGCTGGCATTCTCACCAAAGACGACAAACTCATCGCCCTGAACCGCCCGCTGCGCGAAGACCGGTCCGAAACGCTCGGCAAGACTGCTCTCGCCGAACTCTTTGCCGGACTCGATCATCACATCATTGAGGACCAGGTCGAAAACGAAACCAGTCTCGCCAGCGAAATCTGGAGAACGTTCTTGTTCTTTATGGCGCTCGCACTGCTCGGTGAGGCGCTGCTTTGCATGCCGGGGAAACGTGAAGTTCGACCCAGCGCTGCCTGAATCCTTCTCTTCCTCCTACTCCTCCTCTTACTCCCTGACCGTTATGCCCAGCGATTTCGAAAGCTATAGACCCGTCCCTTCAGGGAGGAGGAGTAAGAGTAGGAGGCGGAGTAGGATTTAAATATGCAGCCCACCACGTCCCAACTCGTCTTCAATCCCACGCCCGTCGCGTTCGCTGTCGGCGTGGCGTTTGTGGTCGCGATTGCGGGGCTGGCGTTCATGGCGTGGCGTCGCAGTGGGTATCGCAAGCTCATGGGGTGGCTGGAGTTGCTGCGCGTGATCATCGCCCTCGGCATCGCGATCACACTACTGCAGCCGGAGTGGCTGGAGACGTTCAAACCGGAGACGAAGCCGGTGTTGGCGGTGCTGCATGATGTTTCAGGCAGCATGAGCACCAAGGATGTCACACGCGGCACACAGGTGATCTCGCGTGAAGAAACGGCGAAGCCCTTGATCGAGCCGAAGCTATGGGAGCCGCTCAAGCAGCGCATGGATGTCGTCATCGAGCCGTTTTCGTCGTCACAAACACCAGCGGCGGAAGGTACGGACATTCATGCAGCACTCGCCAGCGTGCTCGAACAGCAGCCGAACCTCAAAGCGGTCGTGTTGATCAGCGATGGCGATTGGAACACCGGCAGCGCACCCGCTCAGGCCGCCACACGGCTGCGCATGCGCGAGGTGCCCGTGTTTGCGGTGCCGACGGGAGCCGAGACGCGGCTGCCGGATGTGGAATTGACGAGTTTTGACGTGCCAACCTTCGCGGTGGCGGGCAAACCGCTGCGCATTCCGTTCGTCATCGACAGCTCGCTGCCGCGTGATGAAGTTGTGATGCTGGAAATGAAAGCGTCGAGCGGTGAGATCATCACCAAAGAGGTCACGCTGCCTGCCATGGGTCGCTTACAGGATGCCATCGCGTGGAAGCCGGACAAACCGGGCGAGGTGAAGCTCACGCTGACGATTCCAAAGACACCAAACGAGCGCTATCCCGAAAACAACACGCAGGAAGCGCCGCTCTCGATCCGCAAGGAGCAGCTCCGTGTACTGGTGATCGAAACCTTCCCGCGCTGGGAGTATCGCTACCTGCGCAATGCGTTGGAGCGTGATCCCGGCGTCGAAGTGAACTGCCTGCTGCTGCATCCCGGCCTCGGCAAAGCTGGGGCAGGGCGAGGTTATCTCAAAGCCTTCCCCAAAGACGAAGAACTCACGAAATTCGATGTCGTCTTCCTCGGCGATGTGGGTTTGGAGAAAAGCCAGCTCACCGCAGCGCACTGCACCGCGCTGCAAAAGCTCGTGCGCGATCAAGCGGGTGGCCTCGTCTTCATGCCGGGCTTCCATGGTTTCCAAGCGACCTTGCAGGACACACTTCTGGCCGACCTGCTGCCCGTCGTGTGGGACGCTGCCCAGCCACGCGGCTGGGGATCGTCATCACCGGGCAAGTTTGCGCTCACGGAAGCCGGAACGCGCAGTCTTTTGACGAAGCTCGAAGACAGTGATGAAGCAAGCGCCCGCGTGTGGGGCAATCTGCCGGGCTTTCAATGGTATGCACCCGCCCTGCGCGCCAAAGCAGGCACCGAAGTGCTCGCCACACATGGCAGCGAGTCGAATCAGTATGGCCGCGTGCCCTTGATCGTAACGAAGACCTATGGCGCGGGCAAAATCCTCTTCATGGGCACGGACGGTGCGTGGCGCTGGCGCAAGGGCGTGGAGGACAAATACCACTACCGTTTCTGGGGCCAGGTGGTGCGCTGGATGGCCTACCAGCGCAACATGAGCAGCGGTGACAGCATGCGCCTGTTTTACTCGCCGGATCGTCCACGCACTGGCGATGTGCTGACGCTGAATGCGAACGTGATGAGTTTAACCGGTGAACCGTTGCGCGACGGAGCCGTGATCGCCCAAATCGCCGCACCGAGCGGCAAAGTATCGAGCGTGCGCCTCATCCCGGCTGGCGAAGAAGCCTGGGGTCTGTTCAACGGCACCTTCACACCGACTGAACCGGGCGACCATCGGGTGCAGCTCACCTGCGCGGAGGCAGGATCGTCGTTGGAGGCAAAAATTTCGATTCAGGGCGTCAGCCGTGAAAAACGCGGCCAGCCCGCGCGGCTGGAGGTGCTGCGCGAGATTGCGCAGTTCACCAAGGGCCAGATGCTGGATGCCAGCGATCCTGTGGCTGTCGTCGCGGCGATCGCGGGAATGCCTGAGCCTGCGATTCAGGAGCGCCGCCTGCCGTTGTGGGCGCATCCGGCCTGGGCGGGGCTGCTGGTCACGCTGATGGGCCTATTTTGGGTCGGAAGAAAGGCCGCCGGGACGTTCTAAACCCCCAATCAAAAGCTCGTCACAGACGTTTCATCAGGATAACATCACCCTATTATGAAAACAGAACTGCCGGTCATCCTCGAAACGAAGCTCGCGGATTTTCGCAAGCGAGTCTGGATTGTGAAGCTCACCGAGGGGCTGCTGGCGGCGGCGTTTGGGATTGTGTTGTCTTACATTCTCGTGTTCGCGCTGGATCGGGTGATGGAGACGCCAGTGTGGCTGCGGGCAACGTTGCTGATCGCGGGGGCGCTGACGTTGGGACTTGGAGTGCCGCTGAAGTGGCATCGCTGGGTGTGGCGTCAGCGGCGGCTGGAGGATGCGGCACGTCTGTTGAAGCGCACGTTTCCGCGTTTGGGTGATCAGTTGCTGGGCATCGTGGAACTGGCGCATGTCGAGGCGGGTTCGGCGGGTCGCAGCGAGCGACTGGTGCAGGCGGCGATGGAGCAGGCGGCGGAGGCGGTGAAGGACAAGGATTTCTCACATGCGGTGCCTGAGGCGAAACATTTCCAGTGGGGCTGGGCCGCAGGCGTGACGGCGATGCTGGCCGTGGCGGCGCTGACTTTGCTGCCGGACGCCGCCTGGAACGCAATGGCGCGCTGGGTCACGCCGTGGCGCGATGTGGAGCGTTTTACTTTTGCGAAGATCGAGAAGCTGCCGGAGCGTCTCGTGGTGCCGTATGCGGAGCCGTTTGATTTGAAGGTGCAACTCGACAAGGACACGCGCTGGTCGCCAGCGAGAGCGAAGGCGCAGATCAGTGATCAGCCGGCGGTCGTGAGCGGTTTGAAGGAAGGGGCGTATCCGCTGGCCTTTCCGCCGCAGAAGGAAGACGGGGCTCTTTCACTGTCGCTGGGTGATGTGCGCAAGACGCTGAGCGTTTTGCCACGCACGCGGCCGGAACTGACGGCATTGTCGGTGCGGACGCGGCTGCCGGAGTATTTGAAATACAAGACGGAGCCGGTGATCGAAGTGCGCGGCGGTTCGGTGAGTGTGTTGAAGGGTGCGAAGGCGTCTTTGGAGGCGACTGCGAGCCGTGAACTGGCTTCCGCCGAAGTGAATGGCGAAGCGGAGAAGGTGTCGGGCGCGAAAGTGACGACGCCCTTCCGTGCCATCGACGCGGATGCGGAAAAGCATGTGATGTGGAAGGACCGCGATGGTTTGACGCCGCGTGAGCCGCTGGTTTTGAAGATCAACGCCATCGAAGACGAAGCGCCGAAGCTGGCGGCACGGCGTGAGACGCCGGAGCAGGTGGTGCTCGATTCGGAAGTGGTCGCGTTCGATGTGGATGTGCAGGATGACTTCGGGATTCAACGCACGGGCCTGGAATGGCGCAGCGTAAACGACGACAAGACGAGGGGCGACCGCATCGCCGCCGCTGGAGCGCCGGAGAAGAAGGAGCTTTCGGCCAAGGCAACGTTCAGTGCCACACGCGACGGCGTGGAGCCGCAGACGCTCGAAATCCGTGCTTGGGCGGAGGATTATCTGCCGAACCGGAAGCGGGCGTATTCAGCGGCGTTCGTGCTGCATGTGCTGAACAAAACGGATCACGCGCTGTGGTTGACGGAACAGTTCGGCAAATGGCTGGAGGCGGCACGTGAGAGTTATGAGCGCGAGCAGCAACTGCATGCGACGAACAAGGAGCTGCGCGCGATGGACGCGGCGGAACTGGATCGGCCGGAGAACCGTCGCAAAATCTCGCAGCAGGCGAGCGCGGAGAATGCGAACGCGGCTCGACTGAGCAGCCTGAATCAAAGCGGTCGCAGCCTGGTGGAGCAGGCGACGCGGAATGATGAGTTCGACGCGAAGCGGCTGGAGTCGTGGGCGACGATGCTCAAGTCGCTTCAGGACATTGCAGCGAAGCGGATGCCGAGCGTGGCGGATTTGCTGAAGGAGAGCTCGGGGTCGAAGGCTGGGAAGCCAAATCAGGCCACAGCGAACAATTCCCCTTCCAATCCATCGCAGCAGAATTCGAAAGAGGCGAAGCCGGGTGAAGCAAAGTCTTCTCCGAGCAAGCCGAGCGCGCCGCAGATTGCGAACGGGCCGGATTTGCCGAAGGGAGCGCAAGGCGGCAAGGCATCCACGGAAGAGCAGAAGAAGGAAAACATGCCGAGCATCGCGGACAAGGAAGGCTCGATGAGCAAGGCGGAGCAGCAGCCGGCTGATCCGAATGCGAAACCGTCTCCGCCAAAACCAAGCACGATGAAACTACCGACGACGCAGATGGCGGCGGCTCCTTCGAAGAAGAAAGATGGCGAGCAGGAGCAACCCAAGGCGGAAACACCGGCGCAGCAGAAGATGGACGAGGCGATTGATGAGCAGAAGCTGCTGCTGGCGGAGTTTGCGCGAGTTTCCGACGAACTGGCAGCGGTGCTGGCGAGTCTGGAGGCGAGCACGTTTGTGAAGCGGCTGAAAAAAGCGTCACGCGATCAACTCGTGGCGGTGAAGGATTTGAACACGAAGACGCTGAGCGCGTTCGGCCTCGAAAGGAAACCGGTGAAGGACGCGGCGGTCATCGCAGAGCACGAGAAGAAACAGAGCGAGACGGTGCGGGTGATTCAGAGCGACCTGGAGGCGTATTATGCGCGCAAGCCGGAGATGCATTTCAAAAACGTCATCGGCCAGATGAAGGAGACGCAGGTGGTGAAGATGCTGGCGTATCTCGGTGACCAGGCGGCGGTGAATCTGAGCGGCAACAGCATGGCGGGCGCGGAATTTTGGGCGGACACGCTGGACCGCTGGGCGGAGGAGATGGTGGCGGCCAGCGAGTGCAAATCGTGCAGCAGTTGCAGCGCGGACAGCCTGCCGCCGGAGATTGTGCTCAAAGTGATGAAGGCGCTGCGCGATGAGATGAAGCTGCGCGATGAGACGCGTGAGCTGGAAAGTGCGAAGGCGGCGCTGGCGACCGGCGAACACGCCAAAAAATCAGGCAACCTCGCCTCGAAGCAGTTTGGCATCCAGGCGAGCGTACGCGGTGCGTTTGATGACATTCTGCGTCTGCCACAGGGGAACGAGAAGTTTGGCAAGGAATTGAAGCTGCTGGACGCGGCGATGGGCGTGATGATGGAAGCGGCGGGCATTCTGGACAAAGCAGACACAGGTGCTCCGGCGATCGCGGCGGAGACGGAGGCGATTGAACTGCTGCTTCAAGCAAAACGGGCGGGCAAAGGCGGCGGCGGTGGTGGAGGCGGCAATCCGGGCGGCGGTGGCACGGCGGACTCGGCCTCGGAGGCGGCTCTGGCAGATCTGGGCATTGGTTCGGACGCGAACGCGAATGTGGATGCACGTCCAGTGGGCCAATCGACCGGCAAGGCCGGCCGCGAGCTGCCGGAAGAGTTCAAGACGGGGTTGGACGCATATTTCAACAAGCTGGAGGCTGGAGGCACGGTGAAATGACACGAGTTCTGCTGACGGTTCTGATGCTGGGTGTTGTCACCGCGAAGGCCCAGACGACCTATTACTCGCGCACGGAGTTGAAGAAGCCGCTTTCCGAGGCGGTGGAGAAGACGCTGGCTGAGCTGGTGGAGCGTTGTGTGCCGGAGAAGCACAAGCAAATGACGGCCCACATGGAGGAAGTGATCCAGGCCGTCGATGCGGTGGCGAAGCTCACGACGGAGGAGAAGAAGGCGTTGCAGGAGGAGTCAAAGAAGGCGGTGGATGCGACGGTGAAGGCGTGGCAGCCGCTGGCGGTGGTGATGATGCGCACTTATTTGTCACGCACGTCGGAGTCGGCGGCGATCCGGCACATCGGCATGTGGAAGCCGGATGTGGCGGGACCGAATGAACCGGTGGAAAACTGGACACCGCCGCAGGAGACCGCCAACTGGCTCGCCACACTGCGCCAGACACTCGGCGAAGAACGATTCAAAACGTGGCAGGCTGCGGATGCGAAGGTGAAGGAGCAAACGGCCAAGGAGATCGCCGATCATCTCACGCGTTGGGGTGGTGAATCACGGGGGCCGATGAACGAGGACTTGCAGGCAAAGATCGGGCTGATGAAGACCAAATTGAATCTCCCCGAGGATCGCGTGAAAGCCTTGAACGATGCTGCGAACGCCCTGCTGAACCGACTGGTGGACACCGAACGCAAACGCGCGACGGACATGTTGCGCACCTTGCCGCCCACCGCGCGACAGAGCATCACGAAGCGCAGTTATTACTACATCCGCTTCGACCGGCCGCGTGGCGAGGCCTGGGACAAGCTGTGGGAAGATACCGCCGGGAAGGTGCTGCCTGCGGAATTGATCGCCCAGTGGAAGAAGACTGAGCAGGAGGAACGCGGCAAGGAGGGCGCCGAGCTGGCCGACATGATCAAACCCTCCGAACAGCAGGCGGAGCAGCAGATGGAACTGGCCCTGAGCGCGGAGATCGACAGCATCGTGGTGGCGCTGGATTTGAACAAGGAGCGGCAGCAGGCGCTGTCGAAGCTGTCGAAGGAGGCGATTCAAGAGTCGCTGAAGCTGGCGCGGAAGGGCTGGTTGCAGCAGGCAAAGAATTATTCGGCCACGGAGCGCAAGCGCATCCGTGGCAACGTTTATTTCGGCATCAACGAGGAGCAGCAGGCCATGGTGCTGCCGGTTTGGAAGGATGGCTTGAAGAAGATCCTCTCCGAGGAGGAGCGCACCCGCATGGCCGCCGAAAACAAGCAGCGCGAGGAGCGCACGAGCTCGGCCATCGCACGCGCCTGTCTGGCAGAGATGGACAAGACGCTGGTGCTGAATCAGACCCAGCGCACGAAACTGGAACCGCTGCTGCTGGAGCTGATGCAGCCGCTGCTGGAGCAGCGCCGCCAGCAGTACTGGAGCTACAACGCCAGCCAGCTCTTTCAAAACGCCGGCAAGGCCAAGGAGGAAACGGTGCGCGCGATCCTCGATGAGGTGCAGTGGCAACACTGGAAGGAGCTGATCGCGTCGAACAACAGCTCATCACGCACCGCCACGCCGGACGTGAACGCCACCGGACCCGCCGTGATAGACATGGAGATCGCGATCTCGGCGCACCTGTACAAGATGTTTGTAACGGAACGCAAGAAGGTGCTGGCGGTGATGATTCCGCAGGTTGAGGACGCCAAGCGTGTGCTCTCGCTGCCCGAACCGGCGGTCACACGGCTCACCACAGCGGCCAAGGGGACGGTGGAGAAGCATTTGGAACCCTGGCGGCAAAACACCGAGCGCTACGTGCGGCAGAGCGTGCAGAGCGCCACGCCGAAGAACATCTTGCAGGCGCTCGCAGGCACGGAACGCGTGAGCTTCAGCCGCAACGAGGGCGGACCACAGGATGCGGAGCTGTGGAAGACGGAGCTGAGCGCGACACTGAACGAAGCTCAGCAAAAGCAGTTGCAGCAGGTGGTGGAAGCGCGGCGTGATTACCGCCTGAAGGCCATGGCGGCGATGAGCGTCTCGGAACTGGACCGCCGCCGCCGGCTCACGGCAGACCAATGCGCAAAGATCGAAACAGCCGTCCACAAGGTGCTGGTGGAGTACCTGCCGGACATCGAGCGCTACATGTCCTTCCAGTGGTTCCTGCAATACTACTACGCGCTGGTGCCGGTGGCCGGCGTGGCGGAGAAGGATTTGCAGGCGATCCTGACGCCGGAGCAGTGGAAGCTGTGCAAGGAACGCGATCTGCCCGACGCGATGCAGTACTGGGAGGGCATCAAAAACAATCACGAGAACCGCATGAAGCAGGGCGCCAACGGCAATGCCAACCGGATCATCATCAACGGAGGGCTCATCCTCGACCCATGAACATGCGCGAAGAGCGAAGGGCGAAGGGCAAAGGGTCCAGGCAAATGCAAAGCGAGCCTGGAGCCTGGCACATGCGGCGAAGCGTCCTCATAACGATCTTTGGCTTGTGCGTTGCTCTTTGCCCTTCGCCCTTTGCCCTTCACGCCCAAGATCCCGCGCTGCGTTTCGGCGGAGCGATTCCGCAGGAAGTTGAAACCGTGTACGAGCGCGGCCTTGCCTGGCTGGCATCGAAGCAGAGCGAGCAGGGCAACTGGCAGGGCGGCAACGATGGCGCCGGTGTGGATGGCATCTGCCTCATGGCCTTTCTGGCGAGCGGTGAGGATCCGAACTTCGGCCGTTACGCGGCGAACATCCGTCGTGCGCTGCGTGCCATCATCCGCAGCCAGGATGCGAGCACCGGTTACCTGCCCAACAGCATGTACCATCACGGTTTTGCCATGCTCGCACTCTCCGAGGCCTACGGAGCGGTGGATGAATCGCTGCTGTGGGAAGGCGGCAAGCCGGTCCGCACGATCGGGCAGGCGCTCGATCTCGCGGTCCGCTGTGCCGGCACCTCGCAGAAGGCGAACCGCTGGGGTGGCTGGCGTTACATGCCGAACTCGACGGACGCGGACACCTCGGTGACGGGCGCGGTGCTGATGGGGTTGCTGGCCGCGCGCAACGCGGGCATGGAGGTCTCTGATGAAGTCATCAATGCCGCGCTGGAGTACATGCGCCGCAGCACCGGCAAGGATGGCAGCGTGGCCTACGCCGGCGGCTTTGGCGGCTTCGGCGAGTCGATGAACCGCAGCGCCATCGCCACGCTCGTCTCCGCCGTGTCGAAGCACAAGGATTCCGAGGAGTTCAAGGCCACGCTGAAGCACATCACCGAGCGGCTGGAGCACACCGAGGGCAACTACAAGGAGTACTTCCGCTACTACATGGCGCAGGCCTTGTTCCAGGGCGACTACGCCTCGTGGCAGAAGTGGAACGCCGCCACCGCCCGCGTGCTCAGTGAGAGCCAGGCGCCGGATGGCAGCTTCAACAACGAGGCCTACGCCACCGGCATGTCCCTGCTGGCCATGGCGCTGAACTACCGCTTCCTGCCGATCTATGAACGCTAAACGCATCCTCACCTTCCTGGCGCTGGCATGTGTGACCCGCGCCTCTGAACTGCATTGGCAGAATGGCGAATGGATCGGCGGCCATTTGATGGAGGTCGCGGACGATCATGTCGTCTGGCGCTCGGAAATATTCACCGAGCCGCTCAAGGTCAGCCTGAGCGTGCTGCGTCGTGTGGGCAAGCTGCCGGAAGACCGGCCGACGAAGGAGCCCTTCAGCATCCGCATGGCCGATGGCACGCGGCTCTATGGCAACGTCGTCGGCATAAGCGCGACGACGATCGCGTTGAAGTCCGCACGCTTTGGCACCATGCGGATCGAGCGCAGCGCCGTGGCGAGCATCAAGCGTCTCAGCGGCGCGGGCATTCTGTTTGCGGCACCCACGAGCACGAACGGGTGGATCGAAAGCGATGTTAAAAACAACAAGAAGCTCTGGCGGGTGATTCCCGGAGCCGCTTTGAGGCAGTACGGCTGGAATCGCAGCGCGACCCTGCCCTTGGAGCTGCCGGAGCAGGTGGAGATGCAGTTCAACCTCACGTCCACCGTGCGGCCGGAGTTCAAGCTCGACCTCAAAGTCTCCGCGCAGGAGAAGGTGACCATCGAAACCTGGGTGGATGATGTCGTGCTGCAAGGCCGCGTGTTTCAAAGCCTCAAGACGCTCAAGGATACCGATCATCGCGTGGCGATGACGCTGTTTTGGAATCGCAAGACCGGCCTGTGCGCCATTTACAATGCGGACGGCAAAAAGCTGGCGGAAACGAGCAAGCCGCCGGTGGAAGATGAAAAAGAGAAGGCTGCGGAGAAAAAACCTGCGGACAAGGCGGGCGGCGGCCTGTTTGGCGCTTTGCTCGGCGTGGTTCAGGGCGTGGCCCAGGCCAAGGTCGATGCCGCTCGTGCGCAAGTCCGCGTGACCTCCAGCACAGCAGACAACACACCGGCGGGATTCACGCTGCTGAACAAAGGGCCTGATCTGAAGCTGGAAGGCCTGCGCATCCGCGCCTGGGACGGCACGCTGCCCACCGACATCACGGACGCGCGTCCACGCGTGGAACTGGCGGACGGTCATCATCTCAAGGCTTCCGTCGTGCGGGCCGATGCCGCTGGTTTGACCGTGCGCGCCAAAGACACCGGCAAGGAAACGACCCTGCCATGGGACAAGGTGCTCGGCGTCGAGATGGAGCCGCCCTCGCCCTTTTACAGCGCGCTTTCACCGGGCACGGAGTTGTGGTTTGCGGATGGCGAATGGATCTCCGGCCTGCTCCTGCACATGCGCAACGAGGTGGCGACGATGAAGACCGGCTGGTGCAAAGATCCCGTGTCCTTCAAATACGGCGAAGCCCGCCGCATGGACCTGCGCGAGAACAAACCCGGTCCCAAATCACCCGATCTCGCCACGTTGGACACGCTCATCATGGACAAGAAAAAGCCGCTGCACGGCACGCTCGATGCCGGGGGCGAGCCCCAGCCGCGCTGGCGTGTGGTTGGCGGCTTGAGCTCCGTCGCCATGATCAATCCCGCGAACTTCGAGATCACGCGGGCTGCCACGGCGCAGCCGGAGGGCATCCGCAGCGACGCCCTGTTTTATCTGAACAATGGAGACGTGGTGCCAGGAACGCTGCGGGCGATTGATGCGAAGCTGGTCGATCTGGATTCCAGCCTCGCCGCAGTGAAGCAACTGCCGGCTGAAAAACTCCAGGCCATCCAGTTCGGCGGCGCTCCCTTGAATCTCGACGGTTTCGAAGACCCCGGCTGGCAGCGCGTGCGTGGCGATGAGAAAGTGGTGAAGCGCAACGGCAAGGCGGCGATTGATTTCGAACCCGGCGGCTCCTGGGGGCATCCGTCCTTCATGCAGGTGAACGAACTCAGCTTCACGCTGCTCAGCAACGGCTTCAGCGCTCTGCGCGTGCGGTTGTTCTGCGACGGCGTCAATCCCGCCGCGCCGAGCACGAACCTGCTCTTCGGCCACATGGGCAGCGAGGTGTGCTTCGGCCTCGAATCCAGCGGCGACCAGATGGACCGGCAGTTCCGCCTGCGCACCACCGGCCCCATGCCGGTGCGCATCACCATCAGCGAAAACAACATCGAGGTTTTCTTCAACGGCGTGTCCGCGCGCAAGATCGTGCTCACTCCGAAGATGCTCTCCGGCAGCGGCCTCATCATCGAGCCGTTCAGCCTGTGGGGGAATGGTGAGCGCGATGTGAAGATCAACTCATTCAGCGCACGCATCGCCCCGGGCCGTCTGGCCGTGCCGGTCGTCGATCTGCGGGCCAAGGAGCATGCGCTCACCGTGCCGCGCTTCCGCAAAGAAGATCCGCCGCGGCATGCGCTGCTCGCCGCGAACGGCGACCTGCTGCGTGGCGTGATCGAAGCCGCCACCGCGAAGCATTTTTCGATTCGCTCCGGTTTGGAGACCATCCAGGTGCCACGTGACCGCGTGAAGGCCGCCGTGTGGCTCGTCAAACCGGCGGATGCCGTCAGTGACGCCTTCGAAGCACGGGCGAAAGAGGGCGATCCGCCCGCCATCACACACTGGCTGCTGCTCAACAACGGCGGCCGGCTCGGCTTGAAGGTGGAACGCTTCGCCAACGATGCCGTGGTCGGCAAAAACGCCCTGCTCGGCGACTGCCGCGTGCCCTTGCCGCAGATCCACATCATCCGCACCGCCACGCCGCCGGACAGCGCCGCCATGCTGGCCCTGCGAGATTGGAAATTGAAGTTCGCGCCCGAACCCGTGCTGCCGGAGACCGGCGGGCAGAGTTCTCCGCTGCTCAACAAGGATGCCAAGCCCTTCAAACTGCCGCTGCTCGCTGGTGGTGACTTCGATCTCGCGCAGGAGAAGGGCAAAGTCATCGTCCTCGACTTCTGGGCCACTTGGTGCGGCCCCTGCATCAAATCCCTGCCCGACATGATCGATCAGATGTCCGCCTTCGATGCCAAAAAGGTCCGCTTCATCGGCGTCAATCAGGCCGAGGCCAAAGAAGCTGTGAAAACCTTCCTCGAAACCCGCGGCTGGAAGTTTGAAGTCGCCCTCGATGCCAACCAACGCGTCGGCCAGTCCTTCGGCGTCGAAGGCATCCCCCACACCGTCGTCATCGGCCCCGATGGCAAGGTGGCGTATGTGAAGACCGGCTATGAACCCGATGGCGCGAAGAAGATCGCGGAGATGGTGAAGAAGCTGTTGGAGAAATAGTTCACGGTTCGCAGTTTCTCTGTTCGCAGTTTGGTTCATTCGCATGTGAGGCGCACGAACTAGGTGTGGCATCCAAGGGCGCTTGCCGTTTTGGAGTGCTCCAGTCCTCTGGAGCTTTTCGCAGGCCATGGGACGCTCGAAAGCGCCAGAGGGCTGGCGCACTCCAGGACGCTGACGCGACGTGCGAACCGATGATGAAATCATCGCCCTGAGTCATAAAACACTGATTTTCAGGGCGGAAGGTGGCTGCCGCAGCTCGATTGCGGAGTCTTCCGGCGTGTCAGGAGACTCCCGAGGCTCAATTACGGAGCCGTCCCGCTTGTCAGGAGTCTCCGGAAGCCCGATTGCGGAGTCGTCCTGCTTGTTGGAGCTCTCCTTCATCTCGATTACGGAGTCCTCCGGCGTGTCGGCAGTCTCCCAAGCCCCAATTGCGGAGTCCTACGGCGTGTTGGGAGTCTCTTCCACCTCGATTGCGGAGTCTTCCTGCTTGTGGGAGCCTCGGTTACCCCGATTACGGAGCCCTCCCGCGTGTTGGGAGTCTCCTGAACCTCGATTGCGGAGTCCTCCAGCTTGTCAGGAGCCTGCTGGACCTTGATTGCGGAGCTGCGGGGCTTGTCAAAAGGCTCGGCCCGGACACAATCACTCCATGAGCCAGCCAGCCGCGCCTCCCACCCTGCCCGCGCCACCACCGCAGGTCATCCCGGCGGATACCGTCTATGCCGCGCTCGGCGATCCCACGCGGCGGAGGATTCTCCAAATCCTCGCCCACGGTCAATCTCACACCGCCACGACTCTGGCAGGCAACGTCGGCAAACGACTCGACGCCACGCTCAAACACCTCGTCGCGTTGCGCGGTGCTGGTCTGGTGGTGACGGCGGAGAACCCGCAAGACGGCCGCCGTCTCCTCTACCGCCTCACTCCCGCCATCCCCGTGACCAAGACCACCACCGGCTGGGAGATGGACTTCGGGTATTGTATGGTGCGGTGCTGAATGAAGGCGACCTCTCGGGATATTTTTCAGCTTCCAGTATCCGCCCACAGCGCACCCACCGACAGGTTTGTTGCCTGAGTACGACATGGGAGGATAAAACGACACCCGTGAGCCCCGAAATCTGTACTCAGGCAACCAATCTGTCGGCTATAAAGCTGCTGACAAACACACGAATCTGTTAACCATCCACACTGTTCGGGCAACCAACAGCGCCACTCTCTACCACATGAGCGTTTGCCCTAACCACGACTGGGACTCTTATTCTTACAGCACCGACAGCGGCCCAGTTATTGTGGGTTTCCACACGGAGGCGAACAAGATTGATCAGAGCAAGTATCCATATTGCGCCAGAGTTATTATCACGATCAAGGCCCCCAACCACAACGGAGGCCCTGCACAGGACGAGGCCCAGATTCTATGGGATATGGAGGATCGTTTGGTCGAAGCTCTTGATGCTGCTTCAGTCCCTTGCCTGCTCCTTGGTCGTCTTACACACAGCGGCAGACGCGAGTTGGTGTTTCAGGTTGCTGATTACACCCCTTTTCGCCCACCAGTTGGGCGTTGGATTCGGGAGCACGCAGCTTATGAGACCGATGTTTCTGAGCATGACGGATGGGACTTTTACTTTGAGTCTGTTTGGCCCTCAGAGACCTCATGGTTGCTGATCATGGATCGCCGTGTTGTAGATAACCTCGTGAAGGCTGGCAGTGACGCATCGAAGCCACATTCGCTGGAGTTCGTCTTTCGGGGAGATCAAAGTGCTTTGCAGGAGATGCAGACGGCGCTCTCTTCCCGTGGATATACGCTTCTCGACTTCTCGCCCGATGAGTCTCGTTTGATCATGGCTCGCAGTATGACTCTGGACGTCGGCGAGATTTTCAGGGAGAGTGTAGCCCATCACGAACTATGTGGGAGTCTTGGAGTTGAGTATGACGGGTGGGGAGCGTTGACAGTCTCATGAAAGCGGTCACCTCCAAACCAAGGCCGAACAAAACGGATGCAGGCAACGGCTCGAATGGCATCTGTCGTGTCATCGACGGTTGCCAGCGCCCCCCGGCGCTGCCCTTCGGGTTGCCTTCAGCAAGCTATGTCGCTCCGCTCCATTCCCGCTCGCCGTCGCCTGATCCGGGATGTTAAGCCAAGAAATAGAGCGCTTTTTCGTCGGAACCATCGAAGCACCCACCCTGAAACAAGGAGAACACCATGACCCAAGCCCAGGCCAAAAAAACCATCGTCGTGAACCTCGCGCTCTGGTTTGTCGCGATGCTGCTGCGTCCGCTGATTCAGATGCTTCCCACCGGATCGGGCGCTCCGCCGAAGATCTTTGAGCTGCTCGTGCCGATCTTCTTCATCATGCTCGCCGGTGCGTCCACGTATCTGCTCAAGTCTGCGATTGGAACGACGAAGGACGACTAGGGCAGCATCATGACAACTGGGTGGTACGTTGTTCACGCTTTAGCGTGACGAGGGCTTTCCCACGCTGAAGCGTGAACAACGTACTCCAAGCATGGCCTGTCAAAGAAGCAGGCGCGACCCCCATGAAAAGATCGCGCCTGCGTGGTTATGGCCAAGTGATCCGAAGCGCTCCCTGATGCGCTGTCCGGCGGTTGGCGTTGTGCCGGACCGCGACCAGGGAGAATTCGAGACCGCTTAGAAGTTGATGCGGAAGCCTGCCTTGAGGTGGTGGCTGGATTCACCGCCGAAGTGGCCTTCATAGCCGGCGTAGGCCGTGACGGCTTTCGCGATGGCGTAGCTGGCGTTCACCCGTGTGACGACCTGGGTGTCGTCGCTGCCGGCGAAGTTCACCGGGTAGCTGGCGGTGGGGACGTTGACGAGGTTCACCGCCATCTGGCTTTTGTCGTTTTGCAGCGCCTGCTGCACCGAGAGGCCGACTTCCAGATTGAACGGCCTGCCTGCCAGCTCCGTGCTCCACAGGGCGGAGAGACCGGCCTCGGCGATGAAGCGCGAGTCCGTGTAACCGCCGACGTTGAGCGCGTCGATGGTGCCAGTTTCGGTGAATCCGCCCACCTTGGTGTTCGAGTAGGTGAGCGACAAACGCGGGGCGATGGAGACATTGCCCACACGCCAGCCTTTGTACTGCACGCCGAGGAAACCGACGTAGCTGCTGGAGTCGGTGGAGCCGGTGGCCAGGCCGTTGACCGTCTGGCGGCGGAGATCAAAGTCCTGCTGCGTGTAGCCGAGGCTGCCGAAGAAGGTGAAGCTCTTCGCCACAGTGACGCGGCCGAAGATCATGGCACCAAAGCCCTCGGACTCCGCGCTGCCGAGCGGGGCGCTGATGCTGCCCTCGCTCATGCTGCCGGCGATGCCGACGGTGTAGTCCTCGGAAGCGAGCAGATTGAGGCCCGCATAGTAATCGTTGCGGCTGACGTCGGCGTTGTCGGCCGTGCTCATGCTGCTGTTGGTGTAGCCAAAGAACAGGGACATGTGCTCCGGCACGTCGGTGAAGCTGTCCTCACCGGGCTGGGCGGGCATGTAGTTCATCGGCGAAACACGATCCTGGATGGCCTGCGCGAGCACCTGATTGCCCATGAAGGCGTAATCGGCCATGGAGCCGTAGTAGTCCGGGACATATTTGGCGAGATCAGCGCCGGAGCCGTTGGCGGCGTCGGTGATCTGCAAGGCAAGCGCTCCGGCGATGGTGGAGCTGTCGATCTGATTGGGGCCGACGAGCGCCGAGTTGAAGATCGCCGTGGCAGCGGCGCTCTGGTTCGCATTGGAACCGAGTTCAGCAAAGGTGCTGGTGGGACCGTTGAGACCGGTGGCGGTGAGCAGGCCGGTGTTCACGTCGAAGACGACGGCGGCATTCACGACCGCAGCCGCGCCAATGCCGACGCCATCAGCGTCGAAGTCCACGACCGCAAAAGTGCCAGTGAGGTGATTGATGGGCAGTGCGCCAGCCGCACCAGCGATAATCTGGAACGAGTTGCCTTGAACAGGGGTGAACCCACCAAAGCCAGCCACATTCAACGTGCCGCCCACGGCACTGGCCACTGCACCTGGGGTGGTGAGCCGGACCTGATCGAAGTCCGTGCCCGCAACGCCACCGAGTCCAGCCAGTTCGGCCTTGACCACGCCAAGAACAGGCGCAGCACCGGCAAGGGTCACGATACCAGGGGAGAAGCCCGGAGTGATGGTGCCGAGGTTGATGACATTCCCGGTGCCGACGAAGGTGATGTTCCCGGAGATCGTCGAACCGAAGGGAATGATGAAGTCATTCGCGCCGATGTTGATGATCCCAGTTGTGCCCGGAGTGCTGGTCACGGTGGTGAAGATGATGGTGCCACCGCCGCTGAGGTCCAGCGTGCTACCGTTCGCAATGGTGATCGTGGTGCTGTTCAGTGTGGCACCGCTGCCGACGATCAGGCCGTTGGAGATGGTGGTGCTCTCAGTGGTGGTGGTGCCGCCGCCGAGATTCAAGGGGGTGCCGACGCCAGGAGTGCCGGTGATCAGATTGGAATTCGGGGCGTTGATGATCCCAGTGAAGAGGCCACCGTCGCTGATGACGAACTGGTTGCCGTTGGTATTGACAGTGCCCGAACCGAGGAGCGTCGTGAAGGTCTCCATGCCGCCGGTGTAATCGAGGTTCAGGATGCCGTTCACCGTTACAGAAGCGGTGTTGAGGATCAATTCCGTCGCCTTCAGGTCGAGCACGCTCAAGGCATTGATGACGACGATGGACGCCTGGCTGGTGCCGAAGAGATCCACAGCACCATTGGTGGTGATTGTGCCAGTGCCGAGGTTGGCATTGATGATCGAGCCGTCGTTGAGGTTGTAGTTCAGCGCCGTGAGGGTAGAGGGACCGTTGAGGGTGCCGGTGCTGGTGTAGGAATTGACCGTGTCATTGGTGGATCCCAGGTTCATGGTGCCGTTGTTGGACACATCAGCGGCCGAGGAGAGCCCGCCGGTCTTGCTGTCGAGCACGACGCCGGAGGCGACGTTGACGATCTTGCTGGCAAGGCTGCCGGTGAGATCGGCGCTGCCACCATTGAAGTTGGCGGTGCCGGTGGAGGTGTTCGCGCCGGAGAGCGTGAGCTTGCCGGTGCCGGTTTTGGTCAGGACCGAGGAATCCGTGCCGCTGATCACGCCGGAGAAGGTGGTGTCCGCATTGGCATTGGAGACGAGCGTGTTGGACTGAAGCTCGATGGCCCCGGCACCTGCGATGGTGCTGACGGACTCATTGCCGCCGAGGCGGAAGGTCGCACCAGAGGCCACGATGATGTCGGAGGCGTTGTCGATGCGCTCGTTGCCAGAGGTTTCGACGGTGCCTGCGTTCACGGTGGTGTCGCCGGTGTAGGTGTTGGCACCGGAGAGGGTGAGCTTGCCCGTGCCGGTTTTGGTCAGCGATCCATTCGTGCCGCTGATGACGCCTGCCACCGTGGTGTCGGTGCTGTCGCCTGCGGTGAGGTTTTTCGCGCCGAGGACGATGTTCGAACCCGCCACACCCGCGATGGAGGCGATGGTTTCGCTGCTGGCGTCAATGGCCGAGATGTCGAAGGTGCCGGTGGCACTGGTGATGCTCACTGCGGTGAGGTCGGAGAGCGAACCGCCCGCCGAGAGGGCGAAAATGCCGTCCGTGATGGTGGTGGCACCGGTGTAGGTGTTCGCCGCCGTGAAGGTCGTCTTGCCGCCGCCCGTTTTGGTGAAGGAACCGCCCGTGCCGCTGATGGTGCCTGCCACCGTGGTGTCATTGGCGTCGCCTGCGGTGAGATTTTTCGCGCCGAGAACCACGGATGATCCTGCTGCTGTGGCGATGGAAGCGATGGTCTCGCTGGCACCGGTTTTGGCCGAGATGTCGAAGACGCCAGTGGCGGCGGTGATGCTCAAAGCGGTGTTGTCAGACAAGGAACCGCCTGCCGAGAGGGCAACGGTGCCGTCATTGATGGTGGTGGCGCCTGAGTAGGTGTTCGCGCCAGTGAGGGTGAGCTTGCCCGTGCCATTTTTCGTTAGGCTGCCGCCGCTGCCGGAGATGACGCCGGAAACGGTGGTGTCGGTGTCGGCATTGGTGGTGAGGGCATTGCCCTGGAGATCAAACGAACCTGCGCCAGCGATGGTGCCAAGAGCTTCCGTGCCGCCGAGGCGGAATGTGGCACCCGACTGCACGGTGAGGTTGGTGAAATCGGAGAGACGCTCATTGCCGGAGGTTTCCAACGTGCCGGCTTTCACCAGGGTGGCCCCGGTGTAGGTGTTGGCACCGGAGAGGGTGAGCTTGGAGGCTCCATCCTTGGTCAGGGCACCCGTCCCGGAGATGACACCGGAGAAAGTGGCGTCTGCGGCCATCACCGTGGTGAGGATATTGCTGTCCTGGATCTCGATGTCCCCAGCACCGGAGAGGGTGCCGAGCGTTTCATTGCCGCCCACGGTGAAGCTGGCCCCGCTCTGGACGTTCAGCGCGGTCGTGTCGGCGATGCGATTGTCGCCGGAGGTGGCCAGGGTGCCACCCGCCACGTCAATGGGCCCGGTGAAGGTGTTATTGGCTGCCAGCACGACGGTGCCAGTGTGATTGGCATCGTTGACGGTCAACGAGCCGTTGGAGATGACGCCGTTGAACACGGCCCAATCGACGTTTTCGTCCACTCCTGCCTCGGTGTCGGCGTCATTGGCCGTCACCAGGATGGTGCGGTTGCCACCGCCGAGGTTGATGTTGTTCATAAAATTGACCTTGTCCGTCGCCGTCGCGGAGCCAAACACCAGCGCGCTGCCATCCTGCACAAAGCTGCCGCCGCCCCAGGTCTGGGTCTGGCCGTTGCTGAGCTTCACATTGAGCTCGCCATCAATGGCCGCAAAACCGCCGCTGCCGGTCCACTGGACGCGATTGCTCTGGGTGCCGACGTAGCGGGTGAAATCACCGTTGCCCATCAACACCGCGTCCGAAGTCAGGGTGCCTTTGAACTCGATATTGCTGTCAAAGTAGATGCCGTCGCCGTCCTGGGCCTGAAGCGTGCCGCCTTCGATGATGGTCTGGCCGGTGTAGGTGTTGGTGCCGTTGAACTGCACCAAACCGCTTTGAATGGTGATGTCCGCGCCCTCGCCGGAACGGATGTTCGATGCCGTGCCCGAGGGGGCGCTGTCATCTGCAATGGAAGTGCCGGAAGGATCGCCGTTGAAGGTGATCACGTTGCCTGCGCCGGGATTAAGGATCACCGTGGAGCCGGTCATCATGAACAAATCGGAACCAGCCGCACCGCCGGGTGCTCCTGCGATGGTATTCACGTCCCCAGCCTGGCCGTCGCCACCGCGCGTACCGTTGCCGTCGAACAAGGCATTGCCGGTGATGGTGAGCGTTGCTCCTGAACGCACAAAGATGGCACCGCCATACCCACTGCCGCCACTGCCGCCAACCACGAGCGCTCCGGGGGCAGCACCGCTGGCTCCCACGCCTGCGCCAAATCCGCCGTTGCCACCGCCGCCAGCCGCTCCATCCAGGCCGTCCGGGCGGGAACCGCCCTGGGTGGCCGCAATGGCCGGCGTGCCGGGAGTCTTGATGATCTCCACGCTCGTTGCAGGAGAGTCCTCCTGGCCCACCACGGTCACGGGGGCCGTCATGGGATTGCTGTCGTGATCAAAAGCGTAGGAAGCCGGCATACTGTCGAGATTGGCCTCGAGTTGCACCCGTTGGAGAGTAACAGGGTCGATGTAACCCTTGCTGTAAGAGGCCGGGATGACCACGGTCTCGGTCACATCCGCGACGGCGGGCGAGCCGCCGGAAGCTGTCCAGCCAGCACCACCGCCACCGATGCCACCGTTTCCGCCCCGGCCACCACCGGCACCAAAGCCGCCGATGCCGCCGTTGCCACCATCCCCGGCGTCACCGCCTGCGGCACCACCCTTGAAGGCAGAACCGCTCCAGTTGGCCCCGCCAATGCCGCCGTTGCCGCCGTTGCCGCCGGCTGCGCCGCCTAAACCAAAGCCGCTGTTGCCGCCATTGCCGCCTTTGCCAGCGCCTCCTCCCAAGCCGATCTGACCATCAGCCAGTGATTGGTCGAAATAGACCAGGGCTGCAACCGCATCGCCGAGACCGATGCCGGCGTTGATGACACTCGGTGCGAGGCCAATCGCGACATTGATCGTGAATGGATTGCCGGAGGCGGCGGCGAGCTCGATACCGACGGCCACCACATCAAGCGAAGCCATAGTGACACCGAGGATGAGCGACTCGTTGCGGTCGCCACCATTGCCGCCATTGCCGCCGTTCCCACCAGCGCCGCCAAAACCAAGAATGCTGTTGCTGCCGTTGTAGCCCTTGGTGCCGGTCGTGCCGCCGATGTCTGTATAGGTGGTCTGCGTCGGCGTATAGCCATTTGCTCCGCTGGCGGCGGTGGAACCTGTAATCAGGTTGTTCAGCGTTCCGCCGTTCAGCGTTCCACCCACCGCACCTACTCCGCCCTGACCACCAATCACGTTGTTGGAGAGAAAGTTCACGTTGTTGAGCGTGACTGACGCTCCAGAATTGATGAACAGAACGCCGCCTAAACCAGCGCCGCCGCCGCTGCCCTCACCGCCGACAGTTTGGAAGTTTTGCAGGGTGACATTGCTTAGATTGAGGCTGCCGGTGTTAACGAAGTAGCCGGTGTCACTGCCGCCATTGATGATGCCGCCAGCACCATCCAGGTTGTTGGCGCCTGTCAGCAAGGTGCCGGGATCCACCGCGTAGGCGGGTTTCAGAGCGAGAGACAGCGATAGAATCGCCGCGAATGCCGCATGGGGCAGTTTTCGGAGTATTGGATGTTGTGTTTTCATGGGATGCACGGGTTCGTGCATCCGGCATCCACAACTTCCCGGCAGGCGTGTTACCTCACGGGTGAAATATATTTTGAGCGGACTGCGATTTTTCCGGCTCAAGCGCCTTTCCCAGCTGCGACAGCCGCTTTTTGCGCCGCCTCGGCCGCCTCGAGCAGTTCCTCAAACTCCGGCCGCAACCCTGTGGCTTTGCGCCCGCTGATGTCGTCTTTGTCCAGCGCCTGGATGAGGTGTTTGACAATCATGAGGCACTCCGAGGGCCGCCCGGCCTGGTTCAACCTCGCTGCGACAGCCTTCCAGCGCCTGAGCACGTAATAGGCGGATTCACCCCACTGCTGGGCTTTAAGCAGTCCGGGGAGATGCTGCAGCAGGGCCTCGGCCTGCCCGTGACGGCCCAATTCCTGCAAGGTGAGGAAGTCGAACATCAACAAAGCCGCGGCACCGGGGGGCAGTCTGCCATCCACGCGCACGCGCTCCAGCCAGAGTTCCGCCAGGGCATGCGCCTCCTCCAGGCGGTGCAGGTCTTGCAACGCCTCGACCGCCCTGGCCGCCTGCCACTGGGTTTCGGGGGACATCGGGCCGAGTTGCTGGTCACACACCAGGAGGGAGTCCCGGCGCAGTTGCAGCGCGGCCTCGCGATCGCCCTTTTTTTCCAGCGTCCCTGCCAGCGCGTCCAAGGTCGCGTTCGCCTTCACGTAATCGGGACCGACGGTGTGCCAGTAAATGTCCAGCGCATGGCGGGCATGCGTGATGGACTCCTCGACCAGCCCGGCCTCGCGGCAATGCTTCGCGAGACGCCCCAAAGCACGTCCGGTGATCGCATGGCCCTCGCCCTCCTTCTTCATCGCCAGCTCACAGGTCTCGCGCCCCAGTTTCAGGGCCTCCTCCTGCCTGCCCTGGTTAAACACGACCGACATCAGCTCGATGTTGCCGGTGATGATGTCAAAGGTGTCACGCTTGCGCTCGTAGTGCGCCACACAGGACCGCAGCAGTTCCTCGGCCTCCCGCAGCGCCTCCGGCGTCCCTACCTCATCCAGCAGCTCCTCCGCCAGCGCGTACTTGGTCCTGTAAGTTTGAGTGTCCCCCGCGTCCAGATGCGCTGTCTGCCAGGCCAAAATCCGGCGCAGTTCGTCGCGCGCCTCCCTCGACTCAGCACTCGCAGCATCCGAAGCATGCATCATCTTGAGCGCCACAAGGTAGCGTAGACTCCACAACAGCGGATCATCCGCCTTCAGACGGGACTCCAACTCCGCCAAAACCTGACGGAAGACTTGGATGTCCGCCGGTTTTCTCAGCATGGCAGACAGATCCATCAGCATGGCCGCCTTCCGCCCAGGGTCTCCTTGGAACGCTGCCACTCGCCGCAGCAACTCATCCCGCATTTGATCTGAATCCAGGTCTTTGCCAACCACATGCTCATCCGTGCTGCGTACGGTCGCCATCACGATGCTGGCGATCTCGTCCGACTCCGCTTTTTGTTGGAGCGCCGTTTGTTCGGCCCGCTCCGCCTTCACCGCATGCCAGAGAGAAATAACCATGCCCCCGATCAGTGCCGCCGAGGTGGCCAGAATCCCAAGGGTGGCCGCCTTGTTCCTCAAGGCGAGCTTCCACAACCGTTCAAACGACCCCACCGACCTGGATTGAATCGGTTTGCCCTGCAAAAAACGGTCCAGCTCGTCTGCCAGGAAGCCGGCGCTGGCAAGCCGCCGGGCGGGCTGCTTTTCCAAACAGCGCAGGATCAGGGTGGCTAGATCTCGTTGAATTTGAGAGATCTGGCTCATCGACGGTGCCACCGGCTTCGTCTCGACCGACTTCGCGCTCGAACGTGAAATCAACTTCCCGGTGGAGCTGATCTCCGGCTCCTCCTGGGTGATGCGGCGCATCACCTCCACCGCGCTGCCGCCTTGGAACGGCAGCTTGTCCGTCACCATCTGGTAGAGCATGACCCCCAGCGCCCACACATCACTGGCGATGGTGACTTCCTTGGACCTCCCCGCCGCCTGCTCCGGGCTCATGTAATGCGGCGTACCCACATAGGCGTTGCTCCGGGTGAGCTGGAACTCCGCATCCAGCAGCTTTGCCAGGCCAAAATCCGACAGCATCGGCTTGCCGGCCACATCCAGCAGGATGTTCGCCGGTTTCAGGTCACGGTGCAGCACCCCGTGGTCATGCGCATGCTGCACGGCCCGGGCGATCCGGCTCAGGAACGTGGCCGCCTCACGATCCGGCATCACCCCGCGTTTTTTCAGGCGCTCGGCCAGTGATCCTCCTTCGGCAAGGCGCATGGTGTAGTAGGGCATGCCGTCATACTCGCCGCTTTCATAAATCGGGACGATGTCCGGATGGTCGAGCTGCGCCACCGCCTGCGTTTCCGCCCGGAAACGGGCCGCTTCGTCCCGCGTGGCGAAGTGGGCGTTGCGGATCACCTTCATCGCCACCACCCGCCGCAGCTTCACATCTTCCGCCTCGTACACGACCCCCATTCCGCCACAGGCAATCTCCCGCACCAGCCGGTAGCCGGCAAAATCGCACGGCAGGGTCAGATGCCGTGCGGGCGGGGTGGGCGTCGAACCAGGCTGACCTGTGACGTGATCCGCCTCCAGACCTTCCTGTAGCAGACACACCAGGCAGACACCATCCTGCTCCAGCCTGCTGGAGCAGACGGGGCAGACATTTGGCGGGGCGGCGGCACTCATGCGGGGCGATGAATACGCGTTTCCAGCAGGCTTCATGCCGCCATGGACAGCAGGCTCACGAGGTAGCGCAGTTCCCCGTCCACCTCCTCATCCTTCGAAACAATACTTCTCACCTCGGTGCGCAGCAGCACACCGAACCGCCGCCGCAGGTCCGTGGCCGCCTTCCGCACCGCCCCATGGGACATGCCATGACGCTGGGCCATTTCCTCCCAGTCAGGACCCGCTCCGTTGCTGGCGAAGGTGCGCTCGCGCAATTCCATCAAAAACTCGCTGCGTTCACGCTGCTCGATCTCCACTTCCAGCCGCTTCATCGCATGATCCACCAAGGCACGCGCCCAGCCGTGGTCATAGGCCTTGTCGGGCGATTTCCCCTCGATCAAGGCCGGGTTCTCGATTTTGGAGTCCATTTCATCCATGCGCAGCAGTGCCGCGCCACCGCCGCGCTTGGCCGCATGGTTCCGGTGATGCTCGTTGAGGAGCCAGTTCGTGAAGCAGCGCAGCAGGAAGCTGCGAAAGCGCACCTCGCCGCGCTTGACGTTTTTGAGCATGTCCCGGGACAGCAGGTGCTCGAAAAAACCCTGCACCTCGTCCGCCGCCGCGTCGTGCGCAGATCCTCGCTGCCGCGCAAACACATAGAGCGGCCGCCAGTACGCCCGCGCCAGCCGTTCCAATCCTGCCAGGGCATCCTCCTCCCGCCCGGCCTCCTGAATCATCGACCACATCGTCACCGGGAACAGCGCGCTGTTTCCGGCAGGCTGGTTGGCGGTGTTGGAGAGTTGTGCAGCTGGCATGCGGGGCACGATCATCTTTTAAAAATATGAAACGGCATATATGAGAAAATTTAAACAATCGCGGCTCATTATGAAAGGATGCTAGTGTAAAAAGAACGCAAGCCCATGTTCCCCGTCACGGACCTGACCACCCTCGACAAACGCCACCTCTGGCACCCTTTCACGCCGATGCAGCCATGGTGTGCGGCGGATCACGTCCCGTTGATGCTGGTGGAGGGGTCCGCTTGCGCACTCAAAGACCAGTTCGGCAACGAGTACCTCGACGGCAACGCCTCCATCTGGACGAACATCCACGGTCACAACCATCCGGTGATCAACGCGGCGATCACGGAACAGCTCGGCAAAGTCGCGCACACCTCGTTTCTCGGTTTCACGCATGAACCGGCGATCCGGCTGGCGAAGGAACTCGTGGATCTGGTGCCGGGCGACAAACTGACACGCGCTTTTTTCACCGACAACGGTTCCACGGCGATCGAATCGGCGGTGCGGATGGCCTTGCAGTATTGGAAGCAGAACGGCAGGCCGCAACGCGACACGCTGGTCGCGTTTGATCGTGCCTATCATGGCGATACGCTGGGCGCGGCCAGCCTCGGCGGCATTCCGCTGTTCAAAGGCAGCGGCAACGATTTCGGCTACCGCGTCATCACCGTCCCAAGTCTTGACGCCCTTGACCTCTTGACCGTTGACGACCGTTCCCGCATCGCCGCCGTCGTCATCGAACCGCTGATCCAAGGTGCCGCCGGGATGCGTCTGTGGCCGCAAGGGATGCTGAAGGCGCTGGATGCATGGTGCGCAACGCAGGACGTGTTTTTGATCCTCGACGAGGTCATGACGGGTTTTGGCCGCACGGGCAGGATGTTCGCCTGCGAGCATGAGAGCGTCGTTCCCGATTTCCTCTGCCTCGCGAAGGGCCTGACGGGCGGTTATCTGCCTTTGGCGGTCACGTTGACCAGCGAACGTGTGTTTGAAGGCTTTCTCGGCGAGCCGCACGAGGGCCGCACGTTTTTCTACGGCCACAGCTACGCGGGCAGTCAGCTCGGTTGTGCAGCGGCGCTGGCAAGTCTGCGCATTTTCCGCGAGGAACGCGTGCTGGAACAGCTTTCGGCCAAAATCGCACGCTTGGGCGAGCTGATGGCCGATCTGCCTGCCTTCCGCCAGTGCGGCATGATCGCGGCGATGACGGTGGATTCACCGGATCTGAGCCTGGGGGCCAAAGTTTGCCTCGCCGCACGCAACCACGGCCTGCTCACACGTCCCATCGGCAACACGCTCGTGCTGATGCCGCCGTTGTGCGTCACGCTGGAGGAAATCGAGCGCATGGTGGCCGCGCTGCGGGCCGCACTGAATGAAGTTACTGCACCGCAGTGATGAGCCGGTGCAAACCGTAGCCGAGCAGGGCGGTGGCGGGAATGGTCATCACCCAGGCCCAGACAATGCTTTCGATGAGCGGCCAGCGCATGGAGCCCCAGCGTTTTGCGGCACCCACGCCCATGATGCTGGTGGTGATCGTGTGCGTGGTGCTCACCGGCATGCCCAGATAGCCGGTTGCAACAAGAATCGTCGCGGCGGTCGTTTCGGCCGCAAACCCATGCACGGGCTTCATTTTGACCATCTTGTGGCCCAGGGTTTTGATGATGCGCCAGCCGCCAGCGTAGGTGCCGGCGGCCATCGTGAGAGCGCAGGTCAGAACGATCCAAATCGGGATCGCGGTCGATTTGTCCACGATTCTCAGGAAACCCAGCCACTCCGGCAGGGCATTGAGCTCACCCGCCTGCGTGGCGGCAAACAACGTGAGCATGATCACGCCCATCGTCTTCTGCGCATCCGCCAGGCCGTGGCCAAAGCCCATGCCCGCCGCGCTGACGATTTGCAGCCGGCCAAACACCCTGTTCACCGTGTGCGGCCGCCAGTTGCGAAGCAGCCAGAACAGGAAGCCCATGAGCAGGAAGCCCACCACCAGCCCCAGCAGCGGCGAGGTGATCATCGGCACCACGACTTTGTGATAAATGCCCTCCATGCTCTCCTTGCCCGTCACTTTGTCGATCTTCACGCGCGACCAGATCAGCACATTCCAGTTGCCGCCCGCCGCACCCAGACTCGCGCCGATCAATCCGCCCACCAGCGCATGGGTGGAACTCGAAGGCATGCCAAACCACCAGGTGATCAGATTCCAAATGATACCGGCCAGCATGGCGCAAAACACCGTCAGCGTCGTCACCGCCACCACTTTGTCATCCACGATGCCACTGTGGATGGTCTTGGCCACGGCCTGGCCGAAGAAGGCCCCGACGAGGTTCATGCTGGCCGCCAACAGCAGCGCCTGCCGCGGCGTGAGCACCTTGGTGGAGACGACGGTGGCGATGGCGTTGGCCGTGTCGTGAAAGCCGTTGATGTACTCAAAGGCATACACCACGAGCAGAACGACAAGGAGCAGGAGCAGCGCGGTAGTCATGGATCGCGGCGGCGGCGGCTCAGGAGTTTTTCAGCACGATGTGAGCGACGACGTTCCCAGCGTCACGGCAGCGGTCCACGACCTTTTCCATCAAATCGTAGAGGTCTTTCAGGATGATGACCACCACCGCATCCTTCTCGGTGGTGTAAAGAACGCGCAGACACTCCAGCATCAGCTTGTCAGCATCTCCCTCGACCTTCTGGAGCCTGGCGTTGAGCTCCTTGATGCGTTCCAGGTGCAGCTTCTTGCGCAGTTCGCCGACCATGGTCACCACGATCTCGATGGCCTCTTGCTTCATCTGCATCTGTTTGGAGAAATCCACCTGCCCCAGGCGCTCGCGGCAGATCAGCACACGCTCAGCGATCTTTTCGACGGTTTTGGGAATCTTGTAGAGCACGTTGGCCAGCGCCTCGATGTCCTCACGCTCCAGTTCCGTGACAAAGGTGCGGCACAACGCCTCGTCGATCTGCTGCGTGATTTTTTTATCCTCGCGGCGGGAGGCGATGAGAGCGTCGAGATTCTGCGAGGGATCAATGGGCAGGCTCAGCAATTTGTTGAGAGCCTGGATGCTCTGCTTGGCCTGGGCCGCGCTGGCTTCGAGCAGGTCGTAGAAGATGTCGGTTTTGCCGAAGATTTTTTGGAAGGAGATCATGGGAATGACGTGCGTGGCAGATAGAGCGAAGGGGCTGCGGGCTGTCAAGACAGGTCCCGGATGGTTTTGTGACGGATTCGTTTCAGAGCGGCATACAGGAGTTTTTTGTGCTCACCAGACACCGTCAAGCGTCTGTGCCATGGGGAACGGGCCTTTGGAGTGCGGGCCGAAGAAGAAACGGAAGGCCACCATGCCCATCCAACTGTCCTGGCCGTTCATTTTGGCGTATTCGGCGCCGGTCATGATCTTGAGGCGATGGCGGGCGATGTGGTAATTGAGACCTAGATAGCCGGCATGGTAGCGGTCGCCGGTATTGAGCCCGACATTGCGTTCGTAACGGCGCTGGGCGCTCAGGCCGGTTTCTCGCTCAGAAAAGGCGAACTGATAGCGGCCAACGAGCTGGAGCTTGTCGGTGAGGAAGATACCGGGCTGGAAATTGATGCCATGCGCCGCGCCGCGGGTGCCGCCCAATCCAGAGGTGATCTCAGTGACGAGGGACATGGGGCCTTCCGCGAGGATGAGCGCGGTCGAAAAACCGTTGTAGAAGCGGTTGAGGTTCGTGGCGCGGGCATTGAAGTCACTGTAGAGATAGCTCACGTTCAAGTGCGCAGCATCGAGGCCAGCAGGGTGCCCGAGATCATAGGTGAGCGAGGCGAGGTAGCTCCAGCCAGAATTGAGCTTCGTGAATGAATTGCCCATGCTCGGGCCGGTCGCGTTGGAGAACAGGCCTGTGTAGTAGCTAAAACGTCCGCCTTTGCCGCTGAGGGTGACCGCAGGTGTGTAGTCCAGCCCAAACATGTTCGTGAGCATGCCGCGCTCTAGATAGTTGATATAGCGGCTGGAGATGTTGCGGTCATGGGTGAAGCGGTGCTTTTGCTGACCGATGGTCAGGTTCAGCGCATCGTTGAAGGACCATTGCGCCCACAACTCGGTGAAGCCGTTGTAAAAGGGCTCAAGGTCGGTGCCGCTGACCATCTGGGCGTGCAGCGTCAACTTGTTGAAGAATTTGCCCTGGAACCCCATGCGCAGGCGCCGGTTTTCGAGGCTCTCCTCATACCGGCCGTTACTGCCATCGATCCAGTGCTGCTGGGCGTGATAGCGGCCCAGAAGCCAGAATTCCTGCACGACAGGGTTGTTCTTATCCTGATAGACGCGCCCGAGGTTCTCTAGTTGCTCACCTAGCGTGGCAGTCGGGGTCGGTGCGATTGCGGTGCTGACGGTCCGCGTATCAAGGGTGGCGGCCTCGCATGGCAGCGAGAGGGCTGCAAGAGCCACCAGGACGGTAATGCAAGTGACGGAAGGACAAGGAAACGACATGCTGATGAGAAGGAACAGAGATCGGAAGGGCTTCCATTCTGCTCGCGGCCACCTTTTGTGACAAAACCGTAACACTACCAGATTATGATTGTGACGAAATCGTCACAAAGCCCCCCTCTAAAAAAAAATGCCCGCCCCAAGCAAAGCAAGGGGGCGGGCATCAAAGAACGGGAAGGTTCTGGGGGAGAAATTAGCTGCTGGCCACGGCGTCGGAACCACGCTCGCCAGTGCGGATGCGGATGGCGTCGAGCACGGGGCTGACAAACACCTTGCCGTCTCCGATCTTGCCGGTGTTCGCGGCCTTCACGATGGCGTCAACCACGGTGTCTGCACGGCTGTCGTCCACGACGACTTCAATCTTCACTTTCGGGAGGAAATCGACGGTGTATTCACTGCCGCGGTAGATCTCGGTATGGCCCTTCTGGCGGCCAAATCCTTTGACCTCCACGACGGTCATGCCTTCGACTCCGACTTCGGAGAGGGCTTCTTTCACATCCTCGAGTTTGAACGGTTTGATGATCGCTTCGACTTTTTTCATGGTTAACAGCAATTAGTAGTGTGGTTCACGAATTGCAACGATCAGAACCGTGGGAAGTCATTTTCCTGGCCCAACCTTTTGCAAAAAGGAAATAGAGCCGGAAGCGTGCCAACTCTCCTCTCGATTTCCGTTGAGGAACAAAAACCCTGCCCGACGGGGAGAGCCGCGTTGCAAACCACCGCCCAGTGGCTTACCTCGGCCCATGCTCCGCCCCGCCGCGCTCCTGGCCTCAACATTTCTCTGCCTTTTTTCCTCCGCCCCGGCCCAAGACGCCCCGGTGGAACTGAAGTTGCACTGGGAACCGGGCCAGACCTATGTGCAGGAATCGGACACCGACACGACGAATTTCCTGACCGCTCTCGGCAAAACCAGCGACCAGAAGCTGCGCATGCACCAGACCACCAGCATCGCGGTGCAAAAGACACCCCAAGGCCAGACCGAGGCCAAGGTGATGATCGAATCCTTGCTCGGTGAAATGACCTATGAGGGCAAAAGCCACATGTTCGACTCGAAGAATCCTGGGGCGTCCCATCCGGCGCTCCAGCAGATCCTCGGCGGCTCTGCAGGAAAAAGCTTCACCCTCGTCTATGATGAGAAAGGGGCTTTCCTTGATGCGAAAGACACCGCCTCCATGGTCACCGGCGGTGTGGAGCCTGATCTGACCTCCATCGCCAACGCCCGCCAGCTTGCCACGCTTTACCGCCGTTCTCTCGAGATGGGACTGCCAAAAATCCCTGTGCGCCCCGGTGACAAGTGGATCTCCGACGAAATCGTCCCCTTCCCCCAGGCCGGTACCGTCCAGGTGAAGCTGAACGCCAAATTCGACGGCGTCGTCGATCGCGAAGGCCGCCGTCAGGCGCAGATCGCCTTTGAAGGCACCATGAAATCCCAACGCGACAAGGACAGCACTGGCCGCGAACTCCGCACCGAGCGCCCGGTGACCCTCGGCGACGATTCCAAGGTCAACGGCCATGTCTTTTTCGATCTCGAACGCAAAACCATCTCCCTGGCCGTCTTCTCCGCCACCATCCAGCTCAAGGTGGAGGGCAAACCGATGCCCGTGCGCCAGCAGGTCACGACGCGTCTCATGTCAATGAAGCCGACTGGCGCTCAGTAAGCCTTATCACTGCCGGCGCTTCATCTCATCGCGCCTTCCGTCCGCATACGCGGTGAAGACCGCTTTGATCTCATCCCGCACGCGGCGGAAGACGGCCAGGATTTCTTCCTCGCTGCCGGTGGCGTGTGCGGGATCGTCAAAAGGCCAGTGGTGGCGGTTGAGCTGACCGGGAAACATCGGGCAGGCCTGATCCGCGTTGCCGCAGACGGTGATGACCGTTTCCACATCGCGGGTGAGGAAGTCGTTCATGTGCTTGCTCGTGTGCGCACTGATGTCGATGCCGATCTCCGCCATCGCCTTGATGCCGAGCGGATGCACATAGCCCGCAGGCTTCGACCCGGCGCTGGCGACTTCGAGAATATCACCAGCTACCGAACGCAGGATGCCTTCGGCGAGGTGGGAGCGGCAGGAATTGCCGGTGCAGAGAATAAGAACCAGGGGTTTCATGAGGATTGGGAGTTTGAATCGGCCGCAGACTGGCATTGGCCTCCGCAGCAGCCGGGATCACGCACGCCGAGGCATAAAGGCACGGCAAGCAAGGCACCGAGCGTGGGAGCGGCGAGATAGATCCAGAGATGCTCGAAATGACCGGAAATGAGCGCTGGAGCCAGCGAACGGGCCGGATTCATCGACGCGCCGGAGATCGGGCCGGCAAACATCGCTTCCATCGCGATCACACCACCAATAGCGATGCCAGCCGTGATGCCCTTCTCCTTCGCGCCGGTAGAAACGCGCAGGATGGTCAGCATGAGGATGGCAGTCAGAATGACTTCAAGGACAAAACTCTGCATCGCGCCTCCCGCAGGCAGGGTGGCGCCGAGTTTTGTGTGAGTTGGAAACAGCAGCCGCAAAACGCCGCTGGCGAGACATGCGCCGACGATTTGGGCGGCAACGAAGCCTGGAACTTCTTTCCACGCGAAGCGACGCGCTGCCGCGAACGCGAGAGTGACGGCCGGATTGAGGTGTGCGCCGCCGACATCGCCATAGGTGTAGATCATCGCCATGACAACCAGTCCAAAGGTCAGCGCGATGCCCGCGTGACCAATCACGCCTCCGCTCACGTCGTTGATGACGATGGCTCCGGTGCCCGCAAAGACGAGCGTGAAGGTGCCGAGCAGTTCTGAGAATAGCTTGTTCATGTCAGCAGCATTTCGAGCCGGGTGTGCAGCAGGTCGCGGGAACGGCTTTCGCAGCGGGTTCTGGAGTCGTGCAGCACTCGCCGGGCAGGCAAATACCACGAGCGAGGCAGTCGGTGTGCTTCCAGCCGCAGCGGAAGACGAGCATGCCGTCGATGATCTCCGCGCTTTCGACCGGGAACTGCGCCACAACGCCGTCCTCGTATTCGATTTCGACGGGAAGGTCGTGATGCGGCAGCACATCGCCCGCTTTGTCAAAAATCATGGCCAGCTTGTCCGCCATGAGCCGATGATCGAGATCGTCATGCACCCAGGTTTGCAGCAGGCAGGTCTCCAGCGTGCGCCGCGTGCCGCCGCAGTCGATGAAGCGCTTCAAAACGTGCCCCACCTCGGTGATATGGAAGTGCGCCGGGATCAGGCCGCCATCCGGCAGCAGGAATCGCACGGGCTTGTCAGCATGGGAGCGAAGTTGAGAAAGGAAGTCGGTGATGGTCATGAGGAATCAGCAACAGGTGGTTTTCTTGCCGCCGCAGGCGAGCTTGTCCACGCAGCGGAGGAAGTCGCCGAGGCAGTCGCAGGCGAGCGAGTAGTAGATGTTCAGCCCGCGCTTCTCGCAGTTCAGCACGCCAGCCTCGCGCATGAGCGTGAGGTGCTTCGAAACGGTGGACATGTCCGCGCCGACAAGCTCTTTCAGGTCGCACACGCACATCTCCCCGGCCATCAACTTCTCTGCAATGAGCATCCGCGACGGATGCGCCAGCGCCTTGATCACAGTGGCGCGGCGTTCGGAGGTCTTGGCGGAGGCTTTGGGCATCTTGTTGGCTATTTCGCCAAATAAATGCCTATGGCAAGAACTTTGTCAGCCCTTTCAAGAAGCGCACTCCACACACCCTGCTTTCTCCCGTGGCTCACATTCCACCACGCCGCCGCGACGATCGAACTCAAAGCGGCAGCATTCCAGCAGCATGTCCTTCAGCATCGCTCGGCCGCGCTGCACACGCGATTTCGCGCCGGAGAGGCTGATGCCGAGACGGGTGGCGAGTTCCTGCTGCGTGAGGCCCTCCAGCTCGGTGAGCTGGACTGCCTCGCGATACGGTTCCGGCAGCTCGGTGATCATGCGACGGAAGGCGGCGAGCAGTCCGGCCTTCTCCGCCTCGTCGGTGCTGTCTTGAAGCGGCTGCGCAAGGTCGTCCGGCAGCTCATCGGTGGGGCGCTGGGCGCGGAAGTGATCGACGATGGCATTGCGGGCGATCTGATGCACCCATGCCTCGATCTTCTCCACACCGCGCAGGGTGCCGAGGCGCTGCTGGATTTTTACGAACACGTTTTGCAGGATGTCCTCCGCGCTTGCATCATCAGCCACCCGCCCGCGGATGAAAAAGCGCAGGCGCGCGGCGAAACGGGTCCAGATGTCTTCGAGCGTGAGGGTCATGCGCGGAGCGGTTTGACGGCTTCGATGGTGGCGGAGGCAAACAGATCCTCCAAGCCTTTTCCAGGGAAGCATTGCTGGATCACCGCGCTGCTTTCCGGCTTCGGCGTGACGCGGATGTCGGAGAAACCGGCCTCACGCAGCATCGTCTCGACCTCGCTGACAAGCGCGGAACCAGAGGCGCAGGAGGCGTGGAGTTGCACGTCCTCCCGTAGCGCCTTCGGCACGGGTTGCAGCGCCACGACATCGGAGATGGCGAGCCTGCCGCCGGGCTTCAACACGCGGAAGGACTCGGCGAAGACACGCGCCTTGTCGGGCGAGAGGTTGATGACGCAGTTGGAAAGGATCACATCCACGCTGGCATCGGCCACGGGCAGGTTTTCGATCTCGCCGAGACGGAACTCGACATTCGCGAGACCGGTCTTGGCCGCGTTCGCACGTGCTCTGGAGATCATCTCCGGCGTCATGTCCACGCCAATGACTTTTCCTTCCGCGCCCACGGCACGGGCGGCGAGGAAAGCGTCAAAGCCCGCACCGCTGCCGAGATCGAGCACGGTCTGGCCCGGCTTCAACGCGGCGATGGCATGCGGATTGCCGCAGCCGAGGCCGAGGTTCGCGCCCTCAGGCACGTCGGTGGTCTGCGTGGTGTCATAGCCGATTTTGCGGGCAAAATCGTCCGCACTGCCAGCACCGGGCGTGCAGCATGTCGGCGAGCAGCCGCAGCCGCTTTCACCGGCGATACGGCCATAATGTTCGCGCACATTCTGGCGCACACGGTCCTGATTGATGATGGTTTCGTTGGGTTGGAGGTTTTTCATGGGTGGATGGATGTGGGTTTGAGTTTCACCGTCAGCGTGATGCCACGCGGTTTCAGCGAGGGAGACGGACGGATGTGAAAATGGACGCAGGTTTTTTGTGCCGCACCTCGCCAGGGGACGATCTCGCCGCAGAAAAACGGTTGCGCGTCTCTGTGCGAACCTGAATGAGAGAATCGTCACCCGACATCTTCTGCGGTCTGGCCTCGCCGTGATTGTCACGAGTCCAACATTCAGTTAAGCGGCCAAAGGCCGACCATTGCGGGGAGACATCGCATGGGATGACCGCCCGTGGATGCTGATGGACCTCACCGCTTCATTCTTGAAGCTCGCAGGCACCAAAGCGCCCGATGGTCATCCGGTGCTCGTGGATGTGATCGAAGGCCGCGAGACTCCGCCGCGTGACCTCTTCTGGCGTGCCCGGCGTGGCGACCGCACCTGGCGTGCGGTGCGCTCAGCAAATCTGAAATGGATCGCCAAAGAAGACAGCGGCAGCCCGGCGGAAGAGTGGCTCTTCGACCTCGCCAACGATCCCACCGAGACGACGGATGTGAAAACGACGAGGATAGATGAGGTGAAGCGTCTGAGAGCGCTGGGGAAACAATGGGAGCAGGACGTGCTTGCGGAGCGGTGAGGCTGGGATGAAGACAGCAGAATGGAAAACAGACCCATCAGAGAATCAATCTGCTGTCCCCATTCTGCTGTCCATTTTCACCATGCCATTCGCCGAGCGCCCGCTGACCGAGAGGGCGCATGAAGTGGAAGAAACAACCCCTGCCTGTCGTTCGCAGCGGTTCCATGAAGCTTTTCCGCGCCCTCATTCTCTTTTCGTCATTTGCTTCGCTTCGCTCACTCCTTCGGATCAGCACACGCTTCGCGGTGCTGGCTGTCTCGCTTTGCTCAGCTGTCATTCCACATTTGTCATTCTCGGCGCAGCCCGACTCCGCCAAGGCTCCGACGGACAGGGCGAATCTGATCTGGATCATGGCGGACGACCTCGGTTACGCGGATCTCGGCTGCTACGGGCAGAAGGTCATCACCACGCCGCACATTGACCGCATGGCGGCTGAGGGCATGCGCTTCACGCATTTCTACGCTGGTGCCACGGTCTGCGCGCCATCGCGTTCAGTGCTCATGACAGGCCTGCATCACGGCCACACTCGCGTGCGTGGCAACTCGGGCCAGACGAACCCGGCGGCTCAGGCATTGAAGCCAGGCGATGTTACCGTGGCGGGTGTCTTGCAGAAGGCGGGCTACAAAACCGCGCTCATCGGCAAGTGGGGCCTCGGCAATGTCGGCGCGGCGGAGAGCGGCCTGCCGCGCAAGCATGGCTTCGACTACTTTTACGGCTACCTGAGCCAGCACCACGCGCACAACCACTTCCCGGACTATCTGTGGCGCAATGAGAGCAAGGAGCCGCTCTCCAACATCATCGTGCCCGTCGGCGAAGATGGCGCGGGCTATGCCACGGAGGCGATTCATTACGCGGATGATCTTTTCGCTGACGATGCGCTGAAATTCGTCAGCGAAAACAAAGCGCAGCCCTTCTTCCTCTACTGGAGCATGGTCATCCCGCATGCGAACAACGAGCGCGGCAAAATCCTCGGCGATGGGGCGCATGTGCCCGACTTCGGCCCCTACGCGGATAAAGACTGGCCGAAGCAGGACAAAGGCCAGGCTGCGATGATCACGCGCCTCGACAGCTATGTGGGCCGCATGATGGCGCATCTCAAAACGCTCGGTCTCGCGGAGAACACGCTCATCGTCTTCACCAGCGACAACGGCCCGCACAACGAGAGCAAGCATGACCTCGAGCGCTTCAATCCCAACGGCCCCTACACCGGCATCAAACGCAGCCTCACCGATGGCGGCATCCGCGTGCCCGTGCTCACGGGCAAAGAGCAGCTCAAGCATGACTTCCTTTATTGGGAGTTCCACGAAGGCGGCTTCAAGCAGGCTGCTCTTTATCAAAGCCGCTGGAAGGGCATCCGCAGTGGAGGTCCAGACGCGCCCGTGCACCTCTTTGACCAGCAAAACGATGTCGCCGAGTTAACCAACGTCGCCGAAAAGCATCCCGACATCGCTGAGAAGATCGGCACCTATCTCAAGACCGCCCGCAGCCCACTCGCTGAATGGGAACCGCAGTGGAAAGCCGGCGGCAAGAAGAGTAAAAAGTAATGTAGGCTCAACCTTGTCCGCATCCTCTCCGTTTCGTTCGGAGCTGGGAGATATGGATTAGGAATCAAAATTCCAGCAACCCACCAACCAACATGAAGCGACTGGTCCTCATTCTGCTCACCCTTGGCTCCACGCTCTTTGCCTCGCAGCCAAATATCGTCATCATCTTCGCCGATGATCTCGGCTACGGCGATCTCGGCTGCTATGGCTCGCCAGTCATACATACACCGCATTTTGATCAGATGGCCGCCGAGGGGCTGCGATTCACAGATTTCTACTCCGCAGCGGAAGTTTGCACCCCGAGCCGCGCGGCCTTGCTGACTGGGCGTCTGCCGATCCGTAGTGGCATGTGCGGCGCGAGACGTGTGCTTTTCTCGAACTCCGCAGGCGGCCTGCCACCGGCGGAGATCACCATCGCCGAGGCTTTGAGAGAAAAAGGCTATGCCACCAGGCACATCGGCAAGTGGCACCTCGGCATTCATGCGGGATCGCGCCCGCTCGATCAAGGCTTCGAACACAGCTTCGGCCTGCCTTACTCGAATGACATGGATGGCCGCCCTGGACTGCCGAAAGGCATCAGCGCCTCGCCGAACCCACCGCACGATGGCTGGAATGTTGCCCTGCTGCGTGATGGGAAAGTCGTCGAGCAACCCGCCGACCAAACCACACTCACGAAGCGCTACACCGAGGAGGCTGTGAAGTTCATCTCCGAGAAAAAAGGTGGCCCATTCTTCCTCTACATGCCGCACACCTTCCCGCATGTGCCCATGTTTGCCTCACCCGACTTCAAAGGCAAAAGCCGCGCCGGAATCTATGGCGATGCCGTCGAAGAACTCGACTGGAGCGTCGGCCAGGTGCTCCACACACTGCGCCAGGAAGGCATCGCGGAAAACACGCTCGTCTTCTTCACCAGCGACAACGGTCCCTGGCTCATCATGGGCGATCAAGGCGGCAGCGCCGGTCTGCTCAAAGATGGCAAAGGCAGCACCTGGGAAGGCGGCATGAGAGTCCCCGGCATCGCCTGGATGCCCGGCCGCATCAAGCCCGGCGTGACCACCCAGCTCGCCAGCACGATGGACCTGCTGCCCACCGCGCTCGCCCTCGCCGCAGCACCCACACCGAAGGATGTCACGCTCGACGGCATCGACCTCGCGCCGCTGCTGTTTGAATCCAAACCGCTGCCTGCACGCCCCTACTTCTACTATCGTGGCGATCAGCTCTTCGCCTGCCGTCTCGGCGAGTGGAAAGCGCACTTTCAGAGCCAAACCGGCTACGGCCAGCCCAAAGCCGAAGCGCATGAGCCTCCCCTGCTCTTCCATCTCGGCCGCGATCCCTCCGAAAAGCGCAACGTCGCCGCGCAGCACCCGGAAGTGCTCGCGCAGATCCATGAGGCCGTGCAAGAGCATCAGGCTGCTGTGGTGTCTGGTGAGCCGCAGTTGAGATAACTTCGCCCTCTGACTCACCTAGGGCCTGCGCGATAAAGCGCTCTTGATGACACCCAACCGCAAGATAGGCACACAGCCCCTGCTTTACTTGGCAATTTAGCCAAGTAGTGTGATTCACTGGAAGTGGGGTATGCACCCCATGGCAACGCAGTCGCAAGCCGAACACCTTTCCTCCTCCCACCATGAAAACCATCCAAGTCTATGATCCTCCCATGTGCTGCTCCACCGGCATCTGCGGCACCGATATTGATCCTGACCTCGTCAACTTCGCCGCCATGCTCTCGCAGCTCGGCACGCACGACATCAAGGTCGAGCGCTTCAACCTCGGCCAACAGCCGATGGCCTTTGTGCAGAATCCAGCGGTGAAAGCCTTGCTGGACAAGGAGGGCGCGGAGGTGCTGCCGCTGATCTTCTGGGATGGCGAGGTACATCTCAAAGGCCGCTATCCGACCAAGGACGAACGCCCCGGCTGGTTCCGCGCGGCACTCGGCAAAGAGGAGGAGGCATCATGAAACTGCCATTTTATCAGCCCGATGCCGCCACTTCGACACGCTTTCTCTTTTTCACCGGCAAAGGTGGCGTGGGCAAAACATCACTCTCCTGTGCCACGGCCTTGAAACTCGTCGAGGCGGGTAAACGCGTGCTGCTGGTCAGCACGGACCCGGCTTCGAACCTGGACGAAGTGCTGGAGACGAAGCTCACGAACCAGCCCACGCCCATCGCGGGTGCGCCCGGTCTGGATGCGATGAACATCAACCCTGTCGAAGCCGCCGCCGCGTATCGCGAGCGTCTCATCGGTCCCATGCGCGGTCTCCTGCCGGAAGCGGCATTGCGCAGCATGGAGGAGCAGCTTTCTGGCTCCTGCACGGTCGAGATCGCGGCCTTTGATGAATTCTCGGGTCTGATCGGCAATCCCGACGCCGCGAAGGATTATGACCATGTGATCTTCGACACCGCACCGACCGGCCACACGCTGCGCTTGATGAGTTTGGCAAAAGCCTGGGATCAGTTCCTCGACAAGAACACCAGTGGCACGTCCTGCCTTGGCCCGCTGGCCGGATTGGAAAAGCAGCGCGTCATTTATGAAGCCACGGTCAACACGCTTGCCGATGCTTCGGCCACCACGCTCGTGCTCGTCAGCCGCCCGCAAGGCGCGGCATTGCGCGAAGCCGAACGCACATCCAAGGAACTGCGCGCCATCGGCGTGGGCAACCAATGCCTCGTGGTGAACGGCACCTTTGAAACCGATTGCCCGGAAGATGTGACCGCGCAGGCCATGCAGCAGCGTGGATTGTCCGCTTTGACGGCGGCAAGTGAGTTCATCAGCTCCATGCCGAGCTTCATCGTGCCGTTGCGCCCCATCAACATCCTCGGCATCGGCGGTCTGCGCGTGCTGCTGAGCGGTGATGGGCAAGGCAAGTGCGTGAAGGCGGATGAGAGCGGCTGGACGCCGCCTGAGATGGAAAGTCTCGAAGACCTCGTCGCCACCATCGAACAACAGGGCAATGGCGTGATCATGACCATGGGCAAAGGCGGCGTGGGCAAGACCACTGTCGCTGCTGCCATCGCCGTCATGCTGGCACGGCGTGGCCATTCCGTGCATCTCAGCACCACCGATCCCGCCGCGCATGTGGCGCAGACTTTGCATGGCAAGGTGGAGGGCCTCACGCTCAGCAAGATCGATCCCGCTGCGGAAACCGCCGCCTACCAAGGCGAAGTCATGCTGGCCCAAGGTGCCGCGATGGATGACGCAGGCCGCGCCTTGCTCGAAGAAGACCTGCGCTCGCCCTGCACGGAAGAGATCGCCGTGTTCCGCGCCTTCGCTCGTGAAGTGGGTCGTGGCACAGGTCGCTTCGTCGTGCTCGACACCGCGCCCACCGGCCACACATTGCTCCTTCTCGATGCCAGCGAGGCTTATCAACGCGAGCTGGAGCGCCAAGCCCGCAGCACGCAGCCCGAGGAAGTCCTCAAACTCCTCGAACGCCTGCGCGATCCCGACTTCACCCGCATCCTGCTCGTCACACTGCCGGAGGCCACGCCCGTGCATGAAGCCGCCGCCTTGCAGGAAGACCTCCTCCGCGCACGCATCGAGCCCTTTGCCTGGGTCATCAATCAAAGCCTGCTCAACAGCGGCTCGTGTGATCCCCTGCTGCAATGCCGCGAAGCCTCCGAGCATCGCTACCTTCGTGAGGTTGTGGAAAAGCAAGCCAAGCGCACGGCCTGGCTCCCCTGGCAAGCCGAGGAGCCCGTCGGGCCGGATGCGCTCGCTCATTTGGCATCTTCGAGCCTCTTGCAGGCGCGTGGTGATGTGATTCAGACCCTTTGATCAAATCCATCGAGCTCATGAACACATCCCCAGCCTCCCCCTTCATCAAATGGTTCGCCGACATCACCATCAACGATGTGCCGCTGGTCGGCGGCAAGAATGCCTCGCTCGGCGAGATGGTGCGCGAACTCACGGCCAAGGGCGTGAAGGTGCCTGATGGATTCGCCATCACGGCGGATGCTTACCGGCATTTCATTCGCGAAGCCGGCATTGATGAGAGCATCCGCGCCACGCTCGCGGATCTCGACACCCGCGACATGGCGAACCTCAGCACGCGCGGCCAGTCGGTGCGTCAGGCCATCCTCAATGCCACGCTGCCTGCTGATTTGCAGGAGCTGATCACCACGGCGTATCGCGAACTGCAAGGCAGCAGCACCGCGCCATTGGATGTCGCGGTGCGTTCCTCCGCCACTGCCGAAGACCTGCCCGACGCGAGCTTTGCCGGACAGCAGGAAACCTATCTGAATGTCCACGGCACCGCTGCGCTACTGGAGACGTGCAAGCGCTGCTTTGCCTCGCTCTTCACCGACCGCGCCATCAGCTACCGCGTGGACAAGGGCTTCGATCATTTCAAAGTCGCGCTCAGCATCGGCGTGCAACGCATGGTGCGCTCGGATCTCGCCTGCTCGGGCGTGATGTTCACCATCGATACCGAAACGGGATTCCGCGACGCCGTGATGATCAGCGCCGCCTATGGCCTTGGCGAAAACGTGGTGCAGGGCTCTGTCACGCCGGATGAGTTTCTTGTTTTCAAACCCACGTTGAAGACGGGACATCGGCCTGTATTGCAAAAGACGGTGGGCAGCAAGGAGTTCAAACTCGTCTATGATTCCGGCGGCGGGAAGATGGTGAAGAACATCCCCGTGGCACTGGCGGATCGCGCCAAGCTCGCGCTCACCGATGACGAAGTGCTCGAACTCGCCCGCTGGGCCTGCATCGTCGAAGATCACTACTCGGCGAAACGCGGTCAGCACGCGCCGATGGACCTCGAATGGGCCAAGGATGGCATCACGAGCGAGTTGTTCATCGTGCAGGCTCGGCCCGAGACGGTGCAGTCACGCAAGGATCTCGACGTGCTCGAATCCTATGTCTTGAGCAAGCGCAGCACCGTGCTGACGAGCGGGCGCAGCGTCGGTGCAAAGATCGCCACGGGGCGCGTGCGTGTCATCAAGAGCGCCGAGTTCATAGGCCAGTTTCAGCAGGGCGAAGTGCTCGTCACCGACAAGACCGATCCCGACTGGCAGCCCATCATGAAGAAAGCGGCAGGCATCATCACCAATCGCGGCGGGCGCACCTGTCATGCCGCCATCGTCAGCCGCGAACTCGGCGTGCCAGCCATCGTCGGCACCGAGCACGGCACCGAGGCACTGAAGGACGGCCAGATGGTCACCGTGAGCTGCGCGGAGGGCGACACCGGCTTTGTTTATGAAGGTGAGTTGCCCTTTGAAGTGCAGCGCACCGACTTGAAGTCCCTCGCCCAACCGCGCACGAAGGTGATGATGAACCTCGCCAATCCCGAGGAGGCCTTCGCGCTCTCCTTCATCCCGAATGACGGCGTGGGCCTCGCGCGGATGGAGTTCATCATCAGCACCTACATCAAGATCCATCCGCTCGCGTTGATCAACTTCGCGCAGCTCGCCGATGCCGCTGCCAAAGCGGAGATCGAGAAGCTCACGGCGGGCTACACCGACAAGCCGCAGTTCTTCGTGGATAAACTCGCACAAGGCGTCGCCATGATCGCCGCTGCTTTTTATCCGAAGGATGTCATCCTGCGACTCAGCGACTTCAAAACGAACGAGTATGCCAACCTCATCGGTGGCAAGGCCTACGAGCCAGCGGAGGAGAATCCCATGCTCGGCTTCCGTGGTGCGAGCCGCTACTACCACCCGCGTTATCAGGCTGGCTTCGCGCTGGAGTGCCGCGCCGTGAAGAAAGTGCGCGATGAGATGGGTCTCACCAATTTGAAGCTCATGATCCCCTTCTGCCGCACGCTCGATGAAGGCCGCAAGGTGCAGGCCGAGATGGAGAAGCACGGCCTCAAGCGCAGCCAGGACGGTCTGGAGATTTACGTCATGTGCGAGATCCCCGCCAACGTCATCCTCGCCGAAGAGTTCGCCGACATTTTTGACGGCTTCAGCATCGGCTCCAACGACCTCACTCAACTCATTCTCGGCGTGGATCGCGACAGCGAGATCGTCGCGCCCATCTTCGATGAACGAAACGCCGCCGTGAAAAAGATGATCGCCCAAGTCATCGCCACCTGTCGCGCCAAAGGCCGCAAAATCGGCATCTGCGGCCAGGCTCCAAGTGATTACCCCGAGTTCGCCCAGTTCCTCGTCGAGCAAGGCATCGACAGCATCTCGCTCACTCCCGACACCGTGCTCAAAGCCCGCCTCGCCATTTTGGAAAAGGAGAAGTCCATGGGATTACCCGGATGAACTTCACCTCATGAAATCCGAGCCCGACCACGATAACGGCTTTGCCCCGCCATTTCTTCCGCATTGGATGCAGGAGCGCTGGGCAGTGTTGACGGTGGCTGTTGCTGGATCGGCGCTGATCGTCGGATTCTTTGGGGAGAAGTTCTTCGCCCTGCCCGCGTCGGTTGCGCTTGGGTTTTATGTTTTGTCCTATCTGGCAGGTGGCTACGATGTGGCTCGCGCGGCCTTGCCAGCCTTGTTTCGTGGCAAGTTCGACATCGACCTGCTCATGATCGCGGCGGCGGCTGGGGCGGCCTTGCTCGGCGAATGGGCGGAGGGCGCGTTCCTGCTGTTTCTTTTCTCGCTCGGCCATGCGGGTGAACATTACGCGATGGATCGTGCGCGCAATGCCGTCGGTGTTCTGGGAAAACTCATGCCCCGCACGGCCTTCACGAAACGTGGCGACCGACTTGAAGAAGTGCCGGTGGAACAACTCGCTGTGGATGAAGTCGTGGTCGTGAAACCCGGTGAACGGGTACCGGTGGATGGCGTCATCACTGCTGGCGAGAGCAGCGTCGATCAAAGCGCCATCACCGGCGAAAGCGTGCCCGTGGAGCGCAAACCTGGCGACGAGGTGTTTGCGGGAACGATCAATCAGGACAACGCGCTCGACGTGCGCATGACCCGGCTGGCACGCGACAACACGCTCGCGCGTGTGATGCAGCTCGTCGCAGAGGCACAGGAACAAAAAAGCCCGACGCAGAGATTCACCGAAGTCTTCGCGCGCCGCTTCGTCCCAGCGGTGCTCATCGGCACGCTCCTCGTCATTGTGCTGTTACCGCTCGTGTTTGGATGGACGTGGAGCGCGAGTTTTTATCGCGGCATGTTGCTTCTCGTCGCTGCTTCGCCGTGCGCGCTGGCCATCGGCACACCTGCTGCCGTGCTCGCGGGCATCGCCCAAGCGGCACGTCGTGGGGTGCTGATCAAAGGTGGCATTCATCTGGAGAACCTCGGACGACTGAACACCGTGGCGCTCGACAAAACCGGCACGCTCACCACCGGCCACTTCGCGGTCACTCAGGTCATTGGCTTTGAAGGCACGCCCGAAGACGAAGTCCTGCGCATCGCCGCTGCGGTCGAAGAACAATCCAGTCATCCACTGGCTGCGGCCATCGTGAAGACGACGCGAGAGCGCAATATCACCTTCCCCTCGGCCACCGAGATCGAAAACCTCGCGGGCAAAGGCATCCAGGCGCATGTCGAAGGCGCAGAAGTATTGGTCGGGGCCATGCGAGCCTTTGCTGGTGACTCTGCGGCCGAAAAAGGCCAGCCGCTTGCCAACACCATTGCCAAGCTCGAAGGCGACGGCCAAACCACGGTGATCATCCGACGCGCAGGGAAATTCATCGGTGTCATCGCCCTTGCTGATGAGCCGCGCGCCATGGTCAAAGAAGTGATGCAACGTTTGCGGGCGCAAGGCATCGAGCGCCTGGTGATGCTCACCGGCGACAATGCCTCCGTGGCCCACCGCGTCGCAGAGCAAATCGGACTTACCGATGTTTGCGCGGAACTGCTGCCGGGAAACAAGCTGACGCTCGTGCATGAACTGGAGCAGGATCGCGGTGTCATCGCGATGATCGGCGACGGCGTGAACGATGCCCCCGCACTGGCCGCCGCCACCGTCGGCGTGGCGATGGGCGCAGGCGGCACCGCCGTCGCCTTGGAAACCGCCGATGTCGTGCTCATGGGCGATGACCTCGGCAAGCTGCCCTTTGCCATCGGCCTGAGCCGCGCCAGCGCCCGCATCATCCGTCAGAACCTCGTGATCGCGCTCGGTGTCATCGCCCTCCTCCTGATCGCCTCGGGCTTTGGCGTTATCCCCCTGAGCATCGCAGTCGTCCTGCACGAAGGCAGCACCATCGTGGTGGTGTTGAATGCCCTGCGACTTCTCACTTGGCGTGAGAGCATCGGCAGTGCCTAACGGTCACCCATCGCGATGTGTCGGAGTCGGTTTGCCGGGGCGGAAGTGCTCTTCGTGGTCGAGCGTGGCCTGGAGGCCGAAGATTTGCGATGCGGTGGCTACGAGGCCAGCTTTCACGGCTTCCATGAGCGAGGCGGGATCAGCCTCGGCACGCAGATTGATGATGAGCTGACCGCCGGTGGTCGGTTCGTCGAGTTCCATGCCGAGTTCGGCCACATAGTCGCTGCGCACGAGGTTGATGCTCGCCAGTTCACCGGCGATGCCGTCGTCGGGGCTGAAGGTCATCTTGAAATGGGCGATCTCCACGCCTGCGAGCTGCAAACGGCCCTGCACGTTCGTCGCGAGTCGCTTCAGGAAATCATTCGCATCGAACTCATCATCTGATTTCAGCGTCACCGTAGCATTCAGCCAGCCGAGCAGTGCCTCGCCATCGGCATACACTTCGTAATCGACGGCCATCGGATTGCGCCGGGCTTGCTCATCGGTCATGAGGCTGGCGAACAACTCGTCCAGGCCGGTTTCCTGACGCGGCGAGGCAGTGACGACCTTCGCCAGCGGGAATTCCTTTGTCAAAACGCCTCGCAGCTCTTCGCGCTGCGTGTCGTCGATGAGATCGCTTTTGCTGATGACGATGATGTCGGCTTCTTCGAGCTGCTTCTTGAAGATGTAGGCCACCTTCGCCGAAAACGTGCCGCCTGCATCGAGACCAAACACACGCCGCGCACGAATCGGGTCCACCAGCACGCTGAGTGGCGCGATGGTGAAGGAATCGCCATACATGCGGCGCAGCGGATACGTCACCGTCGCCACGAGATCCGTGCAGCTCCCCACCGGCTCGGCGATGAAGACATCGGGCTTGGAGTCGTTCGTGAGCTTGCTGGCGGCATCGACGAGCGTGTTGAAACGGCAGCAGAAGCAGCCGCCCGCGATTTCCTCCGTCGCGTAGCCCTGGCCGCGCAGCAGTTTCGTGTCCACGAGTCCGCCCGCCTGATCATTCGTGATGAGGCCGACTTTGAGGCCCTGATCGCTCAAATGCCGCGCCAGACGGCCGACGGTGGTGGTTTTGCCGGCTCCGAGGAAGCCGCCGATCATGATATAGCGCGCGCGTTGGGACATTCAGTTTTGTATTTGCCAGATGTGGCAAATAAACAAGCGCCAATTGCCTTTCTTGCACAAAAATCCTCCGCGCTGTATTCCCTCCCCATGCCCGGACGCAAATCATTCGACTGCCTCAGCGCCATGCGCGCGCTGGGCGAGCCGACCCGGCTGCGCCTCGTGCGCCAGCTCATCGCCGGGGCAAAGCCCGTGACCGAGCTATGCGAAGCACTCCACGTCACGCCCTACAACGTCTCCAAGCACCTCCGCGTCCTCAAAGAGGCCGGCCTGCTCGAAGTCGAAAAACAGGGCCAGCAGCGCATCTACGCCCTCGCCGCCGCCTTTCGCGAGAAGCTCTCGAACAACTCGAAAACTCTCGACCTCGGCTGCTGCCAGTTTCATTTCGACAAGCTGCCGGAGTAGCGATGGAGGCGCGTCAAGGCGGCTGCGTCGTCAAGTTGAGTCAAGATGGTCAAGAGTCGTGCGTTAAGACATCCCGCCACCTTATTGATCTTTGCCCCCTTGACCCTCCCCATGATCCGCGCCGCCTTTTTTCTCTTCGCCCTTTGCCCTTCGCTCTTCGCCGCAGCCAAACCCAACGTCCTGCTCATCTGCGTCGATGATTTGAAGCCCCTCCTTGGATGCTACGGCGACAAGGTGGTCAAATCACCGAACATCGACCGACTGGCGACGCGGGGCGTTTTGTTTGAGAAGGCGTTTTGCAATCAGGCGGTGTGCTCACCGTCGCGCAATGCGCTCACGACCGGTTTGCGGCCGCAGACGCTCGGCATTTATGACCTGCCGACGAATTTCCGCAAAAGCGCGCCTGATGCGGTGACGCTGCCGCAGTATTTCAAGGCGAACGGCTACCGCGCCGAAGGCCTCGGCAAAATCTTCCACGTCGGTCATGGCAATGTGAATGACGAGGCCTCGTGGAGCGTGCCGCATTACAGTCCGAAGACGATCAGCTACGCGCTGAAGGAAAACAATCCGCCGGAATCGACCCGCGAGCAGGCGCTGTTTGAAAACAAGAAGGAGGCCTGGAAGCTGCCGCGTGGTGCGCCCGCTGAAAACGCCGACGTGCCGGACAATCGCTACGGCGACGGCATGATCGCCGACGAGGCCATCAAACGGCTCGCAGCGGCCAAAGCGAAGCCGGACGAGCCGTTTTTCCTCGCCGTGGGCTTTTTGAAGCCGCATCTGCCGTTCGTGGCGCCAAAGAAGTACTGGGATCTGTACGATCCCGCGTCCTTCAAGCTGCCGGAGCTGCAAAAAGCGCCTGAAGGAGCACCCGAGTTCGCGCCGAGTTCCTGGGGCGAGCTGCGGCAATACAAGGACATGCCGGAAAAAGGCCCCGTGACGACCGAGCAGGCGATCCATCTCATCCACGGCTACCACGCGGCCACCAGCTACATGGACGCGCAGCTCGGCAAGGTGCTGGATGCGCTCGACGCGAATGGCTTCACTGAAAACACGATCATCGTGTTCTGGGGCGACCACGGCTGGCATCTCGGCGACCACGGCATGTGGTGCAAGCACACGAACTACGAGCAGGCTGCGCGCATTCCCGTTATCGTCGCCGCTCCAGGCATCGCGGGTGGCCAGCGCACGCAGGCACTCGTCGAATCGTGTGACATCTATCCCACGCTCGCCGAACTCTCTTCCCTGCCTGCTCCCGCGAAACTCGACGGTCGCAGTTTTGCCTCCGTTTTGAAGAATCCAGCCACCAGCGTCCGCGATCATGCCATCCATGTTTATCCACGCGGCGAAGGATTGATCGGGCGTGCCATCCGCACACAGCGACATCGTCTTGTTGAATGGAAAAAACCCGGCGCGGCTGCTGAAACGGCCATTCTCGAACTCTACGACTATGAGGCCGATCCCGCCGAGACGAAGAACCTTGCAGCCTCGCAGGCCGAAATCGCCGCGGAGCTTCGTAAACTCCTCGCCACCCATCCCGAGGCCAAACCACAGATATCAAACAAGACCGAGACGAAAAAAGCCGAAACCAAGAAGCCGACTCAAGATCGCGGCAAGATGTTCGACCAACGCGACAAGGACAAAGACGGCCAGCTCACGAAGGAAGAGTTCCTTCTCAACCAGCCCGATCCCGACGAGGCTCCGAAGCGATTCCCCAAATTCGACGTGGATGGCAACGGCACGCTAAACCGAGAGGAGTTTGTCAAAAGCGGGAAGAAGTGACGCCAGCACTACACCGCGCCACCACCCTCGCGATACGCAGAGGGTGAGAGCCCGGTGTGGCGGCGAAACCAGGCCGTGAAATGCGAAGCGTGACGGAAGCCGAGCGCGAAGGCTGTTTCTTTGAGTGTGTCTTGATCAGCGATGATGCGCTCACGCGCGGCATCAAGACGCCGACGTTCCAAAAAAGAGCGCAGGCCCATGCCGAGGTGCTGCTGGAGGACTTGATCGGCACGGCGGACACCAAGCGGGAATTCGGACGGCAAAGTCGGTGTGATTTGGTCGAGCGGGCGTGAATTCAACCACGCCACGAGCTGATCGACCCGCCGACGGTTTGTTGGTGCGCGGGATTCGGGCTGAATATCGAGTTGGCGAAGCGTTTCGATGAAAACAACGAACCACGCGGCAAACTCCGCCTCGTGAGCCGCCCAACCGGCCAGCGAACGAATTTTGGGCATGACCGCGTCGCGAAAACCCACGCTCTTTTTGCCGCGATGGACACGACGGAAGAGTTCCAGCGTGGCGAGGCGAAGTTTGGGCGACTTGGTGGCGAAATTCAGTCCGCTGCGAAACAGCGGCGTGCCATCCGGCCATGCAATGCGGAAGCCGACGGACAAAAGGCGCGTGTTTTTCGCGAACCAATGCCGCCGCAGTCCCGGTGCGGAGAAAAATGCCTGGCCTCGCGATACCGCCATCTCGTTTCCATCCGCACGAATGCGCACCTCACCGCGCTCGACGAAGAACACGCCCGGTGGCACTGGAATCTCCGCCGACCACACGTCACATGTCGGCACCGCGCCGCGATACACCCACAGCCATTCGTGGCGAAGGCTGCGCCAGGCATCGGCGGGGATCGTTTTCGGCATCGCGCAGCTTGGCGGGACATGTAAGCGATTTCAATCCGGCATAACAACGTCGGGTTGCCAGTCACACGGACTTGGCTTTGCTCAGACGATGAAAGCCAACCTCCTCGCTCTCTCCATTTTCACCAGCGTCGCCTTTGCCCAAGAACCGCGAAGCGTGAGCGGCATCTACCCGAGTTTGGCGATGTTCAATAACGAAGGCGAGTGCGGCACCGGAGCCGTCGTGCCGTGGGCGGATCGCTTGTGGGTCATCACTTACGGGCCGCATCTGCCCTTCGGATCGAGCGACAAGCTCTACGAGATCACGCCGGAGCTGACGCAGATCGTACGCCCGGAGAGCGTCGGCGGCACGCCGGCGAATCGCATGATCCATCCCGAGTCGCAGCAGCTTTTCATCGGGCCGTACATCATCGACGCCGAACGCAAAGTGCGAGTAATCCCGCCCTACATCATGCCGGGTCGTCTTACCGGCAATGCGCGGCATCTCACCGACCCCGCAGGCAAGATCTACTACGCCACGATGGAGGAGGGACTCTACGAGGTCGATGTGAAGTCCCTCGCGGCGAAAAACCTCATCCGTGACGGCAATCCTCACAAGAAAGACTTCAAGGTCGAAGCCCAGCTCTCGAATCTCGAATCACAACTGCCGGGCTATCACGGCAAAGGTCTGTATTCGAGCCAGGGCCGCCTCATTTACGCCAACAACGGCGACCGCGACAAACGCGTGCTCACCGATCCCACCACGCCCAGCGGCGCTCTCGGTGAATGGTCCGGCAGTGGCGACTGGCAGCTCGTGCGGCGCAATCAATTCACCGAGGTCAGCGGCCCCGGCGGCATCAGCGGCAGCGATGCCAACGCCCCCGTGTGGAGCATCGGCTGGGACGCGAAATCACTCATCCTCATGCTGCTCGATGGTGGCAAATGGCAGTCCTTTCGCCTGCCCAAAGTCAGCCACAGCTATGACGGCGCGCACGGCTGGAACACCGAATGGCCGCGCATCCGCGACATCGGCGAGGAAAACCTGCTCATGACCATGCACGGTGCGTTCTGGAGCTTCCCGCGCACGTTTTCCGCCGCGAACACCAGCGGCATCCGCGTGCGCAGCGCCTACATGAAGGTCATCGGCGACTTCACCCGCTGGAACGACCGCCTCGTCTTCGGCTGTGATGACTCGGCGAAGTCGGAGTTCCTCAACAAGCGCAAAGTCAAAGGCGGCATCGACAGCGTCGGCCAGTCGCAGAGCAACTTGTGGTTCACGAGCCCCGAAACACCCGGCAAACTTGGCCCCGCGCACGCCAGCGGCGCGGTGTGGCTGCATGACAGCGTGAAGACGGGGCAGAAGGGAGAATTGTTCCTGGTCGCGGGTTGGAAGCATCGGAGCATGTGGATCATCAATCACGCGACTGGTGAATCCACCCGCACTGATGTCGTCAGTGACGACGATTGGTTGCGAACCGAGGCTGGAGCGGACTCGAAAGACTTCAGTGTCTTTGTCACGCTCACCAACGGCGAAATGCGCGGCACCACGCCGGATCCAATCTTCGATGGCATCGCCCGAATCACCGATTCCAATGCTCAAACCGGCGTTTTCCGTCCACGCGGCGAAAACAAGCGCACGCTGAGTCTGGCCACGAAAGACGGCTACTACGAGATGGGGGCCGATCTGGCCCTCAAACGTGTCGAAGACGCCAAAGCGCAGGCTTTTGTCGAAAAGAGCGTCGCCATACCGAAGAACGTGATCACGCTCGACGAGGCCAGCGTGCTCGTCGTCGATGATCGCGGCCGTCACTGGCGTCTGCCGCGTGCTTCGAAGGCCTACGACGGCCCCACGAATGCCGGTGAGCTGCGTGTGTGTCGCGAAGTCGCCACCGAGCGTGACATGCTCAGCGCCTGCGGCACCTTCTTCGAGCTGCCTGCCGAGAACGCGGATGGTTTCGCGAAGATCCGCCCCATTTGCTCACACGATCTGCGTGTGACCGACTTCGGTGGCTATCGCGGCTTGTTTTTGATGAGCGGCATCAAACCCGACGCGAAAACCAGCGAGCACATCCTCCGCAGCGACGACGGCAAAGCCGCGTTGTGGGCCGGAGCCATCGACGACCTCTGGAAACTCGGCAAACCCCGCGGCGAAGGCGGTCCGTGGAAGAACACGAAGGTCAAAGCGAGTCAGAAAAGCGATCCGTATCTCATGTGGGCTTACGACCAGCGCACACTGACGCTAAGCCACGATCAAAACGAGCCCGTGAGCTTTCACATCGAACTCGACCTCACCGGCACCGGCCTATGGGTGACCTGGCAACGCCGCGACGTTTACCCCGTTGCTCCAATCAATCTCACCTTTGAGCCCGCCGTGCAGGCCCGCTGGATGCGTGTAACCACGGACAAGACCTGCACGGCGACGGCGCAGTTGAAGTATGAGTGATCACTTCTTGCGTCGAAACGGATGGAGGAACTGCTGCCAGTAGCCTTTCGGCACGGGATGGCCGCCGATGCCGTAGGCTGAAGGCCAGCGGCCGTCGGTGGGCATGTGGTGGGTGCCGAAGAGTTTGTCGAACAGCGGGAAGTGGATCGCAAAGTTCACGTCGATGGCCTCTTTTTCGATGCCGTGATGCCAGTGATGGAAGCGGGGCGTGACGAGGTATTTTTCCATGAAGCCGAGCCGCCAGCCGAGATTCGAGTGCGCGAAGGTGGCGAAGAGATAGACGACGAGGACGTAGGCGTTCACCGCAGTCTGGCTGAAGCCGAGCAGGATCATCGGGAAGACCGTGGTGCCGCGCAGAACAAGGATTTCGAGGAAGTGCATCCGCGCCCCGGCCATCCAGTCCATGTGCTGCGCGGAGTGATGCACCGCATGGAAACGCCAGAGGGCCGGGATGCGATGAAACAGGCGATGCACCCAGTACTGCACCAGATCGGTGAGGAACATGATCGCGATCAATTGCACCAGGAAGGGCAACGCCGCGACCCAGGCGCGAAATTCCGTCCATGACGTGAGTTTGAAGAGCGTCTGCGCGGGCATGAAGCTCAGCCAAGTGAGCACCTGCACCATCATGCTGCTGATGAGGTAGTAGAATAGGTCCTCGCGCCATTCGTAACGGAAGATGCCCTGATCGGCACGGCGTGGGAAGAGCGTCTCCAGCGGGATGAAGAGGAAGCCGGTGAACAGCAGGCGCAGCACGAAGAAATCGAGGCCGAAGTAAACCGGCGTCACATCGGGGGCCACGGCGGAAGCGGACGTGCCGCCGAAGGTCACGGCCAGCAGCGTGGCCACCATGCCGGTGATACCGAGGATTTTGCTCGGGCGCAGAACCAGGTTCAGCAGCGAGAATGCGAACGCCAGGACCATGAGCACGAACATGCCTGTGCGGAAGGCGGGATGGCCGATCAGCCCGGCGTTTTCCTTCATGGTGAAGACGCCGGGGAAGCGCATCATCACCACGCTGCCCAACGCTGCGAGGCCGAACATCATGCCCAGGACGCCGCTGATCCAGCCACTGCCAAACTTCCGCAGCGCGGGCGGGGCTTCGAGTTCACGACGAATCTTCAGGCGGGTCTCGTGGAGCGGGTTCATGGCTCGATTCTAGAATTGCTTGGTTTGATTACAAGAGGACTGGAGATGACCTTGCGCCGGATTTGGTCATGCAATCTTGCAGCACGCGAAAAAAATTTCATCGCATCCGGGGTGAGAAGTGTCACACTTGCGCAGCCCAACCCACCCCATGCCAGCCACCTTTGGACAAATGCTCACCGCAGCACGCGAAAAGCGTGGCTTGTCCATCGAGGACGCCGCTCATGAGACGCGCATTCCGGCGCAGCGCCTGCGCCATCTGGAGTCCGGCAATTTCGCCGCCTTTGGCAACATGACCTACGCACGCTCCTTTATCCGGCAGTACAGCGACTTCCTTGGAGTGGACGCATCAGCGATGCTGGAAGAACTGCCAGAGGGCGCGCTGGGCGGTGAGCGTGATTATCGTTACCTCACGCATTCCCATGGACCCTGGCTGCGTGAACGTGCCGCCCGCACAGAGCGCGTCACCGCGCCTGCTGCCAGCCGTGTACAATCCATCAAATCGCCGCTTCCTGCCGCCATCGCAGTCTTTGTGCTGATTCTGGCCGGTACCGCCATGTGGGGCAAGCATGTGGCGGACATGCGCCGCCAGGTGGAACCTGCCGCGCTGAAAGCCCTGCCGGTGGAGGGTGATGAGGCCGTATCTCCTTCCGTGACAAGCTCCCCTACCACCGTCGATACGGCGGCTGTGAAAACAAAGCATGTGGATTTCCCGGTCTCGGTCCGCAAGGCAACACCGGTGGATTGATGCACGATGCCTGCACCTGACCCCATTCCTGCAAAGTCAACGTGGTGGCTGGAATCGCTGCTCTGGTCGGCCGTCATCGCCGTGGCAGTCGGCATCGCCGCGTATGTGAGCGAGACCGCGCGTGAGGTCATGATGCAGGGCCTGGCCTATCTCTTTGCCTTCATGACCACGCCGTTCATCCTCGAGGCCACGGCGGCTTTTGTAGGTTTGTGCGTCGTCATCGCCATCAACAACCGCCGCCTCGAGCGCGAAGGAGACGGCTGGGTGGAAATGGAAGTCAAGCAGCCCAAGCCGGCAGATGACGACCTCTCCGTGAAGCCGGAAACCACCGGCAAAGCCTCCAAGATCTGAATCTGGCTGGCCTTGGACGCGTCCATGCTTCACCTTTCGGGCTTCCCGAACGTGAACCTCACGCCTGCATGAATCCCGCGCCGCCGTCTTCCAGCCCTCCGCCCGTGCTCCACGGACAGCGTGTGGTGACGGCGGGAAAATTTCTCCAACTGGCCGACGGCACGCCGCATTTCATGCGCGGGGTCAGCTACGGCCCCTTCAGGCCAAACTCGCGCGGCGAACCCTTTCCTGAAGATGAGCCCTTGGCCGCTGACCTGCGCCACATCGCGTCCCTCGGCTTCAACACCCTGCGCCTTTATGAACTGCCCACGCCCGCCGTGCTGCGCGAGGTCGAGGCCCTCGGTCTGCGGCTGATTGTGGGCATCCCGTGGGCCGAACATGTCGATTTCCTCGCAGATCGAGCCCTCTGCCGCGACATCGAATCGCGCATCACCGAAATCACCGCACGGCTGCGAGATCACCCCTGCATCACCGCATTTCTCGTCGGCAATGAGATCGAAAAAACGCTCGTGCGCTGGATGAGGCCTGAGCGAGTGCGTGCATTCATTGAGAAATTGATTGGGATCGCCCGCCACCACGCGCCACGGACGCTCATCAGCTACGCCACCTATCCGTCCACGGAGTACCTTGTGCCTCGCAACGCCGATTTCCTCGCGGTGAACGTCTATCTGGAGTCGAGCGAGGCCTTCGCCGCCTGCCTCGCGCGTTTGCAGAACCTCGTCGGCAACAAACCCCTACTGATCACCGAGTTCGGGCTCGATGTAAACGCGCATGGCGACGCCAGGCAGGCCGAGATCATGCGCTGGCAGCACGACTGCCTGCTGCGCGGCGGTGCGGCCGGCGGCGTGTGGTTCGCCTACACCGATGAATGGCATCGCGGGGGCCGGGAGATCACGGACTGGCGCTTTGGCATCGTGGACCGTGAGCGTCACGAGCGGCCAGCCTGTGCCGTGGCGCGCGATTTGACCGTGCAACTGCCCGCGCCCGCCGATGCGCCGCGCATCTCCGTCATCGTCTGCACGCGCAACGGTTCCTCCACGCTGCGGGCCTGCCTCGAATCACTCGTGGCGCTGCATTATCCCGACTTTGAGATTCTGGTGATCGACGACGGCTCCAGCGATGCCACGGCGGAGATCGCAAAAGGGTTGGAGGGTGTGCGGTATCATCGTCAGGAGCATGCGGGGCTCAGCGTGGCGCGAAATCTCGGCGCACAGCTCGCCACCGGTTCGGTCCTGGCCTACACGGACGACGATTGCATCGCGCATCCCGGCTGGCTGCTGCATCTGAGCCATGCTTTTGCGGATGCAGCCGTGGTTGCCGCCGGCGGGCCGAACATCCCGCCGCCACCGCGCAACCACATCGAAAGCGTCGTCGCCGCCGCGCCGGGAGCGCCCGCACATGTGCTGCTGAGCGACACCGAGGCCGAGCACTTGCCCGGCTGTAACCTCGCCATCCGCAAAACGGCACTCGATGACATCGGCGGCTTCCGTGCCGAGTTCAGGGCCGCTGGCGATGACGTGGACGTTTGCTGGCGGCTGCGGGAACGCGGCGTGCTGCGCTTCGTTCCCGGCGCGATGGTCTGGCATCACCGCCGCTTCACGGTGAAGGCCTATCTGCAGCAGCAGCTCGGCTACGGCCATGCCGAGGCGCTGCTCATGAAGGCGCATCCCGCGCGCTTTGGTCCGCTCGGCGGTGCGCGCTGGCGTGGCGGCATTTATGGCGACCAGCTTCCGGCGGAACATCCCGTCGAAGGCAGCATTTTTCACGGCCCGTTCGGCCTCGGCGCGTTTCAAATCATCTACGCTTCGCCCTCGTTCCGCTGGTGGGAACGGCTGACCGGCCTGCTGTGGATCGCGCTGCTGCTGCCCGTGTTGATTGGCCGGCAGTTGGAGGTCGCCACCGGCATCCTGCTGTTTGTGACGTGGGCAGCATGGCGGATCAGCGTGCGCAACGCGGCTGCGGCCGGTGTGAGCGGCATGGGTGATCGCGTGCTGCTCTGCTGGCTGAGCTTTTTGCAACCCATCGTGCGTGAATGGGCGCGGCTGCGCGGCATGCTGCGGCTCGGTGCACGTCCGAGCCGCCAGCCGCTGCTGCCGGAGATCGTGCCGCCCGAGATGCCGCACAAAACCGCGCTCACCCTCGGCACACTGCGCTTTTGGAGCGAAGCCGGCGTCACCCGTGATGCCTGGCTGCACCAGATGCGCCTGGCGCTCAAGGCCGCGCACATCCTCCACCGCGAGGATGACGGCTGGCGCTGGTTTGACCTCGAAGCCTGGCCCTGGGCCGAGATTTCACGCGCCTGGCTCAGCGTGACTGAGTACCACGGCGGACAACGCTGCCTCACCCGCGTGCGCCTGGTCCTCCGCATCCGCCACAGCATGTGGTGGAACCTGCTGCTGTGGTTTGTGCTCGCCACGATCCTCATGGCGGCAGGTTTGCACGCGCTGCTTGTGCTCGGCACCCTCGCCGCCGTGGCTGCCGCGCTGCTCATTCCGCTCGGCATGTGGATCATCCGCCGTGAGATGAGAAAAATCGCCCGCAACGCGGCACTGGCCGCCGGTTTGACCGAGATGCCCTAACGCCGCAGCACCCGCGCAGCCCCCAGCCAGAGCAACACCGGCACGAGGCAACTCAGCGCAATCGCCCAGCCGGGTTCGCTTTGACCGAGATGCCCGATCGCCGCGAATGCAAACCCCAGCGGCACGGATCCACAGCCCAGCGCTGGCAGAAACACCCTCCAGCGCATGTTGGAAAGCCCCGCGAGACATGCCACCGCCTCCGGCAACACTGGCATCCAGCGTGACAGGGCCACCAGCCAGCCGCCGCGTTTCTCAAAGATCTCCTCGCCACGTTGTAATCCATCCTCTCCGGCGATCCAGCGCGCCGCGCCACGCCCCAGCCAGCGGCACGATGCATACGCGATGATGCCCGACAGCATCGAGCCTGCCACGCAAATCAACCCACCCAACCACCAGCCATACTTCCAGCCAAGCGCTGACATCACCACCGTCGAAGGCACCGGCAGCACGATGTCCGAGATCAGCAGCGCGATCCCCGCCGCCCAGGCCCAGTCACCATAGCCTTCCATCCACTTCCGTGCCCCTTCCAAACTGAGCACCTCATCAAACAACGCCCCCCAGATCACAAACGGCACGATGATTCCAGCGAGAACGACGAGAATCAAAATGGTGAGAGAACGGTTGCCACGAGTCATGACGCCAACACAGCAGGCAATGTTTCTCAGGGCAAGAGCGCCGCTGCTTTCTCCACCATTCCCGCCTCACGCTGGCCGGCTCCCGGACGGTTGAAGTCGCCAATGTCAGCGCGCGCCTTCTCGGCGAGAGCAGTGAGACGCTGCACCACGTCGGGATGCTGAGCGGAAACCTCCTGCTGCTCTCCCACATCGTTACGCACATCGTAAAGTTCGAGCTTGGAGGGCTCACGCTTGTTCTTGAGGGTGAAGAATTTGCCTTCGAGCGGCAGGTAAAGCTTCCAATCACCGGCCCGCACGGCCTGGAGCTGCTCCATGCGGTAGTAGAAGAAGCCATCATCGTCCCACGGCGACTTGGTGTTCGCCGCAGCGAACAAAATCGGGCGGATGTCATGACCATCGATCTTGTGTGGCGGCAGTTTCGCCTCCACGAGCGCCGCAAAGGTCGGTAGCATGTCCATCGTGGAGCACAGCGCGTCGTTCACGGCCCCGGCGGCGATTTTTCCCGGCCAGCGCATCACACAAGGCATGCGCATCGCGCCTTCAGAAGTGTCATAGCCTGAACCACGATACGGCGCGTTGCTGCCCTGAGGAGGATTGCGTTTCACCGCGCCGTTGTCCGAGGTCCAGACGATCAACGTGTTGTCTTCGAGCTTCAGGCGTTTCAGCGCGGCCATGATCTCACCGGTGCTCCAGTCCAGCTCCTCCACCGAGTCGCCGTACTCGCCATTCGCGCTCTTGCCGCGAAACTTCTCGCTCGAAAACGGATGCGGCGTCGATCCGGGCATCGTGTGCGGAAGATAGAGGAAGAACGGCTCCGCCGCGTGCTTCTCGATGAATCGAATCGCTTCCTCAGTGCAGCGTTTCACCAGATGATCGCGATCCACCGGTGCTGCGATGATCTTTTCGCCGCGCATCAGCGGCAGTTCCGGCCACACCTCCGGTTTTTTCTCCTTCATCATGTCATCGCTGTAAGGAATGCCGAAAAACTCGTCAAAGCCCTGCTTCGTCGGCAAAAAGCCCGGCTGATCACCGAGATGCCATTTGCCGATGCACATCGTTGCATAACCAGCGCCCTTCAAAACCTCTGCGATCGTCGTTTCGGATGGATTCAGCCCCTTTCGTGCCACCGGCTGCAATACGGCACCCCCCGTGTCGCTCACATGCATGCCCACCCGGCGCGGATAGCAGCCAGTCATCAACGCCGCCCGGCTCGGCGTGCAGACACCGCTCGCCACATAAAAGCTCGTGAATTTCGTCCCCTCCGCCGCCAGCCGGTCCACGTTCGGTGTGCGATGCAGTTTGGAGCCGAAACAGCCGAGATCACCGTTCCCAAAGTTATCGACGAAGATAAAAATGATGTTCGGCTTCGCGGCAAAGGCGTTCGCGGACAGCAACATCAGCGCGGCAAGAATGAGTTTCATGCGCCATCAAACGCATCCTGCGGCAGTCAAATTACGGCCGCTCCGCCACCATCAGCCGCGTGAACTGGCCGTCGCTCGTGTTGTAGTAGATGCGTTTCCCATCCGCGCTGAAGGCGGGATGCGGATCATTGCGCCGCCAGGAGCGTGCGCCACGATTTTGCTCGAAGTGGTGCAGCACCACCCATTTCCCGCCATTCATGTCGGCCACCTGGATGCCCCACTCATTGGGTTTGCCGCCCACTGGCTCGGTCAGGCCGTCGGTGACCATCAGTTTGCCGTCAGGACTCACGGATGGATGCGATCCACGCAGCACCGGCACGTCTTTGAGCTTCGAGTATTTGCCGGTGTGAATGTCAAAGATCACGTTGCCCATCTCAAAGATGTGCTGCGAGTCCGGTGTCCAGCCAGGATGACCCCACTTGCCGTGCTGCCAGATGCACACGCCTTTCTCGAAGTCGTAGCACACGAGGCCCTGGCGATGGCTCGCGTTTTTCGCCATGAAATCGTCTCCGCCGTTGCCTGCGGCGATTTTGAAGAACACACGCTTCAAATCCGGGCTGATCACCGGAAAGAAGATCGAGCACGGCTTGCCCGCGAACTCCTTCGCCAGCCATTCGCCGTATTTCGTCTCCACATCGCTGATTTTGGCCCGCGTGGTCGTTTGGCCCGTTGCCGCGTCCCACACTTCGAGGTCGCGAAACGGCCCCGGGTTCCAATGACAGCCATATATTGGCAGCAGATCGCCCTCCGGCCGTCCAAAGCCAACCTGATGATCCTCGGCGACGATTGTCTTCTCCAGCGTCACAACATCCACCACAACCACGCGCCACTTTTTATCGATCACCTCATGAAACGCCACACGCTTACCGCCGGAAAGCCACTGCTGGCACGCCGCACGATGCGCATCCTCCGTGTGGACGTTCTCCGCCAGCACCGTCTCCTTCCCCGTCGCCCGCTCCATGATGCGCACCTCTCCCACATAGCCCGCCGGATGCGTGGAGGTGAAGAACAGTACCTGTTTGCCGTCAGGACTCTCGGGATTCGTCACATAATACGTGTGAATCGAATGCCGACCTTCAACCGACGACACCGGCTTGATGGTCACATCCTTCGACCATGCCGCGCCGGGATCATCGGCGAAACAACGAACAGCCAGCAGGCATGCGAGAGTGAAAACAAGCTTCATGGCGGCATAAACGCCCGTTTGCCGCCAAACTATGCAAGCAACTCGGTCACCACACGCCCATGCACGTCGGTGAGCCGCTGATCGCGACCGCCATGACGGAAGATGAGTTTCTCATGGTCGATGCCCATCTGATGCAGCAACGTGGCGTGGATGTCGTGAATATTCAGCGGATCGCTGGCGACGAGATTGCCGAATTCATCGGTCTCGCCAAAAGCCGTGCCACCTTTGAAGCCGCCACCGGCCATGAAGATCGAGTAACCGCTCACATGGTGATCACGGCCCGCCGTGGCGCTGACTTTGGGCGTGTGTGGTGTGCGGCCCATCTCGCCGGCCCAGAGAACGATGGTTTCATCAAGCAGGCCACGCTGATCCAAGTCGCTGATGAGCGCGGCGACGGATTGATCTGTGATGCGGGCGTTCTTTTCGTGATTTTGTTTCAACTGCGCGTGCTGATCCCACGGTGAGTTGTTGCCGTCGAAGCTGGGGCAGGTGATCTCGACGAAGCGCACGCCCGCTTCCACCAAACGCCGCGCGCGCAGAGCCTGCGTGGCGTAGAAGCGCTGGTGCTCGTCGGTGGAGTCGAGTCCGTAGAGTTTGCGGATGTGCTCGGGCTCGTGGCTGATGTCGGCGATGTCCGGCACAGCGCTTTGCATGAGAAACGCTGTCTCGTAGTTGGCGATGGCACCTTCGATGGCGCGTGCATCCGAAGTGCTGGCGGCGAACTCGGCGTCCTGTTCGGCCAGCAGCGCGAGTTTGCGTCGTTGGATAGCCGCCGCGTCGTGCGGCACGATGTTATCGACCGGCACGCCCTTCGCGCGGACCATCGTGGCCTGATGACTCGCGGGCAGGAATGAGCTGCCGAAGTTTTCAAGGCCACCGTTCGGCACCCAGTCGTTGTTGAGCACGACGTAGCCCGGCAGATTGCGGTTCTCGGTGCCGAGTCCATACGACACCCACGCACCGAGGCTCGGCGCCTGACCCATGATGCGTCCGGTGTGCAGCAGGAGATTCTGCTGCCCATGCAACGGCAGCTCGCCGACCATCGAGCGCACGACGCAGAGATGATCGGCAACCTGCGCGATGTGCGGAAACAAATCGCTCACCCATAGGCCGCTTTGCCCCCGCTGCTTGAACTCCCATGGGCTGCCCATCCACACACGCTTCGCACTCGACTGCGAGCGCTTCGTCACCGCGCTCTCGCCGATGGCCTTGCCCTCGTGCTTCTTGAGCATCGGCTTCGGATCAAACGTGTCCACATGGCTCGGCCCGCCGTCCATGAAGCAGAAGATGATATTTTTGGCTCGTGCTCGTCGATGCAGCGGTACACCCGCCATCGCACGTAACGCCAGCATGCCAAAGCCCGCCGAAGCACTCGTCAAAATCTGACGTCTAGAAACCAAACTCTCGCGCCATTCTAGTCTCTCGCGGAGTGGCTCTGAAAAGCAGCACCGCAAGAGATTAGAATGGCGCAAGAGGTGATTGGAGGAGTTCATTTGAAGCTGGCTTGGATAGGTTTGATTTCGCCGGCGAGACTGGAGGCATGGAAGTTGATGCAGAAACCGCTGTCCATGCCGCTGGCCTTCAAAAGCGAGCGTGCCCGGGCCAACTGCAGCTTGGACAGCTCGTCCACGCAGGCACTGGCGATCATGAGCTCACCTTCCACGATCATGGGAATCTGTTTCGTGCTGGTGATGAGTTGATCCCGATAAACAAAGTTCACGGGCAGATTCCGCTCCACCTGGATGCCCCGCAGTGCCAGCTCATGCGCGAGACAAGCCTCGTAGGCGCTGCGAAGCAGGCCTGGACCAAGGATGCTTTGAACCTCCACAGCCGAGTCAATCACCTCAGCAGCCAGGTCACGGCATCGAACGGCGTCACGATCTGGTTTGGGGCGCTTCACCGTGACGGTGCTGGCTCGGCGGACGATTGCGTCCCTCAGTCGCAGCACATTGAAGTTCATGAGCAGCCCCAGCTTCAACTGTGCAAGCCGCAGATAGGTCAGAAGCTGTGCCTCATGGATGGGATGCAGTTTTTCCACGGCCTTCAGTTCCAGCAGAAGGCTGCCGAGGATCACCAAATCCATACGGTAGCCGCAATCTAGCTTCTCCCCTTTGTAGAGCAGAGGCAGCGGCACCTGGCATTCGTGCTCAATGCCCAGCGCCAGAAGTTCCAGATGCAAAGCACGCTCATAGTCAGCCTCATCGAGTCCCGGTCCGAACTCGCGATGCACGGTAATGGCAGCACCGATCACCAAGCCAGTGAGCCTGTCTCCGAGGTCTTCATGTTTGATGGGTTTCATAAGAGGGTGTTACACCGCAAGAGATTAGAATGGCGCGAGAGAATGCACAAAATATCAGAACTCTTGCGCCATTCTAATCTCTCGCGGTGTGTCTTCATATCAGCGGTAGTAGATAAACTCCTTCGAGTTAAAAAACGCATGAGCGAGCCGCTCCCATGCATCTGGCGAGTCACCGCCGAAGTCTGCCAATGCCGAAACCCACCGCTGCATCTCTGCCTCGCGCGGCTGGCGGCAAAACGCACGCTCGAACATGCTGAGAATGTGGTCTTCACGGCTCGCGGTCGTGTTTTTCATCAACTCCCCCGCCCAATGCTTCGCCATCGCATTCACAAACGGGTCGTTGAGCATGATCAGCGCCTGAGAGGGCACGTTGGTCACATCTCGCCGGCCTGTGGACAGCTTGAGATCGGGCAGGTTGAAGCCGATGAGAAACTTCGGCGGGTCCATGATGGACATCTGCATGTAGATCGAGCGGCGGCCATTGCCGTCGAGTGGGCCGGTGAAAAGTCGCTTGAGGCCATCCTCGACGCTGCGCGGCGGCAGAATCGGACGACCGTAGAGCTGCGGATCGAGCCGACCGGACACGGCGAGCAACGAATCGCGGATCGCCTCGGCTTCAAGGCGACGCGTCGGGTAATGATGCAGCAAACGGTTCTCGGGATCGACCTCCAAGGAGCGGCGGTTTTCAACCGCCGAGGGCGCTTGGAAAGCGCCCCTCCCTGAGCCCTGCCTGAAGGTCTGGCTCAGCACGAGACGGCGCACGAGTTTCTTGGTGGACCAGCCTTCGTGAATGAATTCACGCGCCAGCCAGTCGAGCAGTTCGGGATGTGAAGGCTTGCCGCCGAGCCGGCCAAAATCATCCGGTGTGGCGACGAGGCCAGTGCCGAAGATCCACTGCCACACACGGTTCACATACACGCGGGCCGTGAGCGGATGCTCGGGATCGAGCAGCGATTCGGCGAGTTCGAGCCGGCCAGTAACACGACTGCCATCGAGCATTTTCAGGAAAGCAGGCTTCACCAGCTCACCGCTGACATCGACATTGCCGCGCACATTCAACGGATAGCGGGCGGGTGCGGTTTCGCGCTCGTCCATGCTGTTCACGCTGCGTGGGAAGGCGATGGCGTTTTCGATGCGTCGATAATCCGCGAGCAACGTCGCGAGCTGACTGCCAGGCTCGGCTTTGTTGGACAGCAAACCGTTCGCGAGCAGCCAGTCGAGGATCTGGCGGTCGCCGGATCGAGCTTTGCGTTCGCGCCAACGCGTGACGGCAGCGTTGAACCACGCGGCAACTCGTTCCCATGCATCTTGGGATGCGTCGCCGTCATACAAGCCGGTGAACGCATCAAGTTCATCCTGCGGCGTTCCGCCGGAGTCGTGCGAAACAATGCCGGTGATGCTGAGCCAGCTTCGTTTGTCGTAGCCGAAGTCTTGATACTTCATTCCTTTCGCCAGTCCGGTGCGCGGTGGGAAGTTCGGATTCAGCGGCGATGTGGCAAACTCCACCGTCACCTGCTGCACGCCGTTTTTCAGCTCCGCATCGGCAAAGGATTTCCATTGCGGCTCCGCGCTGGTGAGAAAGGTGAAGGTTTCATTCTGAAACGCGTGATCATCCACCACGAGGTAGGCGCTGAACTCGCCGCCCGCGAGGTTCAGGCTCACCATCTTGCCCGGAACGGCAAGCTGCGGCGGCATGCGCAGACTGCCGGGCAGCTTGGAGGACAGCGCGTGCGTGTGATAACCGCGCGGTAGAAATCGTGAGATCACGGCATCGCCTTCGAGCGCGATGAGCGGTGCGGCTTCCTCGACAAAACCGTGCTTGATGCCGTCGCCCTCGATGACCCATTCCAAGGAGGGGCGGTTTTCAACCGCCCTGGGCGCTTGGAAAGCGCCCCTCCATGGTTCGAGCGGTTTGAAGACGGCGTTGGCTTTGTGGCGCTGCTCGCGAGTGGTGCGCCACTCATTGACGAGCGGCTTCCAGAGTTCGGCAATCGCCTGGTTGCTTGGATCGGCTGGCGTCTCGTCGCCCGGAGTGAGCCGGAAATGCCCGAGCACATGCTGGTCGCCATAACGATGGTCGAGCGTGATCGTCCACTCGCCGCCATGCGGCAGTTCGACCGGCTTAGCGAACGTAAAAGTCGCGATGTGATCGATACCGAATGGCGCGAGGCCAACCGACCAGCCGGAACGTCTCGCTCCTGGTTTGAGCAGGTTTTCGACGGAGTAATTCGGCTGCGAGTAGGTCGCGCGCGCCGTTGCGAGCGAGATCTGCTGTGTAGGATCCACTTTGCCATCAGATGCGAAGGGTTTCACCTCGATGCGAAGTTCCGAGAGCACAAAATTGCCCCGATCCGTGCGTCCCGGACCGCGCACGGGCAAACTCGGGTGTGCGAGTGCTTCCAATCGCAAGACGCTGGCCCTGCCGCCGCCGGTGGTGAAGCGCGCGGTGTAGGTGTCGGTCGCTGGAGCATCGCCGACGGCCAAGATCGAGCCGTCAGGTTCAACGGTGAGCTTTGAATGCTGGGCAGTGGCGCTGAGATTCTTCGTTTCGGCCCAGGCGATGCTGTTGAGCAATCGCGACAGCGGATGAGCGATGTCTGCGGGCTTGGTATTCTCCAAGGAGGGGCGGTTTTCAACCGCCCAGGCTTTGAGTGCAGGCGCTTGGAAAGCGCCTCTCCTTGTCCAGAGCGCGGCAAGTTCATCGCGGATGGCCGCACGCAGCTCTTTGAGCTTCGCGATGGCCGCATCGTTTTTCTCCGGCGCATCCACGACGCGCGCGGTCCAGCGCGGCGTGGTGAACATCGCGGCGAGCGCGTAATAGTCGCGTTGCGAGACGGCTTCGAGCTTGTGATCATGACATCGCGCACAAGCGACGGTGGTGGCGAGGAAGGCTTTGGAGAAAGCGTCGATCTTGTTGTTCACCATGTCCTGGTGGATGCCGTTGAACATCAGGCTGCTGCCATGGCGATGCTCGCCCAGGTGATAAAACATCGGACCGATGAGGCTTTCGTTCGTGACAGCTTCTCGGTTGATGCGCGACTGCGGCAGCAGATCACCGGCGAGTTGTTCGCGCATGAGCTGGTCGAAGCCAATGTCGTCATTGAAGGCGCGGATCAAGTAGTCGCGATATTCGAATGCGCCTTTGGCCGGATTGTCCCACTCGTAGCCATAGGTGTCCGTGTAGCGCACCACATCCATCCAATGACGAGCGAAGTGTTCGCCGAAGTGGGGGCTTTGGAGAAGGGAGTCCACATAGGACTCATAGGATGAATGGGACTCATGAAATACAGGTGGCAGACCAGTGAGCACCAACGACAGCCTCCGACGCAGCACCTCCGGCTCCGCCGACGGCGCGGGCGTGAGCTTAGCGGCATCAAGCGCGGCCTTCACAAAACGATCCACCGGCTCCTTCGACCACGCAGCATCGTTCACCATCGGTGGTTCATCGCGCCGCATCGGTTTGAGGCTCCACCAACCGAGGCGCTTCTGAAACTCCACCTCCCAGGCATCGTCCACGGCCAGTTCGGTCGTCTGGGTAGTTACGCGCGGATCAGGCGCACCCTGTCGCACCCACTCCGTCAGCAGCGTGATCTCGGCGAGGGGCAGCATCTTCTTCGGCGGCATCTTGAGGTCTTTCTCCACATGACTCACCGCCTTGATGAGCAAACTCGCCTCCGGTTTGCCCGGAACGATGGCAGGGCCGCTCTCGCCACCTTTTTCCCAGCCCGACTTCGAATCCAGAGCGAGTCCGCCTTTGATCTTCTTCTCATGCGAATGGCATTCGAAGCAGCGCTGCTTCAGCAGCGGCTCGACCTTCGACGCAAAGAAGTCCGCTGCACTCGCGAAGGAGGCGATGACGAGCCATGCGCCGATGAAAAATCGTTTCATGCTAAGCCAGCACCTCCTGAATCACCTGCCCATGCACATCCGTCAGTCGGCGATCGACGCCATTCGTGCGGACGGTGAGTTGTTCATGATCAATGCCGAGCAGGTGCAGGATGGTGGCGTGCATGTCGTAGCCGGTGGTGATGTCGTGCATCGCCTGATAGCCCCAGTCGTCGCTTTGGCCGTGGGCGACACCGGGCTGGATGCCTGCGCCCCAAAGCCACGATACAAAGCTGCCGCAGTTGTGATCACGACCGAGCGAGCCCTGCGAGAAGGGCGTGCGGCCAAACTCGGTGGTCCAGATGACGAGCGTGTCTTCGGCGAGGCCGCGCTGGCGGAGATCCTGCAACAACGCGGCGATGGGCTTGTCGATGCTGGCGGCCATCGGTGGGAGCTGTTTGGGAATGTCGCCGTGGTTGTCCCAGTTGTTCGATGCACCCTCAGGACCGCTCCATACTTGCACAAAGCGCACACCACGTTCGATGAGACGTGTGGCGAGCAGGCAGCGCTTGCCGAAGTCGGCGGTGGGTTTGTCGGCGCTGTCGAGGCAGTAGGCTTTGCGGGCGGACTCTGGCTCGCGCATCACATCAAAGGCCTCCGGCGCGCTGAGCTGGAGTTTGGCGGCGAGTTGATAGCCGGCGATACGGGCATCAAGCCGCGAATCACCGGGATGTTTTGCCGCATGCGCACGGTTCATCTGGTTCAGCAAGTTGAGGCCGTCGGTGTCGGCTTGGCGGCTGGCAAAGCCGAACTTCTCATTCGCAAACAGATCAGGAATGGCCTGCGCTGCGCCGGCTTTGATGACGGTGCCCTGATGCACCGCGGGCAGGAAGCCGGAGGTGAAACAGCCACGCCCGTTGTAAGGCAGACCGCGTGCATCGGGCAGCACAATGAAAGTGGGCAGGTTGTCAGTGAGATTGCCCAGCGCATATGAGATCCACGCGCCCATGCAGGGAAAACCGGGTAGCAGGAAACCGTTGTTCATCAGGTAGGCGCTCTGCCCATGCACGTTTGAGCGGCCCTGCATCGCCATCAGGAAGGCCATCTCATCGACGAGCTTCGCCTGCTCGGGAAACAAGCTGCTCGCCCATCGCCCGCTTTGCCCGTGCTGCTTGAACTCGAACGGGCTTTTCATCAGCGGACCCTGCATGCCCGTCGCTCCTTCGATCTTCACCTTCGAGCCGAGCTTCTGACCATCTTGTTTCGTCAGCATCGGTTTGTGGTCCCACAAGTCCATCGGACTCGCACCGCCGTTCATGAAAAGCTGGATCACACGCCGCACCTTGGCCCGATGATGAATGCCGCCATTTAACTCGGGCTTTGGCAAAGATACGTCGGCCGAAGCATCGCGCGCCAGCAGTTGTGACAGCGCGACACCCGCGAAACCGCTGCTGATGCCGCCGAGGACATCACGACGTGATGGCTTGAAGGATGGTGCGGTGGTGTTCATTCAGTTCACAAAGAGAAACTCGCTGCTGTTGATGAGCACGCGGCACAGCGCGGCGAGGCTGTGCTGCTGCGCATACGCGGTGAAGTCGCGGATTTCATCGGCGGTCGGTTCGCGCAAAAGAATGCGGCGCACGGCATCTGCGGGTGTGGTGATTTGTTTGCCCAACTCGTCGCTGAAATGCAGGACGAAGGCGTTGTTGTAGAGCGCGAGTGATTGCAGCGAGGAGGCTGAAAAACTGCGGCTAGGCGCGAGCAAGCCGAGATCAGGAAAGTCGAGTGTCTCCATGAATGGATCGGGCACACCGCGCCAGACGAAGCGATAGATGCTGCGGCGATGTTTGGGCACGGCAGCCCAGTCGTAGGCGGTGTAATCGAGCGTGGGCGTGAGCTGCACGGCCGGGCCAGTGACGAATTGCCGCACGCTGGGGCCACCGAGGGTGAGATCGAGTTTGTCGGCGGCTGCGAGCACGTGGTCGCGATAGCTGTCGGCATCGAGGCGCAGGCGGTTCATGCGCCAGAGCAGGCGGTTGTCGCCATCGAGCTTCGCCGCATCATCGCGCTGCTCGCTGCTCTGACGATACGCGGCGCTGGTGACGATGAGGCGGTGCAGATGCTTCAGTGAGCCGCCGCTGTCGCGCAGTTGGCACGCCAGCCAGTCGAGCAGTTCGGGATGCGATGGCAGACCGCCCATGCGTCCGAAGTCGCTCGGTGTATCGCAGATGCCGCGGCCAAAATGGTAATGCCACACACGGTTCACGATGCTCCGCCAAGTGAGCGGGTTCTTCGCATCGGCAATCCAGTCCGCGAGCGCAGCACGTCGCTCCGATTCATCGCCCGCATGGGCAGATGTGAAGCGCGAAGGCATGGCATTGACGGCGCTGAGCGCACCACTGGGCACCTCGGCCATCGGTTTGCCGAACTCGCCACGCTTCAGCAACTGCACAACCTTCGGCTTCGCCATCGTGGTCGGCGTGCCTTTGCTGACAGCGAGCAAAACATCCGCCTTCTTGCCTGCGGCATACACGAGTGATGGCGCAGGCAGCTTCTGCGCTTCTTCATTGGCACGGATACGCAACACATGAGCAGCAAGCGCGAGGCGCTGCGGCTCACTGCGCTTCTCCGCCGGGACGGCGAGCGCCTCGGCGGCGAGCACGGGCATGGCTGCGGCATGTGCAGCCGCTTCGTCGGTCACGGAGAGCTTGAAGCGGCCGATGAGATGCGACCGGCCTGACAACTGCTTCAGCGAGATCGTGAGCTTCGCGCCGGGCTTCAATGTGAGCGGCTGCGCCAGTTCAAACACCGCATGATGCGACTGGCCCACCGCTGGATGAATGCCCCAGCCTGTTTCCGCCTTGCCGTCAATGGCCATCGACGATGTCCAGCCCTGTTGATCGAAGTCTGCGGTTGCACGCGAGAACTTCAGCTTAACCGGTTGAGCCGCGCCTGATTCAAAAAGCTGCACTTCGATTTCGCTGAGCGTCAGATTGCCATTGTCCTGTCTGCCCGGTCCGCTCATAGGCAGTGATTTGTCAGCCAGCGTGTCGATCCGCAAAGCCGTCACCTTGTTGAGCGGCACGGCAGCGGTGATGACATATGTGTCCTTGTCCGGCTTCGCTCCGCTGGAGATGATGACCTCTCTGCTGCGTGAAAGCGCCGCGCCTTCGGTGCTGACAAAGCTCTCATAGTTCAGCATCGTCCACTTCACCGCCGGTCCCTGCTGCTTTTCCCATGCGGCGACGAGCGCCGCGTTCTCCGGTGTCAGCGGCACTGCCTTGTCCTGCGCATCCGCTGCCGCAAGCAGCGACTGCCAGCGTTTTCGCTGCTGCGAAACGCTCACGCTTTCATCAAAGGCCACATCGCCCTCGATGATGCCCGCGAAGACCGATTGCAGCGCATAATAGTCCTCCTGCGTGATCGGATCGAACTTGTGCGCGTGACAGCGGGCACAGTTCGCCGTCGTGCTGGTAAAGGCGGCCATCGTCTGCGTCACCAAGTCATCGCGGTCGAGGTAATCGAAGTTTGTCGGTGCCGTCTGATACGCGCTGTGATCAAACACGCCCGCGCCGAGAAATCCTAACGCCGGGATAAGCTGTGGCTCGTCGGGAAACAAGCGATCCGCCGCCAATTGCTCGCGCACGAAGCGCGGCCATGGCTTGTCGCTATTCAATGACTTGATGACGTAGTCGCGATACCGCCACGCATGATCACGCGGCAGATCGTGACCGCAGCCGTGCGTTTCCGCGAAGTGGATCGTATCCAGCCAATGCCGCGCCCAGCGCTCTCCATAGCGCGGTGAAGCCAGCAAACGATCCACCAACGCCGCATAATCACCTTCACGCGCAAACGCCTCCACCTCCGCCAGCGTCGGCGGCAGACCGTGCAAATCAAACATCACGCGCCGGATCAGCGTGCGACGATCCGCCTCTGGCGAAGGCGCTACCTTCCGTTCGGCCAGTCGTGCGCGAATGAAGCGATCCACCGGATGCTCCACGCCTGCGACGACGGGCAGTTTCGGCGTCACCAGCGGCTTCAGTGACCACCAGTCCGTCGAAGTCGGCCGCGTCACCAGCACGCGTGGATCAGGCGCACCGAGCTTCACCCACTCTTCTAACAACACGATCTCAGTAGCAGGCAGCTTTTCCTTCGGCGGCATCTGATGGTCCTTGTCTGTCCAGCGCACCATTTTGATGATGAGGCTCTCCTCCGGTTTCCCGACCATGATCGCCGGCCCGTTCTCACCGCCGTCCTCCCAGCCGGATTTCGAATCGAGCGTCAGTCCGCCCTTCATCTTCTTCTCATGCGAATGGCACTCATAACAGCGCGCCTTGAGCACCGGCAGCACCTTCGCTTCAAAGAACGCCACATCCTGCGCGACCGCGCTCGTCATCGAGGCGATGGCGCAGGCGAGCGAAGCTTGGAGAGCGCTGCGGAAGATCATGCGAAGAAACAAACGCTGCGCGAAGCATGTCTCTCACTGGTCTCAGTCCTGCCAAAACTTCGATTCCTTCGGCACAGTGTAGCGCACCTCCATCTCGGGGGTCTCGATGACCTTGCCTTCGCGATGCAGTGACTCGACGGCGGCGATGACCATGCCGGAGGTGAGCAGGGTGCGCTCGGGGGGGTAGGCGGCGCGGTTGTCGATGACCATGCGCTCGATGTGATGAACGAGCGGATTGAAGAAGTCAGCGGTGGTCGCAACCGAAGTGGGCATGGGCAGGAACATCTGGCAGGAGGTGATCTCGCCGGTTTCGCTGTTGAGGCCGGCGTAGTTGAAGTCGCGCACGCCGAGCATGAAGAGCGTGGTGCGGAAGCCGTCGCGGTGCTCGATGAAGTAGGCGTAGGCATCGGGGAAGTTCTTCCGCGCCCAATCGAAGCTGATCGCTTCGGTGGGATAGCCTTCCTTCACGGGCAATGTGTGGCTGCGACTCAGTGCGGCGAGGAGGAGTCGCTGCGTTTGCTTCAAACCGGCGGCGTGTGCCCACATCTTGTCGCCGCGCAGCGCCAGCACACTCTTGATGCCGACTTCGCCGCCTTTGCGGCGCTCGGACATGCATTGGGAGGTTTCGAGACCGTGGAAGTCGTATTTCTCCACGCCGCCGTAGCCGACGCAGACGCTCTCGGCCAGCGGTGTGCCCCATGGCAGGTCGATGGCGGGCAGACGTCGTGTCACGGGCAGTGAGGAACCGGCGAGGAAGGGAAAATTCAGACGCTTCGAGTCGGCGACCATTTCGACGCACTTTTTCCAGTCGGTGGAGAGATGCTTGTCGTTGAAGACGGGGACGCTGCGGCCGCTGGACTCGAAGACTTTGACCACTTCTTTGAAGAACTCGTAGCGCGGGTAAAGCGTCTGGCCTTTTTCGTTCTCGGGGTAGTCGCCGTGCTCGCCGATGATGACGACGCCATCGACGGCGAGCTTGCCGGTGCCGAGCGTGAGCGCGTCGGCGATGCTCTTGTGAATCGGAATGCCGTAGCGCTTCGAGCGGCCACGGGCGAGATCCTTCTCGGGGAATTGATCGATGTAGAGCGAGATGAGATCGACCTCCGGCTTCCGCCATTCACCACCCCAGCCATAACCGAGCGCGAAGCGGTCGATGAAGTGCTGCGCATGTGATTTCTCGAACACGACGGTGGCAATGAGCGCGATCTTTTTGCGCGCTGGAGCAGGTGCGGCGCTGGCGGCGGCCGCAGCAACGCTGGTGAGCAGAAAGGAGCGGCGGGTAATGAGCTTCGTGTTCATGAGGTGCGGTCCGATTTGTCTTCCCAAAACAACCAAAGAGGCAGAACGGCGATGAGCGGCAGGAAGGAGGCGAGCAGCAGACCTTGATCGAACGAATGCGTGCGATCTGCGAGCGCGCCGAAGAGCTTCTGCGCCTGCGCAGGCAGCACCCACGCGACGACACCCGCGATGCCGGTGATCTTGCCCTGATGTCGCGCGGAGAGATCCTGCGTGAAGGCGTGGTAGAGCGGGAACACGCCGAGCGCACCCGCACCGGCCAGCAGCAGCACGAGAAGCAAGACCCAGCCTTTGTCGAGCATCGGCGTGAGCGCGCAGGTGGCGCACAGCGCACCGCACGCGGCGAAGACGATCACGCGAGCGGCATGAACCGAGAGCTTTCGTCTGCCGAGCCACACCGCGAGCGCACCCGCGCCGAGGCAGCCGACATCCGTCGCCACATACCAAACCGAAGTGAAGTAGAGCGTCTGCGATTCCGTGTAGCCGATCCCTTCTTGCAGGATCTTTGGCAACCAAGCTCGCAGGATTTGCCAGGTCGTGTTGATGCAGGCGATGACGAAGAACACGACGAGCATGCGACGGCTGAAGATGATGCTCCACAGGCTCTCCGAAGCCGGTTCCACTTCGGTCGTGCTCAATCTCACCGGTGCAGGCAGATCAGACTTTTTCACCAACGCGAACCACAGCACCAGCCACGCGAAACCGACCGCACCGACGGCTTGAAACGCGACGCGCCAACTGCCGAGTTCCGCCGTCATGAGTCCGGTCATGATGAGCGGCGTGATGATCGCGCCGATGGAGGTGCCACTTTGCAGCACGCTGTTGCCGAGTGAACGCTCACGCGCATCCAGCAGCGCCCGCGTGGTGCGGATGGCACAAGGCCAGTGCCCGGCCTCGAAGAAACCGAGCGCCATGCGACACCACAGCAGTTCTTGTTCGTTATGCACGAAGCCCGTCGCCAGTCCGGCGAGCGACCACATTGTCAGCACGCCGGCATACAGCCAGCGCACGGAGAAGCGGTCCGCCAGCCAGCCAAACACGATGGAACCCGCCGCGAAGGCGTAGGCAAACACGGCCTCGATATTGCCATACTGCGCCTGCGTTAGCTGAAACTCCTTCGTGATGCGCACGGACGCATTCGCCAGCGTCTGGCGGTCCATGTAGTTGATCGCCGAGGCGAGCAGCAGCAGGCCACAGATCGTCCACTTCCAGGTGGCGGAGCGGTTTGGCGTGCTCGAATCAACGTCGGGAGTCATGTCGGATTCGAGCGGCGATGTGACTGCGATTTATGCGATGAGTTGATCCACCACCTTGGCACCTTGATTGTCGGTGAGCGAGGCGGCGAGGCCGTTGCGCTTGTAGGTGAGCTTGCTGTGGTCGAGACCGAAGAGTTTCAGCAGCGTGGCGTGATAATCGAAGTGCTTCACCTCGTCGATGACGGCCTTGTGGCCAAATTCGTCGGTTTCGCCGTGGACATAGCCCTTCTTGAAGCCACCACCAGCCACCCACATGCTGAAGCCGTAGGTGTTGTGGTCGCGGCCCCATTTCTCGCGGCCTGCGTCGTTTTGCAGCACGGGCAGTCGTCCCATCTCGCCGCCCCAATGCACGACAGTGGTGTCGAGCAAGCCGCGCTGTTTGAGATCGCTGATGAGCGCGGCGCTAGGCTGGTCGGTCGCTTCACAGTTCTTCGGCAACGCGGTGATGAGCGAGCCGTGCTGATCCCAAGACTGGCCCGCATTCAGCACCTGCACATAGCGCACGCCGCGTTCGACGAGACGACGCGCGATGATGCAGCGCGTGGCGTAGTCCTTCGTGATCGGATTATCGACGCCGTAGAGTATTTTGACGTGATCCGGCTCTTTCGAAATGTCGAGCGCCTCTTTCGCGGCGGTCTGCATCTTGGCGGCGAGTTCGTAGCTGGAAATGCGCGCTTGCAGATCGAGTTCGCCCCGATGCTGCGAGAGATGATCTTCATTGAAGGCCTTCAGCAACGCGAGCTGCCGTTCCTGCGGCGCACCAGCAAGTGAGGCAGGCGGATCGAGATTCAAAATACGCGGCTCGGTGGGCCGCACGAGTGTGCCCTGGAACAACGCGGGCAGCCAGCCATTGGTGAAATGCTCGCCCTGGAAAGTTGGCAGGCCGCCGGGATGCGAGAGCACCATGTAGGCAGGCAGTTCGTCTGTTTCGCTGCCGAGACCATACGTCAGCCACGAACCGAGCGCGGGGCGACCGGCGGTGATGCGTCCGCCGTTCATCGCGTAGAGGCCCTGCGCATGATTGCTCACGCCGGAGGTCATCGAGCGGATCAGCGTGATCTCATCGACCACCTTGCTCAGGTTTGGCAGCAGCTCGCTGATCTCCATGCCGCACTGGCCCTGTTTTTCGAACTTCCATGGCGAGCCAAAGCACTTCGCCGATGCCTGCGCGAGGTTGTCGTATTTGATTTCACCGGGGAACTTCTGACCGTGATACTTCGTGAGCATCGGCTTCGGATCAAAGAGGTCCATCTGCGACGGCCCGCCCATCATGAAGAGCGAGATCATCGCCTTCGCGCGTGGCTCAAAGTGCGGCTTCTTCGGCGTCAGATCGTAGCGAATCTCGCCAAAGCTTTCCGGCTTCACCGGCGCGGCGAGCAGGCCGTCGCGCTCTAGCAAGGAGGCAAGCGCCACGGTGCCAAGACCGAACCCGTTGGCGTGAAGGAAATGACGACGTGAGCAGAGTTGGGGGCGGTTCATTCGACGTAGAGGAAACGGTTCGAGCTGCAAAGGATCTGGCACAGGCTGGCCATGGCCTCCTGCGGTGGATTCGGGACGACGCCTTTCGCGTGCTGGATGTCGTGGTGATATTGCGTGAGCGCCTTGGTTTGCTCGTCGAGGTAGCTGAGACACTTCGTGATGTCGGCGTCGGTGGCGGGCTTGCTGTAAAGCAGGCTCCAGACGCGCTGGAGCTGCTTCGCGCGGTCGTGCGGGGCTTCGGCGGTGACGCGATCAGCAAGACGACGCGAGCTGTCGAGCACGAAGGTGTCGTTCATGAGCAAAAGCGACTGCGGCGCGACGGTGGTCTGGCTGCGCATCTCGCAGTTTGGGCTCATCGTCGGAGCGTCGAAGGTGTCGAGCACGGTCACGGGCTTGCTGCGGCGCACCTGCACATAAATCGAGCGGCGGAAATCATCCGCACCGGCGGGATCGACCTTGTGCGTGGTGATGGTGCCTTTGTCGATGCCGGTGATCACGCGGCCCTGCGGATCGCGACCGATGCCGCTGGGCGGGCCGTAGCTGGCCTGCACGAGCGTGCCGGTGGTGGCGAGCATGGAATCGCGCAACGTCTCGGCATCGAGTCGGCGCATTTTGAAGCGGGCATAGAACCGGTTTTCGGGATCGGCACGCAACGAGGCGTCATTCACGGAAGACTGGCGATAGGTGCTGCTGAGCAAGATGAGACGATGCAGCGATTTGAGTTTCCAGCCGCTCTTCACGAACTCATCGGCGAGGTAGTCGAGCAGTTCGGGATGCGTGGGCAGTTCGCCTTGGCGGCCGAAATCGCCGGGCGTGTTCACGATGCCGCGTCCCATGTGATTGAGCCAGAAGCGGTTCACCAAAACTCGTGCCACGAGCGGATGCTTGCCGCTTGTGAGCCATTGCGCATACGCAAGACGACGACCGCTTGAGCCGCTGCTCACCGGCACAGGTTTAAAGGGCTCGATCTGCGGTTGAGCGAGGATTCCCAGCTCGCCAGGCTCGACAAGCTGCTTTGGCTGCTCGTGGTCGCCGCGGTTGAAGAGATGCGAGGCCTGCGGCTTCTGCTTCACCTCCATAAGAGCCATGACAAATCCTTCCGCAGGCTTCGTCGTGCGCAGCGTCGTGGCCTCGGCCATCTTCGCGTTCACGATGTCCTGTTTCTTCTTGTCGTAGAGATCCAGCGAATAGGTGGCGAGCGCGGAGGGATACTTCTTGATGAGCGCTTTTTGTTCTGGCGTCTGTTTGGCTACCGGCGTGTCGCGGGCGACACGGAACGCAGCCTGCTCGGCCTCCGGCACCTTCTTGATCTCGACCTCGAAGATCTCGTCGAGGAACTTCTTCGACATCGCGCGTGCTTCCGCTTCGATCTCCTTGGCCTTCACTTCGATCTCAGCGGCTTTCGCACGTTCCTGCGGTGAGTAGAGTGAATACAGGCGATTCGCCGGAGTGCGCCAGGCCTGCCAATGATAGGCAGGATCAAAGACAGCACGCAGGCGGTAGTAGTCGGCCTGGGTGATCGGATCGTAGCGATGATCATGGCACTGCGCGCAGGCCACGGTCATGCCCATGAGCGACGAGGTCGTGATCTTGATCTGCTCCGCGATGGTTTGATTCGCCGCGAGCTTCGGATCTTCCGGCCCATCGCCCGTGCCATCGGGAGCCATGCGTAGGAAGGCAGTGGCGATGAGTTGATCGGTGCGCTTCGGATCAAGCACGGCCTGCTGATAGTCGCCATGCGTCGCGCTGGCGAGTTCATCACCCGCGACCTGCTCCTGGATGAACTCGCTCCACGGCTTGTCCTCATTCATTGAGCGGATCACATAGTCGCGATACCGCCACGCATGAGGCCGCACGCTGTCGGCCTCGGAGAAGCCGTTCGAGTCCGCGTAACCCACCACATCCAGCCAATGCCGCGCCCAGCGCTCGCCGTAGTTTTTCGAGGCCAGCAGGCGCTCGACAAGCTGCTCGTAAGCCAGCGGCGATTGGTCAGCTACAAATGCCTCCACTTCCTCCGGCGTCGGCAGCAGGCCGGTCAGATCGAGTGTCACACGGCGGATCAACGTCCTGCGATCGGCCTCCGGGGCCATTTGCAGACCTTTTTCACCCATCTTTGCTAGAACGAATGCATCCACCGGCGTGCGCATTTTCTGCGCCTCCACATTCTTCGGCGCCGCAGGCTTCTGGATCGGCTGGAAGGCCCAATACCCGCGATCCTCATCCGAAATGATCGGTCCCGGTGCCAGCGCGAGCGGTTCAGCTTTTGCTGTCTTCGCACCTTGAGCGATCCACTTCTCAATCACGGCCAGTTCCGCTTCCGCGAGCGGTTTTCCCTTCTCCGGCATCTCGCCGGACCGGATCATCTCGACGAGCTTGCTCTTCGCCGGTTCACCCGCGACGACCACTTGATCCATGAACCGCCGCAAACGCAGATCGAGCTTGCCCTTCGGCTTCTCCTCCTCGCCATGGCAATGCGTGCAATGCGTCTTCAAGATCGGGCGCACGTCTTTTTCAAACGTGAGCACGGCATCCGCGCCGCGAGCAGTCACGGCGAGGGAACAAAGGAAAACAGCAGGCGTCAGCTTCATTGGGGTACAAACCTACGGGGTGCCAACGCGCGATGTTGCCGTGGAAAGTAAGGGCTGACGCGAGCGTTTGCCTTTCCGCACCATGAAACGTCCCGCCAGCCTCCTGCCTGCACTGGTCCTGCTGACCACTGCTCCTGTATCCGGGCGTGACTTGTTTTTTGACGAACAGGTCTGGCCCAAGGTCGGCGCGCAATCGTGCCTGAAGTGCCACAAGGCCGGCGGTGACGCCGAGGACAGCAAGTTCGTGCTCCAGGACCCGGCGCGGGACAAAACCACCGGGCGTCATGTGTCACAGATTCACAACGAGGCGGCGTTTGCGCGCATGGCGAAGTCCATGAAGGACGGTGAATCGCGTCTTCTGCTGAAAGCCGCGGGAAAGCTCGATCATGAGGGAGAAGATGTGTTGAAGCCGGACTCCGCCGGTTATCGACTCCTGGCGGACTATGTGAAGCAAGTCACCGCGCCTGCCAAAGAGCCCAAAGTGGCGGTGAAAACCGATGAGACGCCGTTTTTCGCCGATGTCGTCATGCTGGACGATCAACGTGTCATCCGCCGCGCCTCACTCTCGCTCGCCGGACGGCTGCCGACGCAGGAGGAGCTGAAGCGCGACGTGAAATCACACCTCGCCGCGCTGATGAAGGAGGATGCGTTCTACCAGCGGCTGCGCGAGGGCTTCAACGACATCTTCCTCACCGTCGGTGCCGATGGCAATGCGGAGACGTTCTTGTCGTATGATCACTTCCAGAACACGCGGCTGTGGTATCAGAAGTGGGAGTTTGCAGACATCGCCGACGAGAAAGAGCGCAAGCAGGCCGGCTACAAGATGGCGCGGGAGTATCGCGAGGCGCTGCATGGCGAGCCGATGAAGCTCATCGAGTACGTCGTGCGCAACGACCGCCCCTTCACCGAGATCATCACCGCCGACCACATCATGGTCACGCCCTACACCGCGCGTGGGTATGGCATCTTCGAGGAGATCAAAGGACAGTTCAAAGACACGAACGATCCGTTTGAATACATTCCCGTTCGTCTTCATGCGCTGAAGGGCCGCTCCAAGCAGCAAGATCAGGAGAGCGGGACGGGCTTCTATCCACACGCCGGGCTGCTCAGCACGTTTCAGTGGCTCTGTCGTTATCCGACGACTGAGACCAACCGCAATCGCCTGCGTGCCCGCATGTATTACCAGCACTTCCTCGGCGTGGACGTGCTGGAGCTGGCCGCACGCGTCACGGACGCCGCCGCTGTCACCGCCAAATACAAAGTGCCGACGATGGAAGCGAGCGAATGCGTGGTATGTCACAAGACGCTCGATCCAGTCGCCAGCTTGTTTCAGGACTACTGGCGCTTCGCCGACCAGGGAGTGTATGGAAAACGGAAGGATGGCTGGTTCACGGACATGTTCCAGGCTGGCTTCGAGGGTGAGGACATGCGAGGTGAGGAACGCTGGCGCTCGCTACAGTGGCTCGGCGAACGCACGGCAAAAGACCCGCGTTTCGCCGTCGCGATGGTAGAGCACGCTTGGTACATTCTCACCGGTCGCAAAGCGCTGCTGCCACCGAAAGACCTCGAAGATCCGCTGCACGATGCGAAACGCCGCTCCTACACCGCACAGCGCCGCATCATCGAGGAAATCGCCGCGCGCTTCGCCAAAAACGGCTTCAACTTCAAACACATCATCCAAGACCTCGCCACGAGCGACTTTTACCGCGCCGACGGCATCGCCACCGCCATCGCGGATGAGAAACGCCTCGCCGAACTCGATGACATCGGCATCGCGCGCATGCTTTCACCCGAGCAACTCGAACGGAAAATTGCCGCAGTCTTCGGCAAGCCTTGGGGCCGCCTGAAAAACTCTGACGGTGGCCTGGCCATGCTCTACGGCGGCATCGACAGCAAAGAAGTCACCGAGCGCGCCACCGACCCCAGTGGCGCGATGGGAGCCATCATGCGCACGATGAGCAACGACATCGCCTGCAAGAACACCGCGCTCGATTTCACCCGCCCCGCCGCCGAACGCCTGTTTTTCCACGAAGTGGAGTCCGACACGCTGCCCGGCACCGTTGAATCCGATGCGAGGATCAAATCGACCATCGCGCATCTGCACGAGCGCGTGCTCGGTCGCTCCGATGCGGTCGATTCGGACGAAGTCAGCCGCACGCACGCACTTTTCACCGGCATCTTGACCGACGCCGCCATGTCACGCCGCGAGCCGCAGGAGAGCTACTACTGCCGCCCCGACCCCGAGCGCACGCCGATCCCTGACCCGCACTACACCATCCGCGCCTGGCGCGGCGTGATGACCTACCTGCTGCGGCGGTTGGAGTTTCTTTATGAATGACACACCATGAGACGCGACTTTCTCAAACTCTGCTCGCTCGCCGGACTCGGCGTCGCCGTGCCGCGCACGCTACGCGCGGCTGACAAGGAGACGCCGCCCTATGAGGGGCCTTATTACGTCGTCTTCAATGCTTCCGGTGGCTGGGACACGACCTATCTGATGGACCCGAAGGGCATCAACGAGATCAACCGCCTCTATAAAGAAGGCGACATCCTCACACACGGCGCGCACAAGTTTGCGCCCACCGAGAAAACCAAGGACGGAGGCATGAGCAACGAGGAGTTCTATGCCGAGTTCGGCAAGGAGCTGCTCGCTGTGAATGGCCTAGACTACTCCGTGAACAATCACAGCCCCGGCGCGCGCTACATGGCCACGGGAAAGCTCGACAGCCTCGCATATCCGACCTTCGCCGCGCTCGTGGCGGCCTGCAAAGGCCCCGACTGCCCGCTTTCGTATCTCACCTTCGGCAACTACTCGAACACCGGCAATCTCGTCGCCATGTCGCGTGTGCCGTATCTGCCTTCGCTAAAAAAAGTGGCGCTCGCCGACCATGTCGAGGGCAATGAGCGCTCTCCGTATCACGAAGGGTTCGTCATGGACCGCATCGAGCAGGCGCTCGCGAAACAACATGAGTCCGTTGGCGCACAGCCGCAGCTTCCGCGCCTGGAACGCGCCGAAAACATGCTCTACGCCGCACAGGTGAGTTCAAAGGCGCTCCAGCGTGTCGTGCCGCACATCCCGGCCTCGGTTCCCAAGGAACGCATGTCGCAGCAGGCCGAGATCGCACTCGCATCCTTCAAAGCGGGCGTGTGCGTGAGCGCAAACCTCACCATCGGCCAGTTCGACAGCCACGCGAACAACGACCGCGACCAGATGAAGCTCATCCCTGAATTCCTCGCCGGCATCGCCTACTTCATTCGCCGTGCCGAGGAACTCAAGCTTCGTGAGAAACTCGTCGTCATCATCCAGAGCGAGATGGGCCGCACACCCGACTACAACAAGGGCAACGGCAAGGACCACTGGAGCATCGGCAGCGCGCTCTTTCTCGGTCCCGGCATCAAAGGCAACCGTGTCATTGGCGCCACGGACGAAAAGCAGATGTGCAAAACCATCAGCGTCCAGAACCTCGCGCTCGATGAAAAAGGCATCCGCATGCGCCCCGAGCACATTCACGAGGCCCTGCGCCAGCTCGCGGGCATCGACCAGCACGCGCTGGCGAAGAAGTTCCCGCTCGGCGTGAAGCCAGGCGAGATGTTGAAGGGTCTGTGGGTTTAAACCCTCACTGCACCGCGACCTTCACCACCACCTTGAATACCTGCTCCGGCTTCTCCCACTCCACGCACGGGGCATGCGCATCCTGCGGCCAGAGAATCGCGAAATGACCCGCGCTGACGTGCAGCGGCGTGAAATCCGGCGTCAGCTTCCACAGCGCCGCCTCCTTTTCCTCGGAGTAAGCCATCGTCTCCTCCTGCATCGACGCCAGCGGCGCCCACAGGATGGTTTCTTGACCGCTGAAGATGAACTGCACGTCGATGTATTTGCGATGCGCCTCGAACTTGGCCTTCTCCAACGGCTTCGTCTCATACGTCTGCACCAAGGCAAAGCATAAATCACCATCCAGATCATGCCGCCCCAACGCCTGCGTGCCATCGACGGTGCGGAGGAAGGCAAAGGCTTTCGCGAAACGGGAGTTCAGCGATTCATAGCGGGCGGCGTGGTCTAGAGTGTCGAGGATCATCAGATGATAAAAGTAGTTCTGGGTTTAGACTCTGCGGCAGCAGATGCACAAGCGGAAGTTTCGTCAAATCGTGTGCCACACCGCCCAGCCAAGCGCGTAGAGACAAATGAGAGGCACAATCAAGGTGTTAAATGAGAAGCCGCGCAGGATGACTGCACGCCTAGGATCGGCAGGATCAAAGTAAATGACCGTCTCATCACCAACCTCAAGACGAGGATGCTCGTGGACAATGCGCCTATTCCATGTGTACAGAGGTCCGTCGAAAGAGAAGCAATCGGTTTCATGAACAACACCATTTACGCAGTATTGGAACGTATAAAACCTTGCTGAGTGGCGGCCTACATAAGATGAATACTGGCCACAACTGTCCAGTTCAAACACCTGATCTTTGAGCGCCGTGACGATTGCCTTGGTAGGCTGCCAGTTTCGTGAGCGCCAGGCATCCATCAGTCGCCGACGGTCACGAAAAATGAGCCAGCCAAAGAAGCAAAACACGGCATATCCCATGAAGGCATTCATGCGCCCGAGGTTAGCTGTTCTCCAACCAGCGCCAACAATAAAAGCGGCAGCTCCAAAGGCACACCTGCAGAACTTTGGCCACCTCACCGGAACACATGCCAGGGCATCTCCGTGAGACGGTAGTCGATGCTGAGTGGCCGCATCGGCGCAACCGACAAGCTCACTGAGCCCGCTTGAGCGTGATCGTGCCACCACCGGGCTGCGCATCATATTGCGCCGCGCCATTACGTACGGGCACGGTGGAATTGTTCGCTCCCTGCGTCACCACGCAGTTCTTCCAGTCGGCAGGAACCTTGGTCGAGAGAGTCAGCGGCAGATCGTAGAGCGCCGGGTCGGCCGTGCAGGTGAGTTCGAGGCTGATGCTGTCAGGGCCGGCTGCCAGCGGCTTGATCGCGGCGGATTCCCGTTCGATGACGTATTGATGCCAGGACACGACGTCGGTGATCCAGACCTGATCACGAACCGCCTCCAGCTTGTCGAGCAGCGCGGTGAACCACTCCACCGGCGTGACGAGCCAGTCTTCGCCGACGCCGTGGAAATCGAGATGGCCCATTTCGCCCTTCGCGATGGCGGCATCGACTGCCGCGACCGTTTCCGCCGCCGACTTGTAGTGGATCGGCGGCCCGAAGAATGGAGGGCGGTCGCACAGATGATGTTTTGCCAATGCGGTCTTCTGTTCCTCCGCCGTGACTTTCCACGGTACGCCGCCCGGCTTGCCGAAGCCCAGCAGATGCGGCTGTTTGCGCTCCGGCTTCAGCTTGTCGAGAACCTCGTTGCACTTCGCCAGCTCGGGATCAAGCTCCGCGGCATTGTTGACGCCTTTGTGCGTGAAGGTGTGGTTCGCGACCGCTACATACGGACTCTTTGCCGCATCCTCCCAGCGCCGCTTCAACGCGGCATACAGGCTGTTGCCGGTGACGAGATAAAAGTTCCCGATGATCTTCCGCCTCTCCAGCTCCGGCACGACGTTCTTCAACTGACTCGGCGCACTGTCATCGAAGGCGAGCATGAACGCCGCCTTCTTGCCGTCCTTCCATTTGAGCACCTGTGTTTCCGCGTCGGCACGAGCTGCAAAAGAAACCGCCAGGGCAAGAATGAGGTGAAGAAACTTCATGGCACAGCGCTACCCCGCATCCCACCAAAGGCAAGCTTCACGCCAACAACTCACGAATCACATGCCCATGCACATCCGTGAGGCGGCGGTCGATGCCGTTGTGGCGGACGGTCAGTTTTTCGTGATTGATGCCGAGCAGGTGCATCATCGTGGCATGGATGTCGTAGCAGGTCGTGGGATTCGCGCGGTCGAGCGGCTTGTAGCCCCACTGGTCACTCTCCCCTGCAGTAACACCGCCTTTGATGCCACCGCCGCAGAGCCAGTTCGTGAAGACGTAAGGGTTGTGGTCGCGGCCTTTGCCGCCCTGTGTGCTCGGCATTCGTCCAAACTCGGTCGTCCAGAGAATGATCGTCTCGTCGAGTAACCCGCGCTGTTTTAAATCGAGAATGAGTGCTGAAACGGCCTTCGCCATGCCCCAGGCGAGCGGGCCATGATCACGCTCGACATCTTCGTGGCTGTCCCAGTTGCGACGCGGGAAACCGTTGTCGTTGCCGCTCCAGATTTGCACGAATCGCACGCCACGTTCGAGCAAACGGCGCGCAGCGAGACACTTGCGGCCCATGTAGTCAGCTTCTTCTTCGGGATTGATCTCGGTAGGCCAGACTTTGCGATGCTCCTGAATCCCATACATCGCCTTCATCGCATCACTCTCATGGCTGATGTCCAGCGCCTCAGGCGCGGCGAGCTGCATCTTCGCGGCGAGTTCGTAGCTCTTGATGCGTGAGTCGAGACGGCTGTCTTCCTCGCGCTGTTGCATGTGCTTGCGGTTCAACTGCTCCAGCAGCTCAAATCCGCCTCGATCTGACCGCGCCGAGATGTAGCGGCCTGATTTGTGAGGGAACAGATCTGCAATCGGCGTCTCCGCTTCGGGATAAATGATCGTTCCCGCATGCTGAGAGGGCAAAAAAGCGCTGTCCCAGTTCTTCGGACCATTGGAGGCAAATCCACGATGATCAGGCAGCACGACGAAGGTCGGCAAATTGTCGCTCAGCGATCCAAGCGCATAACTCACCCAGCAGCCCATGCCCGGAAAGCCAGGTAGATTGAAGCCCGTGGCCTGCAGCAGCGTGCCCTGCGAATGCACGCCGGTCTTGCCTACCATGTTATGCACGAAGGCCATGTCGTCAGCACAAGCTCCGAGCGGTGCGACGGCCTCACTGAGCATTCTGCCGCTTTGCCCGTATGGTTTGAACTCCCACACCGGCTTCTTCCACGGCCCGAGGCCATTTTGAAACGCCTCCACGGCTTCGCCGAAATTGGACTCCTCACCGTGGTGTTTGATCAGCGCCGGTTTGAAATCAAACAAATCAATGTGCGACGCCGCGCCGCCCATGAAGAGCTGCACCACGCGTTTCGCCTTGGGCGCGATGACTTGCGAGCGATGCGCCGTCTCCGCCGCATTCAGCGAGGCAAACGCGAGCGCGCCGAAACCTTGTCCGGCGGTTTGAAGAAGCTGGCGGCGGGTGAGCATGGTGGAGTGTGCCTGAATCATACGCGGCCGGCGAGTTCGTCTTTGTCACGCAATCGCGGATCACTTCACGATCATCCATGGCAGCCAATACGCCTGCGCCATCACCAGCAGGCCCATGAGCAGTGCCAGCGCCACGCTGTGCCAGAAGACACTACGCAGCACGGTACCCGCGTCGGGACTGTCGGGATGGCCACCCGTCGCCACAGCGGCGACCACGATGCTTTGCGCGTCGATCATCTTGCCCATCACGCCGCCACTGCTGTTCGACGCCGCCATGTGAATCGGCGAGAGATGCAGTTGGTTCGCGGTGACTTGCTGGAGATTGCCGAAAAGCACGTTCGACGAAGTGTCGCTTCCCGTGAGCGCCACGCCGAGCCAGCCGATGATCGGCGAGAAGAAGGGAAACAGTACTCCGGTGTCGGCCATCATGAGGCCCATCGTCGTGTCTGTGCCGCTGTAGCGTGTCACATAACCGAGCGCGAGCATGAGCGATATCGTCAGCAGCGGCACGCGCAGCTTCCAAATCGTCACGCCATACAATTTAAGCAAACGCATTGGCGACAGGCCGAGGCACAGCCCCGCCGCCATGCCTGCGAGCAGCGCTGCCGTGCCGGTGGCGCTCAGCGCGTTGAATTTGAACACCGCCTTCTCCAGCTCGGCATGAACGACGACCGGCGGCACGCGCTCTACCATCTTGTGCAGTAGCGGCACCTCGATCTCCTGATTGAAGACACCGTTCAAACCGCTTTTCACCGCCGGCATGCCCCAGCAGAACACAAAGGCCGTCAAAAACACCCACGGCAGCCACGCCTTCCACGGTGAAGCTTCGCGCACTTCTGCCACCACAGGTTTTTCGGCGGCATCCTTCGGCTTCCACACCTTCATAAACAGCACCAGCACTGCCATCGCCACCACCGCGCTCACGATGTCCACCAGCCACGGCCCGTGGTAGTTGCTCATCACGAACTGCATCACGCCAAAGCTCGCGCCTGTCACGAAGCACGCCGGCCACACGCCCAACATCCCACGCACGCCGACCTGCGCCGCCACCAACCAGAACGGCACGATCAACGAGAACACCGGCAACTGCCGCCCGACCATCGCACTCAGTGACATGAGATCTAGACCCGTAATGTCCGCCAGCGTCGTCAACGGTGTGCCGAGAGACCCAAACGCCACTGGCGCGGTGTTGCCGATGAGCGCCAGCTTTGCAGCTTCGAGCGGTTTGAATCCGAGACCGATCATGAGCGCCCCCGTGATCGCCACCGGCGCTCCAAAGCCCGCCGCACCTTCGATGAACGCACCAAAGGCAAAGGCGATGAGCAGCGCTTGAATTCGCCGATCACTCGAAACACTCGCGATCTGCCGCTGTAGCACCGCGAACTGCCCCGTCTCCACGCTCAGGTTATAAACAAACATCGCGTTCAACACGATCCAGCCGATGGGAAACAGCCCAAACACCGCTCCGTTCACCGCCGCCATGCCCGCCATCGACGCCGGCATGTGATAGACAAACATCGCGATCAACAGCGCCACCACCAACCCAGCCAGCGCCGCGATCTGCGCCCGCACATGCCAGAACGCCAGCAATCCAAGCAACGTCACCACTGGCACCGCCGCCACCAGCGAGGAAAGGATCAAACTGCCGAGTGGATCGTAATTTTGGGACCAGGTCATGGTAGAGGTTGTGGTTTCAGCAGAGCTTTGCCCGATTTTACGAAGTCCCAGCCCCATGCCAGAACAAACAGATGAAACAAGATCAGAATGGCTGTGCCCCACCAGGTGGTGCAGTCGATCCTGAAGCCGTCAATGACGAGCGAGGGGCCGGTGATCCACGGTGCGCTAACAGATACCGGGCCCGTCAGAAACCAGTGAATCACAATCCCCAGCAACCCCAGCGTGCTGAACGCGATGAGCAGCCAGCCAAAGCAGCGCTTCAAAAAGCGAAGCAGGGTTTTGGTTCGGGTTATCATGATTGCTGACACGAAGTTAAACCAATCGCATCACGACAGGCAACATTTGCGTCACTTGCCTTAGAACAGGATGTTCTCAATAAACTTCGTCAGGTGTTCCGGCACCTTCCGGTGCCGCCGCGTCACCACCACCAGTTCGCGCTCAAACCGTGGTTCCAGCGTGACCAGTTTCAGAGAATGCTTCCGCCGATAGAGTGCCAGCGCCCGGATCGGCACGAAACTCACGCCCAGTCCGCTTGCCACCAGATTGATGATCAAATCAAAGCTGTCGGCCTCCATCAACGGCTCCACTGCCAGTCCCTGACGTTTCATCCAGCGATGCAGCAGCTTTCCTGTTGTCGTCACCTCTTGAATCAGCAACCAAGGCTGTTTCGCGGCCCATTTCAGCACTTCGGCACGCTTCGTCGGCAACGGCTTTGCTCCCTCCGGTTCATGCGCGATCAACGTGAAGGCATCTTTGAATCGATGTGTCACTTTTAGCGTCTGCGGCAGCTTGGATGGGATGCAGAAGACTCCAATATCGATGTCATGCTGTTCGATGCCCTGCATGATCTCCGTGCTCGAAAGATAGGACACCGCGCAGTTCACCTGCGGCAGCCGCTGGCGATTCGCATGAAAAAATCCGGGCATGTAGGCCCCCGATACCGTGCGCGAAAGTCCCACGCGCACCAGCGGCTTGGTTGAAGCAAACTCCGTCTGCAAACCCTCCAGCGTCGAAGCCACGCCGCCCAGCAGCTTCGCCGATTCCGCGAACAAATAGCGGCCCGCCTCCGTCACCGCAACGCTGCGTGTCGTACGGTTGAGCAAATCAACTCCCAAGCGCTGTTCCAAAGCCTGCATCTGCCTTGTGAGCGCACTTTGCGTCAGTCCCGCTTCCCGCGCCGCCTTTGTGAAGCTGTGATGCTTCACCACCAGATGAAACAGATGCAGGCTGTACAAATCGAACGGCTTTCGGGCTAGATACTCATGCATTATTAGCAATAAACGATGCTATTAATGCACTTCACTCAATAATCAGGCGTGCGACTGTCAGCGCATCAACCCGCCCACACCATGCCTGATCCCAACAACCGCCATCCTGAGAACGTCCCCGGTCGCTATTATGTCGATGACACCTGCATCGACTGCGGCCTTTGCCCCTCCACCGCGCCGGACTTTTTCCGTCGTCATGACGAAGGCGGCTACAGCATCGTTTATCGTCAACCTGTCACTGAAGTCGAAGTCGGCCTTGCCGACGAAGCCCGCCTTGGCTGCCCTACTGAATCCATCGGCAACGACGGCTGAAGTCACTTCAGTGCATCACGCAGAATTTGCAGCGTATGCCGCACCTCGATGTTCGAGCCGAGTTTCTTCAAATGCAGCCGCAACTGCGTCAGGCAGCCGATGTTGCCCGAGGCGATGACTTCGGCACCAGTTGCGATTACGGCGCGCGCTTTCTGTTCGCCGAGCGAGGTGGCGATCTCGGGCTGATCCATGTTGTAGCTACCGGCGCTGCCGCAGCAGAGGTGCGCATCGGTGATTTCGAGGAGTTCGAGGCCGGGAATCGCACGCAGGAGATCGCGTGGCTGCCGCCGCACATTCTGAGCGTTCGCGAGGTGGCAGGCGTCGTGGTAGGCGACTTTGAGGTTCGTTTCGCGCAACGGCTCGCGCAGACCAAGCTTTATCAAAAACACGCTCACATCCATGACGCAATGGCGGAAGCGCTCCGCGCGCGCTTCATCTGAGGTGCCGCGCAAAACGAGATGATACTCGTGCATTGCCGAGCCGCAGCCTGCGGCGTTGGTCAGGATCGCATCCACATCATCAGGAAAGGCATTCAGGTTCTGCCGTGCGAATTTTTGTGCTGCTGCGAGATCGCCCGTGTGCCAGGCGAGGCCACCGCAGCAGCCTTGCGTGCGTGGAATGACAACTTCGACGCCGTTGCGAGTGAGCACCTCAATCGTAGCGGTGTTGATGTCGGGATCGAGCACCTGCTGAGCACAGCCGGTGAGCAAGGCCACGCGGGCACGCTTTTCGCCGATGGCGGGATTCACCTCGGCCAATAATTCTGCGGGTGGAAGCTTATCGGGCACGAGTTCGAGCATCGACTGCCACTTCTTCGGCAACACGGCTTTCCCAAGTCTCCCAAACCACATCGCCACGCGGAATCGCGAGGGATACGGAATCGTCTGCGTCGTGACAAAGCGCCGTACACGCTCCAGCAGGCCGCGTTTCATCTTCGAGGCTGCCACAGCACGAAACGGACTGATCAAATCGCGATACGGCACGCCGCTCGGACAGGCCGGTTCACACGCCAGACAGCCGAGACAGCGGTCCACATGCGGCTGTGCGGCCTCGAAGCTCATCTTGCCTTCGAGAACCTCCTTCATCAGCACGATGCGTCCACGCGGCGTGTCCATCTCCTGTCCGAGTTCGTGATAGGTCGGGCATGCTGCCAAGCAAAACCCGCAATGCACGCACGCCGACACCGCTTTCGCCATCGGTTCGCCCAGCGGGCCGAATTTTTCGGTTGGAATGGCGTGCAGCATCAGTCGTCAAGAGTTGGAAAATGGTTCTGCGGATCGAGCGCCTGCTTCACCGCAGCTTCGATGGCAAAGCGCGGTCTGCCGCCGATCCACAGCGGGAAATCGCCGCGCAGCGTGAGACCACGAGACGGAAGCATGGTCGAGAAAGCCACGTTGCCGCCGCAACTCACATGCGCGGCTTTGAAATCGCCGATTTGATCCGGCGTGAGGTCGGTTTTGAAATTCCAGCGTGTCTCGCAAATCTCGTTCCAGATGGCGTTGTCGATGATTTCGCCGCCGATCTCCTTCGCGAGAACTTCGAGGGCTTTTCCAGGTCCCGCGAGCCGCACGAGCATGGTTTCGCCGCCGGGCAAAACATCGAGCGCATCGGCCTCGAAGCGTGAATTGGCGATGCAGGCCATCCTGTCGGCATCGAAAGGCATTTCGAGCGTCAGCATCGATTCACGACGTGGAAACACCTTGAAGGTCACTTCACCGATCACACCGAATCTGCCGAGACTGCCGACCAAAAACTTCGGCACATCAAATCCAGCCGCGTTTTTGACGACCTTGCCGCCCAGTCTCAGCAAACGGCCCATGCCATCGACAAACCGCACGCCGAGGATGAAATCGCGCACGCCACCATAGCGGAAGCGTCCCGGTCCGCTCAAACCGCTCGCCACCACGCCGCCAATGGTGCTGCCCGCCTCGACGAGCATCGGATCAAACGGCAGATACTGCCCCTTCTCCGCCAGCGCCGCGATGATCTCCCTCACCGGCGTTCCGGCGAGAGCGGTGAAGGTGAACTCGCTCGGCTCATACTCCGTGATGCCGCGCAACTGCCGCGTCGAAATCTTCACCGCATCGACGGCAGATAAACGCGGTTTCGTCTCCGCACCCACGGCGAGCACGCGCGGTGCGGAAAGCACGGCGTCGCGGAGTTCGGTGAGTGATGAAGGAGTGATCATTCGCGTGAAATGACGCCGGCCTTCTCCAGCGGATGCAGACCGACATGCGACAAGGCGGGTGCTTCTTTGCCAGGGAACATCTTGCCCGGATTGGCGATGCCGAGGGGATCGAAGGCGGCGCGGAGGCGCTGCATGCAGTCGATCTCGTCGGCGGTGAACATGTCGGGCAGGAAGTCGCGTTTCTCGACGCCGATGCCGTGTTCGCCGGTGATGGAGCCGCCCATCTCGACGCACATCTTCAAGATGCGACCGGCGAGATCTTCGGCGCGCTGCAATGCGCCTTCCTCGCGGCCATCGAACAGGATGAGCGGATGCAGATTGCCATCGCCAGCGTGGAAGACGTTTGCGACGCGGATGTTCGACTCGCGTGCCATTTCGGCGATGCGGCGCAGTGCTTCGCCGAGTTTGCGACGCGGCACGACACCATCCTGCACGATGAAATCGGGCGACAGACGGCCCACAGCGCTGAAGGCGCTCTTACGGCCTTTCCAGATCGCGGCGCGTTCTTCCGCATCGCGTGCGGGACGCATTTCGACGGGCTGGCTGGCGGCGAGGATCGTGTCCAACCGCTCGCGTTCGATGGCGACAACTTCGCGCGGGCCTTCGAGTTCGACGATGAGCACGGCCTCGCATCCCGGCGGATATTCGGCATGAACCGCCGCGACTGCAGCCTCAAGCGCGAGCGCATCCATGATCTCGATGGCTCCAGGCAGCAATCCGCTCGCGATCACGGCGGAGACGGCGTCGCCCGCTTGTTCGAGCGTGCGATAACCGGCGAGCACGGTGTGGAAGCATTCGGGCTTCGGCAAAAGCTGGAGTGTGATCTCCAATGCAATGCCAAACAGGCCTTCGTTGCCGGTGAACAGGCCGCACCAGTCAGGCCCGAGCCGTTCGCGGCTGCCGCCACCCCATTCGACGACCTCACCGGCGCCTAGCACGGCCTTGATGCCGAGGATGTGGTTCGCGGTCATGCCGTATTTGAGGCAATGCGCGCCGCCAGAGTTGAAGGCGACGTTCCCACCGATGGTGCAGATGCTTTGTGACGAAGGATCGGGCGCGTAATGCAATCCAAACGGTGTCGCAGCCGTCGTGACCTGCGTGTTGATTACGCCGGGCTCGACGACGGCCATGCGCTGTGTGGGATCGAGCTTCAGGATGCGATTCAGACGATTGAGCGCGATGACGATGCCTTCCGCGATGGGCAGTGATCCGCCCGACAAACTGGTGCCGCTGCCGCGTGCGACGAACGGCAGCTTCAATTCATGACAGAGCCGCACGATGGCGGTGACTTCGTCCGTCGTCTCCGGCACGACGACGGCGAGCGGCCGTGTGCGAAAGGCGGTGAGACCGTCGCTTTCGTAAGCGGCAAGTTCCACCGGACGCATGAGCAGACGCTCCGGCGGTAACAACGCTGCCAGACGATCAAGCGCGGTGGACATGATCGGCTGGTTTATTTCAGCACGTTTTTCAGTGCCGTGAGCACGAGATCGACGTTTCGCACGGTCGAGCCGTGGCCCATGAGGCCGATGCGCCAGGCTTTGCCGGCCATGACGCCGAGTCCGGCGCCGATTTCGATGCCGTATTCTTCGAGCAGGCGCTTGCGCGTGCCAGCGTCATCGGCTCCGGCGGGGATGTGGATGCAATTGAGCGTGTGGAGCGAGTGCTTTGGCACATAGCTGATGCCCATCGCCTCCAATCCGGCACGCAGGCGCTGATGCATCTGCACGTGGCGGGCGATGCGGGCCTCCAATCCTTCCTCCAACACGATGGCGAGCGCCTCACGCAAGGCGTAGGTCATGTTGATCGGCGCGGTGTGATGATACACGCGGCCACCGCCACCACCGAGGTAGTATTTGCGCAGCATCGAGACATCGAGGTACCACGATTGCACTTTCGTTTTGCGCGCATCCATGACGGCGAGCGCACGGTCACCAAAACTCACAGGCGCGAGGCCGGGCGGGCAGCTCAGGCATTTCTGCGTGCCGCTGTAGATGGCGTCGATGCCCCAGTCATCGACCTTCAATTCGTGACCGCCGAGGCTGGTGACGGCATCGACGACGAGCAGCGCGCCTTTGCCATGCACGATTTCGGCGAGGCCTTCGAGCGGCTGCAACGCGCCGGTGCTGGTCTCGGCATGCACAATGCCGACGAGTTTTGATTTCGGATGCTGATCGAGTGCGGCGGCGATTTGATCGAACGCGATGACATCGCCCCACGCGGCCTCAACGGCATGCACGGTGGCACCGCAGCGCTCCATGACATCTTTCATGCGCCCGCCGAAGACGCCGTTCACGCAGACGATCACCTCGTCACCGGGTTCGATGAGATTGACAGCGATGCATTCCATCCCCGCCATGCCGGTGCCGCTGACGGGAAAGGTGAGCGCGTTCTTCGTGCGAAACACCTGACGAAGCATTTCGCAGACCTCATCCATGATGGCGACATACTGCGGATCAAGGTGGCCGAGCGTGGGCGCACCGAGGGCGCGCAGCACGCGTGATGGGACAGGACTGGGGCCAGGGCCGAGAAGGATGCGTTCAGCGGGATGTTGGGTGTTCATGGTTGAGAAGACGTGAGTATGAGCGGGGAGAGTTGGGAACGTCAAGGCTTCGCCGTCAAAAGGTCAAGAGCGTCAAGCAGTGACCGTCTTGACTTCTTGACCACTCCTTGACCCCTTGACTCGCCTTCAATCCACAAAGCTGAATTCGTTCAGATTCAGGATCACCCGGCAGGTGTTCTCCAAGCCTTCACGCTTCGCGTATTCAACCAGCGGGATGAGTTCGTCCGCCGTCGGCTCGCGGGAGAGCGCGAGGGCGAAGGCACGCTTCGTTTGCGCTTCGAGTCCGGCGGATTCTTTGGCAACGCGAGTGGCGAAGTGCTTCGCCATCGTCACGGTGAGGCCGTTGTTCATCAACGCGAGCGCCTGGAGCGGGCTGAGGGATTCGTTGCGTTTCTCGACGCGCATCGAAGGGTCGGCGCAGTCCATCACTGTCATGAAGGGCTGCTGCTGACTGCGCACGATGAAGCGGTAGATGCTGCGGCGGTGGCTCTTCGGATCTTCGGGATCGTGGAGGTGGTATTCGTAGTGCGGAGAGTGCTGCGGCTTGTCGATGATGAAGTCCTGGAAGCTCGGTCCGCCCATGGTGAGATCAAGTTTGCCGCTGACGGCGAGGATGGAGTCACGAATCGACTCGGCGTCGAGTTTGCGGCGGTTTTGATGGGAGAGCCACATGTTCGCGGCGTCGGACTTGTCCGACAGATCGGACGAGTCGGACTTTTGGCGATAGACCTCTGACATCACGATGAGCTTGTGCAGCTTCTTGAGGCTGCCGCCGAAGTCGGCTCGGAAAGTCAATGCCAGCCAGTCCAGCAACTCAGGGTGGCTCGGTTTGCCGCCCATGCGACCAAAGTCATTCGAGGTATCGACGAGGCCGCGACCGAAATGATGCTGCCAGACGCGGTTGACGATGCTGCGCCAGGTGAGCGCGTTGTTTTTGTCGGTGATCCACTTCGCCAAAGCGGCGCGGCGCGCAGATTCGTGCTCGCCAGTGACTTGAAATGGAACTTGAAGCAGTTTGCTCAGCGCCGTCACTGTGCCAGCGCTGACTTCCTGCGCGGGCTGCTTCATGTCTCCGCGTTTGAGCACCTGAATGACGCGCGGGATGCCGTGCGTGCCTTTGAAGGCACCACTGCCGTAATGGACGGCTCCGGCATAGACTTTCTGTGGCGCAGGCAGTTGAGGCAAGGCATCACGCTGTTTGCGTGCAGCGTGGAGCTTCGTCTTCGTGGCTTCATCGGCTTGCGCGAGCATGAGGGCATCGCGTTCGCGGATGAGCTTCAGTTTGTCTTCCTCGGTGCGGCTCTCGGGGGCGATGCCATCGGTGAGGTTGGTTTTGCGCCAGCGCGGCGCGGCCTCGATGCTGTCGAGCGAGGTCACGGGACGACCGACGGCGAGGTTGGGGCCAGTTTTACTGTCATAGACCTCCATCTCGGCCAGCGCGAAAATATAGTCGCTCATGCGCGGCGCGAGCTTCACGGCGGTGACGCGCACAAAGCGGCCGGTGACGCCGTCATCGCCTGCGGTGCCGCTTTCGAAGGGCTTGAGGCCGGGATTCACGAAGTCGTTCATGAAGGTGGCATCGTGCTTCCGCCACACAAGCGTGACACCAGTCTTGAAGGTGGGATCATCACTGACTTCGATCTTGAAGCGCACGGGGAATCCGAAGCCGCCACCGATCTTGCCAAAATCATCGTAGCAGGGCTTTAGCACGATGCGTTCGACCTGCACGCTCTTGCCGAGATCGACCTGCACCCACTTCACAGCATCCTGCGTGGGTGAAATGGCGCTGTGGTAGCCGAAGTCAGGTTTCGCGTTCGGATTCGCGCCTTTATCCGCAGCGCCGTCGATGCGCTTGCTGAGCGCGGCATAGGCTTCCCCTGCTTTTTTCTTCAAAGGCTCCTCCAGCGCGGCGATCTCATCGGTAAACTGCTTCTTCTGCTTCTGAAGCGCGGCAAACTTCTGCATCAAAGCGTCGTCGGGATAATAATCCACGTCGGTGCGGTCGATGCCGGCAAACACGGCCTGCAGCGAATAGTAGTCCTCCTGCGAGATGGGATCGAACTTGTGATAGTGGCATTGCGCGCACTGCACCGTGAGGCTGCAAAAGGTGCCGACGGCGTTTTGCACCATGTCATCGCGGTCGAGATGGCGGGCGATCTTGCCATCGAGCTTTGTTTCCGGCACTTCCGCGTGACCAATGAGATCCCACGGCCCGGCAGCGATGAAGCCAAGCGCCGTGATGCCATCCGTGGTGCCGGGATGGAGCGCATCACCCGCGATCTGTTCCTCGATGAATCGCGCGTAAGGCTTGTCGTTGTTGAAAGCGCGAATGACGTAGTCGCGGTAGGGCCAGGCGTTGTTGCGCGGCTTGTCTTTGTCGTAGCCGTGCGTTTCGCCGTAGTGGACCAGATCGAGCCAGTGGCGTGCCCAGCGTTCTCCGTAGCGCGGCGAAGAGAGCAAGTCGTCCACGAGCTTCTCATACGGCAGTGCAGCGTACTTCGTGATTTCCTCCGGCGTGGGCGGCAGGCCGGTGAGATCGAAGTAAAGGCGTCGGATCAAGGTGCGCGCATCTGCTTGTGACGCTGGCTTCAGGCCTTTCTCCGCGAGCTTCGCGTGAATGAACGAATCAATGTCTATCGTGCCCACTTTTGCCTGGAGCGGCTTGAAACTCCACCAGTCGAGTCTGTTCTCAATCTTCGCGACATCGACGCCCTCCGGCCACACTGCACCTTCATCGATCCAGCGCTTCAGCACGTCGATGTCCGCGCTGTTGAGCTTCGACTTCGGCGGCATCGAGATTTTTTCATCCAAACCACTCACAAATCGAAACAGCGGGCTCTCCGCGCTTTTGCCAGCGATGATGTTCGGCGCGTGATCCACGCCGCCGGTCAAAGCGACGGCCTTGATGTCGAGTCGGTAGTCGTTCTTCTGTTTCTCCGCGCCGTGGCACTCGTAGCAGTGCTTTTCAAAGATCGGGCGCACCTCGCGCACGAAATCGACCGCAAAGGCGGGTGTGGCGGCGAGAGCAATGAAACAGAAGATGCGCATTACCATTCCATACGGCGCTGGAGGCAGTCTTTCATGCCACGCGAGCGCGGGACAAGCACGAACCCTTCGACGTCGTCACCTTGCTGCTGCGCGGATAGGGCTTATAGAGAGCCATGCCTTTCTCCTCCCTCGGCCTCTCCGCTCCGCTTCTCAGTGCGGTCAGCCAATACGTCGCTCCAACGCCTGTACAAAGTGCCGCCATCCCGGTGGTGCTGAAGGGCGGGGATGTGCTGGCGACGGCTCAGACGGGCTCGGGCAAGACGATGGCGTTTGTGCTGCCGCTGCTTCAGCGCTGGCTTTCCACACGGCTGGAGAAGCCGCGGCGTGTCCACACGCTGATTCTAGTGCCCACGCGGGAACTGGCGGCGCAGGTCACTGAGACGGTGCTGCGCTGCTCGGTGCATCTACCGGAGCGGATCAAAGTGGTGAGCGCGTTTGGCGGAGTTTCGATCAATCCACAGATGATGGCGCTGCGCGGTGGGGCGGACTTTGTGATCGCGACGCCGGGGCGGCTGCTCGATCTCGTGGATCACAATGCGCTGCATCTTTCCTATGTCTCCGCGCTGGTGCTGGATGAGGCGGATCGGTTGTTGGATCTTGGCTTCGCCGATGAGTTGAAGCGCGTGCTCGCACTGCTGCCGAAGCGTCGACAAAATCTGCTGTTCTCGGCGACGTTCCCCGAAGCCGTACAAGCTCTGGCGAAGGAGCTGCTGCATGAACCAACGGTGATCGAGATCGAAAGCGCGCCGACTGAAATGCCTGTCATCGAGCAGCGCGCCATCGAGGTGGACACCGACCAGCGCACGCCGCTGCTGCGGCATTTGATCAAGACCGAAGGCTGGAAGCGCGTGCTCGTCTTTGTAGCAAAGCAATACAGCGCTGAGCATGTGGCTGATAAGCTGCGCCGCAGCGGCATCGGCGCGGTGGCCTTTCATGGCGACCTCAGTCAAGGCGCGCGCAGTCAGGCTTTGGCGGACTTCAAAGAGTCGCAAATTCAGGTGCTCGTCGCCACGGACCTCGCAGGACGCGGATTGGACATCGTGCAACTGCCCGTGGTGGTGAACTACGACCTGCCGCGCTCCGCCGTGGATTACACACACCGCATCGGCCGCACGGGTCGTGCGGGCGAAGCGGGTGTCGCGGTGAGCTTCATCACGGCAGAATCCCACGCACACTTCTGTCTCATCGAGAAGCGCCATCATCTAAGCATCGCACGCGAGCAGATCCCTGGCTTTGAGCCGCTGGATCTGGCACCGCCGCCCTCACCAAGCACCGGTGGCATCAAAGGCCGACGCAAAAGCAAGAAAGACAAACTGCGCGAGGCTGCAGCGCGACAGAGCGGCTCTGTTACTCGCTAAACAAGTCCTTCCTTGAGTGCCTTCGCCACGGCTCCGGTGCGCGTGTTCACCTCCAGCTTCTCGTAGATGCGGCGCAGATAGGTATCGACGGTGTGGATGCTGAGTGTAAGCCGGTCGGCGATCTCTTTTTTGATGAGACCGGTGGTCATGAGCTGGAGGATCTCTTTCTCGCGTTCACTGAGGCCGTAGTCGCTCTGCTTCGGAGCGAACTTGGAAAACATGTCGAGCACGCGACGGGCGATTCGCGAGGTCATGGGTGAGCCGCCGGTCAAGGCATCGCGCACGGCCTGGATGATCTCGGTGGCGCTACTAGTCTTCAACAGATAGCCGGCGGCACCAGCGCAGATGGCCTGGAAGACTTTGTCGTCGTCCTCAAAGACGGTGAGGATAACGACGAGCGTTTTGGGAGCGCGTTCCTTGATGAGGCGGATGCCGTCGAGGCCACTCATGCCGGGCAGACCGACATCGAGGAGGATCAAATCAGGTGTGTCGTCGTTGGCGAGTGCGGCGAGGAGCTTTTCGCACGAATCAAAATCGCGGGTGCATTGCAGGCCGGTTTCGGCATTCAACACGCGGACAAGCGTGCGGCGGAAAGCGGCGTGATCTTCGACAATCCAGATCTCGTTCATGGTAAAGTGGCCTCCAGCGTGATGCGCGTGCCTTTGCCAGGCACGCTGGTGATGTGAAGCGTGCCATCAAGCACTTCGGCACGATGACGAAGGTTGGCGAGGCCGTTTCCGGCGGTGACGGCATCGGCATCGAAGCCACAGCCATTGTCCTCGATGCGGAGGGTAAAGCGTTTTGCCTGCCAGGTGATCTCGATCATCACCCGCGTTGCTTGCGCATGGCGGGTGATGTTGTGCGCGGCTTCGCGGAAGAAAAGGAAGACCTGGCGATGAAACTCCAGCGAAGCGGTGGTCGGATCGTCGCCACTGGGCGTATTGAGGTGCCAGTCGATGCCTTTGAGCAGTGCGGCGGCGCTTTGACGCATGGCTTCGACGAGACTGGTCAGCTTCGGTGCATCGCCCTCGCGCACGAGCCAGATGATACCGCGCATGGAATCAGCGGCCTCGCCAGCAAGACGATGAATTTCTTCGAGTGATTCGGAGGCACCGTCTTCACGCAAGGCCAGCTCGGACATCAAACGGATGCTGCCGAGATGGCTGCCAATCTCGTCGTGCAAATCACGCGAGATGCGTTGACGCAACGCCTCCATTTCGAGACGACGCGAGCGACGCAGGTGGAGCAGGAAGGCGAGGGTGGCACCGATGCCGATGGCGGTGAGGGCGAGGGCAAGATAGACGGCGCGCTCTTGAGCTTTACGCACGGCGAGGTTGGTTTCGATGTCGAGGAAGGCCAGGCGGCCTTCGAATTCGCGTCGCTTCGACAGATCGGCGAGCCACCTGGCCTCGTCGAGCAGCACACCGGCGCTGGCGCGGCCTTCGAGCAGATTCGCGTGATTCCACGCGGCGGTGATGGTGCTGTCAGAACTCGTCACCGTGGCCTCGCGTGCAATGTTTTGGCCGTTTGCGAAGGCTTGCAGCTCCGCGAGCGCGAAAACGAAATCGCCGCTGCGCTCCCACAGGCGTGTGGCGGTGATTTGAATGCTGCGCGCGCGCAAACCGGGCGTGGAAAAGGCCACGGGGGTGTCGCCGGGATTGGTGAAATCGGCGGTGGTGCTGTCGAAGATGATTTTTCCATCCGCCTCGATCTTGAAGCGCTGCGGGAAGCCGAAACCGAAGCGGTCCGGGTAGTCGCGCGGATGCGCGGGGATGAGGCGGATCTCGTCGATGTCGCGCACGGAGCCGAGATCGACGCGCAACCAGCTCGTGGAGTCTGCGCGGGTGAAAATGGCGCTGTGCCAGCCGTTGCCATTCACGGCATCGGCGCGCAGCGGCAGACCGAGCGCATGGCAGCCATCGACGACATGCCTGGGCGACCACGTGGGCAGCGTCTCGACGGATTTTGGCGCGAGCACGGGGGCATGCAGCGCCACATTTCGCCCACCGCTGAAGACGAGCAATTCGCCGAGGCAGAAGATGAACTGATTCGCCAAGCGTGGCTTGGGCACGAGCTTCGTGGCGGTGAAACGCACATGCCGTGCCTTCACATTTAGCGCGGGGACAAACCAAGGCGCGAGCGGCATTGCCACGTCGCCCACGGTTTGATCCAGCAGCGTCGTGGATTCAGCAAAGAGCGGATCATTCGACGCGTCGATGCGGAAGCGCCGTGGGAAACCGTGCACCTCCGCAGCGCCGAGCATCGCCGGGATGACGACGACGGCGTCCAGTGCGCGCTCCACGCCGAGATCGATTTGAATCCAACGCACCGCATCCGGCTGTGCGGTGATGCCGCTGTGGAACCCAGCGTGCTCATGCGGCTGCGGCACGGGCATGGGCGGCAATTGATTGAGCTCCGCATGAAGCCACTGATGCTCATAATCCAGGCGCGTGAGCTTCGAATTCAGCCAAGCCCAAGGCACACCAGCCTGCGCGGCGGTGGTGACAAGAGCGAGACTGAGCAGCCAGGGCTTCAAACAGGGCATCATTCCCGCCGCGCCGCGAAGCGCAACCCACGCGTGCGCGGGACATGCCGTCACGGCTTGCGTTTGGCGATCTCGGTCGTGTCCAGCACCTCGCCGCGAAGGTTTTTGAACTGGAGCTTCATCGTTGGAGCACCAGCGGTGATAGTGAGGAGGAGGTAGTTGTCCACGCGAGCGTGGAACTTGGATTGTGGGTCTTTGTAGAGGTCGCCGTCGCCTTTGAGGCAGGTGTTGTAATAGGGGGGACCACCGCTGAGTTCGGCACGGTCGGCGAAGTAGCCGAAGCCGGTGATGAGGGCGCTGCCTTTGCGGAAATGCTCGTGCCACGCGCCTTTCGTGAGTCCCTGCACTTGCGTTTGCTTCTCGTTCATCAAAGTGAGCACGAAGCCGCTCGTGCTGGCTGCCATGGTTTCGGCGAACCATTGGAACTGCGGTGAATCCGGCTGCCAAGCGTGACAGGTCTGCCATGTGGTGCCGAAGTCCTGGATGTGATTGAGATCAAGCGCGATGAAACGCAGGTCGAAGCCGGAGAGGTCGAAGTGCCATTTCCATTCGTCGCCGGGCAGGGCGAAGAACTCGCGATACGCGGCGGCCTCCACATCATAGACGGCATGCGCAGGCGGTTTGGGGCCGCGGCCGGTGATCTCGCGGTCGTGATTGCCGAGGATCGGCATGAAGGGCGTGCGGCGAAAGAGATCGCGGTTGGCGTCGATGAGCGCACTGAAGGCTTTCGTGCCTTCTTTGCCCTTCTCGTGCAGGCTGGCGACGTTGTCGCCGACGGTGAGCAGCAGATGCACGTCGTCTTTGATGATGGCGCTCACGTCCTTGCCCGGCGCATAGCCCCAATCGCCGACGATGGCGATGCGGAGGTCTTTACTCGGGTAGCCTTTGAAGCTGGACACCGTCGAAACGTCATCGCCACTGCGCACGCGGTAGTGATAGACCACGTCTCTCTGCTCCAGCGGGATCTTGACGTGATGGAGCTTGGTTTTGCGCTCCGAGATCACGCGCTGTCCGAGCGCCTCGCTGGTGCCAAACTCGACGACGGAGTCGTTGGGCGTGTCGGTTTCCCAGTTGATGATGATCTTCGAGGGATCGCTCGTCGCATGCGTGAGCCAGATGCGCTCGATGGGCGCGGCAAAAGCGGTGGTGGCGGCGAGGAGAAGAAGGGGGCGGATCATGAAGGTTTGTCTCCAGCTCGGCGGATTTCATCCAGATCGACGATGTCTTGCGGTCTGCCGGCATGTGTCTTCGCTGTGATCAAGGACTGCTTGGAAAGGTAGTTGATGGGAAACCCCTCGCTTTCATCAATGGCCCGGGTTTCCCAGCAGGATTGGAATCGCAGTCCAGGCAGAGATGTCAGGAAATCAAACAGGACCGGCGCGCGCCCCACCATGTATTGAAAGCTCTCCTGCTCGAAGTCTGCGGGTGCCACGTCGATCAAAGGCATGCCAAACTCGCCGAAGGCGCTCATCACACGAACGGCATTGGCGGGTGACGGCTCCAGCCAGAGATCGAGATCCTTGGTAAAACGCGGCTGAGAGTAATGCATGGCCGCATAACCGCCCACCACGAGGTAGCGAACCTCATGCTTCGCGAACAGCCTTAGCAAGTCTTGAAAATCGGAGTTCATTCAGATCACGTTTCTGGGCTTTCCAGGTCTCCACCACCAGTTCCCAGGCGGCCTGCCGTATCTGGGCTCCGCCTGCCTGCTGCCAGAAACGGATGTTCTGTGTGCGCATGTCATCCAAGCTGGCGCATCGAACACCGTGCCAGCCGGTGCGCGGGGATGTCGTTGTTGTTGGATGCGGTTCCATGCTGGAAGGGAAATTAGAAGCTTTCGACGCCTTTTCAATACTGCCCTGTATTCAGATGGACAGCAGCGAACGCATAGGATGCATCATTTGGCGAGAATCTCCTCCAGCACGCGGCCATCTTGCTGCGGCAGCTTGAGGTCCATGAGTTTCGCGATGGTGGGTGCCACGTCGAGATTGGCCATGCGCTCAAGCACGACGCCTTTTTTGATGCCACGGCCGCTGGCGATGAAGATGCCGTCGAGTTCGGGGTCGCCATTGAAGAAGCCGTGCGTGCCGCCGTAGTTCGTGGTGGGCGCGGTCACCGCATCGCCTGCGGCGGCGTTGTTGAAGGCGTGGCCGTCCTTGGCGTAGAGCACGAGATCGCCCATGCCCTGGTTTTCCTCCGGCGTCGGCATGCCGAGTGTGTGGCCGTCCTTGCCTTCGATCACGCGATCCACGCCTTCGGTCTGCGCGAACATTTCCTTGAGCTTCGGCAGCAGCTCGGCCTTGCGGGCGGGATCGTTCACATAGACGAAGGCCATGCCGCCCTGGGTCATGCAAAAGGCGTCGCAAGTGGTGATCATGGGGCCGAGAGCGGTGGCGAGTCCGGCTTTTTTCAGCACGACGTTCGGATACACATACTTCGACACTTTTTTGAAGCCGTGATCGGTGGCGATGAGGAAGGTGGTGCGGTCCCGCAGGCCGCTTTCCTCCACGGCTTGGATCAAATCGCCGACGAGCTTGTCCGCGTAGGCCAGCGCGGTGTGGCTGGCCATGGTGCCGGGGCCGTAGGTGTGGTGCGTGGCGTCGGTGTTGAGCGTGTGATAGAGCAGCAGGTTGGGTTTGTGAGTCTTGAAGATGTGGATTGCGGCCTTGGTCCACATGTTGTCGAGAAAGGTCACGCTCTTGCGCTGTGGTCCGAGCTGCATCCACTCGATGTGCTCCGGCGTGATCGTGCCAGCGGCAATCATTTCCTTCACGACCGGGCTTTCGGCCTCCGGCAGCTCCGCAAAGCTCCAGGTGATGGTGCCGGGACGCGTGACGGCCACCCAGTCGGACTCCGCCGTGGTCAGGCCGTTTTGGTGAGCGATGTCATACAGCGTGGGCACATGCACCAGCCGCGATTTATCCACCCAAGGCTCGATCTTCGCGGGTTTGTTGCCTTCTTGCCGCACGAGCAGGCCGTTGAAGAGCACGCCGTGCTTGCGCGGCTCCACGCCGGTGACGAGTGTGGTGTGGTTGATCCAGGTGATCGATGGATTGCTCACCGTCATCGCCTTCGTGCTTGCGCCTTCGGCGGCCAGCTTGCGCAGGTTCGGCACCTGCAGCGACGGATCATTCCACATCCAGGCGGGGAAGCCGTCGATGCTGATGAGGATGACGTGATGGTCCTTGTTGCCCGACTTTGAACAAGAGGTCAAGCCGAGGACAATGACGATGCCGAGAAGAACGAGGGCGCAAAATTTCATTTGGGGCGAAGGGTTACGAGTGCTTGCCTCGTTTGCTTTCTCCCTCATGAAGTGCCTCGCTTTTTTTCTTCTCGCCGCCATGTCCGCCCACGCCGTCGAAATCATCGCGCATCGCGGTTTTTCCGCGCGTGCGCCGGAAAACACGCTCGCGGCGTTTGAACTCGGCTGGAAGCATCAGACCGATGCCTGTGAGCTGGATGTGTATCTTACCGCCGATGGCAAGACCGCCGTCATTCATGACAAAGACACGAAACGCACCGCCGGTGTGACGCTGGATGTGGCGAAGTCGAAGCAGGCAGACCTGACTGCGCTCGGTGCTGGCTCGTGGAAAGGCAAAGAGTGGGCGAATGAGAAAATTCCGACGCTGGAGCAAGCGCTGGCGACTTTGCCGAAGGGCAAGCAGCGCTTCTTCATCGAGGTCAAATGCGGCGCGGAAATCGTGCCGGAGCTGAAGCGCATCCTGGAGCCGATGAAGGATCGTGCGGATCAACTTGCGATCATCGCGTTCAAGCGCGACGCGGCGGCGGAATCGAAGAAGGTGCTGCCGTGGATCAAGGTTTACCGCCTCGCTTCCGGCAAAACGAAGGACAAGAAACCCACGGACCTGAAACAGCTCATCGCTGACACCACGGCGGACAAACTCGATGGCCTCGACCTCGGTGTGGCTGATTTTCCTTGGGATGAGACGATGGTGAAGCAGATCCGCGACGCGGGCTTCGGCCTCTACGTCTGGACGGTCAACAAACCGGCCGATGTGCAGCGTTTTGCGAAGCTCGGCGTCGATGGCATCACCACGGATGATCCAGTCATGGTGCGAGAGGTTTTGGCAAAGCCTTGATGGCAGTGGATCTCCTGATCCTGTAGGGATCAGAGAAGGTAGCCGGGGGTAAAGCGAGGAACGAGCGACACCCCCGGTTTCAATGAACGCATCGCCAAGTTCAAGGGCGCATGCCGGAGGTATGCGAGCAGCCTCCACCAGCTCAACGGCTACGAAGAGCCGATGAACGCCGCTAACATCCCCTCAGGATGCGCCCTTGATGGGAATGTGTGTCTTTCGAGGTTCCAGGGGTCTTTGACCCCTGGCTACCTTCTGCGATCCCTGCGGGATCGACTGAACGGATCGAAATCTCGTCTGAAAAAGGTCTAATCCGTCGCAGCAGCAGCAGATTGTGCTATCTCAACCGCCCCATGTCTCCCATCACCCCTGCCGTCGTTTCCGCCAAAGACCTGCGCCTTCAATTCGGGCTGCAGCAGGTCTTCAATGACGCGACGATGAGCATCCATGAGGGCGAGAAACTCGGGCTCGTGGGCCGTAACGGCTCCGGGAAGACCAGCCTCATGCGCATCCTCGTCGGCACGGAGAAACCGGACAGCGGCACGATCTCGCGGCGCAACGGCATCATCGTCAGCCACCTCGCGCAGGAGTTCACGCTCGATGACGACGCCAGCGTCATCGACAACATCCGCGGCGGCGCCTCGGTGCTGCTCGAGATGGTCGAGCGTTATGAATCCGGCGACTACAAAGGCGATCAGGAGGACGAATTGCTGCATCAGATCCAGCTTCACGACGGCTGGGGCGTCGAAACCCGCATCAGCACCGCGATGAATGAACTCGGCGTGGCGGCGGCGGATCGTCTCGTCAAAGGACTCTCAGGTGGTGAGAAACGCCGCGTGGCTTTGGCGCGTGCGCTCGTCTCGCAGCCGGATTTGCTGCTGCTCGACGAACCGACGAACCATCTCGACGCTGAATCCATCGAGTGGCTGGAGGTGTTCCTGCGCGATTTCAGCGGTGCGGTGCTCTTCGTCACGCATGACCGCTATTTCCTCGACCGCGTGGCCACGCGCATCATCGAGATCGACGACAGCCGCATTTACAGCCATCCCGGCAACTACAGCGCGTTCCTGGAGAGCAAGGCTATCCGTGAAGGCGTGGAGGCAAACTCGGAGCGCCGCCGTCAGAGCTTTCTGCGGCATGAGCTGGAGTTTGTGCGCGCGGGCGTCCGAGGCCGGGGCACCAAACAGCAGTCCCGGCTGGATGAATTCGACCGCGTGTCCGCCATCGCGGCTCCCGAGGCCGAGCTGGTGATGGATTTGATCATCCCACCGGCCCCGCCGCTGGCGAACACGGTGGTCGATGCCAAAGACATCGGCGCGCACATCGACGACCGCTGGTTGTTCAGCCATCTCGACCTCAGCTTCGAGCCCGCCACCTGCACCGGCATCATCGGCCGCAACGGTCTAGGCAAAACCACGTTGCTGCGCATGCTGATGGGCGAACAGCAGCCGAATGAAGGCAAGGTCGTCATCGGCAAGCGCACCATCTTCAATTACGTCGATCAGCAGCGCCTGCTGCTCAATCCCGAGAACAGCGTGATGGAGGAAGTAGCAGGACCGATGTCGGAGTTTGTGCAGTTCGGCCCGGAGAAGCTGCATGTGCGCACGTATCTGCGGCGCTTCCTGTTCACCGATGATCGTGTGACCATGCGCGTGAAGGAACTCAGCGGTGGCGAGCAAAGCCGCGTGCTGCTGGCGAAAATCCTGCGCCGCGGCGGCAACTTCCTCATTCTCGACGAACCGACGAACGATCTCGATCTCGCCACGATGCGTGTGCTCGAAGAAGCCATCATGGCCTTCAAAGGCTGCGCGCTCGTCGTCAGCCATGACCGCTACTTCCTCGACCGCGTCTGCACCCGCCTGATTGCCTTCGAAGGCCACGGCCGCATCCACGAATGCGCTGGCAACTACAGCTACTACCAGGAAAAACGCGCCGCGCGAGCCGCCGCCGAGCTGGCTCACGTCAACGCCGCTGTGAAGAAGGAAAAAGCCGCCGCCGCCAACGCCCCCAAGCCGCGCAAGATGTCGCAGAAGGAGCAGCGCGAGCTGGCCGACTGCGAAACCGCCATCGCCACCCTGGAGAGCGAGATCGCCGTCATGGAAGCCGAACTGAGCAACCCCGAGCTGTTTGTGAAGCTCGGTGCTGGCACGAATGACTTCATCGCCAAACTCGATGCGAAGAAGCACGAGCTGGAAGGCAAATTCACGAGCTGGGCAGCGCTGGAGGAGATCCGGGTAGCGTGTGAGGGGTGAGTTTGGGCGGCCCTGCGGAGATTCTCGCGTGACAGTATTTGTCCTGCTCGTGTAGCCTCCCTGTCCATGAAACCAACAATACTAGCGGTTGTGGCGTTGTCTCTGAGCATGCTGCCAGGCGGAGCGCACGAAGAGATCGACTACGAAATCACGAGCGCGCATGAGGGCCTGAAGGAAGCGGCCAAATTTGCGATCTCCAAAGGAGACAAGACGCTCTTTGATACATTGCTCAAAGCGGGCCTCCAGATCAACAAACCCCTGGATGCAGACTACAAAGAGTCGGCGCTTCATGAGGCAGTCTCGCGTGAGAACCCGGACATGATCCGCTATTTGTTGAAGCAAGGAGCCAACCCGCTGCTTCGAGACAACGGGGGCAATCGTCCGATTGATGATCTTGAACGCGAACGGACGACGGACATCACACCGTTCATCACGGCCCTTGCCAGAGAGCCGACTGCCTACGACAAAAAGCAACTCATGCAGATTCCCGTGGCGGTATGGCATGAGATCCTGGGAACACCGGAGCCTGCGCCAGATCCACTCGCGCCTCCTGTTGGAGACCCGGGCGTCATTCTCTTGGTCCCCTTCGTTTCCATCAATGGAAAGGACCCAGCCCCTGAAATGACACCCACTCTCAATGCCCATTTTCCTGGCTGGCGCTCACGCAGCCGCGCTCAAGAGACGATAGAGAATAAAGTTACCCACATCTACTGGGACACACAAACCCACGAACGTGGAGAAATCGTTGAGATAACGCTTGTTTCCTCTTCATCCAAAGAGGTGTCTGCCCGCAGTTCAGGTGCCATCACCAGCCATGTACGGAAACAAGATCTTCCGGCCTATGAGTTCAAAATCCGACGTGCCACTGGCCCCTTTCTCTCAGGCGGCGGCTGGGGCGGGCATGTCGTGCTCATCGCCGGATATTGGGTGAAGGTCGGCACGGCAGGCTGGGACGAGTGATCGACGAGCGCTTCCCTCTCGCTCACATCGTGCTGTTTTACTACAGCACCTTGATCTTCACATTCCGATACCACACCGGTGCCTGCGCTTTACCGTGGAGGCCCTGGAGGCCGATGGGGCCTTTGCGGGCGAAGTCTTTGAGGGCGACGGGGAATTTGTTCGGGGTGCCGTCGGGGTTCTTCTTCACTTCGGGCCAGTTGTCGAGATTGGCATCAATCACGGTCTCGCCGTTGAAGACCACGGTCACTTGCGGGCCTTTGCAGGTGATGGTGAAGCGGTTCCACTCGCCGACGGGCCTGGCGGCGCCCTTGCTGGGCGGCATGGCGTCATAAATCGCGGCGACCATGCCGTACTTGCTGCCGTCGGCGCTGTCATGGACCTGGATTTCGAGGGCGGAGAGGACGTTCTTGATGTCGCCGGAGCGGAGGAAGACGCCGCTGTTGGATTCTGCGATCACCTTGAACTCAAGGTCGAGGATGAAGTCGCCATACGAGTCCTTCGTCCAGAGCGTGTCGTGGTCCTTGGCGACGAGGACGCCCTCGGTGAAAGCCCAGCCGCCGGGAGCGACGGTGTTCGAGAGATCGGTGGCGAAGAGATCTTTCCAGCCGGTGGTGTCGGGATGTTCGGCGGCGAAGGTGAGGCTGAGGGTGGCGAGGAGGGTGAGGGTGATGTGTTTCATGGTGGTGGGCATCCAACGTGAGCTTGGAGGGAAAGGTTCCAAGTTCCAGAGGTAAAAGCGCGGCACGCCGCAGCCCCAGCGCGGTCTGCCGCCCGGCCTGGAGTCGTGCCTGTGCTCCCCGGATTGTGCCGGGGTGAATTTTATCGAATTGCTTTTTTCTCCGCCGCAGCCCATCATTCTAAAAACCAGGAAATTCCGCTCCTGATCTCATCCACGCCACCTCAATGAAACTCGCTCGCTCCCTGTTCATCCTCCCGGTTCTTGCCGCCCTGTCCCTGGCCTCCTGCACCCATACCCGTCATGTGATTGGCCACGACTACAACATCACCACCTACGGCCCCGACAGTTTTGGCGGCCACGGCGGCGGTTACGGCAGTGGTTACGCCATCTGGCCGATGCCCACTGACAACTACGCGTTGTACGGCACATTTGATGATCCTTACGCCTGGGGCGACAGCGGCTACTACCGCGCCACCCAGGCCATACCTGCGCCAAGCTATGAGTCGACCTCATCTTCCAGGCAACAGACCTCCGGGAAATGACGAAGGGATGCCGCGCCGATTCGCCCACACGAAACGCAGGGGTGATCGGCGCGATTGATCCGGCTCCTGACGCGAATGACTGAAGCCGCTGCCCGTTTGAATTCGATCACCGGCTCTGCATTCTGTGAGGCATGAACCTCAATCTCGAAGGCAAGTCCGTCGCCGTGTTTGGAGCCGCCAAGGGCATTGGGCGGGCGATTGTGGATGGTTTTGTGGCCGAAGGGTGTGCCGTGCGGGGTTTTGACCGGGAGAAGAACGCGGACTTCATCACGGCGGGTGATGTGACGAACTTTGAGGCGGTGAAGGCCTTTGCGGCGGGGTTTGAGAGCGTGGATCACATCGTTTTCTCTGTTGGGGCCGGCTCCGGGAAGTTTGGCTTTCCGTTTTGGAATCTGGAGCCGTCGGACTGGACGCGGGTGCTGGAGATCAACCTCATTGGCGCAGTGAATGTGGCGCACGCGTTTGCACCGAAACTGATTGAGCGAGGAAGTGGCTCGCTCTTGTTTCTCGTCTCCGTCGCCGGGCAGATGGGATCGCAGACCGATCCGCCTTACAGCGCTTCGAAGGCCGGACTGATCAATTTCACGCAGTGCGCGGCGAAGGATCTCGGCCCGCATAACATCCGCGTGAACGCGCTCGCGCCCGGCATGGTGAAGACGGAGCTGAATCGGTCCATCTGGGCGGCGGGGCAGAAGAAGCTGCCGGAGGATCAATGCGTGAGCTTCGATGACTGGGCGGCGGAGAAGATCAAGAAGGTGTCACATCTCGGTCGCTGGCAGATGCCGGAGGAATATGCAGCGATGGCGACGTTTCTGGCCTCAGATCACGCGAAGAACATCACCGGCCAGACGATCAATATCGACGGCGGGCAGGTAATGCACTCATAGCAACTGACACGCCGAGCGAGCGCCTTTCAGCCCATTGGTCCCGACACACGAAGATTGTGGCCCCGACAAGCACACTCTAAGATCATCGGATGAACCAGCCAGAACCCGCGCCCAGCCACTGGGCAGCCATCCTTCGCAGCATCGGGCCGGGACTGATCATCACGGCCTCAATCGTAGGCTCGGGCGAGGTGATCGCCACGCCGAAGGTGGCGGGGGAGGCGGGGTTCACGCTGCTGTGGTTCATCGTGCTCGGCTGTTTCATCAAGGTGTTCGTGCAGGTGGAGCTGGGGCGCTATGCGGTGAGCACGGGGCAGACAACGCTGGAGGCGATGAACAGCATCCCAGGGCCGCGCTTTATCGTGAGCTGGCTGCTGTGGCTCTGGCTCGGCATGTTTGTGGCGCTCGTGTTTCAGGTGGCGGGCATCGTCGGTGGCGTGGCGGACATCTTTGCCGCCGCCGGGCTGACGATGGACAAGAAACTGCTCGCCATCGGCGTCGGCGGTTCGTGCGCGGTGCTGCTGGCGCTGGGGCGCTACCGCCTCGTGGAGAGCTTGTCGGTGGCGATGGTGGTGCTGTTCACGCTGGCGACGGTCATCGCGGTGGGCTCGCTGCAATGGTCGCCGTATGCGATCACGGCGGCCAATGTGGTGGAGGGATTTCAATTCAAGCTGCCGGAGAATTTTGTGACCGCGTTCGGTGCGTTCGGCATCATCGGCGTCGGCGCTTCGGAGCTGATCTATTATCCTTATTGGTGCCTCGAAAAGGGCTACGCCGTGAATGTCGGCCCGCAGGACGGCACGCCGCAGCGGACCGTGCGTGCGCAGGGATGGATGCGCGTGATGCGCATCGACGCGTGGATTTCCTTTGTCATCTACACGCTGGCGACGCTCGCCTTCTACATGCTCGGTGCCGCCGTGCTGCACTCGAAGGGCCTGCAGGTGAACGACCAGGGCATGATCGACACGCTCGCTCACATGTATGCGGAGAGTTTTGGTTCATGGAGCCTCTATGTTTTTCTCGTCGGCGCGTTTTTTGCGCTCTACTCGACGATCTTCGCCTCCACAGCCTCGAACGCACGGCTGCTGGTCGATGCGGCGGCGCTCTTCAAAGTGGTGCGCTATCCCACACCGGAGCATCGGGTTCGGGCCGTGAAAGTCTGCGTGGTGCTGCTGCCCGCGTTGTCAGTGGGGCTGTACATGCTCTGGGAGAAACCGGTCACCCTGGTTCTCATCGGTGCCGTCAGCCAGGGGATCATGCTGCCCTTCCTGGCTGGCGCGGCGCTTTATTTCCGCCACTGCCGCCTGGACCGCGCCCTGCGTCCCGGCTTCGCATGGACGCTCTGTCTGTGGATCGCCGCCCTGTCGATGGCGGCGATCGGCGCGTATCAGGTCGTGCAGGAAATCATGAAAGCGGTTCACTCATAAAGCCGGAACAACCCTGAGTGATCCAGATCACCGAAGCCTTTTTCGTGTACAAACTTCTCCCACTGGGCGAGGGAGTTCTTCAACGTGGGTGAATCGAGGCCGACGGAATCGGCGAGTTGGGACATGAGGCGGACATCCTTGAGCTGAAGCGTGGCACGGCCACCGGGGGCGAAATCGCGGCGGACCATGCGATCGCCGTGGAGGTCAAGGATGCGGCTTTCGGCGAAGCCGCCGAGAAGGGCTTTGCGGACGAGGGCGGGATCGACGCCGGAAAGCTCGGCCATGCGCAAGGCTTGGGCGACGGCGTCGATGGTTTGAGCGACGATGAGTTGATTGGCGAGCTTGGTGACCTGCCCTGCCCCGCTGGGGCCGAGATGGGTGATATTTTTGCCAACGGCTTGGAAGATGGGCAAAGCGCGCTGGAAATTCACCTCGCTGCCGCCGGCCATGATGGTGAGCGTGGCAGCCTCGGCACCGACCTGGCCGCCGGAGACGGGGGCATCGACCCAGTTGACGCGTTCTGCCCATTTTTTGGTCTCGGGGACGCCAGTGGTGCCAAAGTCGATGATGAGGGCATCTTTGTGCAGACCTTCGATCAAGCCGCCAGGACCAAAGACGATGTTTTCGACGACGTCGGTCATGGTGAGATTGACGCAGATGACGCCGGGGCCGATTTCGCGGGAGAGGTCCGGCAAGGTGGCCGCACGGCGCATGCCCAGGGCCACGGCGGCCTCCGCAGGCGCGTCACTGCGATTCCAGACGACGACATCGGCCCCAGCCGCGTGCAAATGACGCGCATTGGCCCGGCCCATGTTGCCGAGTCCGACGAATCCGATCTTGTGTCCTGCGAGTGGCTTGCTCATGTCCGGCGAACTCACATCAGGCAGCGCCTGATGGCAAACACCTTCCCAACTCACGCATGAAAATCATCATCACCGGCGGCGGCGGCTTTCTTGGCTCCCAGCTTGCGCAGAAGCTCCTCGAACGCGGCACTTGGTGCGGCCAGCCAATCACCGAGATGGTGCTGCTGGATGCGTTTTTTCGCGAAGAACCGACGGACACGCGAGTGAAGCAGGTGAAAGGCGACATTGGCGACCGGGCGACGGCTTTCGCGGCTACGGGATCGAAGTTCGATGTGATCTTCCATCTGGCCTCGATGGTGAGCGGTGAATGCGAGGAGCGCTTTGATGACGCAATGCGTGTGAACTTGGATGGCGGACGCAATGTGTTTGAGGCGGCGCGAGCGGCGGAAGGCAGGCCGCGAGTGGTGTTTGCGAGCAGCGTGGCTTGCTATGGCGGCCTCGACATGTCGCAACTGATGTCCGACCACACGAAACAGCTCCCGCAGACGACCTACGGCATGACGAAGGCGATGTGCGAGATGATGGTGAACGATCACACCCGCAAAGGCCACTTCGACGGCCGCAGCGTGCGCTTGCCGACGGTGATCGTGCGTCCCGGCAAGCCGAATGCCGCCGCATCGAGCTGGGCGAGCGGGATGTTCCGCGAACCGCTCAATGGCGAGCCGTGCCTTCTGCCGATCCGCCGTGAGCAGTCGCATCCAATGACCGGTTATCGCACCGTGATCGATTCGTTCATCGCTTTGAGCGAGGTCGAGGAAGCCAAACTCGGCAAAGATCGTGCCTGTGTGCTGCCAGCACACCGTGTGACGCCACAGATTGCCGAAAAGGTGATTCAAGAAGTCGCCACAGAGCGTGGCATCAAGCTGGGACCCATTGTGGATGCCTTTGATGCCCGCATTCAAGGCATCGTGGATAACTGGCCGCAGCAAGTGGATGGCTCTCGTGCGATGGAGATCGGACTGCCGCGTCCGCCGGAGCTGAAGGTGATCGTAGGGCAGTATCTCGATGATTTTGGGCCGAAGTGAATTTCCCACCGCTTCATGCATGTCGAGCATGTCGCTTGCTGCTTTGTCAGCGTGCGCTAGCCTCATGGCATGAGTGAGATACGACCCTTCCCGAATGCACCGCAGATCAAGATCGATCCACGTCGCATATTCATCGGCATTGGCGTGGTGTTCATTGCCATCGGGCTGTTCTCCGGCATCTACCAGGTGCCGGCCAATTCCGTGGCGGTGGTGCAGCGCTTCGGCGGTTATTTGAAGACAGCGGAGCCGGGGCTGCACTTCAAGCTGCCGTGGGGCATCGACCAGATCACGATCGTCGAAGTGGAGCGCCGACAGAAGCTGGAGTTCGGCACCGCCACGCAGGGCGCATCGAACCAATACCAATACGAGGAAGACTACAACGAACAGCAGCGCGAGAAGAACATGGTCACGGGTGATTTGAACGCCGTGCTCGTGGAGTGGGAGATTCAATACCATGTGGAGGAACCCATCGCCTACGTCTTCAATGTGCGCGATCCGCTGCCCACTCTGCGCGATCTTGCCGAGGCGGTGATGCGGGAAGTAGTGGGCGACCGCACCGTGGATGAAGTGCTCACCATCGGCCGCCAGGAGATGGAATTGAAGGCGCTGGAGCGGCTGCAAGCGCTGACCAATGGGTTGAAAATGGGCGTGCATATCGACCAGATCCAGCTCGGTGATGTGAATCCGCCTGCTGGCGTCAAAGCCAGCTTCAACGAGGTGAACAGCTCCCAACAGGAGCGCGAATCCCTCATCAACCAAGCCAGCGGCGAGTACAACCGCGTGGTGCCACGCGCGCGAGGCGAGGCGGTGCAAAAAACCAGTACCGCCGAAGGTTACGCCGCCAAACGCGTCAATGAGGCCGAAGGCGATGCCACCCGCTTCAAGGCGCTGCTCGCGGAATATCTCAAAGCGCCCGAGGTCACCAAAAAACGCATCTACCTCGAAACGATGAGCAAGGTGCTGCCGTCCGTGCCCGGCAAAATCATCCTGGATGAAAAGGCATCCTCCTTCCTCCCGCTCATGAATCTCCGCCAACCCGCGCCCCAGCCGCCAGCCGCCGACCCCAAGCTCCCCGCCCGATGAAAGCCCCCCTCATTCTCATCATCCTCCTCGCACTGGCCATCGTGCTCGGCTCCGGTTTCTACACCATGAGCGAAACGGAGCAGGTCGTCATCACCCAGTTCGGCATGCCGGTGGGCGAACCGGTGACCAAAGCCGGCCTGCACTGGAAGACCCCGTTCATCCAGACCGCCAACCGCATCGAAAAACGCGTGCTGGAGTGGGACGGCGAGTCCACGCCCATGACGACGAAGAACAAAGTCTTCGTGATGGTGGGCAGTTTTGCCCGCTGGGAGATCATCGAGCCGCTGGTGTTTTTCCGCCAACTCACGGATGAGCGCCGCGCCCTCTCGCGACTGAACGGCATCATCGGCAGCGAGACGCGCATCGTCATCGCCAAGCATGACTTCATCGAGGCCGTGCGCACCACGAAGGACCGCAAGGTCGTGCGGGATATGATCAGTCCCGCGCCGGGCGCCACCGCCGGCACGCCGCTCTCCACCGCCGAGGCGCGCATCGGCGTGCTGCCCTCCATCACCAAAGGCCGCAGCGAGCTGGAGGCGGAGATTTTTGCCAACGCCGCCGAAAAGGTCAAGGATCTCGGCATCCGCCTGCTCGACGTGCGTCTCAAGCGCATCGACTACGATCCGTCCGTGAGCGAGTCCATCTACCAGCGCATGATCACCGAGCGTCAGCAGATCGCCGACCGTTACCGTGCCGAAGGCGAAGGCGAGGCTGCGAAAATCAATGGTGAGCGGGAACGCGATCTGAGCCTCATTGAATCCGAGGCCTACCGCAAGGTGCAGGAGATCGAAGGCGCCGCCGATGCGAAGGCCACGGAGATTTATGCGAAGGCTTATAACCAGACGCCCGAGGCCGCGCAGTTGTTTGAATTCCTGCAAACAATGTTGGCCTACAAGACCCTGATCACCCCGGACACGACGATGGTCTTCACCACCGACAGCGAACTGTTCCGCTATTTGAAGTCGAGCAGCCCGCAGGCCAAACCGGCGGCGGGTGGCACCAGCATGGAGTTCACGCCGTTGAACAAGCTGCCGACGCTGCTGGAAGTGGGGCGGTAAACACAGAACAACGAAGCAGCAGGGTTCCCATGTAACCAGGCAGCCTGCTGACTTAGGGAAACACTGATTTGCACCGCAGATTGGAACGCCGCAGAGGCTTGATTCAGAAGGCCATTCTCTGTGCCGTTTCCACCTGTATGTAGCGGCGTCCTGATTTCGAGCCACAGAGAACACAAAGCCAGGCTCTGGGTGTGGCTTTAATCAGCGGCTCCTTAGAAAACTGAGTGCCTTTGGCGCGGCGGACGCGTTTCAACGACGACGACGTCGGCGCAGCATCAGGCCGACCAGGCCGAACATCAACAGCAGCAGGCGGCTGGGTTCGGGAACCACGACGATGATGCCGTAGCGACCGAATGCTGAGGTGTCCCATGCCAGGCCTCCAAAGCCAGTGATGTCGGGCAGGTCGAGATCGCCAGCCGTCGGACTGGCGCCACCAATGAACCCGCTGGTGTAGGCGAAAGTCATGTCCGATGCCTGCGTCCAGTCGATCAGGTTGAAGACTTGGCCATAAGTGACCGAGGTCAGGCCTGCATCCAAGATGCGGATAGAACCATCACCATACGCGGCAGAAGCCCGGGCACCGACGGACAGGTTCGAGGTGGTGGCACCTGTGAGCTTGAGCTGGTCATGATTGGTGGAAGTGGTCGGAGCCACGTTCCAGGTGGCCAAGGCTTCAAGGCCATCAGCACCATTGGCTGAATCGTTATCCGCAGCGCTGTTGAACAGGAGCAAGGCGCTGGCATAAGTGCCGCCTTTGTACTCATACTGTCCGTTCGAGAACGTGATCAGGGACGCGTTGGTCGGGTTGGCAACACCGAGCTGGATCTGCGAGCCGTCGGCCACGGTCAGCGCCGTCGTGCTGTCCGCCGTGAGCGTCAGTGTGCCGTTGGCGGCGCCCAAGCTGCCGCCTACCGCGAGGATGCCCACGCTGGTCGGCGTCGGATTAGTGCCGCTGCCAACGGTGACTGTGCCGCCGATGGTGCCGTCTCCAGAAAGGATTGCGGCATTGATGAGCGTGCCACCGGTTTCACCGACCGTGACCGCGCCGGTGCTGAGGCTGCCTGAGACGTGGAGCTGGCCGTCATTGACCGTGGTGGTGCCGGTGTAAACGTTGGCACCGCTGAGCACCCATACTCCCGAGCCAGACTTGGCGACGGATGTCAGGCCGGCACCGGCATTAGCCAGGGGGGTGGCAAATGTGTTCTCATCGGTGTTGGTGCCGCTCAAAGCAAGCGTGCGGGCGGTTGCGGCAGTCGGTTGCGTTGGAGAAGTCGTGCTGGTGAACACCATCGGACTACCGGATGCGCCGGAAGCATCCAAGCCTCCACCGCTTGTGCCAAGTGTGAACTGACGGTCCGTGGTGCCGGTGGTCGCGCCAGTGCCGATGTAGCCGAGGGTACCGCCGTTGAGCACGAGATTGGCCGGGGCGGCGGCGGAGTTGCCAATGCTGCTGACGTTGCCGCCCGCGTCAAGCTTGGTGGCTTGGAGAGTGCCGGCGTTGATGGTGGTGGTACCGGAGTAGGTGTTGGCGGTGTTACTGAAGGCCATGGTGCCTGTGCCTGCCTTGATCACATTGTCCGTGGCACCAGTGCCATTGGAGATGACCGCGGTGACATTCAGCTCGGCGGAGCCGGCGGCGACACTGCTGCTGTCAGCAACAGTGAAGGTGCGAGTGGCAGCGCCAGGCAGGCCAGCACCCACTGCGGTGCCACCGAAGGAGACATTGCCGGAGAGCGTTGAGGCCAGCGGGTTGCCTGCGGCATCGTAGGCCACGTTGCCAAGCAGGTTCAGTGTGCCGGCTCCAGTCGATACATTACTGGTGCTGGTGGTCGTGCCACCGGTGCCGCCGAAGGTGAGGGAGGCGATGCTGTTGTTGAATCCTGCAAGGTTGAGCAGGGCGGTTTCCCCAGCAGTGGTGGAATTCACCGTGACAGCAGTGGTGGCAGGCAGCGTGTTGTTGGCTGCCGAAGTGATGGTGCCGCGGTTGATGGTGGTGGAGCCGCTGTAGCTGTTCGGGCCACCAAGCGTAAGGGTGCCGGTGCCCTGCTTCACGACATTGAGCGTGGAACCGACGTTGTTGGTGATCGAGCCGCCAAATGCCGTGCTGGTGGCGTCACCGATGAGCAGGGTGGTGGTGCCGGTCGTCGCCGAGGTGGTAAGGAGACCGCCCGTGGTGCTTGAGTCACCCGTCAGGGAAGCAATAGAGATGATGGCACCGCCGCCGTTGATGTCGAGTGTGCCGCCGCTGAGCACAGACACTGCGGAGGTGACCGGGATGGCGCCGAAGGTGCCATACTTCAGCAGACCACCGCTGACGATGGTCGGGCCGGTGTAGGTGTTGAAGCTGTTGGCAGGGGCAGCACCGCTGAAGGTGAGGTTCTGCAACGAAGCAAGCGTCGAGGTGGTGGCGAGGCTGAGGGTCACATCGCCGGTGCCGGTGTTGATGGCGGTAATGGTGGTGCCCGCAGCGATGCCGGAACCAGTCACCGTCGAGCCAATCACCAGTGTCGCGGCAGGCCCAACGCCCACGTTGATGTTCGTGCCAGCCGCAGGAACCGTGGCGGCGAGGCTGACCGCATTGCCGAAGGCAAAGGTGCCGGCATTGGTAGTGGCAATGGCGGGCTGAGAGAGAGTCACCACTGCGCCGGCGACGCTTGCAACCGTGGTGCCCGGTGCGATGCCAGTGCCGTGAACGGTCTGGCCGACGACGATACCTGCCGCAGCCGACGCGCTAAGGGTCAGCGCCGTGGTGTTGATCACCGTGGCGTTGGTAGCCGCACCTGTGGCACTCAGCGCACCTGGGGTCTGCGGGGTGAGGGTCAAGGTGCCGTTGCCGGTCTTGGTGAAGCCAGTGCCATTGCTAATGATGCCGTTGATGGCGGCGGTGGCCTGCGGATTGCTCACGTTGATGGAGCGTGCGCCGCCACCGAGATCGAGGGTGCCGTTGAGGGTCAGGTTGGAACCCGTGCCGCTGCTGTTGCCGTTGATGGTGAAGTCACCGTTGGCGATGACGTTGTTGGCGATGGTGCGGGCGGTGCCGTCGGCCAGGATGGTGGTGTTATTGGCAAGCGTCAGAGTGCCGGTGCCGAGAGGGCCTGCTGTCACTTGCAGCCCGACCGTGGTTGGCGTGCTGGCAGCACCGATGATGAGCGAGCCGACATCCACATTGACGCCACCATTGAAGCTGCTGGTCGTGCTGGTGAGTGCGAGGGAACCGTTGCCTGCCTTGGTGATGCCGGCGAGCGCTGTCGTGCCCATCACATTCTGGATGGGTCCGGTGATGGCGAGGCTGACTGGCGACGCGCCTGAAGTGGTGACCGTTCGACTGGTGCCGTTGAGTTCGACAGTCGAGGCGATGGTCGGCGTCGAGGCGTAGTTGTCGTTGGTGGCGGTGATGGGCGTCACTGAAGTGAACACCAGGGTGCCCCCGGTCACCGTCGGAGTCGCGGTGCCGCCGTTGTTGTTGAAGGTGACGCTGTTGAGGGTGTTGGCACCCACGAGGGTCAGAACGCTGCCGCCATTGAGGATAACGCTGCTGGTCGAGGCGATGGAGCCGTTGTTGGAGATCTGGGTGGCGTTGGCGTTGTTCAGGATCAGGTTGCCCTGGACCTGGATGCCACCCAACTGAGCTGCCGCGTTGCCGATCTGGAGGAGTCCCTGGTTGACCACCGTGTCACCCGTATAGGTATTGGAGAAGTATGGCAGCGGGGCGGAGAAGGTGATCGGATTGCCAGCAAGAGTGCCCGTTGCATTGGCCGAGAGGACAAAGGTGGTTCCGTTGGTGATGCTGGCAATGGTGGCACCGTTGGGGATATTGGTTCCAAACACAGCCATTCCCACGGCCAGTCCTGCGGTGCTACCAGCGCTAACGTTGGCCGAGGCATTGGTGGTGGTGAAGTTCGAGGTGGTCGAGGCAAGGAAGTTCGCGATTGGCGCACCGAAGATCAGGTTGTTGGAGGCGTGGGTGGCAGTTGCATTCACCGCTGCGCCCGTGGTGGCGTTGATCAGCGTGATGGTCGTGCCGCTCACGGTGCCGATCACGGTGTTCTGCGGGATACCGACGCCCTGGACATACATACCCACCGAGAGACCTGCAGCCTGTGCGGCACTCGCCATCGTGATGGACGCACTGGCGCTGGTCGTTGCGCCAACGGCCGTGCGACCGATGGCATTGGACAGGCCGTAGTAGGCGTTGGCCGTTCCCGTGGCGGAAGCGGCGGCGGAGAGAGTGATGGTGGTGCCATCAACGATGCTGGCGACCGTGGTGCCGAGCGGAATGCCCGGCCCTTGCACGGGCTGACCAACAAACATGCCGAGGCTGCTGAGCACCCGCGCTGTGCTGCTGCTGGCAGTAGTGGCGGTCGGTGTGGAACGTTCCGCAGGGGCAGCGAAGTTAGCCGTCGTGGGTGTGCCGCTGGTGAGGGCGTTGGCTGAGAGAGTGGCCAAACCAGTGCTCTGATCGTAAGCGGTGATGTAGGTGTTGGCTGGCAGAGTGCCAGTGCCGCCAGTGACCGTCACGATCTGACCGACATTCAGGCCCAAGGTATTGGCTGCCACTGAGAAGGTATTCACGCCAGAGGTCAAGGTTGGAGCGGCTGCGGTTTGAGCGGCGACCGGGGCGAAGAGCAGGGTGGCAGCACCATTGCCGGTGGCGTTGGCGGAGAGAGTGACCGTGGTGCCAGAGATGCTGAGAACGGTGGTGCTCGCGGCGAGCGTTCCGGTGGAACCCACGGCGGTGGTGACGACCTGGCCGGGATAGACCACGGTTCCGACTGGGACGGTCACGGTGTTAGCACCGCTAGCCAGGGTCTGGTTCACCAGCACCTGCGAGGTGGGCGCGGTGAAGGAAGCGTCGGCATTGGTGCCGGTACCGGTGCCGACGTTCTGATTGATGGTGTATTGCGTCCCGCTGTTGACGGCGGTAACAATCGAGCCGGCGGGGATGCCCATGATGGCAGGTGATCCCATGCCGACCACCACACCGGCGACACCGCTCGCACCCGTGCTCAGCGCACCAGCGGTGTCGATCGTCGGAGAGGCCGAGGTGGTGGTATTTAGTTCAAGCCGTGGTTCAACACGGAGAGCCACCGTTGCACCACCCGACTTCACGAAATTGACCGCACCACCGCCGTTGTTTTCGAGCCGGGAGAGGAACTGGGTGGTGCCGTTGTTGGCGAACACATAAAGTGAGGAGTTGGCCGTCGTGCCCGCCGTGAAGCGTCCATTCATGAAGTTCACCGCCTGCCCGTTGTTGTTGGTGAGAAGGCCGCCAGTGCCGATGCTGATCAACTGATCCATGGAGCGCATGACGAGTCCAGCGGCGGCGGTTGCACCCGTGTTGCTGTACCTCAGCGAATTCACCGTGCGGCTGGTGATATCCGAGCGGGACGCGCCGTCATTGATGTTATCCGTCGCGGTGCCGTTGCTCAGGTTGTTCGCATAGGCTCCGAAAGGTGTGGCACCGTTGGCACTGAAACCGATGAAGCCGACACCGAAGGCACCGGTGACGGGATCGACGGTGGAGCGATAGCCGGCGAAGTCCGCGCCGTTGACCACGGCCCAACCGCCGATGAGGTTGTTGGTAAGTGTCGGAGCGGCGGCGATGACGATCTGCGGGTTGGCTCCCTGATTGAGGGTGGCAACGTTGGCCGCATTGACAACCCCAGCGACGGGGCCGCCGAGGTTGCCGCCACCGCTGGTGAAGTTGATGGTCGCTTTGGTGTCGCCGCGGGAGAGGCTGGGGATGGTCAGCACAGAGCTTGATCCGGTCGGCGACCCGCTGGCGAAGATGGTGTTGTTGATCACGTTGGCACCGCCGTTGATGGTGACCGCGCCGAGGGTCTGGGTGTCGGCGATATCCGCCGCGAGGAAGGAGAGCGTGCCGCCGGTCATGTTGATGGCATTGGTGCCGATGCGGGCGGTGGCACCGAGCACGGCGAGGCCAGAGTTGTCGAGCGTCAACGACCCGAAGGACATGTTGATCGTCCCGGTGGCGGCGATGGTGCCGTTGTCGCGGAGAGTCACCGCGCTGCGGAGTGTCAGTGTGCCGGTGCCGAGGTTGTTGGCGCTCAGGAGCGTCCAGGCACCAGCGCCCTGCTTGTCGAGGTTGATGTTGCCACCGGTAATCGCGCCAGCGAAGGTGGCGGCGGCATTCGGGACGGTGATGAGGGTGGCGGTGGTGCCGCTGAGGTTCTGGATGGTGCCGGCGCTGTTGGCGTAGACGTTCAAGCTGCCCTGGGTGATCTGGCGAACGGCCTGGCTGTTGCCATTGAGGTCGAAGAAGCCGCTGTTGACGAAAAGGTCGGCGACGGTCGGGACTGTGGCCGTCGGGATGACAAGGAGCGCATTCGGGCCGACTCCGGTGCCGAGCGCAAGGGTGCCATTGTTGACGATGGTGGCACCGGTGTTGAAGCTCTTCTTGGTAATGGTGGCCGTGCCTTCGTCAGACTTCACGATGCCGCCGGAGCCGAGGATGGTGCTGCCGACGCTAAGGGTGGTGGCCGCGCCGAGCACATGGAGATGCACCGGGTTGGCAACACCGCTGATGGTGCCGCCGGAGAAGCCGCTGTTGCCAGCGTTGGCGACGATGCCGCCGCTGGTGATGGTCAGGGTGTTGAGCGCGCCATTGTAGCCGAAGAACTGGCCGTTCGGGCTGCTGGTGGCGGTCAAATTGCCGCCGCCGAAGTAACCGATGCCGCCGCCGCTTTCGAGCGTGAGGCTCTGGATGGTCGAAGCGTTCTGGATGCTCGTGCTGCCTGTGGCCTTGGCATTCACGGTCGTGGGCACGATGTAATTGAAACGGTTCAGGCCCGCTGTCACGGCCACGGAGGCGTGGACAAAGGTCACCGTATCCGTGCCGATGGCAGTGATCGTGGCTCCGGCAGGAATGACGTTAACCGCAGCGCTGAGGGTCTGCCCCACGACCAAGCCCGAGGTCGAAGCACCTGGGAACCAGATGGAGGCGGTGGTGGTGGTGCCAGCGAAGGTGGTGCCGCGATAGAGCGCTCCAAGTCCTTCACCCGTCGGCAGGATTTGGTATTCTGCCGAGGTGAGAAGGCGGTAGCCGTTGGCATCGTGAGTCACGAAAGCGCCCACAGTGTCACTGATGTCGATACCGATGATGTCAGGACGGATGCCGTTGGTCTTGGAACCTCCAACCGCCGGGTTGGTGCCGACCAGAGTCGGTGTGGTGGCAATAACGTTCACGCGATTGGCTCCGGCAGCACCGCCTCCAAGAGTGCCGGTGGCTCCGGCGTTCAGGATGAGCGAACCCTGATTGGTGGCGCTCTGGGCAGTCATGGTGCCGAGGCTGATGCGGGTCTGGAAGCTGGCGTTCTGGGTAAGGTTCCACTGGCTCTGGCCGGCGACGTTGGTGACAGTGTTGAGGGTCTCAACCACTGCGCCGGCAGTGCTGCCTTGGTAGTTGAGCACACCACCGCGGTTGTTGAGGACGCGGTCCGCGCTGCCTGACTGGATGGACTGCGCCCCGCCCAGGCGGTTGCTGATGGCATCCGTGGCGCTGTTGAGGGTGAGCACACCGCCTTCACCGAGGTTGGTGGTGACAAAGCCGAGCTTGCCGGTGGCCTGGTCGAGCACGACGGCGTCACCGAGGATGGTCAGGGTGCCAAGGAGGTTGCCTGAGCTGTCGCCCGTGAGCGTCCAGTCACCGGAGCCGATCTTGGTCACATTCAGCAGGCCGGAGGTGTAATCGCTCAGGAAGGTGCCCGCAAAGGTGCCACTGCTGCTGTTTCCAGTCACCAAGGTGCCAGCGGTGCTGACGTTGAAGTTTTTGATGAACGTGCCCGCCACACCACTGATGGTGCCGACAGCGATGTTCGTGTTGCCGCGCATGTCGAGGATGGTGCCAGCGTTGGCGAGGCTCACCGTCGTGTTCGCGTAGTTGGAGGCGGCAGTGTTGGTGTTCGGACCGAGCACGAGCGCACCGTTGTTCACGTTCAGCGTGAGTGTCTGGTTGCTGTAGCCGCCCAGTTGGAGCACACCCGCGCCTTCCTTGTTGATGGTGCCGCCTGCCGTGATGTTGGAGTTGAGCGCGAGGCCGATCTGCTTGTTGGACTGGCCGGCGGTGCCGCTGACCGCTGTCAAGCCGCCCATCACGTCCGCCACGGTGATGGTGGCGGCGCCGGGCAGGCTGAGCCTGCCGCTGACAGTCGGGATGACACGCACATCATCAAGGCTGGTCGCGTTGATGGTGTCAGCGGTATCGGTGAGCGTCAGGGTGCCTGAACCGGTCAGCATATGGGCGCTGCCGGTGATGCCGCCCTGGGAGTTGAACACCACTTTCGAGACGGTTTCATTGAAGCCGTTCAGATCCCACAGCGCACCACCGCGCACCGTGACCGTCGCCGTATCCGCGATCTGCTGGCTGAAGAGGCTGCGGGTGGTGGAACTGGCCACGACACCGGTGTCCCCACCGCTGTTGGTGCTGCCGGTCATGATCAGGTTGCCGGTGATGGCATTGCCGGAGCCGGTCTGGTTGTTCAGATTGAGGATGACGCCGTTCGCGTAAGCCGTGCCAGTGTAGGTGTTGGCATTGGTCAGGGTGATTTCGGGAGCGTTCCCCGTCTGGCTCAGACCCGTCATCACCAAGTCAAACGTGCCCGTGCTGTTCGCACCGATGTCCGAATGCACGGTCAGGGTGTTGTCACCGACATGCAGGAACAGTTCAGGACCAGTGGTGGTCAGACGGCCACGGACCGTGGCGGAGCCAATGGTGCGGGCGTTGTTGTCCACGCCGGCAAGGATACCGCCGGACGTGACCGTGAGGGTGTCGGTGCCTGCCGCGAACACCAGGGTGGAGACCGCGCCGTTCATCGTCACCGAGTTAACAGTCTGACCTCCACCGGTCACCGTCTGCGTGCCGTTGAAGCGCAAGTTGCTCGCGGCAGTGGAGGTCGCGAAAGTGATGTTCTGCTCCACGAGGTTCATCTGGCGGATGCCCACCACCGGATCGTAAACGGCGAACTCCGCATTGTTGGTGGCCGTCGTCCCGTCCGCAGTGACCACCGTGGCCCAGCCGCCGACCATGCCATTGGTGTTGGTGGTGAGTCCGGCTGCGGTCGCAGTAAAGAACGGATTCGCCCCCACGATGCCCGCTCCCGCCGTGAAGGTGAGGGTGGAGCCAGTGGCACGGCTGAAGGTGCCGCCAAGATTGAGCGTGGCCTGGCCGAGACCGGCACCGCCGACGTTGGCGCGGAGCACGGAGTTGCCTCCCACCAAGGAAAGGTTGCCGAGGGTAACGGTTCCGACTGTGTTGCTGCGGCTGATGTATTCAAAGGCACCACCATCAAGCTGGATGGCCACCGTGCTGGCGATACGGTTACTCATGCCCTGGATGCCGGAATCATCCCAGCGCAGGAGGGAGTTGCGGATGCTGATGGTGTCGCCAGCGCCCATGCCGGAGAGGCGGCCCTGGTCCACGAGAGCGGTGATGCTGCCCTGAAGGGTGAGATTGCCGGTGAACTGGTTGTTGTCACGCATCGTGAACTGTGTGCCGCCCGTCTTGACGAAATTCAGGTCGCCATTGATCTGGCCGGTCCAGTCACGAGCCGTGTTGACGTTGGTGATGAAGGTGGCGTTGGAACCAGAGTTTTGGATGATGCCGCCGCTGCCCACGGTGCCGTTACGACTGAGCAGGTCGCCGAACACCTGGGAATTGCCATTCAGTTCAAGCACGCCGCCAGCGGTGATGACGAGAGCGTCGTTGTTGGCGGTGGTGGTGGTGGCATTGGCCAGCGGGGCGGTGGCAAAGCGGTAGAGGAGCGGATTGGTGTCCGGGGCGGCGGTGGCGATCTCCACGGTGCCCAGGTTGATCTGGGTCAGACCGGTGTAGTTGTTGCCCGTGGTGGAATTGAGCAACAGCTTGCCGTTGCCGGTCTTGGTGAGACCACCCGTGGTGGGAGCCACACGACCACCGAGTGCCACATCCAAGGTGAGGACAGTGCCGCTTCCGTAAGTGTGGAAGTTCCAGTTGGTGCCCACCGCAGTCGTAGTCAGCGTACCCGCGCCCGTGATGGAACTGCTGGTCTTGGCCAACACACCGCCGCTCTCAATCTGAAGGTTGCGGTTGGTGTTGACGGTGAACGGACCGGCGTTCTCGAACGTGAGCGAGTTGATGCTGTTTGAGGTGATGCCCGTGGCGGCGGCACCGGAGTTCAAGGCTCCAGTAAGACGGATGTTGTCGTCCGCGCCAAAGGCGGTCGCCATTTCAGTGCTTGGGTTCAATGGACGCAGACCATTTGTAGTGTCATAGGTAAGGAACTGCGTCGTGGCCGTCGTTCCGTCGCTAGTCGCTGACGTGTCGCCGATGGCCCATGGGTAGATGCGCATTTCAATGCCGCTAGTGTCCGTCTGTCCGACAATGCCGACAAAGTTGGTCGGCGCAGTGGTGGTCGCCAGAATGATGTTTGTGTTCGTCGCCCCGACGCCCTGTCCGAGCGCATCACCACGAACGAAGGCGGTGGCGTTGTTCGCGCGGGAGAAGGTGCCGGTGCCGGTGGTGGTGATACGGAGGTTGGCACCGTTGTTGTCCAACGTGATGAGGTTATGGGCCAGGTTGATGGCAATCTGCAGGTCAGTGCCCGACGTCTCATTCACCGCCGTGCTGCCGTGGCCCAGCAACTCCAGATGGCCGCCGTTCAAGGTGACGGGCCGGGTGCCGAGACGCACGCTGCTGGCTGCCCCCGAGATGTTGTCCAGCGTCAGGCGTGTGTTTGGCACGATGCCGGTGTAGGTGCCGTTGTTCAGCGTGATCGTGCCGGCATTGCCGAGTGTGCCGGCACCGCTGGCGACAATCGCGCCGAGGTTGATGGTGGTGGCGCTGTAGGTGTTGGCCGCCGTGAGGGTGAGGACGTTGTTGCCGACCTTGGTGAGGGTGAACGCGCCGCTGACGGCACCACCGAGGGTGATGTCACCCGCCGTGGCCACGCCCGAGGTGGCGTTCACGCGGTTGGAACCGATACTGGTGGCCGCACTCATCGCCACCGTGCCGGACCAAGTGGCCGCCGTGTTGGAGGAGTTGATCAAAGCACCGAGGGAACTGACCGTGCCGACGCCGGAGACCGTGCCGGAGCCGCCGTAGCCCGCACCCGCGATGGTCAGCCCCTCGCCGGTGATGGTCAGGCCGTTTAGATCAAGCACTGCGCCGCTGACGATGGTCGCGCCGAAGGTGCCCAAGGCATTGACGTGACCAAGCTGCAAGGTGCCGAGGTTGACGGTGGTGGTGCCCACGTAGGTGTTGTCGCCGCTGAGAAGGAGGGTGTTGTTGCCCGTTTTGGTAAAACCTGCGGTGCCTGATACGATGCCGCTCAAGGTCATGTTGCCCCGGCCACCGATGGAGGAGTTGCTACCCATGGTGATGTTGCCGCTGAGGGTCGCGGCGGTGGCGCTGCTGTTCCAGATGGCACCCTTGAAGTTGCCCGCCAAGGCCGCCGTGCCCGTGCCGTTGATGGTCAGCGCATTGCTGATGCTGAAGCCGTTGATGTCCAACATGCCGTTGGTCGCACCCACGAGGTTGGTGATGGCCCCCGAAGCGGTGGCGCTTTGCGAGATGGTGATCTGCGTCGCGCTGTCCACGCTGACGATGTAGGCACCCGCCGGGATGCCCGTGCCGGTCACGGCCATGCCCTGCTGCATGGAGGCCGTGGAAGAGATGCCCGTGATGACAGCGGAGCCGGAGGTGGTCGTGGCGGCGGCCTGGGCTGCCAGCGTCGTTCCCGAAACGGTCACCACTCCCGAAGGTAGCGCACCCACATGATTCAGCATCACCGTGCCGTCCTGGATGGCGAGGTCGCCGGTGAAGGTGCCCGCCGTAGCGTTGTCGGCTCCGAGCATGAGGGTGCCCTGGCCGGTCTTGATGAGCGCCCCGCTAGTGCCGGTGCCCGTGACGAGCCCGGTGCCGCTCTGGGTGATGGGGCCAATGAGATTGAGCGTCCCCGCAGCGGCCGTGGTGCCGATGTTGGTGGTGGCCAGGATCACGCCAGTGCCGATGGAGGTCTCGCCACCCACGCCGAAGAAGCCGGTGCCGAAGCTGCCGGTGGCACCGTTGGTGACGTTGAGGATGGAGCTGTTGCCCAGCACCATCGCGAAGTTGCCTGCGCCCTGGGTGCCAGAAGTGTCGATCCTGTTCGCAACCTGAGGATCCACCACCACGCCGAACTGCGTGCCGAAGGTGTCAATGGTGGCGCTGCCGCTGGGCAGGTAGTAGGCGGTGTTGATGATGGCCGCGCCGTTGTAGCCGTTCGCCGACGTCGGAGCCGCCGTGGTGTAGTTCAGGTTGGAGGCGGCGATGGACTGGTAGGCACCGCCCGTGTCCGCGCCCGAATAGAGCAGGCGGAAGCCGCCGCCACCGCTACCGTTGGTCGGCTTGTAAACAATGGAGTGGAAGCCTGCCGTCAACGTCGTGGTGATGGCGGCGGAGTCCGTGAACGCGTGACCGAAGGCATCGCTGGCGATGGCCACACCGTCAATGTAGAGCGTCATGCCGTCATCCGTGCCGGAGCGGAAGGTGTAATCACCCGCATTGGTGATGTTGATGAAGCCGGAGAATGCCGCCGCTCCGTTGGCGAATGTTGCTGCCGTGGCCGAAGGGCGGTTCGCAAAGGAACCATCGGCAAGCTGGCTCACCACGAAGTTGGAGGCCGAGAAGCCGATTCCAGCCACCTGGCTGCTGACAGCGGCGGTGGGCGCGCTGGCCAAGGATGCGAAGGCTCCATTCAGGCCGCCGCTGCTGTAGCCGAAGCTGGTCATGTTCGCGCCGCTGAGCACGGCGCTGTTGATCTGGAGCGGGTAGGCCCCACTGAGGGTGATGGGGGCACCGCTGTTGAGCGTGGTGGTGGTACCGATCTGGATCTGGTCGGTGAAGAGCAGGGTGCCCTGACCGACGTTGATGGGCTTGTCGCCAGTGTAACCGAAGATGATGACTGTGGTGCCTGCCGCCGGGTTGATCATCGGAATCGAGCCGCCAAAGATGTCACCGCTCACATTCACGAGGCGCAGTTGATAACCGTTGGCGCTGGAGACGTTGAGGATCTGGCCGCCGTCGAGTGTGATGTCGTTGAGCACAATGGTGTTGCCCGTGTTGGCCCCGTTGTTGCCGATGTGCAGATTCGCGGTCGTGAGCGATCCGCCCACCACGACGTTGTTCGCGTAGGTGATGAGACCGTTGCTGGCTGTGCCGTTGTTGGTGAGCGCAAGCACGCCGCCGTCGCCGATGGTGGCGTTGGTTCCGGCGAAGACCGGCGCGGTGTTGCTGTCGTTGAGGCCGGCCAGTGCCAGCGTGCCGGCGTTGACGGTGACGCCACCACCGAAAGTGTTGTTGTTGCCGAGAATGAGGGTGCCCAGACCTTCCTTGGAGATGCCGAAGGTGCTTGCACCGTCATCGAGCAGCATGTTGAGCGTCAGCACCGCCTGCGGAGCCTCCACGGTCACCGTGGTATTGCCGAGCAACGTGGTCGTCGTGTTGTTGCCGTGCAGAGCAAGACTGTTGAGGCCCTTGTAGGTGAGCTGCGTCCCGGCGAGGGTCACGGCATTGCTCAAGGTGAACGCACCTGCGGAGGTGAGGTAGGTCCCAGCCGCACCGATGGTCAATGCCCCCGTGCCGACGGGGCCGCTGGCAAAGACACTGACCACGCCGGTGATGCCGTCGCGGGTGGTGACGTTCGTGCTCGCACCGACGGCGAGGCCGCCCGCCTGCACATCCACTCCGCCACCGAAGAGGCTCGCGCCGGAGAGCTGGAGCAGGCCGTTGCCGGACTTGATGACGCCGGTGGTGGCGAGGTTCGTGGTGCTGCTGATCGGGGCGCTGATGAGCAGCGTCGGGGTGACATTCGCGACCGTGGTGTTGCCGTTGATGGTCACGGGATTGACGGTGAACGTGCGGGTGGCCCCGTTGAGATCCAAGGCGATGCCGCCGGTGCCTGCGCCAGAGATGGTGGAAACGGTTCCCGTGTTGCTGGAACTGGCCGTGATGTCGCCGTTCAGCTTCAGGATGCCGACACCCGTGATGACCGCCGGGGGGTTGGCCACAGTGCCGCCGCCATTATTGTCAAAAATCAGGCCGGCGAGTGTCTGGTTCTGGCCGTTCAGGTTCAAGGTGGCGAAGTTGCCGCGGATCACCGGAGTGATGTCGAAGTCAATCTGGTTCGCCTGGAGCAGACGGACAGTGCCACCGTTGATGATGAGGGAGTCAGCCAGCGTGGCCGCTTCAGGAATCGCAGAGAAGCCAAGCGTTCCGTTCGCACCGGTCACGTTCAGGTCGAGGAAGCCGTTGTTGGCACCGTTCGTGGTGTTGACGACCGTGCCGCCGGAGTAGGTGTTCCCGCCGTTCGTGATCTGGAGCGCACCGGTGTTGTAGCCAGTGAAGGTCAGGCGCACGAGTTCCGTGCTGTTGTCCACCACGCGGGCGTTGAGCACAACCGGGTTGGCAGTCGCCGCCGTCACCACGAAGTTGAGGTCCACAAGGGCCGAATCCACGGCACCACCGGCGGTCAGACGACCGTTGTCCACCACCGCACCAATGTTGGAATTGAAGTTGGCAGTCTTGATGATGATGCCTGCGGTGAGGTTCATCACATCGGTCACGGTGTTCGAGCCGTTTCCGAAGGTGATGGTCTGGGTCGCACCCGGATTGAGGTTGAGGGCGTTGATGTTCAGTCCGCCAGTCGGCAGAGTGATTGCTGCGGTGGCCACCTTGTAGTTTCCGGTCGCATTGCTGGCCGTGGGAAGCACGGTGCCGTCGTAGCCCTGGTAACCGGCGCTGCCGAGCGGCGCGAGTCCACCGGCCGCGTTTCCCGCCGTCGGCTCCACATAGCTCACGAGTTCCCCGCCACCGGAGTTGATCCACGGGATGATGCCGTTAATCAGGAGGCTGCTGCCGTTCGCGACCACGATGCGAGTGTTGCTGCCCATCTGGCCCGCCGGGGTGTTGAGCAGCAGCATTGAACCGTCCAGGTGGGTCATGTTCCCCAACTCCATGACGGTGGAACGAACCGTGCCCGCCCCAAGCCCCACCTGGAGGTTGCCACCGCCTTGGGCGATGGTGATGTCGCCGAAGGTTTCCGTGGTGTTCGTCAGGTCGCGGCCCGTGAGGATCAGGGCGCCAAAGCCGCGCAGCGCGATGGTTGCAGCATCATTGACGCGATTCGTGTGAGTCGTGGTTCCGTTGTCGTTGAGGGTGAGCGTGGCACCGCTGATGTTGATGCTGGTGGTGCCAGAGAGACGGGCTTCGTCAATCAGGGTCAACGTGCCGCCGGTGAGGAGCGTGGCGCCGGTGTAGGTGTTGTCGCTGTAGAAGGTGGCGCTGTTGGCAGCCGCCTTGTTGAAGTAGAGCCCCGCGCCCTGGATGCTGCCGCCCCAGGCGGCCGTGCTGCCGGAGTTGTTCGATGAGACAAGCGTGCCCGTGCCCGTGATGATGCCGCCGGAGCCGGCGAAGGCGAAGCGGTTCGGCGAGCTGATTTCACCGACCATCTGGGCGTTGGCGCCGAGGTTCAGCGTGCCAGCGGGGCCGACCGCGAGGTTCTGGCCAGCCGTGCCGCCCTGCGCGCCCTGCCAGAGGGTGTTCGTGCCACCCGCGAGTGTCACAGAGCCATCGAGGACGGAGAAGAAGTTGTTGCCGGCGTTGAAGTATTGCTTGGTGTTGAACGTGAGGCTGCCGCCGAGGCTCTTGGTGACGTCCTGGGTGTTGAAGAACGCGGCGTTCACAGCGAGCGTGGCTCCCGTATCCACCGAGATCGCACCCGCGACGCTGGTGAAAACGATGGCTGCGGCGCTGGCTGCGGCGGGCTGCGGGGCCGTGCCGAAGAAGATGGCCGGTGCGGAGTCGGTGGCCACGAGCGAGGCACTGCCGATGGTCTGGCCCGTGCCGGTGGCGAGGATCATGCCGGTGTTGATGGCAAGCTGGGTGCCGCCGGAGGTGGCGAAGGTCACGTCCGTGTTGTTGCCTTCGATCCTGAGGGCGTTGGTCGTGCGCAGGTTCAGGCCAGGGTTGCTCAGCGCCACGGTGTCGCCGGTGATGTTGAGGACATTGCGGCCACCGGTCACGGTGGCTGCGTCCTGGGCATTCATGCCGAACGCGGTGCCACCATTCACATTGGTGAACCCCAAGTCGGTGCCAGTGCCGGTGCCATCAATGGCGGTGTAAGTCGAGTAGGCCCTGAGGTTTCCGGCAGCCCCCGCTCCAGTGTAGGTGGCGAAGTTGGTGCCTGCGGCGTCCTTTACGATGGTGCGCAGGATGATGCCATCGCCCGCAACCGTATTGGCATTGACGGGGCTGGTGCTGACAAACGTGGCAGGCATCGTCGCCACCACCGGCGTGGTGGTGAAGATGACGCGATTGGTCGTGGCGTTGAAGGTCTGGGCACTCTCAAAGAGCAGGTGACCGCCCGTGCTGGGCACGGCGAGCGAGGCAAAGGTCAGCGTGGCATTGGATCCGCCAGCGTTGGTCAGGGTCAGCTTGTTGCCACCCGGGCCGGCGGTGAGGGCACCGAAGGTCTCAGCGGAAACCGCGCCGCCGTTGGCGGTGTAGGCGAAGTTGCCGGCGTTGAGGGTCAGGGTGCGCGCGGTGCCGCCGATGCGGGTGAGCGGGCCACCGGTGGTGTCGTCAATGTTCAGCAAGCCGTTGTTCTGCACGATGATGTTGCCCGTGGCCCCGGTGAGCTGGCCTGCGCCGCTGATGTTGAACGTGCCTTGGGAGACTGTCCAACTGTTGGTGGTGTTGGCGGTGCCGGTAAGATTCAGGGTGCCCGTGCCGAACTTCGTATTCGCAGACTGGTTGGAATTGTGACCGGCAAGATTGATGATGCCCGAGCCCACGGCGATGAATTGCGGACTATTGGCTAGGGTATTGAAGGAGCTAGAACCAATGTTCAGCGTAGCTCCGCTGGCCGCACCATAGAGTTGAGTGGATGCACCCGAGTTCGTGAGGGCCCCGTTCACGGTGTTGTTGCCGCTAGCGGAGAAAATGCCTCCGGTGCCATTGATGCCGTTCAGGGAGTTTCCGGCTACAGTCTGCTGAATGGCGTTCGTCAGGGTAATACCACCCGTCAGCCAAAGTGCGGCACCACCAGCTCCACCGGGAGCCACGATGATCTGACCGCTGCCGAGGGCGTCGGCATTGTCAATCTGGACGACACCGCCGAGGATGCGGGTGATGCCCGAGCGACCGCTGTTGTTGGCCGTGATGACCAGGGTGCCCAGGTCATTCTTCGCCAGTTCATTGCCCGCCGCGCTGAAGGTGAAGGCGGTGTCGAGGGTGGCGGTGGTGCCTGCCGACACATCAATGCCCACGGCAGCAGCGTTGAGCATGATGGTGCGGCCCGTGAGCGTGTAGGCTGTGCCGCCATCGAAGCGCAGGCCATTGGTGGTGGAGTTCTGGCTGAGACGGATGACGTTGGACGTGTCGCCAAAGGCCCCGTTGCTCGTGCCGGAGAGGATGCCCGCCGTCACGTCGATGATGGCGCTGGTGCCGCCGAAAGTGTTGGTGGCATTGCTCAATTTCAAGGTGCCGTTGCCGGTCTTGGTAAGGACCACATTCGAAGCACCGGTGGCTCCGCCGGTGATCTGCCCGCTCAGCTCCATGCTGTCCACCACGTTGGAGTTCTTCGCACCCCCAGCGACGTTGAAAGTTGGGCCTGCACCCGTGAGGGTTGAAAGGGCCACGGCATCCGACACCACGAGTCCATAGCCGTTGTTGGCCGTCAGCAGGATGCCGTTGGCGACCGAGGAGAAGCTGGTCGGGGTGATGATCTTGTTGACCGCCTGGTTGAAGAGCACGGTCTGGCCGGAGCGGCCGATGGTCAGGTTCGGCGGGGAGGCGGACATGGTGATGGCACCAAGGTTGATGGCCTCGTTCTGCACATCGCCATCGCCGTCGTGCATGATGCTGAGGGTGCCGCCGTCGTTCATCGTCACCGGCAGGGTGCCGGTCGCGCCGGTGAGATTGATGACGAGGTTGCCGAGGCCGGTCTTGGTCACGCTGGTGATGGAGCCGATGTTGGTGATCGCCCCTTGGAGCGCGGCAGTGACGAAGGGATTGTCCACGTTGATCGTCAGCGCACCGTTGGGCGTGGTGATGGGGCCGTTCAGCGTGATGATGCGGGTGGTGCCCGTGGTGGTGTTGCGGAAGGTGGGGTCGCCCTGGAAGACCACGTCGTTCACGATGGTCCGGGCGGCGTCGTTGGTCAGGAGGGCATTGCCCGCAGCGAGGGTCAGGGTGCCCGTGCCAACGGGGCCATTCAAGAAGGCGGTGGCGTTAGCACCAAGACCAGCGGCAACACGCGTGGTGATGTTCGTATCCGCCGCCAATAGAATGCCGCCCGCTGTGCCTGTGGTGGTCACGCCACCCGTGAAGGTGTTCGCCCCGCCGAACTGAAGGACGCCATTGCCGCTCTTGGTGATGGTGGCGGTGCCGGTGATGACGGAGGCGATGGCGAGGGTGGGCTGGTTGATCGTGTAAACCTGGGATCCGATCTGGATGGGGGCCACGCTGATGGTCTTGGTGCCGGAGCCGAGCGCCAGGGTGCCGCCGGTGATGGTGGCAGTGGTGGCGGCGTTGCTGCTGGTCGCGGTGATGGGGCTGCTGCTGGACAGGGTAAAGGTGCCGCCGGTGCCGATGGTGACCGTGGGCGCGGCTTCACCACCGTTGTTGTTGAGAGTGATGCTGTTGAGGGTCTGATTCACCGATGCCGAACCCGTGAGCGCGGCACGCCCGTTCAAGGTCAGATCCGTCGTGGCTCCGATGGCGTTGCTGACGGTCAGGTTCGCTGTCGTCCCGGTTCCCGTGACGCCGCCGTTGATGGTGAATCCGCCCAGCGCGGGAACGACGACATCCCCGGGCGTGGTGGGGCTGATGTTCAACGTGCCGCGGTTGAGCACCGTGCCGCCGGTGAAGGTGTTGGCGGCGGTGAGGGTGAGGGCGCCGACACCATCCTTGACGAGGCGGACGGCATTGCCAAAGCCGTTGTTGGCGATGACGGAGTTGATGGTGATGGTGCTCTGGGCGTTGTAGGTGATGAGTTCGCGGGTGCCGCTGGTTTCCGTGCCGCCGGCGGTGAGCACGCCGCGCAGAGCGGTGGTGCCGAGGGCGGTGGTGGTGTTGTTGTCACTGCGCAGCAGGCCGCCGAGTTCGAGGTTCAGGATGTCATTGGCCTCGGCAAAGGAGATGTCATTGGTGAAAGCACCGGCGATGCGCAGCATGGCAGTGGTGGTGGTGTCCGCAGTGCTGTTCGCCAAGCCGAGCATGCTGTTCGTGACGGCGGTGGCGGGAATCTGGGTGATGAGGCCGGTGCCGAAGCCCGCGTCATACCCCGTGTAACCACCCTGGCCGACGATGCCGATGCCGTTGCCCGCGTTGTAGGCGGCGTAGTCGGTGCTGTTGGCAATGGCCCAGGCGCCGAGCGCACCACCGAGCACGGTGGTGAGCGGAGTGGTGAAGACGATGCGGGCGTTGTTGCCCTGCTGGCCAAGGTTGGTGCCGGTGAAGTTGAGGGTGCTGTTGCTGGTCCGGGTCAGGCTGGCGAAGGTGAGGTCCACGGTGGTAAATGTCCCAGCTGAAGCAGTGGCCGTGACTGTATTTGCCCCTTGGGCAATGGTCAGTGCACCGAGAGTCTCAGCAGCCGTTGAACTCACACGGCTGGTGTAAATGATCGAACCGCCGCGCAGGGTGATGGGGGCGGTGTCGCCGATGCGGTTGTTGTTCTGCGTCTGAAGACTGGTGTTGTTGCTCAGGGTCAGCGTGGCATAGTTGATGTCGATGCTGGAAGTGTTGAGGATCGTGGCGTCGTTTTCCAAGGTGGTCGTGCCGCCAAGCAGCATCGTGGCTCCGGTGTACGGGTTCGCCGACTCCAAGGCAACCGTGCTGCCGCCGATGCGGCCATAGTTCACACTGTTGGTGATCTGCCCCGCGAAGGTGCCGCCGCCGTTGGTTACCAGGGTGGCGGTGCCGGTGCTGGTGGTGACCGTGCCGGCGGTGTTAGGGAGTACGCCTCCCAAAAGACTGCCCACATACTGCGTGTTGCCATTGAGGTCGAGAGTGGCGCCCACGTCCACGCTGAGTGCTCCCACGGTACCCGCACCCGCCGCAAAGAGGGTGTTCAGCCCCCCGTTGAGTTGCAACGTGCCGCCGGAGACGTTCGTGGTGGTGTTGTGGAAGGTCTGGGTGTTCAGATCCATCTGGCCGGCCCCTGTCTTGTGGATGGTGTTTGTGAAAGAGGCGTTCACATCCAGCGTGGTGCCGGAGTCCACCTGGATGAAGCCCTGGGCAGACTGCACGATCTGGGCGGCGGTGAGAGTGTTGTTGCCCCCGGTGTTGAGGATGTTCGAGGAAGTCAGCGTGAGCGTCCGGCCCGCCGTGCCCACAGTGAGGCCAGTGCCGTTGATCTTGACGGCGTTGAGGGTGCGGCTGGCGAGGAGCGCGGCGTTGGCGGTGACATTCAGCGTATCGGTCGCCAGTGCGGTGTTGAGGTTGTTCGAGACGTTGTAGCCAGTGAAGGCCTGGAGGCCATTGGCGTTGGCCGAAACGCCGTCATGGTTGTAGCTCACGAAGTCCCCGGCAATCATCACACGGGGCACGATGCCACTGGTGGCAGGGACGATCCCGAGACCGGTGGACGTGGTGAAGAAAATCTTGTTGCTGCCGCCCAGGCTGGTGACTCCCGAGACATCCAACTGCGCGGAACTGCCGGTGAAGGTGACACCCGAGAAAGTAAGGCTGTTGCTGCCCACGCCAGTCATGTTGATGCTGCTGGCTCCCGTAACGGTGAGCGCACCCGCAGCCTCCGTGGTGGTGTTGCCGATGAAGTCCAGCACGCCGCCAGACATGGCGATCGCACCCGTGTTGGAAAGGCGATTGTCGTTGTTTGTAACGCTGTTGTCGAGCCGCAGGGTGCCCTCCGCGTTGATGGCGACAGTGCCTGCCGTCCAAACCCCATTCGCTCCGCCCAAGACGAGGGTGCCCCGGTTGGCAGTGAGCGCACCGGTGGCGGTGTTGGCCCCGGTCGAGGTGAAGGTGCCGGTGCCAGAGTAAGCGAGGCCGTTGGCCCCCGTGCCTGCGGCGTAGATGCCGTTGAGCGTGGTGTTGCCAGTGCCGAACACGGTCAGTGTGGAGGCGGCGGTGTTCGAGATGTTGCCAGTGATGGTGAGCGAGCCGCCGGAAATGTTGTTGATCAATGAGCGGCTAGCCGCCAGTGAGAGCGATGTGGCGGCGGTCAACTCGATGCTGTTCGTCCCGCTGAAGGTGGCCGGATCACCGCCGAGGGTGATCGGCGTGTTGATCGCGCTCGTGCCCGTGAGGGCGATGCCGCCCTGAACCGCACCACCATTGAACGCGAATGATGATGTCGTGCCAAGCGGCGACACGCCTGCAGTCTTGTTCAGGATCAACGTGCCCTGGCTCAGGGTTGTGACTCCCGTGTAGGTATTGGCCGCGCCACTCATGGTGAAGGAGGCATCATTGGCGATGGCGATGTTCCAGGCGATCTTGCCGCCCGCCGCCGCGTTTTCGGTGATTGCGCCATTCCAGAGTGTAGAGCCGTAGCCGCGGATCTCGAAGCTCTGGGTCGCGCCGGTGGTGGCGGCTTCAAGGTTGATGAAATTGCCGTTGATGGTGAGCAGCGCCCCACCTTCCAAGTTGTTGCTGATTCTTGTCGTGTTGTTGCCAGCAGCCTTGGTCACATTGTTGTTGATGGTGATCGCATTCTGACCGGCGATGACTGATGTGGCGTTGTTGCCCACCGTGACTGGCGTGCTGGTGGTCAGCGCGCCACCATAGGCAAAGATGGCACCGTTGCTGATGGTGATGTTGGCAGCAGTGCCAATGCCGTTCGAGGTAAGACCGAGAAGGCCGCCCGCAGCAGTGATGGCACCGGTGAACGTATTGGTCGCAGTAGGATTGAGCACCCATACACCACCCTCCGATTTTGTGACGGCAAGAAGGCTGGTGCCATTGTTCGCCAGCACCGAGGTGATCATGTTGTTGTCCGCGTTCGAGCCACGCAGGTCCAGAGTCATCGTGAAGGCACCCGTGTTGCTGTTGGTCACAGTGCTGAGCACGAGGGCACCGCTGCCAGAGCTGTCGAGGCGATGGGTGCGGGAGGCGGTCAGAGCGGTGCTGAAGACCAATGGACGGCTGGCTGTTTCCCCCGCACCGACGTAAACCAAGCCGTCCAAGGTGGCATTGGAGTTATAGACCATAGAGCCGCCGCTGGCACCGAGGGAGCTGGAGGTGGTGCCGGAAGCATTGCCGAAGGAACTGACGATGAGGGTGCCGCCCGTCAGGATGGTGTTGGCAACATAAGTGTTGGCATTGCCGAGAATCAAAGGGCTGCCACCGTTCTTGGTCAGTGTGCCGCCCGCCCCACCACTGATGACACCGGACAGGATGCCCGTGGTGACAGCGGCACCGGTGTTGCCGTTGTTGTTTACCGTCACGGTGCGGGCCGCAGTGCCGAGGTTGATGTCGTTCGTGATTTCCGTCTCACCCAGCGCGGTGGAGGAGCCCAGAACAAGGGAGCTTGGATTGAAGGTGGCACCGCCCCAAGTGATGGCACCGCCGCCGAGCGTGACCACGAGGCGGTCCGAGGTGGAGGCGGCAAAGCCGGAGGCACCGCCGGTTAGCTGCACCTGATTGGTTCCCGCCGTGCTGCCCAGGGCGCGGCTGAAGGTGCCGGAGGTTTCCAGAACGCCGCCATTGATGGTCAAGAGACTGTTGGAGGAAAGACCCGTGCCGTCCATCGCACGGAGGGCACCGCCGGAAATCGTCGTCGTGCCCGAGTAGGTGTTAGCGGAGGAAGGATTGAGAATCCAGAGGCCGGCGTCCGCCTTGGTCAGGGCAGTGGCCGAGGAGTCGATGGTGTTGTTGGTGATCTGCGGGGTGAAGACGTTGTCACCGATGGATGTGCCGCCGAGGGTCAGCGTTTTGGCACCGCCAGTGAGGAATTCGAGCGCGCCTGTGTTGCTGAAAATAAGACTGGCGTGGTTGGCACCCGTGCCCGCCGCGCCCGTTTCATTGCCATAAGTGCCGCTGGATTGGATGACAGCGTTGCCGGCGAACGAGAAGAGACGATCTGTGCTGGTGGACGGCGTTTGCGTAGTTTGGTAGATGCCGGCACCCGAGGTGTTGGCACCGGTGTAGAGCAGGGTGCCTCCACCGAAGATGAGGTTGGCAGCCGAATTACTCGAAGCGCCGAGACCACTGCTGAGAGAACCATTGGCAATGGACGTGATGGCGAGAGTGCCTGCGTTGATGGTGGTCACACCTGTGTAGGTCTTCGCCCCGACGATGGCCTGGGTGCCGGTGCCGTTCTTGGTGACGTTCAAGAGGCCCGTGCCATCCTGAAGCGCACCGCTAAAGGTGGCGCTGGAGGTCGTGGTGCCAAGCAGTCCGATGTTCAAGGTCGCCTGGGTGGCGCTGCCGTTGCCGCTGTTGGTCACCATGCCCGATCCCGAGAGGCTGCCGATTGTGGTCACCGGATAGGTGGTGCCACCCGTATAAAGCGCAGCAGATGCGCCGGCGGCGTTGATGTCGAGAATGCCTCCCTGCCGGATGGTGGTGATGTTACCCACGGTCGAGATGGTCCCGAGGCGCGCGGCGGAGCCAGACAACTGAATCGCACCCTGGTTGATGGTGGTGTTGCCGGTGTAAGCATTGCCGCCGAAGAGAATCAAGGTTCCGTTGCCGGCTTTCGTCAGAGATCCCGCGCCACTGCTGATAACGGTATTGGAGGCACCGGAACCAATCGACAACGCATTGCCCGTTGTCAGAGCCGCACCTTGTACGGGTGCCACTACAGGCGAGGTGCCGTTGGTGGTGACCACCAGTTCCTGAGCCGTGGTACCCAACTGGAAGGCACCTGTGATGGAGGCGGTGCCTGCGGAGTTATCAAACAACAAACCGCCGGGGTTGGTGGTGATGGGGAGCGCCGCGCCAAGGGTGAGGGCGGCACCGCCGGTCAGTTTAAGGGAATTCACCGCACCGCCAGTGCTGTTGGCGGCCCCGCCGATAACGTAATTGACCGTGGAGGTGGGCGCGAGCGCACCGCTCCAGGCAGTTGCACCGGTGTATTGCGCGGCGTTGTTACCGCTCAGGGTGACAAAATCCAAGCCGTTGAAGGTGGCATAGCCTGGAAGAACGCTGTTCGTAAGGGTGGGCGCGGTGGTGAAGCCAATCGTGCCAATGTCGGGCTGGAGATCGAGCGTGGCACCCGCTGCGCGGCTCAAATCCAGGAAGGTGAGTGTGTCAGCTCCTGTGCCGTTGGTGATTTTGACAATGCCGTGACCTGCGGCAGGATTCAGACGGCCCAGTACTTCCGTGCTGGAGCCGCCGGAGAAGCCAACGTATTCCAGAGTGCCCCCTGCACTCCCGAGGTTGGTTACAGCCTCGTTGCCGAAAACGAGGTTGCTCGTGTTGTTGATGATGTCGCTGGAAGCCGACGCGGCATTGAGACGTAGCAAGCCATTGGTGACAGACAGGTTGCCACCGAAGTTCGTGCTCAGGGTGGGCGTGACAGACTGGCCGGAGGCGATCGCACCGACCGTCATGGTCGAGCCAATGCCGCTCACAAGAGTAACCGTTGTGCCCGAAGTGATGTCTCGGATATACCAATTCTGGCCGGCAGGCAGAGACGCATGGGTCACCTGCTGGCCGGGAACCAAATTGACAGTGCTGGCAACCGTAATGATTGGGTTGGCAGTAGTTCCAGTGCTGGCGGCCGTGGTGGTCAACACGGCGGTAGCCCCACTGGCAACACCAATGGGATAAGTTCCTGCCACAACACTTGCTGCGCCCTGGCTAATCGTGAATGTGGTGCTACTAAGGATGCCCGTGATGACCGTGCCTGCCGGAATAGTCGAGCCGGAGATCGGCTGCCCGATAACCAAGCTTGCAGTCGTGCCGGAGGTTAGGGTAAGTGTCGAACTCGCAGTGGTGCCGATGGCGGCAATAGTCACTGTCCCGCTTGACCCGTAATTCGTGGGAGCGTTCAACTGCCACGTGCCGGTGCCGTATTTGATCACATTGGTGATGCCCTTGCCATTGGTGATGAGCCCCTGAATGTCGTTGATCTGGTCGCTTGTGCCACCAAGATTCAGCGTCTTGCCCGTGGCGTTGCTGCCAGCACCCCAGTTGTTGGGAAGGATGAGCGCGGTCGGTGCGCTGCCAGACTGGTTGGCCAGCACATAGCTGTTCACCACCCCGAGATCGAGGGTCTTGTTGCTCCAGGTTTCTCCGGCACCGGTGCCAGTGTCACCCAAGAAACTCAAGGCACCATTGCCAAAGATGATACGGCGGACGTTGGTATTGGTGTTGTTGAGAACTTCGAGGGTGCGGATGGCCAGAGTACCATCGCTGATCGTGACATCACCGGTGAAGTTGGAAGCCGTGCCTGCCGTGCCTTGGGTAAAGGTCAAGGTGCCGCTGCTGTTTTTCGTGAGCGAGTGAGTGCTGCCGCTGGCAATAATCCTGCCTGTCACGATTGTTTCCCCACCGCCGCCGATGCTCAGAGTGCGCGCCGACCCGTCAGTCTGATTCCAGAGGTTAGCATCAAGGGTGAGGGTTCCACTGGAGTTGTTGTTGATGGTGGCATTGTTGTTGCCGCCGCCGGCAATCGTGCCGCTTGCACCAAAGAAAGTGGCGCCCCATCCATTGCGCCCCGCGAAGTTAAAGGTGCTGTTCAAGCCCGTCGCCCGAAGATTCTGGAAGGCGACCGTTTGATTTTGAAAACTGGAAAGGTTGCCCAAGCTGAGGTTGCCGTCCAAGGCGTGATCGACGAACACGCTGCCGGTGGTGTTGTCGCGCACAAACACGTTGCGAGTTGAAAAGCCGCCCGGCGCATCAGTGCGGACTTCAAGAGTGCCGTTGCTCAAATCCACTGACTGCGTGCCCAGATTAAGACCGAGTGCGCTGTTCACCGCCACGCGCACCGTGCCCGAATCAATGCGGAGCGACTGCGCATAGTTGTTGTTCGCATTCTGCAGCCAGAGGGTCGTGCCGACGACGTTCCCGCTTTTGACGAAACGGTCATTGGCCACATCCACACCCGTCACCTGACCAGACACGTTCCAGTTGCCATTGCCCAAGAACACCTGTGCCGCGCCAGTGCCCAGATTCACGGTGCCGCTCACCGTCGTCGTGCCGTGAGTCGCGTAAGCGCGCGCCTCTGTGGCAGCCGAAGCCAGGGTGAGTCCGCCGGAGAAAGTGTTGTAACCAATGCTGACCACCCCCCCAGTCGCATTCACCGCGTTCGGGCCACGACCAGAGATGCTAATCTCACGGTTGATGGTGAGGCCGGTGCTTGATGCTGAAGTGCCTGCACCCTGAACGAGCAATGCACCACCGGAGAAACCGGGGTTGCCGGTATTGGCAATGCCCGTGACGGAGATCGCCGTGGTGCCCGTGCCGAGCTGCCCGGCGTTCGTGACGACCAACTGGCCCTGCTTGATGGACAAGTCACCGGAGAACGAGTTGGAGTTGTTCGACAGCACCAAGCTGCCATTGCCTGTCTTCGTCAAACCGTTGGACCCCGCAACCAAGGAGTCAATCGTTGCGCGGTTGGTGCCACTGCCTGTGTTATTCACCGCAATCACTGGTGAAGCCACGCCAGAAGCCGGAGTCAGTGTGAGAGTGTCGCCAATGATCAAATACCCGTTTGAATTGAACGTCAGCCCGCCGGCGCTGATCCCCGTGCCCAGCGTCACGGTAGCCGCCGTACCGGCAAAGATGGCGGTGTCGGTGCTGTTCGGCCAGGCGACATCTGCAGAAACACCGTCCCACCAGTTGGCCGTGATGGCATCCCAGGTTCCCGCGCCACCAAGGCCCGCTCCGGCGGTGGTGTTGCCCGCCGCCGTGGCATCTGAATCCCAGTAGAATGTGGCGGCCTGCAAGGGTTGGGCAATCTGCCAGAATGCCACGAGTACGATCATCGACGTGCTGATGGATCTGCGGCAGGCGCGAAGTAATTTCATAAGGTTGGGATCAGATGAGGTGACATTTTGCCGACATCACAGTCTCGGCAAAAGCCACCTCAAATAAAGTTTTTGGAAAGAAACGATAAAGGATTAGCGTGGCATCAGACAAGACAAAAGTTCATTCTTTTTTTGCCTGTTCGCCTCTTTGATTTTGAGTTCTTTAACCTCGCGGCTGTATTACAAGAAAAAGCCGGAGATGGGGCCTGTGGAATTGCCTTATTTCGCTCTAAAATCCTGCTGATTAAGCCCCACAATCACCCGCGTCCGCCGGCACGACGAAGTTGCTGGTGTCTGACACAGACTCCAGGTTCGGCGGGCTGAGTGACGCAGGCGTTTCATCAAAAGGTTCAGGCTTCATGCCATCCCACCAACGCCTTGCCTTGCCTTGGTCAACAGGACAAAATTCTGCCCAAAGACGGAGAGGCGACGATTCCCTGGCTCCTGATCAGGCCCAGTCAGCCTGAGTCAAAGACCGTGATATTCACGATCGGCCGCCACACGCCGGACCATTACCTGCGGCGACGGCGCAACATCAGGCCGAGCAGGCCGAGCAGGAGGAAGAGCGCACGGGAAGGTTCGGGGACGACGACGACGATGCCGTTGCTGGCGAACAGATCGGTGTTGAAGCCGAGACCCGCCCCGAGGGTGATCGCAGTGAAGTCGAAGGTGGTCGCGCCGGTGATATCACCCGCCGCCGTCCAGTCCAGGAGGTCAAAAATGTCACCATACTGCGGCACATAACCGCCGAGCACGGGGCCGAACTGGAAGGTGCCGGCGATGGCCGGTGTGCTGGCGCCCGTCACATTGACGCTGTCATGCTGGGTGACGCCGACCTGGTAGTTTTCATACGATGCCTGAATGGTGAGGCCGGTGAGACTCTGGCCGTTGGCATTGAAGTAGGTAAAGATGGTGGCGGCGTCATTGGTGGTGGCTCCGCCGATTTCAGCGAGGAGGAAGCCGCCAGCATCGATGTTCAGGGTACCGGTGAGGGTGAGCTGGCCAGCGCTGGCTCCTGGGGCGAGCGTGCCGCCGCTGTTGACCTGGACATTGCCGGCCACGGTGCCCGTGCCCCCGAGGGTGCCGGTGGTCAGGATCGTGACCGCGCCAGCACCGGTGGCGGAGCCGGTGGTGTTCATGGCGAGGAGGGTGCCGGCGGTGACCGTGGTGCCGCCGGTGTAGGCGTTGCCATTGGTCAGTGTCAGCGTGCCAGTGGTGGTCTTGTCGAGCACCCCGCCGCCGTTGAGTTCGCCGAGTTTGGTGAGAGTGCCGGACTGGGCGGCGAAGGTCACCGTGCTCGCGCCAGTTCCGATGTCGTTGCCTGTCATGTCGAGCAGACCACCGTCAAGGGTCATGGTGGCGCTGGTGGTGCCCGCGCCGCCAGTGCGCACAATGTCGCCCTGCACGGTCGTCGTGCCGCCGGTGAGGTTCACCGCCCCGGTGGCCGTGGTGCCCGCGGCTGCCGATGCCATTGTGATGGCCGTTCCGCTCGTGGCACCGATGGTCACGTCGCCACCGGTGACGTTCAAGGTCGCGGTGGCGATGTTGCCCGATGTGGAGGTCTGCCCCATTTGCAGGATGCCGCTGCCAATCGTGACAGTGCCGCCGCCGAGGTTGACGGTGCTAATGACGTCACGATCTCCCGCGAGGGGCGTGCCCGTCTTGACGGACATCGTCAGGCTGGTCATGTCGAGGGTGCCGGTGTCGAAGGAGAAGACGTTTGTCAGCGTATCCCCGCGGGTGGCCTGCGTGCCGATGGCCACAGCACCTAGCAAGAGGTCAGCATTGTGGCCGGTCACGTCGAAGGTGTTCTGTGCTCCTGCCACTGTGGCGACTCCCGTTGCACCACCCGTGGTACCCATGTTGAACGCAGCACGCCCCACCCCATCCGCCGCACGGACGGTGAGCGTGCCGGTGACATCCTGGAAGGTGACGGAACCAAAGTCGCGCAAGCCGGTGCCGATGTTGATGGCGTTGACATGGATGATGTTGCTTGTCGTACCGAGCTTGAGGCTGTTGACCTGACCAACGTTGCCATTGTAGGAACCAGCGCCGCCCACGGTGAGAGCGCTCGCGGTGATGGTGGTATCCTTCGCCAGGATCAAACTTCCAAAGCCAGTGCTGTTGGTCGTGGAAGTGCTGCTGACCTGCATGATGCCGCTCGTGGTGTTCAGGGACACGTTCATGGCACCCAATGCGCTGAAGTCGGCGGTGGCGATGTTCGTGTTCGCATTGCCCACCTGGAAAGTGACGCCCGTGGCCACAGTATTATTGACAATGAATGTCCCGTCTCCTGAAGCGGCGAACAACGTGGTGGAGCTTGCCAGGCTGCTGCCCAGCATGACGTTGCCGTTGATCGTCAACGACTTGGTGGCATCAATCGAAAGGTTGTTGGTATTGACGGCGGAGTTGGTCTGCACCGTCATGCTGCCAAAGGTGGCGTTCTCCTGAACCTCCAGGCTGCCTGCGGTAGTGATGGCGTTGGTGCTGCCGAACTGGAGTGCTCCGGTCAGGTTCTGCACAGCGGAGAGGCGGAGGATACCATTGTTGATGCTCGTTGCGCCGGTGTAGGAGTTGGACTGGTTGAGATTCCAGGTGTTGGTGTCAGTCTTGATGAGGCTTAGCACGCCACCGATCTCGGTGAGGGTACCGATGGAGTTGATCAGAGCGACATCTGAAGTGCCGCCGAGGTTTAGGGTTTTGTTCCCGGCCATTTCAAAGCGGGCACCGCCATAGCCGATGGCACCAGAACCACTACCGTTCAGGGTTACAGCGCCCGTGGTCCCCTGCATGCCGATGAGTCGGCCGCTGGTGTGACCGGTGCCGGTGTAGGTAAGAGTGGTGGCTGTGGTGGTCAGGCCCATGCGGATGATGCCAGCCTCCGCCGTGGTCGGAGCGCCGAGCGCGCTGGCTCCACCGCCGACGTTGGCGATGCTGTTGAAGCTCAGTGTGCCGGACTGAATCTCTGTTGTTCCGGTGTAGGTGCTAAGACCGGCCAAGGTGAGGATGTTGGTCTGATTTTTAAACAGCCCGCCCGAACCTGCCAGCACCGCGTCCACCGTTATATCACCCGTGTTGCTGAAGAAGAAGCCGGTGGAGGCGTTGATCGTGCCCGTGCCGGTGATGACTGGGCTGGCACCACTCGTGGAGACAAGACTGGCGGTGATGCTGTTGGTGCCGAGAGCCAGAGTGGCTCCTGCACCGATGCTAAGGGCACCACCGTTGCCGGTGGCATTGTTGGCACCGACGGTCAGCGTGCCGCCGCTGACCACTGTCGCTCCAGTGTAGGTGGCGGCGGCGTTCAAGGTTAGATTGCCCAAGCCGACCTTGGTGAGACCGCCGAGGCCGGAGCCGACGCTGTTGGCAAGGGCGAGATCGATGGTGTTGGTGTCGATCGTGCCACCGCCATCCAGCAGGGTGATCGTGCGAAGTGAAATATCGTCAGTCAAAGTTGTGCCGAGGCGAAGGGTGCCACCAGCGAAGACGAGGGAACCTGTGTTACCGCCGATGTTGTCGAGGTCGGCGATTTCGAGGATGCCTTCGTTGACTGTGGTCTTGTTGGCACCTCCGCCAGCGGTGTTCACGGCGGATAAGATGAGAGTGCCACGGCCCGATTTGGTGATGTCCGCAGCAGAGGTAAGGGGCGAGGAAATCGTGGCCGTGAGGGCCTTGGTCGGGGCACCTGAATCGGGGTTCACGACGTGGATGACGTATTCATTGGTGGCACCGACGGTGATGCCGCTGTCGAAGCCTCCAAAGGTGATGCCGTAATCTCCGGCCACTGCCGCAGGGTCCAGTGTGAAAAGCATCGCTCCGCTAGTGACTGCGAGGGACTCGCCGACACCAGCGCCGGTGACCGCATGGGTGGCACTGGCGAGGCTGGCATTGTGCAGCACGAGCGCATTGATGGTTTTTGCGGGGCCCGAAGCAACAGCGAGTGCCCCCGTGAGGGACTCGCGGATGTTATCCGTCGGCAGCACCTGGGCACCAAAGGTATTGTATTCCGCCAAAGTAAGCGGGCGGAAACCAGAACCGCTCACATAGGTCACGAGCGAGTTACCCATGTGCGTGGCTGCGAGAGCTCCGGCGGTGGACTCACCGATGGCCCACGGCACGATACTGATGTTCTGCGACGCGGCTGCTCCGCCTCCGCCGACGAGGTTGGCTGCATTCGCGATAAACGCCGTCTGATTGGTCGCGTCGCCGATACGGAACTCGTTTTCCTGAGAAGAGGCACCGCCGAGGTTCGTGCCGCGCACGTTCAGCGTCGCGTCGTTGAGGCGGACGAGATCACTGATGATGAAGTCCGCGTCATCATTGGTGGAGCTGGCTTCCATGCCGATGTAGCTGGCTCCCGTGTTGAGGGTGATGAGTCCGACGGTTTCATCCCGGGTGGCGTCGTTGTTGTTCCGAAGGCTGAGTCCGCGCACGATGGTCGGAGACGCCTGAAAGAAGCCGTCGGCCGAGTTCAGAGTGATCGGTGTGGTGTCAAGAATTCGCGTCGTGGTGATTGTGGTGGCCGTGTTGTCGATGTCGAGCGTGCCGCCTTTGTTGATGCGGATGTTACTGGCATTGATCTGGCCGATGCCATTGATGGTGACCAGACCGGACTCCACAGTGAGTATGCCAGTGAAGCCGGTGCTGACGTTGCTCAAGGCTAGGTTGTGCGTCCCCTGCTTGATGATATTGCCATCCCCCGTGAAGAAGCCCGCAAAGGTCGTGCTGCCGCCGCTGTTGTTGATGGTCAGGGTGTGGGAGCCGACGGCCACGGTGCCATAGTCCCCGTCCGTATTGCGCGAACCACCCTGGAGACGACCGATGGTCTCATCCGCAAGCAGTTCGAGGGTCGTGGGCCTGCTGGCCGAGAGCGTGACGATCGAGGTGTCGCCGATGGAGTTGCCGGAGACTTGTAGGGTGCCCTCCTGGATTTCGGTCAACCCGGTGTAAACATTATTTCCACTGAGCAAGAGGGTTCCGGCACCCGTCTTCGTCACTCCTTGGTTGATGCGGATGTCGGAGCTAATCTCGAAGCTCTGGGTGCTGTCCTGGGTGATCACAAGCTCTGTGGCACCCGAAGCCAGCGTGCCCCCCATCATGGAAGGCGTGCCGCCCACGTTGCTGGTGATGAGGAACCCACCGCTGCCGATGATGAGAACGCCAGTGTTCGACATGGCCACATCGGAGCCGCCCGCTGTATTGAAGCGCAGGCTGTTGATGAAGGCTCTCTGAAGCGTGCCGGTGAAACCTGTGGTTTCATCGGTGATGTGGTCACCTGTCAGCCATGTGGTGACATCATTCTTGGGCGTCGAGGCGAGGGCGACAATGTTGCCGAGACCAACGCCCGCCGTATTCTTCGTGGCAAACCAAGTCCCTGTCCCATCTTCCACCGTGGCGTAGGCCGCGTCAGAGGTGACCGTGGCACCAGTGCCGAGCATGCCGAAGGCGCTGTTGGGGCTGGTGGTGGTGATACCATTGGTGGCACTCTGCGTCCCGCCTGGCAGCATGAGACGGATGGTGCCGTCCTGGGCAAGATTGCCCCGGGTGATGGCACCGAAGTTCAGCACAGCATCCTGCCCTGTGCCGCCGGTGACCTGGATGGTGCTCGAGCCGCCGGTGGCAAGAGTGAGACCGGTGACGCTCTGTGTGGTGGCCGCGCCGTTGTTGCCAATGAGGTTGACCCTGGCACCGCGCATGTCGAGCGGCTGGGTCACATTGATCTTGGGGGTATTGCTGACCGTGTAATTCAGGTTCAGGATGCCGTCGTAAACGATGGTGTCGCCGGTGGAGAGGAGGCCACTGTTATCGCCGGTGAGCGTCACGGTGTTAGAACTGATCTTCTCCATCGCTTCGGTAGCCGCTAACGGAGAGGCGAGGTTCGCGTTCACCGTGCCGCCGTAGAGGTCGAAATTGCCCGTCACGGTGAGGGTGCCGGTTCCATTGACAAGGCCGGAGCGGTCAAGGTTGCGGTTCCCGAAAATGAACCCCGTCACGGTCTGGTTAAAGGTGCTCATGTTGAACGTACCCACCCCTGCTCCGTCGGTGCCGATTCTCAGTTCGTCGAACTCCGTGGCGACCACCGCATCGTTGGCTCCCAGATTGATCACCCCATTGGTGTAAGCTTGGAGGGTGCCCGAGGTGAGGGTCGGCGTATTGTATGAGAGGACACCGGTTCCATTCAGGTTCAGAGTAGCTCCGGCGATGACGGCAAAGTCGTCGCGCACCTGGAATAACCCGCTGTTCAGATTCAGGATCGTGTCGGCACCGGTGACGACCATGGCATCGCCAACGCGGCTGGTCGCAGTGGTATGTGTCCAGGTGCCTCCAGTAACCGTCATATCCGCTTCATCCCCTGTCTGGGTGATTCCCCCGCTGATGATGCCCTCGCTGCCGGCTGCGCCGGTCAGCGTGATCTTTGTCCCATCGGTGATTGACACAATGTTAATTGCGCCGCTGTAAGTGATGGCGGCTCCGCCCGTGCCGTTGGCCGAGAGGATGCCGGTGCCAGTGATGCTGATCGGGCGATTCGTGGACTGTGCGCTGGCGCCAATGAAGCGGAGCGTGCCGCCGGCGATGGTAACGGCCGCGCCGTTGCCAAGTGAACTGGCACCACCGCTGATGTCCGTGACAGTGTTGAACTCCAGTGCACCTTCTGAGAGAGAGATGTTCCCGGTGAAGCTATTCGCCCCGGTGAGGCGGATGATGTCATTGGTCACTGCCCAGGCACCCGCGTCATCATTGATCGCGAGTGAATAGCCGGAACCGCCATCAGAGATGATTCCGGAAATGGTGACAAAAGAGTCGGCATCGCCTCCGTCTGCGGAGATGCTGCTGTTGCCGCCGAGGATGACGTTTCCGGCAAGGTTGAGCGTGCTGGAGGCATCATTAACGGTAAAGCGGGCCGAGGCACCCGTGCCACCGGAACCGAGAGTGGTGACCCCGTTCTGATTGACCACATAGTCGCTGGCGAGAACAGCGCTGATGTTGTCAATCAACACCTCTCCAATGGACCCTGCGGCAAAGGTCAAGGCACCAGTGCGATTGAGGGTCTGACCGTTGATATTCCGGTAAATGACCCGCCCGAGCGTGTTGAAGGTCACTGCACCTATGTGACCGGCATTGGCCGCAGTCGCTGGGAGGGAGGTGAAGTCCACCGTTCCGCGTTCAAAGGCCAGTTCGCCGTCCCAGGTATTGGCCAGGTTGTTGATCGTGAGGGTGCCGGTTTCCGCATTGCCGGCAGTGAGCGTGTCCACGCTGTCCACCGTCAGCCTGCCCGAGCCGCTGAGCACGTTGGTGAGGGTGATGCTCCGGGCCGCAGTGGAAACGACGGCGGAATTGCTGTCCCGCATGTTGATGAATGAGTTACCACTGACATTCACCGTGCCGCTGTAGGTCTGGGTCGCAGTACCGGCGGAGAGCGTGCCACCCGCAAGCGTCAGAGGCATGGCCAGATTGGTCGTCGTGCTGGCGGCTCCGTTGTAGAAAAATACACCGCCGGTATTGACGGTGACGGTGGCGAAGTTGCCGTTCACCGCGTCACCGAGGGCCGCCACGTTGGTCATTTCCAGCGTGCCTGCATTGATCGTCACGTCGGCCGTGTCGCCACTATTGAAGGTCGGGTCGGCAGCAGCGGTGAGTGTGACCTTGCCAAGACCTGTCTTGGTCACGTCTCTCTCGCCCAAGAGCGAGCCCAGGGACAGGACGGAACCAGCGTCCGCCACATTCCAAGTCTGACTGGTGGCCAGACCGCCGAGGCGCACGGGGCCGCTGATGGTCACCGCCGCAGGTCCGCCTGCCGTGATCTTGATGCCGTCGGTCGCAAGTTGTGGGGCGATCTCGATGCGGTTCGTCGTGACGAGACCGGGGCCGATCGTCACCGAAGTCGGCGTGTTGGCAGGAGTCGTGGATGCCTCGAAGGTCAGCGAGTTGACCTTGAAGTTCTGCTCCAGCGTTGTTGTCACGGCAGCGTTCGTGGGTGCGTCCCACTGGAAGATCACGTCTGTGCCCTGCCCAGGGGTGGAAAGGGCGGGAGTGGTGCCAGCCTTGTCTTGGGACCAGTTGTTGGCATTGGCATTCCAAGTGTTGTCGGTCAGTCCGCGCCAGTAGGAAGAACCCGTGATGAGCGTTCCAGTGGTGATGAAGACGCTGTTGTTATTTGCCGTCAGTGTGATGGAACTGAAGCCGCCCGGGGTGGCCCCGAGGATGTAGTCGGTGTTCGCGAGCACCCCGCTCGTGAACCCGCCGTCCACGAAATTGAGCAATTCATAAGTCTGCCCGGCATTCAGCCCGGTGTCCGTGAGGTTGAAGGTGATTTGATTGCCGGTAAAAAGAGAGAGCGTGCCTCCAGTGGTAAGGATGAAGGTATCCGTGTTCAATTCATCGCCATCCACGGTGAGATCGCCAACATTGAGATTCAGGCTGGTCATAGTGCCACCGCTAGAGCCAAGTTGAAGGCTGGTCAGCCCGCTGAACTTGCTGCCCGCGCCGTCAAGGAGGTTGAGAAGCCCGCCGTTCTCAACGACGACACTCGTGATGGCAGATGGGGAGGTGATCCCGCCACTGAGGGTCAGGGCGCTGCCGCTATTGGTCACGCTCAAACCCGTTGTACCATTGAGGGCGGAGGCAATGGACATCGAGCCGCCGTTGACGTTAGTGGTGCCTTGATAGGTGAGCGTCACCCCTGTGAGGATCGAGGCACTGGCCGTGCCTGTCTTGGTGATCGAAAGCGCACCCGCTCCACTGTCGGTGATCGTGTAATTTCCGATGCCGCCGATGGTCACTGCCTGATCGTTTGCCCCAAAGGTCAGCGAAGCCGCAGTGCCAGAAGTATTGTCGATGATGGCGGTGCCAGCCGTGTTCGCGGTGAGCCCATTGATGGTCTCGGTCTTGCCATTGAGATCAAGGGTGGCGGTCAGTCCCAAACCGGGATCCAAAACGACTTCGTTGTTCGCGGGATTGACGGCCCCGTTGGGAATCACTTCGTTTGCACCCAGACGGAGCGTTCCGGATGTGATCCTCGTCCGCCCGGTGTAAGTATTGGCTCCACCCAGGGTGAGGCTTCCGGTGCCCGCATAGATGACCCCGAAACTGGGCATCGTGCTGCTGAAGATGCCATTGAGGATCGTGTCGCCCGAGCCGTCGAATCCAATGCCCAGACTGGTGGTTCCGGCGGTCGCGGAGTAGTTGCCGCTGAGGGTCAGCGTCTTGCCGGACACGATGTTGTTCCGGATGAAACGCGTGGTGCTCGTCGTGGAGGGATCCGTCCAGAGTCCCGTGAGGTTGATGCTGTAATCGCCGGTGAAGCCCGCGATGGTGCCGCTCGTAGCGGACTGCGTGATGGGATTGGAGATCGTGCGGTCGCCACCGTAGGCGAAAACGGTCCCGTTGCTGATCGTCAAGGTGCCGGTGCCTCCCAGTGCGTTGTCATGCCCGATCCCCAATGCACCGCCGGTCACCGAAGTTCCACCAGTGTAGTTGTTGTTGTTGGTCAGTATCCACGTCGCCGAGCTGTCCACGGTGACCCCAAGAATCCCCCCGTTATCGGACAACTGACTGGTTATCATGTTGCCACCGGCATTGACGCCGCGCAGGAACAGGGTCTTGGCACCGGCGACCATGTCATTGGCCACGTTGGTGAGGATCAGCGGACCGGTGCCGTCGGCGTGGAGTTGAACGCTGCCCGTCGTGGTGTTGAGCCGGATCTTGCGGTCACTGGTCTCGCCGGTGCCAACGTATTCCAGAATGCCTGCGCCCGTGCCGCCGTTGCCGATGGCAATGGCCCCGGCGTCCGTGTTGCCAAGGGCCGAGTTACCGACGCTGGTATTGCCCGGCGAGGTGCTGAGGCCGAGTGTCTCCACCACAAGGGTGCCCGCCCTCAGCAAGGTCTGGCCCGTGTAGGTATTGGCTGCTCGCAGATTCAAGATGCCCGTGCCTTCTTTGGCGAGATTACCAGCTCCGGTGATGATGCCGCTGATGGTGGCAAAGTCCGATCCAACGCTGGTAAAGTCACCCACATTGATCTGGCGGTAGCCGCCAGCAAGAGTGTCGGTGGCGACGCTGGTGCCCGCAGTCACGCCTGTGGCGGAATTCAGGGTAAAGGTCGTCGGACTCGTGATGGTCGCGATCGTGTAACCCGCCGGGATGTTCGGGTTGTTCGCGATCGTCTGTCCAATGGCCAAGCCAGCGGTGGTGCCGCTGGTGAGAGTGACCGTGGCGCTAGCTGCGGTGGTCGTGGCGTTGACCGTAACTGCAGCGCCTAGCGTAATCTCAAACCCACTGATGATGTCCACGTCGGAGCGGGAAACTCCGGAATTGTTCAACAGCAGGGCACCCGTGCCGAGGAAACCCGCCGTGCTGCCCCAGACGTTGCCCGTGCCGAGATCCACCGTCAGCGGCGAGCCTCCTGCGGAAAATCCACCTGCACCATGCGCCGTCCACTGAACCTGATCAGCACCCGTGCCGATGGCGCGGCTAAAGGCTCCGGAACTGGCGAGGGAACCTCCATCCAGGACCAAGTTCGAAGCGGTCGGAAGGCTGATGCCGTCGCTAACCGAAAGAGCACCGCCACGGATCGTCGTGGCACCCGAATAGCCGTTCGTGGCTTCCAGGAACCAGAGGCCAGCATCCGCTTTGTAAACGGAAGTAGCCGCAGCGCCGTTGTCGTTGATGATCGGGAAGAAACGGTTGTCTCCGGTGGACGCCCCCCCGAGGACGAGACCCTGGGGATTGCCAGTGGCATTGGCACCAAAAAGGAGCGCCCCGGTGTTGGTCCAACTGCTCGTCGCGCCATTGACCCCGTTGGACTGGATGCGCGCCCCGCCATCGGCACCACCATTGAAGGTGAAGAGACGGTCCGTCTCGTCGTTGGTCGTGCCCGTGTAGCTGAGCCCCCCGTATGCCTGAGTGGCGCTGGTGCCGTTGAAGATGAGGTTGCTAGCCGCATTGCTGGAGGCACCGATGCCGCTGGGGTTGGTGCCGTTCTGGAGATTGTTAATGGTCACGATGCCCGTGGAGCCGATCGTTGTACTACCAGTGTAGGTGCTCAGGCCCAGCCAAGACTGGCCGCCTGTGCCAAGTTTGACCACACTCACCTTGCCGACCCCGCCGTCCTCAATGATACCGAGGGAGGTGCCAGTGCCATTGGCACCGCCGACCGTGAAGGTGACATCGGTAGTGGCACTGGTATTGCGCACGATACCGTTGTTGTTGAAGGCGTTGGTGCTGGTCGCGAGCGTGACGCCGTTCAGTTCGAGGATGCCGTCCTGACGGATGGTCAGCGCGGCGGCAGCGCCCAAACGATCAGCGCCAGCGAGACGCACGGTACCTTCGTTGATGGTGATCGTGCCGGTCTGAGCGTTCGTGCCGCCCAGACGCAAGGTGCCTGCGCCCACCTTGGTAAAGCCACCCGTGGTCGTCGCGGTGATCGGAGCATCAAGTGACAGCGAGTTGGCCCCGCCATCCACATTGATGACCAGCGCACCGCTGCCACCGGTGCTGACGCCGGTGCCCGTGATGGAGCCGGAGCCGCCGGTCTGAATGATACCGCCCGAGGCATTCGCTGTGCCTGCGGTGCGGATCGTCAGGAGGCCGGTCATGTTGAGGGCGGTCGCTCCATTGATTCGGAGAGAGTCGATGGTCACCGCCGCGTTGCTGAAGCCAGCGCCCGTGATCTCCATGCTGCGCGCCGCCGTCAGCGCGGTAGAGGTGGTGGCAAAGTCCGTATCGGTCGTGTAATTCGGCGCGCGCAGGGCCGTCGCAGCTCCTGGCACAAAGGCGAAGTCAGAGCCATTGTAATAGAGACCGGCATTCGCGATGTTATTCACGATAGCAGTTGTCGTAAACTTGACGGTATCACCGCTGGTGGGCGCGACGATGTTCACCGTGCTGCCGCCGCCGACAGCGCCGAGCGAGGCGAAGACAATCGAGGCGGTCCCACCGCTTCCAGGAGTGAGCCTGACGGTGCCCGAACCAGCGGTAGGAGTCAGGACTCCGAGGGTTTCCACGTTGTTGGTGCTGGCCTGGCCGAGCAGTTCCAGAATCCCACCCGCATAGACGTTGGTGGCGTTGAACACGATGGCCGACGCATCGGCAAGGATGGTCGAACTCGCGGCATTGGCCTTCAATTGCAGTGTGCCGTTCGAGATGGTGGTGGCCCCGGTGTAGGTGTTGGTGCCAGCCAGAATCCAGCGACCCGCGTCGATCTTAGTCACCAGCGTGGAGCCATTTTGAACGATGGCCCCATTGATTGTGTTGGCCCCGATGTTCGTACCGCCCAAGGTAAGCGTCTTGGTGCCTGCACCCGTGGCGGTGAAGTCCGCGTTCAGCACCAAGCCTGGACTGGTGCCGGTCTGGTTGGCGAGAATGGTCGCGGCACCCGTCGTGCCCGAAAGGTTGATCACCTTGCTGGTGGTGAGGTTCGCCAGCGAGACGTTGTTGCCGATGACGCTCAGGATACCAGCGTTGATGTTGACCGTAGAGGTGTTGTTCGTGATCGCGCGCCAGTCACTGATCGCCACGGTGCCGCCGTTGACGCTAACGTTTCCGTCCAAGGTCGAAGCCGTGCCGGTGAGGGTCAACGTGCCGGCACCGGTCTTAGTGAGATTGTGGTTAAAGGCGACGGAGGTGGCGATAATGCTGCCGTTAATCAGGGTGTTACCGGCACCGCCGATGGTCATCGTGCGGGCAGCACCGTTATCCGTATTGCTCCAGAAATTCCCGGTGAAGCTGAGCAATGCACCCCCTTGGAGGTTATTGGTGAAGGTGCTCTGCTCGTTGCCCCCGTTTACCGGCGCGGTGGTGAAGCTCATGCCGTAGCCGTTCCTGCTGTTGAAGGTCAGCGTAATATTGTCTTCAAAAGACATGTTGCCGAACGCGACCGTCTGATCCTTGGCGGAACTGCCCGGTGTATGGTCCGCAAAGATGGTGCTGGCAGCACGGAAATAGACGTTCGCATTGGTGCCATTCGAAACCTTGACGTCCGGCGTGTCCATCAGCACGGCCAGTATGCCGCCATTCAGGTCCAGAACCGCACCCGTGGTCCCGCTGGTGCGTGTGCCGAGCACACCCGGAGAATCAATACGGACCTCGCTCTGCCCGCTGGCGGCGCTGCCGCTGACCCGGATGGTGCCGGAGAAACCCGAGGAATCGGAAGGACTGAGAAACAAGGTGCCCCCTCCACTCTTCTCGAGCGTGCCCGAGCCGGCGAGGACGCCGGAGATGTCGTAGGAGCTGGCACCCGCCTGATTTATTCCACCGAGAGAGTTGATGGTGGTCGCAGCGACACCCTGAACATTAAGCGGACCGGTGAGATTGAGCGTGCCGTCCGCAGCAATGATGCGGGTGTTCATATTCGTGCCACTGAAAGCAACCCCCATGTCCACTGTGCCAGACAGGGTGTTGTTCCCGGTGCTGACGAGGGCCGCACCGTTATCCCCAACCGGTCCTCTGCCTTGGAGGGACAGATCACGGGAGATGGTGATGTTGCCGCCCGTGCCATCGAGCACCAAAGAGCCGCCGCCGAAACCTCGCAGGTTGTTGACGCCAAGGGAACTGGCTCCCACATACGGATTGAAAGCCGCGACAACGATGGGGGAGCCGCTCGCACCCAGCGCCCCCTGACCAGTGATGATGAGGGAGCCGTTGCTGATCGTGGTGATGCCCGTGTAAGCATTGACGTTGTTCGAGAGGCGAATGGAGCCACCACCAGTCTTCGTGAACCCGGCGGAGCCGAGGATCTGGCTGTCGATCGTGGCGGACTCACCCAAGTTGGCATGTAGTGTCGGCGTCGTCCCCGCCAGGGTGAGATCACCTCCCGTGAGCGTGTACCCGCTGCGCAGGAAGCGGAGCTGATTGGCCGTGATGCCAGAGATCAGGGTCACGGTATTGAGCGTCGGAAGAATCGAAAACGGGACGCTGAAAACAGCCTCATCCACATTGGTGTTCGGCCACACCACGAGGTTGGTCGTATCCCACCAATTCATGGTGGAGGTGTTCCAAGTGCCCGTGCCCCCGAGACCCGTGCCATCGGCATTGTTGCCGGCAGTGCTGGTGTCCGTGTCCCAGTAAAAGGTCGCCGCCTGCAAGGGCTGGGCGATCTGCCAGAAGGCCATGAGTGAGATCATCAAGGTGCTGATGGATCGGCGGTAGGCGCGAAAGTGCTTCATAACAGTCATGGGTTGGGTGCAAAAAAAACGCTTTCGACGCAACCGCAGTTCCGCGAAGGCCCTCTTCAAACTAAGTTTGAATTTACAGTATGAAGGTTCTGAGTGACCACGAACAAGCAAAAAAGTTCATTCTTTTGCCAGCCAGCCCGCCATTGATTTTGAGTTCTAAAGCTGGCCGTTTTAATACGGGCAAATGACCGAGACTAAGACTGAGAAATCAGCTTATTGATGCCCTTTGAGCATGCTGATCAAGTCTTTCCACCGGAGATCTCGATCATCAGTGACAGGCATGCTGGATTCCGTCGCAAGACACTTCTTCACATCGCGTTTCAGGTGCCGTCATGAGACTCCCGACCCTCCTCACCGCTGCCGCCTTTTTCGCTCTTTCAGCCCTCCACGCCGCCCCGCGTCCGAACGTACTGTTCATGATGGCGGACGACCTCAACAACAGCCTCGGCTGCTACGGTCACCCGCTCGTCAAAACGCCCAATCTCGACAAGCTCGCCGCACGCGGTGTCCGCTTCCAAAACGCCGCCTGCCAGTTCCCGCTCTGCGGTCCCAGCCGGAACTCGATCCTCACCGGGCTTTACCCCAACAGCACCGGCATCCTCACCAACTCCCAACTCTTCCGCCAGACCATCCCCAACCACATCAGCCTGCCACAGGCCTTTCGTCGCGGCGGCTACTTCGCCGCCCGCATCGGCAAGCTCTACCACTACGGCGTCCCCAACTCCATCGGCACCAACGGCCACGACGACCCCGCCTCGTGGGAACTCGAACTCAACCCCGCCGGCTGCGACCGCCTCGAAGAACACCCCAACATCTTCTCCCTCATCCCCGGCAACTTCGGCGGCACCTTGAGCTGGTACGCCTCCCCACGTCCCGACGAACAACACACCGACGGTCTCCAAGCCAAGGACGCCGAGTGGGTGCTCGAACGCTGCGCCCGCGACAAAGACCGCCCCTTCTTCCTCGCCCTCGGCTTCTTCCGTCCGCACACGCCCTATGTCTCGCCGGAGAAATGGTTCAAAGGCTACCCCGAGGCCGAAATGCCCGTCGTTCAGGGAGTTAAGGAAGATCAGGCCGATCTCCCCACCCCCGCACTCGGCAGCTACAAAAAAGAGCAGGACAAACTCACCGACGATCTCCGCCGTCAGGCCGTGCAGGCCTACTACTCCGCCATCAGCTTCATGGACGCCCAGGCCGGCAAAGTCCTCGACGCCCTCGACCGCCTCGGCCTCGCCGACAACACCATCGTCGTCTTCACCAGCGACCACGGCTACCACCTCGGCGAGCACGGCCTCTGGCAAAAACAGAGCATCTTTGAAGAAAGCGCTCGCGTCCCGCTGCTCATCGCCGGTCCCGGGGCCAAAAAAGGCGTTGTGGCCAACACCCCCGTCGGCCTCATCGACCTCTACCCCACCCTCGCCGAACTCTGCGGCGTCAAAGCCCCCGAAAATCTCCAAGGTCAAAGCCTCGTCCCCATCCTCAAAGACCCCGACGCCAAAGGCCGCGGCTGGGTGCTCAGCCAGGTCGTCCGCGGCGGCGGCTTCAAACGTCAGGGTGCCAGCGCCGCCGCTGGCGACAACGGCAAACGCATCTTCGGCTATGCCCTCCGCACCGACCGCTGGCGCTACACCGAATGGGACGAAGGCCGTGCCGGCAAAGAACTCTACGACCACGAAACCGACCCCAAGGAACTCACCAATCTCGCCGACAAACCTGCGCACGCCGACGCGCAGGCCAAACTCGCCGAACAACTCCACTCCGCTGTGAAGACCACCTTCCCACCCAGCGGCGAAACACCCAAAATTCCCGAAGGCAACGTGATGTACTCGCCCATGCTCATCGATCTGTGAGGTGCTGCGCCGTCAAGCAGGTCAAGGAATGGTCAATCATCGTTGAGATGTTTCAGTGTCACCTTCTTGACCCCTTGACCACTCCTTGACGTCCAGACCCGCCCCTCAACTCCGAAACCCGGCTGCTTACCATCGCTTCAAATCGACCTCATGAAATCGCTCCTTGCCCTCCTCTTCGCCCTCAGCCCTTCGCTCTTCGCGGCTTCTCCGAACATCATCCTCATCAACATTGACGACCTCGGTTACGCCGACATCAGCCCCTTCGGCGGCAAAGTGCCCACGCCGCAGCTTGATCGCATGGCGAAGGAAGGCATGAAGCTCACCAGCCACTACGCCGCACCCGTGTGCTCGCCCTCGCGTGCTGCCATGATGACCGGTTGCTACCCGAAACGCGTCCTGCCGATTCCCGGCGTGCTGTTTCCGGCGGCCGCAGTCGGATTGAATCCAAGTGCCACCACCGTCGCTGAAGTGCTCAAAGGCGCGGACTACGCCACCGCCTGCATCGGCAAATGGCATCTCGGCGATCAGCCCGAGTTTCTCCCCACCGCTCAAGGTTTCGACCACTACTTCGGCATTCCCTATTCCAACGACATGGGGCCGCGCAGCGAAGGCTCGAAGAGCAATCCTGACAAACCCATCCCGCCAGAAAAGGAAGTCGCCAAAAAAGGTGTCGATCCCAAACAGGTTGGTGGCGACGAAACCGGCCTCAAAGGCGCTTCGCAGCCGCCGCTGCCGCTCGTTGATGACGGCAACGTCGTCGAGCGCGTCAAGGCCGCCGAGCACCACACCTTCACCCGCCGTTACACTGAACGCGCCGTGAAATTCATCCGCGAGAACCAGCAGAAGCCCTTCTTCCTCTACCTCCCGCACAACGCCGTCCACTTCCCGCTTTACCCGCATCAGGACTACATCGGCAAATCCGGCATCAGCCTGCAAAAAGACTGGGTGCTCGAAGTGGACTGGAGCGTGGGCCAGATTCTCGACACCTTGCGCGAGTTGAAGCTTGATGCGAACACGCTCGTCATCTTCACCAGCGACAACGGCGGCCCGCTTCAGCAAGGCGCCGACAACACTCCGTTCCGCGGCGGCAAAGGCAGCACCCTCGAAGGCGGCATGCGCGTCTGCACCATCGCCTGGTGGCCCGGTAAAGTCGCCGCCGGTTCACAAACCAAGGCCACCACCTCCCACATGGACTGGCTGCCCACCTTCGGCACTTTGGCCCGCTGCAAAAGCCTCGAAGAACTCAAGTTCGATGGCAAAGACATCTCCCCCGTTCTCCTCGGCCAAAAAGACGCCACCGGTCACGACGTCTTCCACTACTACAGCGGTTTCAATCTTCAGGCCGTTCGCAGCGGCCCGTGGAAACTCCACCTCGCTCAAAACGAGCTCTACAACCTCGACTCCGACATCGGCGAAGCCAAAAACGTCGTCGCCGATCATCCTGACATCGTCGCGCAGCTCCAAAAGCACGCCGAAACCATGAAGGCCGACCTCGGCGACAAAACCAAAGACGCTCCCGGCGTGCGCGAACTTGGTCGCGTGGCAAATCCGCTGCCTCTCATCGCCACCGATGGCACCGTGCGACCCGGCTTCAACAAGATCGCCAAAACGCTGCCTTAAACGTAAAACGAGTTTTCCAACTCGTTCCCCTCTCTCCAAACCACGAGTTAGAAAACTCGTGCTACACCCCGCCCAGCTTGCAAATGCGGTCCCAATGCTTCTGCTCCACCGGCGTGATGGAAAGCCGGTTCCCGCGTCGCAAGATCAGCATGTCTGCCAGCTTCGCGTCAGCGCGCAGCATGTCGAGCGTCACGAAGGTTTTGAAGTCCGCCTCCCACTTCACATCCACCATCAGCCAGCGCGGCTCCTCGCGCTTGCTGCCTTCATCAAAATATTCGGAGGACGGATCAAACTGCGTGTGATCGGGATACGCCTCCTTCACGATCTTCACCACTCCCGCGATGCCCGGCACGTCGCAACTGGAGTGATAAAAGAACCCCAGATCGCCCACCGCCATCTGATCCCGCATCATGTTCCGCACCTGATAATTCCGCACCCCATTCCACGGCTCCGTCTTCTTCGGGCGCGCCTTCAGATGGTCAAAGGAAAAAACATCAGGTTCGGATTTGAGAAGCCAGTGATTCATGGAATTGCCCCACGGAATACACGGAAGTCACGGAAAGGGAAATCCAAGTTCAAGCTTCTATTAAAAGTTCAGACTGTGATGTTGCCTCGATGGCCAGAATCTTTGTAAAGTAACCGCGTCAGGATGAGAACCATGTCTGAGATAATCGACGCACAAAAAGACACATGCGCACAACACCATGCCGTGTTTGACCCGCCGTCACCAAGTTCACGCGTTGGCATTGCTCTTCAGACACTGCATCTCGCTCCAATTCAAGGAGTGCGCGTAAGTCCTGACGATGGAACCAACGGTTGGTTCTTGTGGGCCGGGGAATGGTCTGCTGCGGATGACTTTTTCCAACCAATGTGCTACGAGCACTTGGCAGAGCATTGCCCTCTCGCTCTGCCGTTTCTCTCGCTGCCTCCTGGCTGGCGGTTTCTAACAGATGGAGCCTACATTGACGTTTGGCACGATCCCAGCTCACTCACAAACGTCTGAGTCTGACAATCACACCGTGATCAGCCGGTTCCGCGCCGTGATGGGCCAACGTTCGGTCGTTTTGCCGACTTCGATGACGTAAGCCTCGCCATGCATCGAAACGGTCGGACAGACGTGACGTGGGATGCCGTGGAGTGCTTGGCCGATGGTGAATTCGTGGGCGCGATCGGTTTCGAGGACGAGATGCTCCTCGCTCTGCATCACGGCGACGGCATCGGGCAGTTCCTCGAAGCGGACGCGAGGATGCGGGTTCTCAGGGGCGACGGATTTGTGGCCGAGGTCGAGCGTGATGCGGTTCGTGCCCGGCTTGCTGATGACGCGGGCCAGCAGCACGGCGGCGGGCTGGAAGGGCAGATCGGCGGGGTATTTGTCTCCATAACCAAAATCCCACAGCACGGTGGTGCCGGGGCTGAGGGTGCGGTCGTCATATCCCGCATGGATGCCGAACGTCGGTGAGCCACCGGCGACGAGTTCCTTCACGACGATGCCCTCGCCCTGCAAACGGCAGCGAAACTGCAACACCGGCTCGAACGCGGCATCGCAGCGCTCGCGACGCACATCAAGGCTTTCGTCATGAATGTGGCCGTCGTAGGCGTGGAGACCGCGAAACTGGAGTCGCGGCATGTCCTTGATGACATGCGCCAGCATCGCGACCGCATCACCGGGCACGATGCCGGTGCGGGCCATGCCGCAATCGAAATCCAGGTAAACACCGAGGGTGACGTTGTGCTGCTGCGCGGCGGTGGCGAGAAAGCCGATGGTCTCCTCGGCATCGGCGATGCTGGAGAACTGCGTTTCGGGAAATTTGACCGCGAGTTCGGCCAGACGATGCGCATTGATGCCGACGCAGGGCATGGCGAGCAGCACATCGGTGGCACCGACGGCGGCGCACATTTCTGTTTCAGCGATGGTGGAGGTCTTGAACTTCGTGATGCCAAGCTTGATCTGCATCGCGATGACCTCCGCAGTCTTGTGCGTCTTCACATGCGGGCGCAGGCGTTTCGCATTGCCCGCGATCTTGAGCATGAGTTGCAGATTGTGCTCGATGCGACTGCGGTAGAACAGCAGTGCGGGCGATGGGATGTCAGCTTCGTTTTCGACGTGGAACCAGGCGGGATGCATGGCTCATCGTGGCGAGCACCGCTGGCGCGGTCAAATGCGGGCGTGATGCAGATTTGAGCGCCAGACTGGCGCTAGCTGTTCTTCGGCATCCAGTTGTCCTGCTTGGTGTCGTAGGTCGGTTCTTTTTCGTCAGGCTCGAGATCCACGGGTTTGAATCCGTCACAGCCGGAGAGCATCACGAGAGCGGCGGCAAGAAAAAACAGGTTCGGCTTCATGGACGGAAACTGCGGCTTCCTTCGAGAAGGAGCAAGCGGACAAATGGACTGGATGAAATACCTTCATCCGACGACTCACAGTGCAGGCTTGACCGCGCTGCCACACACCGTCAGCATCGGGGCACCATGACACGAGCCACCCTTGCCTTCACCTTTGCCGCCCTCACCACCACCGCCATCGCCGGGGAAAATTTCCTCGTCTATTTCGGCACCAACACGAACGCCAAAAACGGCAGCAAGGGCATCTACGTCGCCCGGTTCAACTCCGCCTCCGGCGAGCTGACGCAGCCGGAACTCGCCGCCGAGGCCGGCAATCCGGGCTTCCTCGCGATTCATCCGTCGAAAAAATACCTCTACACGATTGGCGATGTCACCACGCCCGATGGCAAAAAAGGCGGCGGCATCAGCTCCTTCGGCATCGACCTCAAAACCGGCAAGCTCACGCCGATCAATCAAGCCAGTGCGGTCGGCAGCGGTCCCTGCCATGTGAATGTCGATAAAACCGGCAAGATGGCCGCCCTTGCGAATTACGGCAGCGGCAGCGTCGCCTCGTATGCCATCAAGGACGACGGCTCTGTTTCCGAAGCCGCCAGCTTCTTCCAGCACGAAGGCTCCGGTGCCGATCCGAAGCGCCAAGCCGGTCCGCACGCGCATTCCGTCAATTTCAGCCCTGACAACCGCTTCGCCTTCGCCTGCGATCTCGGCTTGGACAAAGTGCTCATCTACAAAGTCGATCCCGCCACTGGCAAGCTGACGCCCAACGAGCCCGCCTTTGCCAAAACGCCTGCTGGCGGCGGCCCGCGTCACCTCGCCTTCCATCCCAGCGGCAAATACGTCTTCGTAAACAACGAGATGGCCATGACCGAGACCGTCTTCGCTTACGACGCTGAAAAAGGCGCGCTCACCGAGATCGAAACCGTCTCCACCCTGCCGGAAGCCGACCGTGGCAAGACCGGCCTCAGCACCGCCGAGAGCCTCGCGCATCCGAACGGCCGCGTGGTCTATGTTTCCAACCGCACGCACGACACCATCGCCGTCTTCGCCTGCGATCCGGCCACCGGGAAGCTCACGCTGCTGCAAAACGTCCCCGTCGAAGGCGAAATCCCCCGCAACATCTGCCTCGACCCCACCGGCAAGTGGCTCATCGCCGCGCACCAGAACAGCGGTACGGCGGCGCTTTTCAAGGTCGATCAAGACAGCGGCAAGCTCACCTTCACCGGCACCAAGGTGAACGTTCCCGGCAGCATCTGTGTGCGTTTCCTGGCGCTTGATTAACCCGCCATTGACCGTATTCTCGCGCCCCCCAAAACCCCAGATTATGACCCAACTCGACCAGCTCAAGCAGCACACCGTCGTGGTCGCCGACACCGGCGACTTCGAAGCCATGAAGGCCTACAAGCCCCAGGACGCCACGACGAATCCTTCTCTCATCCTCGCCGCTTCGCAGAAGGCGGAGTACAAAGCGCTTGTCGATCAGGCAATCGCTGATGGCAAATCTGGCGGCGTGGACGGTGTGATGGACAAACTCGTCGTCGCCTTCGGCCTCGAAATCCTCAAGATCGTTCCCGGCCGCGTGTCCACCGAAGTCGATGCCCGTCTGTCCTTCGACACACAGGCAAACATCGACAAGGCACGCCATCTGATCGGCATGTATGAAAAAGCCGGCATCAGCCGCGAGCGCATCCTCATCAAGATCGCCTCCACCTGGGAAGGCATCAAAGCCGCCGAAGTGCTGCAAAAGGAAGGCATCAACTGCAACCTCACGCTGCTGTTCAGTCTCGCGCAGGCCGTCGCTTGCGCCGAAGGTGGCATCAAGCTCATCTCGCCGTTCGTGGGCCGCATCCTCGACTGGCACAAGAAGAGCACCGGCAAGGATTACGCCGCCACCGAAGATCCAGGTGTGATCTCCGTGACGCAGATCTACAACTACTACAAGCACTTCGGCTACACGACCGAGGTCATGGGCGCCAGCTTCCGCAACAAGGGTGAAATCACTGAACTCACCGGCTGCGACCTGCTCACTATCAGCCCCGGCCTGCTCGGCGAACTCGCCGCGAGCGAAGAAGCCCTCACGCCGAAGCTCAACGCCGCCAACGCCAAGTCCCTCAAGATCGAGCGTATCGGCAGCGATGAAAAAACCTTCCGCTGGTTGTTCAACGAAGACGCCATGGCGACTGAAAAGACCGCCGAAGGCATCCGCAACTTCGCCAAGGACATCGTGAAGCTCGAAACGATGGTGAAGGCGGCCTTGGGCTGAGGCCCAAAGCGTCAAGCAATGGTCAAGTCGTCGTCAAGAGGTCAAGACGGCCACTTCTTGACGATTTCTTGACCTCTTGACCACTCCTGGACAGTTCCGCTCCCATGCTCACCAAACGCATCATTCCCTGCCTCGACGTGAAGGAAGGCCGTGTCGTCAAAGGCACGAAATTCCTGCAGCTTCGCGATGCAGGCGATCCGGTGGAGTGCGCGATGGTTTACAACGCGCAGGGAGCCGATGAACTCGTCTTTCTCGACATCACCGCGAGTCACGAGGAACGCAAAACGATGGTCGATGTCGTCGCACGCACCGCCGCGAGCTGCTTCATGCCGCTGACCGTCGGTGGCGGCATCCGCACCGTGGCGGACATGCGCGAGATGCTCATGGCCGGTGCCGACAAAGTCGGCATCAACACCGCAGCCGTCAAAACGCCGCACGTCATCGACGAAGCCGCCAACGCCTTCGGCTGTCAGTGCCTCGTCGTCGCCATCGACGCCAAACGCAACGACCGCGGCTCCTGGACTGTCTTCACCCACGGTGGTCGCAACGTCACCGAACTCGACGCCGTCGAATGGGCCGCTGAAGTCTGCCGACGCGGCGCGGGCGAGATCCTGCTCACCAGCATGGACTCCGACGGCACCAAGGCCGGTTACGACATCGCTTTAACTCGTGCGGTGAGCGAAGCCGTCACCATTCCTGTCATCGCCAGCGGCGGCGCGGGCAATCTCGACCACATGGTCGATGTTCTCCGCGATGGCAAAGCCGACGCCGTCCTCGCCGCCAGCATCTTCCACTTCGGTGAATTCACCGTCGGTGATGTGAAGAAATATTTGGGCGCACGCGGTGTGCCGGTGCGTCTATAACAAGCAATTCTTGCCTGCACACGGAGGTGGCATACACTCAGGCTATGAGCCTCACGGACTTTCCTGATCTCGCACGCCTGCCGAAAGGCCAGCGCATGAAACTTGCTGACGAGCTTTGGCAGTCCAGCGTGGACGACAGCTCCAAAGTTCCCGTCTGGCATCAGGAAACGTTGGATCAACGTTGGAGTGATTATCGCAATGGCAAGGTGAAGCGCATTTCGCTCAAGGAACTCGAACGTCGCGTCGCCAAACGGTGAAAAGCCAGTCCGTCGAGTTTTTGGAGATCGTGGAGCATGATCTCCGCTATGCACGTGACTTTTATGATTCATGGAAACTGAATGGTGCGAATGACTTTCAGGAGCGTTTCCGCGAGAGTGTTTCGTGGATCGAATGGAACCCGGACATGTTCCCCAGACAGTATCGCAGCTTCCGTCGTGCCATCATCAGGCGATCTTATTTCGCGATTTACTATGTGATCGAGCCTGGAGTGACCACCGTCGTCGCTGTTCTCGACATGCGTCGTGAGCCGAAGTCCATCCAGTCGCTGCTCAAAGGCAGGAAGTCGTGATTCTCTGCTTGGAATCGCATATGCCATCCGTGTAGGCTGCACGCATGACTCCGCAAAATCTCTCCCGCCGTCAGTTCGGAACCCTCGCCAGCGTCAGCGCCATCGCCGCAATGCTGCAAACGCAGATCGAAGCCGCTGACAAGGCCGCAGGCGGAAAGGTGCGTCACTCCGCGTGCAAGTGGTGCTACAAGGACATCCCGCTGGAGGATTTCTGTCTCGCGGCGAAGGAGATCGGCCTGGAGTCCGTCGAGCTGCTCGATCCGAAGGACTTTGCCACGGTGAAGAAGCATGGTCTGCACTGCGCCATGGTCAGCTATCCCACCATCGAAGGTCCCGGTGGCGTGAAAATCGGGCCGATTCCGAAGGGTTGGAACCGTGTCGAGCATCACGACCTGCTCGTGCAAGCCTACGAGCCGCTGTTGAGAGACTCTGCCAAAGCGGGTTTCAAACAGGTCATCTGCTTCAGCGGCAACCGCGAAGGCATGAGCGACGAGCAGGGCCTCGAAAACAGCGCCAAAGGCCTCCAGCGCCTGCTGCCGTTGTGCGAGAAGCTCGGTGTCACGCTGGTGATGGAGCTGCTCAACAGCAAGGTGAACCATCCCGACTACATGTGCGACCACAGCGCCTGGGGCGTCAGCCTTGTGAAGAAACTCGCCTCACCGCACTTCCGGCTGCTCTACGACATCTACCACATGCAGATCATGGAAGGCGATGTCATCGCCACCATCCGCCGCGATCACGAATCCTTCGCCCACTACCACACCGGCGGCGTCCCCGGCCGGGCCGAAATTGATGAGACGCAGGAGCTGAACTACCCCGCCATCATCAAAGCCATCCAGGAAACCGGTTACACCGGCTACCTCGGCCAGGAGTTCATCCCCAAGCGCAAAGACAAGCTCGCCTCGCTCAAGCAGGGCGTGCAGATCTGCACGGTGGGGTGAGTGGTTGTAGCAGCCGTTGAGCTGCCCTTGTTCAGAATCAGCGCCGCAGAACCGTAGGCCGGATGTGTCCGGCGCGTTGCACTCCGCATGCACGCTTTGCATCCTTCGCCGGACTATCCGGCCGATTTGGGTATCGGTGAAGCTATCGGATGCGCAAAGCCGGATAGTTGGGCGATGTGCATCACGCCAGATGCGGGGTTCTTTTGCGCCCAACACATCCGGCCTACGTTCTCTCTCACCGCAGCGGCTCCGTACCCTCGCTGAGGATCGAGAGATAGGCGTCGTAAGCATACAGGCGGCCGTGCTTGCCGCCGTTGATCTCGCGGACGATGCCGAGGGTTTGGATGCGTTGCAGAGCTTTCGTGGCATCAGGCAGTTCTCGTGGTCTTCATGGAAGATGTCCGAAAAGCGGCGTGCGACCTGTCCTTGGTTCATGATTGAAAGAAACTAGGCGGTTTCTTTCAATCGATCCGGAAGATCGAAAGTTTCTATCGTTTTGTGGCCAATAATGAAAGAAAACTGGCCAAACCTTTCAATTCGACAGCCCAAATGTCAGAAGCTGAAGTTTACCGCTCTCAAGCAGGCACAGGCACCAGTTTCTCCAACTCCTCCGCCGCCTTTTCCCACTCGCTGGTGAGTTTGGGAATCTTGGTCTCGACGGCTTCCAATTCAGCGCTGAGAACGCGGAACTGGGCGGCGTCGGCATAGATCGCTTCTTCCTGGAGGAGATTGACGATCTCGTGCTTGCGCTTGTCGAGCGTGGCGAGTTCCTGCTCGATCTTGAAAATGCGCAGATCGAGCTCTTTTTTGGCTTTGCTGAAGGCATTGCGGGCATCGGCATCGGCACGGCGCTGCTGCTTGCTCTTGGGCGGCTCACGGACGGCGGGAGCGGTCCAGGTGGTCGGCTGGGCGTTGTGGAGCGTGGCGGTGAGGGCTTCGCGGGCGGAGCCGGCCTTGGATTTGTCGAGGTAGTATTGGTAATCCCCGGCATAGGGCGTGATGACGCCGGCGCTGACGTGCAGGACTTGCTTGGCCATCTGGCGGATGAAGTGGACGTCATGGCTGATGAAGACGAGCGTGCCTTCGTATTGATCGAGCGCGCCAATGAGCGCGTCGATGCTGCCCATGTCGAGATGCGTCGTCGGCTCGTCCATGAGCAGGAAATTCGGCGGATCGAGCAGCAGGCGCACGAGCACGAGGCGTGATTTTTCACCGCCGCTGAGCACGCCGACGGGCTTGAAGACATCATCGCCGTGAAACAGGAAGGAGCCGAGCAAGGTGCGGCACATGTTTTCACCGGGCCGGCTTGGCAGGTCCATGGCGGACTCGAGAACGGTGTGACGCATGTTCAGCACATCGCCGCGATACTGGGCAAAGTAGCCGAGTTTGACGTTGTGGCCGAGTTCGCAGGCACCGGCCTGCGGTGTGAGCGCTCCGGCGAGAAGTTTGAGCAGCGTGGATTTGCCCGCGCCGTTCGGGCCGACGAGCACGGTGCGCTCGCCGCGCTCCATTTCGAGATTGAGGCCGCTGTAAACGGGCTGCGTGCCATAGGCGAAATCAACGTCCTTCACGCGGATGACACGCTGACCGCTGCGAATCGGCTGCGGGAAGCGGAACTTCACCGTCTTGGCGTCAGCGACAGGCGCATCGACCTTTTCGATGCGGTCGATCATCTTCGCCTTGTCCTGCGCACGGGAGGCGAAGTTGGCCTTCGCTTTGAACTTGTCCACCCAGGCCTGCATCTTGGCGAGTTCGCGCTGCTGATTGTCGTAAGCACCCTGCAACTGCTCGGCGCGTGCGGCTTTCTCGCGCAGGTAGTTGTCATAGTTGCCGACGTAGCGGGTGATCTTGCTGTGGGCGATCTCGAGGATGCTATTGGTGAGCGCATTGAGAAACTCACG